>CBINGC010000019.1:0-60005 GCA_966250105.1 uncultured Sphingopyxis sp. | reverse complement strand
GCCGCGAGCGAGCGCCTGTTCGAGCGCGTGGCGGTGCTGGAGGCAGGATGGCAAGCGCCGGCAGTGACGCCGGTGCAGGCGCTGCTGGCGCGGCTGGAGGCGCGACTCTGAGTGTATGGGGCGGCGGGTTTCGGCCGGAAGCGGACCCATCAATCCTCGTCACCCCGGACTTGATCCGGGGTCCCGCTTGATGCTGAAATCTGGTCTTGCGTCGAAAAAAAGCGGGATCCCGGGTCAAGCCCGGGATGACGAAAGAGGTGAGTGAACGTCCGCTCTCCATCCCAAGGCTGACGCTCGAGCCAATCTACCCCAGCCACTGGACCCATGCGCCATGGGCATGCGCGTGCGCCAGTTTTCGCGCCGTGCCGCCGCCCGGCCAATATCGCACCACCAGTTCATGATGGTGCACCGTCCGGTTCGCCTCAAGCGCGATCCACGCCAGTGGGCGCTCGGCCGTCGCCTTCGCGCCTGCGGCTTCCATCGCGGCGGTGACACGCGCCTGCTGGTCGGCGGGGACATATTGCCAGACGATCGAGTGCATCAGCACGCGCGTCGTGCCCGCTGCCTGTGGCTTGGCGAGCTCGGCCTCGACGAAATCGGCGGCGTGGGCATGGACGAGATCGGGCTTTGCCTCATGCGCCGCGGCGATCGCGGCCGCCATGCGCGCGAAGCGAATGGTATGTTCGGGCCAGATATAGGCCTTGAGCCGCAGCGCCTGCGCCGGATCGGTCAGGTCCACGGGCGCGACGTCGCAGCCCTTCAGGCTCGTGATTTCGATCTTGTGCATCGGCGGGTGATCACCGCGCCAGTCGGGGGTGAAGGCCATCGCGCCCGGCTGCGGCCCGACATGTACGCCGCCAAGGTCGTAATGATAGCGGTCGATCATCAGATTGATCCCCGCGCTCGACCCGATCTCGAGGCATTCGAAGCGCGGCGGCAGGCCCCGGTCGGCGAGCCAGAGCATCGCGGCGATGAAGTTCGACGAGCGGCCGGCCTCGTTCGTCTGCGGCGGGCCATTGAGCCACGGGAGGAGCGCGGCGTCGTGGCGGCGGACGACGCCGGCGATGACGGCTTCGTCGTTGATATCCTCCGCATCGGCATAGATGGGGGCGAGTTCATGCGCCGTTTCGGACAGGTGGAGCGCGTGAATTCCGCCGGCGGCGCGCAGCGGCAGCGCATCGGCAAGCGGCGGGCCCTGCCAGTCTGCGATGCGGCGCGCGAATTCGCTTGTCGGCTTGTCGAGCAGCGATCCCAGCGCCGCGACGACGCGGGCGGTGACCCGCGCGTCATTGTGGCGGCAATAGGCGACCTGATTGGCGAAAGCGGTGCGGACGGCCTTGGGGCCGGTTTCGGCCATGTCGATGAACTCGTAGCGGTCGCTCATTGCCCTTTTTCCTCTCGCCGCTTATGGGCGCGCAATCCTATGTCCGAACCGATCATCTTTGCCATCCCGAAGGGGCGCATTCTCGATGAGGCGCTGCCCTTGCTCGCGCGTGTCGGAATAGAGCCTTCCGACGAGTTTTTCGACAAGAAAAGCAGAGCGTTAGTTTTCGGGACGAATCAGCCGCATATCTCGCTGATCCGCGTGCGCGCCTTCGACGTCGCGACCTTCGTCGCGCATGGCGCGGCGCAGCTCGGCATCGTCGGGTCGGACGTCGTCGACGAGTTCGACTACAGCGAGCTTTATGCGCCGGTCGACCTCGGCATTGGCCATTGCCGCCTGTCGCTCGCGGGGCCCGAGGGCAGCGCGCCGCCGGGGCTCGGCGAAAGCCATATCCGCGTCGCGACCAAATATCCCGGAACGACGCGCCGCTGGTTCGAGGCGCAGGGCATCCAGGCCGAGTGCATCAAATTGAACGGCGCGATGGAGATCGCGCCGAAGCTGGGCCTTGCCTCGCACATCGTCGATCTCGTCTCGACCGGGCGCACGCTCGTCGAAAATGCGCTCGCCGAGCAGACGATCATAAGCGAGGTGTCGGCGCGGCTGATCGTCAACCGCGCGGCGTTCAAGCTGCGCTCGGCCGAAGTGCCCGCGCTGGTCGAAAAGTTCCGCGAGGCCGTAGCCGATGCGGCGGCTTGACGCTTCCGATCCGGGCTTTGCGGCCGAGTTCGACGCGCTGGTCGATGACCGGCGCGAGAGCGCATCCGACGTGTCGGCCGACGTCGCCGCGATCATCGCGCGGGTGAAGGCGGAAGGCGACGCGGCGCTTGCCGACTATACCGCGAAGTTCGACCGCTTCGATTTGAATGCGAGCGGCTGGAGCATCTCGAAGCAGGAATGCGCCGCCGCCTACGAAGCGCTCGCCCCCGAACTTCGCGACGCGCTGAACCTCGCGGCGGAACGCATCCGCGCCTATCATGCTGCGCAGCTTCCCGAGGACCGCGACTATCGCGACACGGCGGGCGCGCGGCTTGGCGCACGCTGGCGCGGGGTCGATGCGGCGGGGGTCTATGTTCCCGGCGGGCGCGCCGCCTATCCCTCGTCGGTGCTGATGAACATCCTTCCCGCCAAGGTCGCGGGGGCCGAACGCATCGTGATGATGACCCCGACGCCGGGCGGTGAGGTCAATCCGGTCGTGATGGCCGCGGCGCATATCGGCGGGGTCGACGAAATCTGGCGCGTCGGCGGCGCGCAGGCGATCGCGGCGCTCGCCTATGGCACGAACCGCATCGCGCCGGTCGATGTCGTGACCGGCCCCGGTAACGCATGGGTCGCCGAAGCGAAGCGCCAGCTCTACGGCGTAGTGGGGATCGACATGGTCGCGGGACCGAGCGAGATCGTCGTCGTCGCCGACGCGAAGAACGAACCGCATGTCATCGCCGCCGACCTTTTGAGTCAGGCCGAGCACGACCCGACAAGCCAGTCGATCCTGTTCACTGACGATGGCGATTTCGCCGATACGGTGGCGGCGGCGGTCGCGCACGTCATCCCGACGCTGTCGACCGCGGCGACGATGCAGGCGAGCTGGGCCGACAATGGCGCGGTGATCGTCGTGCCGACGCTCGCCGATGCGATCCCGCTGTGCGACCGGCTCGCGCCCGAACATCTCGAACTCGCGGTGGATGCGGCTCAAGCCGACGCGCTGTTCGCCAAGGTGCGCCATGCCGGATCGGTCTTCCTCGGCCGCCAGACGCCGGAGGCCATAGGCGATTATGTCGCGGGCCCGAACCATGTCCTTCCCACCGGACGCCGCGCGCGCTTTTCGAGCGGGCTGTCGGTCACCGACTTCATGAAGCGCACCAGCTTCCTCGCGCTCGACGAGGCGAGCCTCGCCGCGATCGGTCCCGCCGCGGTCGCGCTCGCGGGCGCCGAGGGGCTTCCCGCCCATGCGCTCAGCGTCCAGAATCGTTTAAAGTAGAAAAGCCATGAACAAACGCGCCCAGTCCCGCTCCGCCGCCCGTCTCGCCGCCGTCCAGGCGCTCTATCAGCATGAGATGGAGGGCACTCCGGTCGCCAAGCTGATCCATGAATTTCATCAGCACCGCATCGGCGCGACGATCGAGGACGAGGAATATGCGGACGCCGATACCGCTTTCTTCGACGATATCGTCAAGGGCACGCTGGCGCGCGCCGAAGAGATCGACGCGGCGATCGTCGCGCGGCTCGCCAGCGGCTGGACGATGGACCGGCTCGACCGCACGATGAAGGCGATCCTGCGCGCCGGCACCTATGAACTGATCGCGCGCGGCGACGTGCCGGTGGGTGCGGTGGTCAGCGAATATGTCGATGTCGCCAAGGCGTTTTTCGACGGGCGCGAGGCGGGGTTCGCGAATGGCCTGCTCGACGCGATCGGCAAGAATGTGCGGGGAACCAGCGCATAGGATATCCGTTCGCATCGAGCGAAGTCGAGATGCCCCTCGGCTTGGCGCTATGGCGATGGGTGTCTCGACTTCGCTCGACACGAACGGACAGAGAGCATCCCTCGAACGAGAGGGAAATATGAGCGAAGCCGATTTCATCGCCCGCCTGCGAAGCATCGCGACCGATCCCGCCGCGCGCGGCCTCGCCGACGATGCGGCGGTGCTGGGCGACCTCGTCCTCACCCACGACATGATCGTCGAGGGCATTCATTTCCTTCCCGACGAACGGCCGCAGGATGTCGCGTGGAAGCTCGCCGCGGTGAATCTATCCGATCTCGCCGCCAAGGGGGCGGCGCCGCTCGGCGTGCTCGTCGGTTACAGCCTGACTGGCGACGAACATTGGGACGCGGCGTTCGTCCGCGGTTTGGGCGAAGTGCTGCGCCGGTACGAAGTGCCGCTGCTCGGGGGCGATACCGTCGGCATTCCGGCGGGCGCGCCGCGCAGCTTCGGGCTGACCGCGATCGGCAAGGCGCCCGCGACGGGGGCACCGGCGCGAAGCGGGGTTCGGCCGGGCGACCAGATCTGGGTCACAGGGACCATCGGCGACGCCGGGCTCGGGCTCGCGATGCGGCTGGGACAGGTCGATGCGAACGAGATCTGCCTTGGCGCCTATAAGCGGCCGGAACCGCAGCTGGGTTTCGGGCAGGCGGTCGCGCGCCTTGTCCATGCGATGATGGACGTGTCCGACGGCCTGCTGATCGACGCGCAGCGGATGGCGGAGGCGAGCGGGTGCGAACTGGGCATCATGCTCGAGACGATCCCGCTGTCGGCGGCGCTGCTCGCGGTGCGGCCCGATGTACTCGACACGCGGCTTGCCGCCGCGACGGCGGGCGACGATTATCAGCTGCTGTTCGCCGCCGACCCGGGCTCGGCGAACGACATTCGCGCGATCGCGGCGGCGCTGAACGTCGCGGTGACCCCGATCGGCCACGCCGGGGTGGGGGACGGAATCATGCTCACCCACCGTGCGCAGAGCATTGCGCCGCCCGAGCGGCTCGGTTTCATGCACTGACGCGAAAGCCCCGCAAAAGCGGCGAATAACCGGGCTTGCCCTTGGCTTTCTTTCTTCCCATAACTCGGCGTCCAAATTTGGGGCGGTCGCATCAGGGGAGAGAGCGAACCGGCATCAATAAGTCGGACGTGCTCGACTGCTATCTTCTGCGTCGCCCTTCTCATGGGAAGGAATAGTCACGCATGAATCCTGCCAATAGTTATCCGACTCTGATCGCGATAGCGTGCGGTCTTTTGGCCGTGCTCTATGGGTTCATTACCTCGCGGCAGGTGCTCAGCGCTTCCGCCGGTAATGAGAAGATGCAGGAAATCGCCGGCGCCATCCAGGAAGGCGCCAAGGCCTATCTGGGCCGCCAATATCGCACCATCGCCATCGTCGGCGTCGTCGTCGCCATTCTCGTCGGGCTGTTTCTCGGCCCGATCTCGGCGACCGGCTTCGTTATCGGCGCCGTCCTGTCGGGCGTCGCCGGCTTCGTCGGCATGAACATTTCGGTAAAAGCCAATGTCCGCACCGCGGCGGCGGCGCAGACCGGACTGCAGGCGGGCCTGACCATGGCGTTCCGCGCCGGCGCGATCACCGGCATGCTGGTGGCGGGCCTTGCGCTCCTCGCGATCTCGGTCTTCTTCTGGTATCTGACCGGGCCCGGTGGCTATACGGTCGGCGGCGATGACCGCACCGTGGTCGACGCGCTTGTCGCGCTTGCTTTCGGCGCCTCGCTGATCTCGATCTTCGCGCGCCTTGGCGGCGGCATCTTCACCAAGGCCGCCGACGTCGGCGCCGATCTCGTCGGCAAGGTCGAGGCCGGAATTCCCGAGGACGATCCGCGCAACCCCGCGGTGATCGCCGATAACGTCGGCGATAACGTCGGCGACTGCGCCGGCATGGCGGCCGACCTGTTCGAAACCTATGTCGTCACCGTCGGTGCCACGATGGTGCTGATCGCGCTGCTTTTGAAAAGCGCGGGCGACATGCTGGTGCCGCTGATGACGCTGCCGCTGCTCATGGGCGGCGTGTGCATCATCACCTCGATCATCGGCACCTACTTCGTGCGTCTCGGCAGCGGGACGAACGTGATGGGCGCGATGTACAAGGGCTTCCTCGTCACCGCGGTGCTCTCGATCCCGGCGATCTGGTTCTCGACCCAATATGCGCTCGGCGACATGAGCGCGAATATCGCCGGCACCGACTTCAACGGCGAAGATCTGTTTTTCTGCTCGCTGCTCGGCCTCGTCATCACCGGGCTGATCATCTGGATCACCGAATATTACACCGGCACCAACTATCGTCCGGTGCGCTCGATCGCCAAGGCTTCGGAAACGGGTCATGGCACCAATGTGATCCAGGGCCTCGCCATCAGCCTTGAATCGACCGCGCTGCCGACGCTCGTCATCTGCGTCGGCATCATCGTCGCTTACCAGACCGCGGGCATCATCGGCATCGCCTTCGGCGCCACCGCGATGCTTGCGCTCGCGGGCATGGTCGTCGCGCTCGACGCTTATGGCCCCGTCACCGACAATGCCGGCGGCATCGCCGAAATGGCGGGCCTCGATGACAGCGTACGCGAAAAGACCGACCTGCTCGATGCGGTGGGCAACACGACCAAGGCGGTGACCAAGGGCTATGCCATCGGGTCGGCGGGTCTCGCGGCATTGGTGCTGTTCGGCACCTATACCGCCGACATCGCCGAATATTCGGCGGTGCTCGGACTCGACGCGCCGCTGACCTTCTCACTGTCGTCGCCTTACGTCATCGTCGGACTGCTGCTCGGCGCGCTCCTGCCGTACCTGTTCGGTGCGATGGGCATGACCGCGGTCGGCCGCGCGGCGGGCGATGTGGTGAAGGATGTGCGCGACCAGTTCGCGAACAACAAGGGCATCATGGACGGCACCAGCCGCCCCGACTACGCCCGCACCGTCGACCTCGTGACCAAGGCGGCGATCAAGGAAATGATCGTGCCCAGCTTGCTGCCGGTGCTTGCGCCGATCGTGGTGTTCTTCGTGATCCGCGCGGTTGCGGGGCCAGCCGCGGCGCTTGAAGCACTCGGCGCGCTCCTGCTCGGCGTGATTGTCGGCGGGCTGTTCGTCGCCATCTCGATGACCTCGGGCGGCGGCGCATGGGACAATGCGAAGAAATATATCGAGGACGGCAACCATGGCGGCAAGGGCAGCGAGGCCCATAAGGCCGCGGTGACCGGCGACACCGTCGGCGATCCGTACAAGGATACCGCGGGTCCGGCGGTCAACCCGATGATCAAGATCACCAACATCGTGGCGATCCTGCTCCTCGCGGCGCTGGCGCACGGCGCGGCATAAGCCAAGCCGCCTGCGGGCAAAACAAAGCCCCGCCGGAGCGATCCGGCGGGGCTTTTTCTTGTCGGCTTTGGGGTGGGTGAGCGGACATAGCACGCTCTCACTTCCGTCATCCCGGGCTTGACCCGGGATCCCGCTTTTTGAGGCGTCGACCGGTCTTCGGCATCAAGCGGGACCCCGGATCAAGTCCGGGGTGACGAGGATTACTGGGTCCACTTCCGGTCGCTAGCGGCCGCTCATGAAGCGCTCGTCGCCTTCATCTGCGCCGCATAGCCCGCTTGCACCATCGCGCTCATCCGGTCGAACAGCGCGTCGGGGTTGGTGCGGCGCAGCTCAGGGATGGATGCTTCCATCCCCTCGGCGACGACCAGCTCGCGCGTGCCCGCATCGACGGCGGCAAGCATCTGCGCGGCGGCGTCATCGGGTGACAGGCCGTTCTCGATCGCCGCGTCGCTCGTGCCGCGGACGCTGCCGTCGGCGTTCAGCGCGTTGCGGCTGACGTCGGTGCGCACCGAACCCGGCGCGACCACGAGGACTTTCAGCCCCAGATGCTCATTTTCGGCGCGCACCGCGTCATGATAGCCGATGATGCCGTGCTTCGCCGCCGAATAGGCGCTGCGCAGCGGCACGCCCGCTATGCCCGCGACGCTCGATATGGCGACGATCTGCCCGCCGCCGGCGCCGACCATGCGCGGCAGCAATTGCTGGGTGAGCGCGATGGGGGCGAGCAGGTCGACCGCGACGATCCGCTCGTAAACCGAAAAGTCGGTTTCGATCGCGAGGCTGCGCTGCGAAATACCCGCGTTGTTGATGAGGCCGTCGATGCGCCCCTGCCAAGCCCAGGCCTGCCGCGCGATCGCGGGGAGGGCGGCATAGTCGGTCGCCTCGAACGGGAGGATCAGCGTCTCGGTCGCGCATTCGGCGGCGACCGCCTCGAGCGCGGCGATGTTTCGCCCCGACAGGATCAGCTTCGCGCCGCGCGCCGCCAGCGCCTTGGCGAGCGCCGCGCCGATGCCCGACGATGCCCCGGTGACCCACCAGACTTGATCCTTCATAACCGCTCCCTATCTCGAGTTTCGTTTCAACCTGAAACGGGTGTGAGGAGCCGTCAAGGTGCCGACCCGCGCATTTCCGTGCGGGGGTGGCAATTTTGTTGCGAATCTGTTATAATAAATATCAACACGCCGACATTGTGCCTCTTCCCGCCGCCGGGCCGGGGGCACGCTTGGCGTTTCCGATGGAGCCCATTCCTTGTCACGCTGATTGGCTAGCGCCGCCCTACCAGCCCGATCCCCCTCCGATAGAGGGCCGGATATAGAGTTGTTCACGCGCTTCCCCGTCCCCGACAAGGTCACTGAAAGGAACTTGAATGTCCGCAAGCACCCCCGTTTTCGAAGTCGGTGATTATGTAGTTTATCCGAAGCATGGCGTGGGGCGCGTCATCGAGCTGCAAAAGTCCGAAATCGCCGGCATGCAGCTGGAACTCTATGTTCTTCGTTTCGAAAAGGAAAAGATGACCCTTCGCGTTCCAACGAACAAGGCCGAAGGCGTCGGCATGCGCAAGCTGTCGTCGGACAAGACGCTGAAGGAAGCGCTGCAGGTCCTGACCACCAAGCCGAAGGTCAAGCGCACCATGTGGTCGCGCCGCGCGCAGGAATATGAAGCGAAGATCAATTCGGGCGACCTCGTGTCGATCGCCGAAGTGACGCGCGACCTGTTCCGTGCCGACGACCAGCCCGAACAGAGCTATTCGGAGCGCCAGATCTTCGAAGCGGCCTCGAGCCGCCTTGCGCGCGAACTGGGCGCGATGGAAGAAAGCGACGAAAAGACCGCGCAGGCGAAGATCCTCCAGATACTCAACGAGCATGCGCCGCTCTACTACGCCGAAAAAGTGTAATCGCGTCCACAGCGATGAAGGAAAGGGCGGTCTGGTAGGGCCGCCCTTTTTCGTTTGCTCCTCTCCCCTTGGGGGCGAGGGATGCGGAGGCTTGGCGGTTCGCCGCCTAGCCGAAGCTGGGTGAGGGCTGTGCTTGAGGGCTGCGCTTGACGCAACAGACCCTCACCCGCTGCGACTAGCGAACAAGTTCGCAAGTCTCGCTGCCCTCTCCCCCAAGGGGAGAGGGCATCAAGGGTAAGTTGCACTCACGAAATAGAGCCCGTCGGGCGGCGCATTCAGCCCCAGCGCATTCCGATCCGCCGCTTCCAGCGCGGCCTTCAGATCGCGTGCCGACCATTTGCCGTGACCGACCAGCGTCAGGCTGCCGACCATCGAGCGCACCTGATGATGCAGGAAGCTGCGCGCCGCGGCTTCGATGATCACTTCCTCGCCGTGGCGGGTGACGGTCAGCTTGTCGAGCGTCTTCACCGGACTTTGCGACTGGCAATGCGCCGAGCGGAAGGTCGTGAAATCATGGAGGCCGATCAGCTGCTGCGCCGCCGCGTGCATCGCGTCGGTGTCGAGCGGCCGCGCGACCTGCCACGACAGGCCCTTGTCCCAGGTCAGCGGCGCGCGGCGGTTGACGATGCGATACTCATAGGCGCGTCCGATGCAGGCGAAGCGCGCGTGCCAGTCGCCCGGCACGATCTCGCACCCGACGATCGCTATCGGCGCGGGGCGGAGCTGCGCATTCAGCGCCTCGGTCAGCTTGAACGGGGTCAGCGGCTTTTCGATGTCGACATGCGCGCGCATCGCGATGGCATGGACACCGGCGTCGGTGCGCCCGGCGCTGAACACCTGCGCATTCTCGGCAGTGAAGCGGTGAATTGCTTCCTCGATCGCCTGCTGCACGCTGGGGCCGTGCGCCTGTCGCTGCCAGCCCATATAGGGGCGGCCGTCAAATTCGATGGTGAGGGCAAATCTTGTCATCGCCGGCCCTTAGCCGTTCGTGTCGAGCGAAGTCGAGATAAGGTAAGCCCTTTCCCCGTCAGGGGAGAGGGAATCATGCGAGGCGCGTGCCTTTCGGAATCGCCCGCCCGCGGAGCAATTCGGCGGCGTCCATCGCGGGCTTTCCCGCGCGCTGAATGCGCGTCGCGCGGATCGCGCCGGGGTTGCACGCGACGGTCAGCGCGTCGTCGAGCGCGATGCCGGGGGCTGCGCCCGCAATCGTGTCTGACGGGTGGACGACCTCGGCCGCGAGAATCTTGTAGCGTTCGCCCTCCAGTTCGAAGAAGGCGCCCGGCACGGGGTTAAAGGCGCGTATCTGCCGTTCGACCTGCACCGCGCTGGTCAGGAAATCGAGCCGCGCCTCGCTCTTGTCGATCTTGGCGGCATAGGTGACGCCGTCGTCGGGCTGCGGTTCGGGTTGGAAGGCGTGGAGTTCGCTCAGCACGCGCCGCATCATCAGCGCGCCCATCTCGGCGAGCTCGTGCGTCAGCACGCCGGCGCTCTTGCGTCCCACCGGCGTCGTTTCGATCAGTCGCATCGCCCCGGTGTCGAGTCCGGCGTCCATCTGCATGATCGTCACCCCCGTTTCGGCATCGCCCGCAAGGATCGCGCGCTGCACCGGTGCCGCGCCGCGCCAGCGCGGCAGGATCGAGCCATGGACGTTGAGGCAGCCTTCGCGCGGCGCATCGAGGATCGCCTGCGGCAGGATCAGACCGTAAGCGGCGACCACCGCGACGTCGAGGTCGAGTGCAGCGAATTCGGCCTGTGCTTCTTCAATCTTCAGGCTCCGCGGAGTGCGGACGGGCAGGCTGTGTTCCTCAGCCCAGACCTGCACCGGGCTCTTGTGCAATTTCTTGCCGCGCTGCGCGGGGCGGGGGGGCTGGCTGTATACCGCCACGATGTCGTGCCCCGCCGCGTGGAGCGCGGCGAGCGTCGGCACCGCGAAGGGCGGCGTTCCCATGAAGGCGATGCGCATGGGCTGCGGCTTTGGCGGACGGCGGCGCGACATTCAAGCCCATCAAGCGCGGTGCCCCTGCGAAGGCAGGGGCCCATCTCCCGCCGGTTCCAGCTTGCACCGTCCTGAGATGGGTTCCTGCCTTCGCAGGAACACGGGGAATATTGTGCATGTCTTGCACACCCACTACCACCGCCCCATGGCCTCCACCGAAATCGAAGCCCTCGTCCAGCAACTCGCCCGCCTGCCGGGGCTCGGCCCGCGCTCCGCGCGGCGCGCGGTGCTGCATCTGATGAAGAAGCGCGAGAGCAGCTTCGCGCCGTTGCTCGCGGCGCTCCAGACGGTGTCCGAACGGCTCGTCACCTGCACGATCTGCGGCAATATCGACACGCAAGACCCCTGCGCGATCTGCGCCGACCCGCGCCGCGATGCGCGCAGCCTGTGCGTCGTTGAGGAGGTCTCCGACCTCTGGGCGCTCGACAAATCGCGGCTCTTCCCCGGCAAATATCATGTCCTCGGTGGCCGGCTGTCAGCGCTGGAAGGCGTGCGGCCGCAGGATCTCAGCATCGACGCTTTGGTGGCGCGCGTCGCCGCGGGCGGGACCGACGAGGTCGTGCTCGCGATGAACGCGACGCTGGAGGGGCAGACGACGGCGCATTATCTCGCCGAACGGCTCGAAGGCTATCCGGTACGGCTGACGCAGCTTGCGCATGGTCTGCCGGTCGGCGGCGAGCTCGATTATCTCGACGAAGGCACGCTGGCGCAGGCGCTGCGGGCGCGGCGACCGGTGGGTTGACGCCGGGCATCGGAGTTCATACCTGCACGCCATGGCCATCCTACCCATCATAGAGACCCCGGACCCCCGGCTGCGCGTCATTTCCAAGCCCGTGGAAACCTTCGATGCCGAGCTGAAGCAGCTTGTCGCCGACATGTTCGAGACGATGTACGACGCGCCCGGCATCGGGCTGGCCGCGATCCAGGTCGGGGTGGCGAAGCGCATTCTCGTCATCGACCTGCAGGAACCCGATCCCGAGGACGAAGAGGGCAAGAAGGTGATCCGCGAGCCGCGCGTGTTCATCAATCCCGTCTTTTCGGACGAGAGTGAGGAGCATAGCGTCTATCAGGAAGGCTGCCTGTCGGTCCCCGAACAATATGCCGATGTGACCCGCCCCGCCGAGGTTACCGTCGACTGGCAGGACGCGGACGGAAAGCATCATCAGGAACGCATGACCGGGCTGATGGCGACGTGCATCCAGCATGAGCACGACCATCTGGAGGGCATTCTCTTCATCGACCATCTGTCGCGGCTGAAGCGCGAGATGGTGCTGAAGAAGCTCGCGAAGCTCCGCAAGGCGGCTTAGCGCCACGGACAAAGACCGTGTGCCCCCGCGAAGGCGGGGGCCCATCACCTGCCGTATCGAAATTCAGCGATCGGAAGATGGATCCCCGCCTTCGCGGGAATACACGCTGATCTTGAGATGCTTTGGTTATCCCGCCTTCGCGACGCCCACCATCGCAGGGCGCAGCAGGCGGTCCTTCATCATATAGCCCGCCTGCATTTCCTGCACGATCGTGCCGGGTTCCTTGTCGCTCGGGATTTCGAGCATCGCCTGATGCTGGTTCGGGTCGAGCGGCAGACCGATCGCGGCGATGCGCGTGATGCCGTTGCGTTCGAAGACGCTGAGCAGTTCGCGCTCGGTGGCTTCGAGCCCCGTGATCAGCGGCTTGATGCCTTCGTCGGCGCGCTGTTCGTCGCTGAGTGCCGCGAGCGCGCGGCCGAGATTGTCGGCGACCGACAAGATGTCGCGCGCGAATTTGGTCGACGCATAGGCGTGCGCGTCGGCGATTTCCTTGTCCTTGCGGCGCGTGACATTCTGCGTCTCGGCACGCGCATAGAGCAGGTCCTGCTGAAGCGCGGCGATCTGTTCGGCGAGCTGGGCGACTTCGTCGTTCACGCTTTCGGGTGCCGCGGTTTCGGCAGTTTCGGTTTCGGTATTCGCGCCGTCGTCGACGGGCGTGTCGTTTTCGATGTTCGTCATAAACCTATCGTATCAGTCTGGAGAGCGATTGTGCGGTGAAATCCACCATGGGAACGATGCGGGCATAGTTCAAGCGCGTCGGACCGATCACGCCCACGACACCCACCACGCGGCCGTCCGATCCGCGATAGGGCGCCGCTATCACGGACGAGCCCGAAAGCGAGAATAATTTATTCTCCGACCCGATGAAAATGCGGGTCGCGGCGCCGTCGCGCGCGCTGTCGAGCAGCTGCGCGATATCCTGCTTGGTTTCGAGTTCGTCGAGAAGCTGGCGCACGCGGTCGAGGTCGCCGACCGCGCTGTCGTCGAGCAGATTTGCCTGCCCGCGCACAATCAGCACCGGGCGGTCGGCGCCGTCGGACGACCAGATGGCGAGGCCGCGCGACACCAGATCCTGTGCTGCCCGGTCGATCGCGATCCGTTCGGCCTCGATCTCGCGGCGCACGCGCGCCATCGCTTCGGTCAGCGTCAGCCCGGACAGTGTCGCCGAGATATAATTGCCCGCCTCGACAAGCGCCGACGGGGCGAGCCCGGCGGGAATGTCGATGACGCGATTCTCGACCGTCCCGTCGCCGGCGACGAGCACGACGAGCGACTGGTTGGCCGACAGCGGCACGAAGGCCAGCTGTTTCAGCACGCGCTCATGCTTGGGAACGAGCACGAGGCCCGCGCACGCCGACAGCCCCGACAGCGCCGAGGTCGCCTGCGCCAGCGCGCTTTCGATCGGGCCGCCTTCGGACAGGCTCGCCTCGATCTGCGCGCGGTCCTCTGCCGAGGGTTCGGCGACCTGCATCATCCCGTCGACGAAGAGGCGCAGCCCCTGCTCGGTCGGCAGGCGGCCGGCGCTGGTGTGCGGGCTGGCGAGCAGTCCATATTCTTCGAGATCCTGCATCACGTTGCGGATCGATGCGGGCGACAGGTTGAGCGCCGCAAGCTTTGACAGCGTGCGCGAGCCGACGGGCTGGCCAGTCTCCAGATAGGCGTCGACGACCAGCCGGAACACGTCGCGCGCGCGCGTGGTGAGTTCGGTGATCGGCGGTGTGGTCATAGGGGGGGATTTAGGGATGAGCGCACGGAAGCGCAATAAACCCCTCTCCCCTTGCGGGAGAGGGGGCTGTGCGCCATCGAGAGGGCGCAACCCCTCTCCCAGCTACGCCTAGGCAGCAAGCTGCCAAGGCTTCGCATCCCTCTCCCTCAAGGGGAGAGGGTTTGACTCGCCGTCCTGCATCGTTAGCCTCGCCTCGGGGGAGAAATCCATGACGATGCACCCGCTTACCCAAGACGATCCGCTCGACGATTTCGACCATCGCGAGATCGCGCTGCTCGGCCGCAAGCATCGCGTCTATACGATGGGCAGCGGCCCCGCGGTGATCGTGATGACCGAAATGCCCGGCATCAGCCCGCATGTCGCGCGCTTCGCCCGCTGGGTCGCTGATGCGGGTTTCACCGTCTATATGCCGCATATCTTCGGCAAGGACGGCGCGGTGCCGCGAGCGCCCCGCATGTTGTTCACGATGATCGGCGGCTGCATCAGCCGCCAGTTTCGGGCCTTCCAGTCCAATGAAAGCTCGCCCGCGACGCAGTGGCTCCGCGCGCTGGCGGCACAGGCGCACAAGGAATGCGGCGGCAAGGGCGTGGGCGCGATCGGCATGTGCTTCACCGGCAATTTCGCATTGTCGATGATGCTCGAACCCGCGGTGATCGCGCCGGTACTGGCGCAGCCGTCGCTGCCCCTGAACGACCCCGCGGGCATGCACATCGCGCCGGATGAGCTTGCGGCGGTCAAGGCGCGGATGGAAGCCGAGGACCTGACCGTGCTCGCCTATCGCTTCGAGGGCGACAAATATTGCCAGGCGGCGCGCTTCGCGGCCTATGGGGACGCGCTCGGCGACCGCTTCATCGGCAAGGTGCTGCCCAACAGCGCGGCGAACCCCGACAGCCCGATGAAGAACCCGCACAGCGTCGTCACCATCCACCTGATCGACGAGGCGGGCCAGCCCACGGTGCGGGCGCGCGACGAAATCCTCGAATTCTTCAAGATGCGGTTGAGCGAATGAGGTCGGCGGCCTAAGGGCCACCGCAATCACCAATCGAAAGGATAGTTCATGCGCCCCTCAGGCCGCGCGCCCGATCAGATGCGTCCCATCGGACTCGAAACCCAGTTCACCATTCACGCCGAGGGCAGCGTTCTCGTCAGCTTTGGCAACACCAAGGTGCTGGTGACCGCCAGCGTCGACGAGAAGGTGCCGTCGTGGATGCGCGGCAAGGGCGCGGGCTGGGTGACCGCCGAATATGGCATGCTGCCCCGCGCGACGCACACGCGCGGCAGCCGCGAAGCGGCAAAGGGCAAGCAGTCGGGGCGCACGCAGGAAATTCAGCGGCTTATCGGGCGTAGCTTGCGCGCCGTCGTCGATATGAAGAAGCTCGGCGAGCGCCAGATCGTCATCGACTGCGACGTGATTCAGGCCGACGGCGGCACGCGCACCGCGTCGATTTCGGGCGCGTGGGTCGCGATGCGGCTCGCGGTCGACAAGCTGCTCGCGGCCAAGACGCTGGCCGAAGACCCCATCGAGGACAAGGTCGGCGCGATTTCGTGCGGCATCTACAAGGGCACGCCGGTGCTCGACCTCGACTATGACGAGGATTCGGTCGCCGAAGCCGACGGCAATTTCGTGCTGACCGGCAAGGGCCAGATCGTCGAGGTGCAGGCGAGCGCCGAGGGTGCGACCTATGACGAGGAAGGCCTGCTCCGCCTGCTCCGCCTTGCGCGCATCGGCTGCGGCGAAATTTTCGCGGCGCAGGACAAGGCTACGGGCCGCTGACATGACGCGCAGGCTCGCCCCCGGCAGGCTGGTAATCGCCAGCCACAATGCAGGCAAGGTGCGCGAAATCCGCGCACTGCTCGAACCCTATGGAATCGAGCCGGTATCGGCGGGCGACCTCGGGCTTCCCGAGCCGGAGGAGACGGGGACGAGCTTTCGCGAGAACGCGCTGCTGAAGGCGCATGCGAGCGCGTCGGCGGCGGGGCTTCCCGCGCTCGCCGACGACAGCGGGCTTGAGGTCGCGGCGCTCGGCGGCCGGCCCGGCGTTTACACCGCCGATTGGGCCGAAAGGCAATGGTTCGAGGGCGAGCCGGGACGCGACTGGTATATGGCGATGGGCAAGGTCGAGGGATTGCTCGCGGAGCAAGGCCCGGGCGTCGATCGCAGCGCCTGCTTCGTCTGCACCCTCGCGCTCGCCTGGCCGGACGGCCATGCCGAGGTTTTCGAGGGAAGAGCGGCGGGAAGCCTGACGTGGCCGCCGCGCGGCAAGCTCGGCTTCGGTTACGATCCGGTCTTCGTTCCGTCCGGCAAGTCGCTGACTTACGCGGAAATCGATCCAGCCGAAAAGCATGCGATCAGCCACCGCGCCGATGCCTTCGCGAAGCTGGTGGCGGGCGTGTTCTAATCATGCGTCGCCCCCAGGAAGACGGGGCCGCTGGAGGATTTACTCTTCATCGCTGCGGAAACCGACAGCGACCCTTCACTCCTTCGCGGGGGGGACGATATTAATCAGCATGACGAAGCGAATTGAGCTTATACCTCTCCCCATGGCCGAACCGCTTGCCCTCTATGTCCATTGGCCTTTTTGCGTGTCGAAATGCCCCTATTGCGACTTCAACAGCCATGTGCGGGACAGCGTCGATCAGGCCGTTTGGCGCGATGCGTTGCTCGCGGACTTGCGGCATGAGGCGGGGGTGCTGCCCGGACGCACGGTCGGCTCGATCTTCTTCGGTGGCGGCACGCCAAGCCTGATGCCGCCCGAAACGGTCGCGGCGGTGATTGCCGAAGCGGACGCGCTATGGGGCCTCGCGGACGATGTCGAGATCACGCTCGAGGCGAATCCCAATTCGGTCGAAGTCGCCAATTTCGCCGATCTGGCGGCGGCCGGGGTCAATCGCGTTTCGATAGGCGTCCAGAGCTTCGATCCGGAAGTGCTTGAATTTCTGGGCCGTGCGCACAGCCAGGATGAGGCACGGCGCGCGATCGCGGCGGCGCAAAGCTGCTTCGACCGCGTCAGTTTCGACCTGATCTATGCGCGGCCGGGCCAGTCGCTCGCCGCTTGGGAAAGCGAGTTGGCGGATGCGCTCGCGTTCGGCACCGATCATCTCTCGCTCTATCAGCTCACGATCGAGCCCGGTACGCGCTTTGCCACGCTGGCGGCGAAAGGCGACCTCACCATCCCCGACGGCGATGCGGCCGCCGATCTGTTCGACGCGACGCAGGCGATGACGCGCGCCGCCGGCCTGCCACGCTATGAAGTGTCGAACCATGCGCGCATCGGGCAGGAAAGCCGGCACAATCTCGCATATTGGCGTTATGCCGATTATGCCGGCGTGGGGCCGGGGGCGCATGGCCGGCGCAGGAACCAGGCGACCGAGCGGCACAAGAAGCCCGAGAATTTCATCGCGGCGGTGACGCGCAACGGCCATGGGCTGAAAGTCGAGGCCGACCTGCCGCCGCACGAACGCGCGACCGAGGCGATGCTGATGGGTCTGCGGCTGACCTACGGCGTGGATCTGGCGCGGATCGAGGCGCGGAGCGGGCTGGCGCGCGACGAGTTCGTCGATGCGGGCGCGGTGGCGCGGCTGGCGGGGCAGGGATTGATGCGGCAGGATGGCGACCGGCTGGCGGTGACAGACGAGGGCATATTGCTGCTCGACTCGATCCTTTCCGCGGTGGTTCGGACCGGCTAAGCTCCATCAAAGCCCGTTCGCCCTGAGCTTGTCGAAGGGCCGTTCTTCCTTCTCACGGCTGGAAGAGAGGACGGGGCTTCGACAAGCTCAGCCCGAACGGAATATAGGTTGGCTGACGGACTGATCCGCGACTGGGATGCCCATCTGGCGCATGAGAAGCGCCGGTCGGACCATACGCGCCGCGCCTATATTGCGACCGCCGAGCGCTTTTGCGGTTTCCTGTCGCGGCATCGCGGAGGCGCGGTCGATGTGCGCATGCTCGAGGCACTCACGCCAAACGATTTGCGCGCCTATCTCGCCGACCGCCGTGCCGAGGGGCTCGGCAACGCTTCGGCAGCGCGTGAGCTTTCGGCGCTGCGCAGTTTCCTGCGCTTCGTCGGCGGATCGAACGCCAGCGTGCCGCAGATGCGCGGGCCGCGCGTCAAGAAGGGTCTGCCACGGCCGGTGGCGCCCGCCGAGGCGCTGCAATTGGCGCAGGATGTCGAGGACAATGCGCGCGAGGGATGGATCGGCGCGCGCGATTTCGCGCTGCTGTTGCTGCTTTACGGCGCGGGGCTACGGATCGGCGAGGCGCTGTCGCTAACCGGCGCGGTGCTGCCGCTCGGCGATACGCTGCGCGTTACCGGCAAGCGGGCGAAGACGCGCATCGTGCCGATCCTGCCCGCAGTGGCGAATGCGGTGTCGCGCTATGTCGCGGCTTGCCCCTGGCCGATCGCGAAGGAAACGCCGCTGTTCCTCGGGGCGCGGGGCGGGCCGCTCCAGCCGGGCGTGGTGCGGGCGAGCGTGCGCTCGGCGCGGCGCGCGCTGGGCCTGCCCGAACGCACGACGCCGCACGCGCTGCGCCACAGCTTCGCGACCCATCTGCTCGCGGGCGGGGCGGATCTCAGGAGCCTTCAGGAATTGCTCGGCCATGCGAGCCTTGCTTCGACGCAGGTCTATACCGCGGTCGACGCGGCGCATCTGCTCGATATTTACCGGAGTGCGCATCCGAGGGCGTGAGGTCGGCTTTGGGGCGAAACCGGACATCGTCGCCGCGGCAACGGCTGAAATCCACTCACTCGCCCCCGGTCTTCCGCTTCCAGGTAACGACGCGGTAGATATAGAGCGCGATCAGCGACCCGATCGCGACCAGCGCCAGCGGGCCGACGAAGGCGTCGAGATTGGCGAATTGCTTGCCGAACCAGCTGCCCGCGCCGGCGAGAGCGGCGATCCAGATCGTCGATCCGGCGGCGGTCCAGATCAGGAATTTGAGCTGGTTCATCTGCACCATGCCGGCCGGCAGCGAGACCATCGTCCGCGCGACGGGCATGAAGCGCGCGACGAAGACGATCGCGGGGCCATATTTCAGGAAGAGATCGTGCAACCGCTCGACCTCGTCCCAGTCGAGCGTCAGCCAGCGGCCGTGGCGGTCGATGAAAGGTTTCAGGCGTTCATAGCCGATCCAGCGCCCGATCGCGTACCAGATCCAGTTCCCGGCGGTGGTCCCCGCGACCGCGACGGCGACGAGAATCCAGAAATCGAAACGCCCCTGCGCGACGGCGATCCCGCCGAGTCCCATGATCACTTCGGACGGGATCGGCGGAAACACATTTTCGAGGAACATGAGGATGAAAATCCCCGCATAGCCCCAGCCATGGATCAGGTTCAGGATGAAGTCGGTCATGGGGGAGTAACGCCTTCCCTGTATCAGCCGATGCGTCGCTTGATCGCATCCCAGATCATGCCCGCCGTATCGCTGTCGTTGAAGCGGTCGATCGCGACGATTCCCGTTGGCGAGGTAACGTTGATTTCGGTGAGCCATTCGCCGCCGATCACGTCGATGCCGACGAAGATCAGCCCGCGTTCCCTGAGCGCAGGTCCGAGCACGTCGCAAATTTCCTGTTCGCGCGGGGTGAGTTCGGCCGCCTCGGCATAGCCGCCGACCGCGAGGTTCGAGCGAAACTCGCCTTCGCCGGGCTTGCGGTTGATCGCGCCCGCGACCTCGCCATCGACGAGCACGATGCGCTTGTCGCCCTGACTGACGCTGGGGAGGAATTGCTGGACCATGAAGGGTTCGGGCCAGACCTGTCCGAACAGTTCGACAAGCGCGCCGAGGTTCGCGCCATCGGCATCGACGCGGAACACTGCCTTGCCGCCGTTGCCGTGGAGCGGCTTGATGACGACCGCGCCATAACGCGCCTGGAAATCCTTCACTGCGTCCAGCTCACGCGTCACCATCGTCGGCGGCATATATTCGGGGAAGTCGAGCACGAAGACCTTTTCGGGCGCATTGCGGACCGAAGCGGGGTCGTTGACCACAAGCGTTTCGTGCCCGATCCGTTCGAGCAGCCAGGTGCCGGTCAAATAGCCGAGATCGAAGGGCGGATCCTGCCGCATCAGCACGACATCGACGTCGCGGCCTAGATCGAGCAGCACCTCGTCGCCGAACTTGTAATGCGCGCCCGCTTCGCGCTGCGCCGCGGCGATGCGGTGCGCCTTGGTTGTCAGCCGCCCGGCCTCCCACGTCAGGCCGCGAACGTCGTAATGATAAAGCTCATAGCCGCGTTCGAGCGCCTTCAGGATCAGGTGGAAGCTGCTGTCTCCCCCGATGTTGATATTGTCCATCGGGTCCATTTGCACGGCGGCGCGCAGGGTCATTCGATCTTCCTCAGGGTTGCCAGACGTGGACCAGATGGCGCGGCAGGCGGCGCGGCGCAAGGAGCATCACGTCGATTCGGACGTCATCGCGCGGGCCCGCGAAGCGCGGGGCGAGCATTTCGGCGGCGGCGGCGACGCGGCGGAGGCGGTACGGGTTGATCGCAATGTCGAGGTCGGCGGCACGGTCGCGCCATTTGACCTCGATAAAGGCGACGGTGCGCCCGCGCCTCGCGACAAGGTCGACCTCACCGACGGGAACGCGCAGCCGCTCGCCCAATATGCGCCACCCGTGGAGGCGTAGCCACCATGCGGCGCGGCGTTCGGCCTTGCGCCCGCGCGCTTCGGCGGCGGCGCGGTTCAAGCTTGCTCTTTCAGGGTCAGCGCGCGTGCATAGACCTCGTGCCGGTCGAGCCCGAAGCGTTTGGCCACCGCCTTCGCCGCCTGCGCGACGGGCTTGTCGGCCATCGCCTCGCGCAGCGCCGCCTCGAGTGTGGCGTCGTCGGCTTCTTCGGCCACCGCTTCGCCGGAAGGGCCGACGACGACGACGATCTCGCCCTTGGGCGGGGCGTCCGCATAGCGCGCGGACAACTCGGTCAGCGTACCGGTCACGCACTCCTCAAACATCTTGCTGATCTCGCGCGCGACCGCCGCCTCGCGGTCGCCGAGCCCTTCGGCCATCGCGGCCAGCGACGCCGACAGCCGCGGCCCGCTTTCGTAGAAGACGAGCGTTGCGCGCAGCGCCGCGAATTCGGCGATCGTGTCGGCGCGTGCCTTCGCCTTGTTCGGCAGGAAGCCCGCGAAGAGAAAACGGTCGCTCGGCAGGCCCGACAGGGTGATGCCGGCGATCGCGGCGCAGGGGCCGGGCAGGGTGGTGATATGGCGGCCCGCCGCGCGCGCGTCGCGGACGAGCTTGTAGCCGGGATCCGAAATCAGCGGGGTTCCCGCGTCCGACACCAGGACGACAATTTCGGCCTCCATACGCGCAACCAGCGCGGCGCGGGTGCGTTCGTCGCTATGATCATGATAGGGGGTCATCGGCACACGCAAACCCAGATGCGACAGCAGCTTCGCGGTCACGCGCGTATCCTCCGCGGCGATCACGTCGGCGGAGGCGAGCGTCTTGGCCGCGCGCGCGCCGATGTCGCCGAGGTTGCCGATGGGCGTCGCGACGATATAGAGACCGGGCAAGGGAGAATCTGAGATGTTCGAATCTGGCATGACGCCGAAAATGGCAGAGACTGCCCCCGATTGCCATCAGGGCGCGCGCCAAAATAATACGTCGCCGCGCCGACAGATGCTGCGCGGGCTCGGCGCGATCGCGCTGGCGGGGCTGCTTGGCGCGTGCCAGGTGGTGCCGAAAACGGGCGGTCCCGCGACCCCGCCGCCGCCGACCGATCCGACCGACAATGTCGGCCCCGGCCTTCCCACCGACACCGATCGCCACCGCGTCGCGTTGCTCGTGCCCCAGACGGGCGCCAACGCCGACGTCGGCACCGCGATCGCCAATGCGACGACGCTCGCGCTGCTCGATACGCGCACCGAGCGCGTGCGCATCACCACCTATGACACCGCGCTCGGCGCCGCCGCTGCGGCGCGGCAGGCGGTCGCCGACGGCAACAAGCTGATCCTCGGGCCGCTGCTCAGCGAGGATGTCTCCGCGGTCGCGCCGATCGCGCGCGGCGCGAAAGTTCCGGTGCTGAGCTTCTCGAACGACAGCAGCGTCGCGGGCAACGGCGTCTTCATCATGGGCTTCGTCCCCGGCCAGTCGGTCGAGCGCGTCGTCGCCTTTTCGCGCGCCAAGGGTCATCAGCGGTTCGGCGCGCTTGTGCCCAAGAATGTCTATGGCGACCGTTCGGCCGCCTCGTTCCGTGCCGCGGTCGCCAAGGCGGGCGGCACGTTGGTCGCGGTCGAAAGCTATGACCGCAGCGCGACCGCACTCTCGGGCGCGGCGCGGCGGCTCGCCAACGCGGGAGCGATGGACGCGGTGCTGATCGCCGACAGCGGCGGAACTGCGATCCGCGCCGTCCCCATGATCAAGACCGCGGGAACCAAGCAGATTCTCGGCACCGAGCTGTGGAACACCGACGCGGCATTGGGCAGCAATGCCGCGATGCGCGGGTCGTGGTTCGCCAGCGTCTCCGACGGGCTCTACGGCCAGCTTGCGACCAAATATCGCACCCGCTTCGGCCGGCCGCCGTACCGGCTTGCGAGCCTTGGCTATGATTCGGTGCTTCTGACGGTGCGGATCGCGCGCGACTGGAAGCCGGGGAGCAATTTTCCGGTGAACCGCCTGCTCGCCGCCGACGGCTTCGGCGGGATCGACGGCATCTTCCGCTTCAACAACCGCGGTATCGCCGAACGCGCGCTCGAGGTCAGCGAAATCGGCGCCGGCGGCTTTCGCGTGGTCGATCCCGCGCCGACCAAATGGTGAGCCGCGTTTGACAGTGGCAGAGCGGCCACAGTTGGCCGAAAACCGGTATCGGAAAAGCGCGGCGGCCTTTACGGCGGCGCGGCGATCACTATATGACAATCGCGCGTGTTCCGGCGTCGATGCCGCTCGCGCGTTTAATATGTTTCAGGAGATACAGCTATACCACCGCCCATGACCCGTCGCCCGATGGCACCGATGCCGCCCAAGAACGGCCCGCGTTACAATGAGTTTATCGCCTCCCCCAAAGTCCGCGTGATCGACGAGGAAGGCGAAAATCTGGGCGTGATGCTGACGGCCGAAGCGATCGAACAGGCGGCCGAGGTCGGGCTCGACCTGGTGGAAGTATCTCCCAACGCCGATCCGCCGGTGTGCAAATTCCTCGACGTCGGCAAGTTCAAATATGAGGCGCAGAAAAAGGCGAACCTCGCGCGCAAGAGTCAGAAGACGCAGGAAATCAAAGAGATCAAGATGCGTCCGAACATCGACGATCATGATTTCGACGTGAAGATGAAGAAGGTCTTCGACTTCCTCGAGGAAGGCGACAAGGTCAAGATGACCATGCGCTTCCGCGGCCGCGAGATGAGCCACACCCAGCTTGGCCTCAACGTGCTCCAGCGCGTCGCCGAACTGACGTCCGAAATCGCGAAGGTCGAGGCGCATCCCCGCACCGAAGGCCGTCAGATGCTGATGGTCATCGCGCCGAAGTAAGGCCATCGCCGCCCTGCGCTGTAAAGGTCGTCGCCCCCGCGAAGGCGGGGGCCGGTGGCAATCTCGCGCTACGTTGCTGCGTAAACCTCCAGCGACCCCCGCCTTCGCGGGGCAACGAGATAATATCAACCGATCCGGAATTCGAGGGCGGTCGTTCCAGCGGGGCGGCCGCCCGCTTCGTATCGACGCTCGGTCATTTTGACCCGGCCGTCCGCCGAGATCAGGACGAGCGTCGAAGCGCGCGTGCCGTAGACGTCGCCGCGCAGGAGCAGCGCGGGGTCGTCCTCCGCCATCAGCGTGTCGAGCAGGCCCGCGGGGTCGGCACCCGCCGCGACTAGCGTTTCGAGCGCGAGGCGCAGCCGCTCGGCGCGCGGGCAGGGGGCATCGACGGGCTCGTTGGCGAGCGCATGGACGCCGGGCTCCAGCGGCATGATCAGCGGGACCGGACGATTGGTCAACAGCCGCGCCGCGCCGTCCTCGACCGCGAACAGGTTAAACGCGTTGAAGCGTGGCAGGTCGTCGGCGGCGGGATCGGTGAAGCGTCCGTCGCCGCGCAGCATGTCGACGACGAGCGCGCCGCGCGATTCCTTCGCGGGATCGGGCATCGCGCCGCGCACATTGGTCACGACGACGGTGCGGCCGCTGGGGCGGTGGACACCGAGCCAGGTCCCGCCCGCCCGCAAGTCGCGCCCGGCGACGAGGCCGCTGCCGTCGTCCCATTCGTGCAGCGGCGCGGCGGCGCGCGCATGGAATTCATCGCGGTTGCCGATGAGGATGAGGGGCCAGTCGGGGTGGGAGCGATGGGCGAGGGCGACGACACACATGCGGCGCATATCGGGGTTGCGGACCCGCTTGCCAAGCCTTGTGGCGGCGCGTTCGGGTGCTGTGTTATGCGGATAAATCACCGCATTGCCGGAACGGACAAAGAATGATAGCTTTCGACGATCTTTCTGGAGGGGGAGGCGAATGATGACCGAAGCCGTGAAAACGCCGTGGCACCTGTGGGCGGTGGGGATCGTATCGTTGTTCTGGAACGCCTTTGGCGCGTTCGACTATGTGATGACCAAGCTCAAGAATCCTGAATATATGGCGGCGTTCACGCCCGAGCAGCAGGCCTATTTCTACAGCTTCCCGCTGTGGGCCAATGTCGGCTGGGCGCTCGGCGTGTGGGGATCGGTGCTGGGATCGCTGCTGTTGCTCGTCCGCAGCCGCCACGCGGTGACCGTCTTCCTGCTGTCGCTCGTCGGGCTTGCGATCAGCAGCGTTTATCAGTTCGGCATGCACTATGGTGATCTGGAGCGGATGTTCGGGACCTTCCCGATGATCTTCACCGCGGTGATCTGGATCATCGTGATCGCGCTGTTCCTCTATGCGCGGGCGCAGGCGGCGAAGGGCGTGCTGCGGTAAGCATATCCGCTATGGGGTGGAGAGCGGACCTGGCTCTCCTCCACTTCCATCATCCCGGGCTTGACCCGGGATCTCGCTTTTTGAGGCGTCGACAGGTCTTCGGCATCAAGCGGGACCCCGGATCAAGTCCGGGGTGACGAAGACAGAAACGGCAGCTATCGGTCGTTAACAATCCGTCCTACCGCGCGCGAATGAACGCCCGCACATCCTCCGACAATTTGTGCCGGTCCTCGTCGCGGATATACATCATGTGGCCCGCGCCATAATAGGTGTAGTGGATGCGGTCCTGCGGGATGCCGGTGCGCGACAGCGCATATTCGGCGGCGAAGAAGGGCGTCGCGAAATCATAGTAGCCCTGCGCGACGAGCACCCGCAGCCCCGAATTCTCGCGCAGCGCCTGCCCGATATAGGGCGCGACGTTGAGATAGGCGTTGGTGTCGCGGCCGCCGAGGCGCCAGTCCCACTGGCCGCCGATGCGGCCGATCGACTGATATTCGCGGTCGGTCTGGAACCCCAGTCCGTCGCGGCTCCAGCTGTTGATCGCGGCGGTATAGCTCGCGTCGATGCCATAGAAGCTCGGGTCATTATCGGGGCTTTCGCCCGCGCTGTCATAATCCTTGCCCGTGTAGCGGCTGTCGAGGCGGCCGACGCTAAGGCCGCGGTCGCGCAGCAATTCCTTGTAGAAACGGCTCGGCGTGACGCGCAGGTCGGCGCTTTCGAGATAGGTTTCCGAAAGGCCGGTGAAGCGCGCCAGCTCGCGGCGGATCTGGGCGCGCTCCTCGCCCTCCAATTTCTGGCCCTTGAGCAGCGCCGTTGCATAGGGGCCGATCGCCCACTGCCGCGCTTCCTCGACGAATTCCTCGACCGACGGCGCGGTCGCCTTGCCATGATAGAGCGCGGTCGCGGCCATCGAGGGCAGGTTGGTGATCGGCGACAGCTCGTTGCCCGGCGTGTCGGCCCCCGCGGCGAAGTCGAGCACGGTCGAAATCAGGATGATGCCGTTCAGCGCGACGTCGTTATACGTCTCGTTCATCAGCTGGTTGGCGACCGCCGCCGACCGCGTCGTGCCATAGCTTTCTCCGCCCAGATATTTGGGGCTGTTCCAGCGGCCATTGTCGTTCAGCCAGCGTCGGATCACCTCGGCGACGAGCTTCGCGTCCTGCGTCACCCCGTAATAATCCTTCGGGTCGGCCTTGCCGATCAGGTGCGAAAAACCCGTGCCCGGCGGGTCGATGAAGACGACGTCGGTGACGTCGAGCAGCGCATCGGGATTGTCGACGATCGGATAGGGCGGGGCGCCATCGTCGGTGCCGTTGCCGGGGATCGCGACGCGCTTCGGCCCGAACGCGCCCATCATCAGCCAGACCGTGCCCGACCCGGGGCCGCCGTTGAACAGGAAGGTGATCGGCCGGTTCGGGTCGCGCGGCTCCTTGACATAAGAGGTGGTGACGACCGCGACCTCGGGCACGCCCTCCGCGTTCTTGATGATCGTCTCGCCGATCGTCGCCGCATAGTTGATCCGCTGGCCGCCGAAGGTGCCGCTTAGCTTGGTCGTGCGAACTTGGGGTTCATAGTCGGCGACCGGTTTCTCCGCCTTCGCCTTGTCGTCAGCCTTATCCTGCGCGTGAAGCACGGCGGGCGCGGCGAAGGCGAGCGCCAAGGCGATAAGCGAAAGACCCGATTTCATAGATAATCTCCCCGATTGCGGGGGCGACCCTATGCAGCGCGCGGTGAGGCGGCAAGGTTACTTGTCGGTTACAGGCGGGGTTTCGTCGACGGCTCGTCTAACGCCCCCACTTCGTCTTGCTCTGCTTCCCGAACCGCCCCTTGCGCGTCCCCGGCTTGCCCTCGTTCGAGCGCCCGACGCGCGGCGCCACCTGCTCATCCGGCGGCAGCCCCAATTCGTCAGCCTCCAGCTTTCGGATCTCGTCGCGCAGGCGGCCGGCTTCCTCGAATTCCAGATCAGCCGCGGCGTCGCGCATCTTCTTTTCGAGGTCCTGGATATAGGCGCGCAGATTGTGCCCGACCATGTGCGCGGGCTTGTCCTCGCCGATGTCGATCGTCACCCCGTCCTTCGACGCGACATGCGCGATGATGTCGCCGATGTTGCGCTTGATCGTCGTCGGGGTGATGCCGTGCTCGGCGTTATAGGCTTCCTGCTTTTCGCGGCGGCGGTCGGTTTCGCGCATCGCGCGTTCCATGCTGCCGGTGATGCGGTCGGCGTAGAGGATGACGCGGCCGTCGACATTGCGCGCGGCGCGGCCGATCGTCTGGACGAGGCTCGTTTCGCTGCGCAGGAAACCTTCCTTGTCGGCGTCGAGGATCGCGACGAGCCCGCATTCGGGAATGTCGAGCCCTTCGCGCAGCAGGTTGATCCCGATCAAGACATCGAACACCCCGAGCCTTAAGTCACGGATGATCTCGATGCGCTCGAGCGTCTCGACGTCCGAGTGCATGTAACGGACCTTGAGGCCCGCCTCGTGGAGGAATTCGGTGAGATCTTCGGCCATGCGCTTGGTCAGCGTCGTGACGAGCGTGCGATAACCCGCGGCGGCGGTCTTCTTCGCCTCGACGATCAGGTCGTCGACCTGCTCCTCGACCGGCTTGATCTCGACCGGCGGGTCGATCAGGCCGGTGGGGCGGATCACCTGTTCGGCGAAGACGCCCTGCGTGCGATCCATCTCCCATGTGCCGGGGGTCGCCGAAACGCTCACCGTCTGCGGGCGCATCAAATCCCATTCGGCGAAGCGCAGCGGCCGGTTGTCGATGCAGCTCGGCAGGCGGAAGCCATATTCGGCCAGCGTGATCTTGCGGCGGTGATCGCCCTTCGACATCGCGCCGATCTGCGGGATCGTCTGGTGGCTCTCGTCAACGAAGAGCAAGGCGTTGTCGGGCAGATATTCGAACAAGGTCGGCGGCGGTTCGCCGGGCAGGCGACCGGTGAGGAAGCGGCTGTAATTCTCGATCCCCGCGCAGCTTCCGGTGGCGGCGATCATCTCGAGGTCGAAATTGGTGCGCTGTTCGAGCCGCTGCGCTTCGAGCAGGCGGCCTTCGGCTTCGAGTTCCTTCAGCCGCTCGGCGAGTTCGTGGCGGATCGCCTCGCTCGCCTGCTTGAGCGTCGGCCCCGGCGTCACATAGTGGCTGTTGGCATAGATGCGGACCGAATTGAGGTTCGCGATCTTCTTGCCGGTCAGCGGGTCGAACTCGGTGATCTCCTCGATCTCGTCGCCGAAAAAGCTGACGCGCCACGCCATATCCTCATAGTGCGACGGGAAGATTTCGAGGCTGTCGCCGCGCACGCGGAAATTGCCGCGCGCAAACGCCTGATCGTTGCGCTTGTACTGGAGCGCAACGAGCTTGCGGATGATCTCGCGGTTGTCGGCGACCTGACCTTTCTTGAGGTCGAAGATCATCGCCGAATAGGTCTCGACCGACCCGATGCCATAGAGGCACGACACCGACGCGACGATGATCACGTCGTCGCGTTCGAGCAAAGCACGCGTTGCCGAGTGGCGCATGCGGTCGATCGCCTCGTTTACCGAGCTTTCCTTCTCGATATAGGTGTCCGACCGCGGCACATAGGCCTCGGGCTGGTAATAGTCGTAATAGCTGACGAAATATTCGACCGCATTGTTCGGGAAGAAGCTTTTGAACTCGCCATAGAGCTGCGCCGCGAGGATCTTGTTCGGGGCGAGGATGAGCGCGGGGCGCTGCAACTCGTCGATCACCTTCGCCATGGTGAAGGTCTTGCCCGAACCGGTGACGCCGAGCAGGACCTGATCGCGTTCGCCGCCCCGCGCGGTGGAAACGAGTTCCTCGATCGCGGCCGGCTGGTCGCCCGCGGGCTCATAGTCGCTAACCAGTTCGAATCGCTTGCCGCCTTCGACCTTGTCGGGGCGGGCGGGGCGATGGGGGACATAGCCTTCGGCGGTATCGATTTCGTCGAGCGAGGTGCGAATCTGGATTGCCATCGCTGCCAATATGGTATCGATGGAGCGGGTCCACAATCGCAATGAACAGAAGAACGCCTCCAAATGGTTTAGGCACAGGAGACAGGGTATGAAGAAATTTCTGACGGTCGCCGCCATCGGCGCGCTGGTCGCGGTGGCGGGTTGCAGCGACAAGGGCGAAAATGCCGGCGGCACGGCGAAGCGCGAGGCCGGCAACTGGAAGACCGACGTCAAGCTGGTGAAGTTCGAAGTCCCCGGCATGGCATCCGAAATGAAGACCCAGATGACGCAGATGATGGAAGCCGCCAGCGGCATGGACCAGTGCCTCACGCAGGAGCAGGTGGACAAGGAAGATGTCGCGGCCGAGCTCGCCAAGGGCGGCGGCGAATGCAAATGGTCGAAGAAGGAAATCACCGGCGGCAAGATCGACGTCGCGGGCACCTGCACGCAGAATGGCCAGACCGTCGACATGGCGATGGCAGGCACGATGGCGGCCAAGAAGACCGACGTCACCATCACCACCAAGGGCAAGATGCCGACCGGCGGCGATATGGAAATGGTCATGCAGATGACCCAGACCCACACCGGCCCGTGCAAGGCGGCGACGACCTGAACCGTCCGCGCTTTTCCGGATGAAGGGCAGGGGGCGTCAGTGGAAACTGGCGCCCCTTCTTTTTGGCGGCGCCCGCAAGGGGAGGGCCGTTTAATCGGTCCGCCAGAAGCCGGCGCTTGTCGCCGCAGGACAATAAAATGGTGAAGGAAGAGGAGGGTCGACTTGCCGGGCGGCAGAACAGGTGGGGCTGTCGGGCCGCCCGGCAAAGTCTTGAAATGAAGCCTGAGGGGGATCGAAAGATGCCAGGGACCAGCTCGCACCCTTCGCCTTTTGGCTTCACACCGCGTCATCGTAGGAATGTCGCGACGTCGGAAAGGATGCCAGAGTTTCGCATATGCGGCAGTTACAAGGGGTCACATAATGCGATGTTGCCGGTTGATAACCAATCCTTAACCTGATTTCGCGTTTTTCCTTGCGGATTGGCGCGGTGATTTTCTACTGATGCGGGACAAGGTTGCCGTGTTACCGTTACGTCAAAGTAACAATGGGTGGCCGCGTGGGCCGATTGGCGTATCTACCGCACCGCCCGTCAGGGGTATTCGAGGGTAGCATGGACCAGGCGAAAGCGAACGAGACACAGGATCCGGCAGAGGTCGACCGGATCATCGCCGCAGAGCTCGAGACGCTGCTCGACTCCCCGATGTTCACCCGTTCGCCGGTGCTGTCGCGGCTGCTGCAATTCCTCGTCGAGCACCGTCTGCGCGGCGGTCGCAGCTCGCCCAAGGCCTATGCGATCGCCACCGAGGCCCTGGGGCGCAACGAAGATTTCGATCCCGCGGTCGACAGCTATCCGCGCGTCATGGTGGGGCGGCTGCGCAGCCTGCTCGACCGCTATTATGCCGACATCCCCTGGGTCCACCGCCTGCGCGTGCCGCAGGGCAGCTATGAGGTCGTCGTCCAATATCGTTCGGCGCCGCCCTCGGCGCGATCGGCCGACGATCCGGCGGACGAAGATGACGTCAAGACGGCAACCACGCCGCCGGCACCCGCTTATCCGCCCGCGCCGGCCCGGCGCGGCGATCGCGGGTCGCGCTTCGGCCGGTGGATCGTCGTGCTCCTCCTCCTCGCGCTCGCGCTTTTCACCCTGTGGACGCTTCGGGGCGGTTCCAGCCGGCTGTTCGTCGGCGACCCGGTGCCCGTTCCGTTGCTCGAAGTCAGCCCGCCGGTGGCGGGCAATCTGCCGCAATCGCGGGCGTTGGCGCGCGCGCTCGACGGCAAGCTGCGCGACGGGCTGCGGCGCTTCGACATGGTCGACCTGTTGAGCGTGAAGGTGCCGGACGGCGCGGCGGCGCGCACGGGGGATTATCGTCTCGATACCTCGCTGGTGCGTACGGTCGAAGGCGACACCGATGTCACGCTCGTCCTCAATCGCGTCGCCGACCAGCGGGCGATCTGGTCGCAGCAGATGCGCCTCACCAGCGACGAAACCCCCGAATTTACCGCGATCGAACCGCTGATCGCCCAGATTGCCGGCGATTATGGCGTGATCGTGCGCGACCAGGTTCAGCGCCAGCCCGACAATTTCGCGGCGGGCTTTCCCTGCCTCGCCCAGTTCAACCGGATGCGCCAGATGCGCAATCCGGCGTCGGCGACGCGGGTCGGCGCCTGCCTGCGCGCGACGATCGAGGCGAATCCGCGCGATCCGGTCGCGCTGACCGCGCTGTCGCTCGTCCGCTACGGCGACTGGCAGCCGCAGCGCCTGACCCCGGCGGGACGCGAGGCGCTCGGCGAAGCGCGGGCGCTGGCGCTGCGCTCTTACGAAAGCAGCCCCAATTCGGCAGCGGGGCTGTTCGCGATGGCGCGCGCCAATTTCTACTCGGGCAATTGCGCCGGCGGCAATGCGATGGGCGAAGCGGCGACCGCGCTCAATCCCTATGACGCCGACATGGCGGGCTTCCTCGGCCTGTTCAAGCTGTCGTGCGGGCAGGCCGACGAAGGCGAGGCGCTGCTTCGCCGGTCGCTGCAGCTCGACGCCTCCTATCCCGGCGTCCCGGCGGTCACCCTGGCCTTCGTCCTGTCGCAGCGCGGCGAGCTGGAAGAGGCGGAGAGGATCCTCGATCAGATGCCGTCGCCGAGCAATATGGAGCCGCAATATATGATGGTGCGCGCGGTCGTGCTCGCGCGGCAGGGCGATGTTGATGCGGCGCGCGCGCAGTGGCGGCGGCTGCTCGCCTATACGCGCCAGCCGGCGGATGCGGCGCCCGAAGCCGTGCTCGGCCGTTTCATGATCACCCCCGCGGTGATCCAGCGCGCGTCGGCGGCGCTGCGCGATTCAGGCGTCGTGCCCGCCAAAACCGCGCCGCAGGGTTCCTGACCGGGGTAAAACGCGGCGAACGGTTCGGTTCCACCTTGAACGCGGCGACGCCGCCCCCTATTTCCGCACGCAAGTGCCGAGGGGGCAGAAAGGGACGCATTCGGCCTGTATCGCTGCGGAAGAGGGACCGGCCGACGCCAGCCCTCTTGCCAGCCCCGCCCACGGGCACTAGGGCAATTTTCAACATTCACGACATAGTCAGAAAAAAGGAACTGTGCATGAGCGATTCGGCCGAAAAGGTTAAAAAGATCGTCGTCGAACATCTGGGCGTCGAAGCCGACAAGGTTACCGAGGAAGCGAGCTTCATCGACGATCTGGGCGCCGACAGCCTCGACATCGTCGAACTTGTGATGGCGTTCGAAGAAGAATTCGGCGTCGAAATCCCCGACGACGCGGCGGAAAAGATCGCCACCGTCAAGGACGCGATCGACTATATCGAAGCGAACAAGGGCTAATATGGCTCTGTCCGGCGTGGCCGGACGCGGCGGCGACGCCGCCCACGCGTTTCCGGCTTCCCGGTCCCGAGCGTTCGCGCGCAGTGGCCGGGAAGCTTTTTTTATGGATATGCGTTTTCTCGAATGACGCGGCGCCCTGCGGGGGCAGGGGCCGATGAAAGGAATGACTATGCGCCGGGTTGTGGTGACGGGTTTGGGTTTGGTGACGCCGCTGGGCGCCGATGTGGAAACCACATGGGCCAATCTGATCGCGGGCAAATCGGGCGCGGGCACGATCACCCATTTCGACGCGTCGGACCAGAAATGCACGATCGCGTGCGAGGTCAAGGGTCCCGACCATGAATATGGTTTCGACCCCGGCAAGCGCGTCGATCACAAGGTCCAGCGCCAGGTCGACCCCTTCATCATCTTTGGCATCGACGCCGCCGGCCAGGCGCTCGAGGACGCCGGCCTCGTCGACATGACCGAGGAGCAAAAGGTTCGCGCCGGCTGCTCGATCGGCTCGGGCATCGGCGGTCTGCCGGGCATCGAGAGCGAAAGCCTGCTGCTCGCCGAAAAGGGGCCGAGCCGCGTCAGCCCGCATTTCGTCCACGGCCGCCTGATCAACCTGATCTCGGGCCAGGTCAGCATCAAATACGGCCTCAAGGGTCCGAACCACGCCGTCGTCACCGCCTGCTCGACCGGCGCGCATTCGATCGGCGACGCGGCGCGGATGATCCGCGACGACGACGCCGACATCATGCTCGCAGGCGGCGCCGAGGCGACGATCTGCCCGATCGGCATCGCCGGCTTCGCGCAGGCGCGCGCGCTCAACATGAGCTATAACGACCGCCCCGAACAGGCGAGCCGCCCCTATGACAAGGACCGCGACGGTTTTGTGATGGGCGAGGGCGCGGGCGTCGTCGTGCTCGAGGAATATGAACATGCCAAGGCGCGCGGTGCGAAAATCTATGCTGAAGTCGTGGGCTATGGCCTGTCGGGCGACGCCTATCACGTCACCGCGCCCGACCCTGAAATGGACGGCGCTTTCCGCTCGATGGCGGCCGCGCTCAAGAAGGCGGGCATGACGCCGGCCGACATCGACTATATCAACGCGCACGGCACCTCGACGATGGCCGATACGATCGAACTCGGCGCGGTGAAGCGCCTGTTCGGCGACGCGATGTCTAATGTGTCGATGAGTTCGACCAAATCGGCGATCGGCCATCTGCTCGGCGGCGCGGGCGCGGTCGAGACGATCTTCTGCATCCTCGCGATCCGCGACCAGGTCGTGCCGCCGACACTCAACCTCGACAATCCCGACGAGGGCACCGAAGGCGCGGACCTAGTCCCGAAGGTCGCGAAGAAGCGCAAGGTCAAGGCCGCGCTCAACAACAGCTTCGGCTTCGGCGGCACCAACGCCAGCTTGATCGTGAAAGCGGTCGAGGACTGACCGTCCAATCCTCCCTGCGGCGAAGCCGTGGGGAGGGGGACCGCTCGCGAAGCGAGTGGTGGAGGGGCCGCGGCGTTGCGCCATGGGCCCCTCCGTCGGCGCTCCGCGCTGCCGCCTCCCCATAGCCTTCGGCGAAAGGGAGGATCGAAACCCTCTTTCCTACATTATCCCGCCATGCTTTACCTTCGGCACGACCTGCTGGACCTGCCGGCGTAAAGCGACAATAGAGACATCTTGGATGCGCCTATGCGTATCTTTTGTCTCCTTAGGGCACCGCGTCAGGGAGAAACTCGTGCATCCGTTCCGCTGGCTGACGATCGCGATCTTTGCATTGCTCCTCGCCGCCTGTTCGCCCGGCGCGCCGAAGGATGCCGAGGTCGTCATCCCGCAAGGTGCGAGCATCGCGAAGGCCGGCGAGATTCTCGAGGACGCCGGGCTCGTCTCGGCCTCCAGCTTTCGCAATCAGGCGCGTTTCTTCGGTTCGGACGAGCCGATCAAGCCCGGCGAGTACAAGATCGAAAAAGGGATGGACGCGGGCGATATCCTCGCGCTGTTTCAGTCGGGCAAGACGATCCAGCGGCTCGTGACGATCCCCGAAGGCATGCCTTCGATCATGGTGTGGGAACGGCTGATGGCCGAGCCGCGCCTCAAGGGCGAAATAGCGGTGCCCGCCGAGGGCAGCATTCTTCCCGACAGCTATGCCTTCACCACCGGCGAAAGCCGCGCCGCTGTCGTGAAACGCATGCAGGCGGCGATGGACAAGGCGTTCGCCGAACTTTGGGCGAAGCGCACCCCGCGCACCGCGGTCAAGAACCGCAATGAGGCGATTACGCTCGCCTCGATCGTCGAGAAGGAAACCGCCGTCGCCGCCGAGCGTCGCACTGTCGCCGGCGTTTATACCAACCGCCTTGGCGTCGGGATGCGGCTCCAGGCCGATCCGACGATCATCTATCCGATCACCAAGGGTAAGCCGCTCGGCCGCCGCATCCTGCGCTCCGAAATCCAGGCGGTGAACGGCTACAATACCTACAGCATGGCCGGGCTACCCAAGGGGCCGATCGCCAACCCGGGCCGAGCATCAATCGCCGCCGTGCTCGACCCCGAGGCGAACGACTATCTCTTCTTCGTCGCGCAGGGAGACGGCAGCCACGTCTTTGCGCGGACGCTGTCGGAGCATAATGCGAACGTCCAGAAATGGTATGCGCTCCGCCGCGAGCGGGGGGAGATGGAGTAATATTCGCCGCCCCCGCGAGGGCGGGGGCCGCTGAAGAAGCAGCGCAAGGCCAAGAACGGTCCCCGCCTTCGCGGGGGGCGACGGAGGGTAGTATGACCACAGCGAAACTCTTCATCCACGGCGTCCCCGACAGCCCGGCGATCTGGCGGCCGCTCCTGACCGAACTCGACCTTGGCGACACCCCCGTCGCGGTCCCCGCGCTTCCGGGCTTCACCGCGCCGCTGCCGGCGGGCTTTCCCGCGACCAAAGAAGCCTATGCCGACTGGGCAGTGGGACAGGCGGAAACCTTGTTCGCACAGCACGGCCCGATCGACATCGTCGGCCACGACTGGGGCGCGCTGATCGCGCAGCGCGTTGCGATGCTGCGTCCCGATCTGATCCGCAGCTGGGCGATCTCGAACGCGGTGATCGATCCCGACTATCGCGGCCACCGCATCGCGCGCATCTGGAATACGCCGATCCTCGGCGAAATCTTCATGGCGCTCAGCAAGGCCGATAAGCTCGCCGACGGGCTCGCGGCGCAGGGCATGCCCGCCGACATCGCGCGCGAAGAGGCCGAACAGTGGAAAAACAAGGACAAGCGCCGCGCGATCCTCAAACTCTATCGTTCGGCGAAGGGGCTGAGCTTCGCGCACGACTGGGCGCGCGATATCCCGAAACTGCCCGCGAACGGCGCGCTGATCTGGGGCGAGGGCGACCCCTATGTCGAACTGTCGGTCGCGCGGCGCTATGCCGCGAACACCGGAACGCCGCTGACGGTGATCGAAGGGGCGGGGCATTGGGCGATCGCCGAGCGTCCGGCCGAGGTCGCCGCCGCGCTTCGCGCCGTCTGGAACAACCTCTGAAACGAGGATAATTTTATTTCATCGCTTTGCACGATTATTGTGACGCAATAAATCGATTGGAACGCCGAAAGGATCCGGCGCATTGGATGGATATCGAGAAAGGGCGTCCCGTGGACGACGGCAAATCTCCCCCTGAATTGCCTCGCCCATCCCTTTCCGAAGCAGATGGCCCGGACTTCCCCCCTCCCGACCGGACCACTGGCGCCGCGCCCATCATCGCGACTGCGACGATGGGCGCGGCGGATCAGCGCTTTTTCGACGCGCTGCGCGCCGCGCACTTCCCGCCCGAACGCAATCATCTCGCGGCGCACATCACGCTCTTTCATCAGCTGCCGCCGTCGTGCCTCGACGAACTCGGCCGCCTGTTCCGCCGCATCGCCGCCGATACGCCGCCGCCCGCGGCGATGCTGCGCGAAGTCTATTCGCTGGGGCAGGGCGTCGCTTTCCGCATCGAGAGCCCCGAACTGCTCGCGATCCGCACGCGCATCGCCGACCATTTCGCCGGCATGCTGACCGCGCAGGACCGGGGAGTGCCGCGGCTTCACATCACCGTGCAGAACAAGGTCGTCGCAGCCGAAGCGCGCGCGCTGCTCGCGGAGTTGGCGTCCAGTTTCCGCCCGCGTCCGCTAGCGATCAAGGGACTCGCGGCGCATCACCATCGCGGCGGCCCGTGGGAGCCCGCCTTCGCGCGCGGTTTCTGGGGGCTGCACAGATGATATTGACCGGCGCGGAGAGCCTGCCTATAGGCGCGGCTCGCCCGATGCGGCGGCCTTTCGGGGCGGAGTAGCTCAGCAGGTTAGAGCAGCGGAATCATAATCCGCGTGTCGGGGGTTCGAGTCCCTCCTCCGCTACCAACCCGGATTGTCCACCAGTGACCCACTGAGGCCACTGGCAGACATTTTTCGAGGAAAATCAAATATTTTTCGCGTCCCGTTGCGTACGCCGGCGTCCCGGTGCGACCGGCTGCGGCCACCCACGGCGATTTGGATTGGGGGTATTTTGGGGGTATTTTTCGGCTGTCCCCAAAACAGGCGATACCCCCAGATGGCTTTGAAAGAACTTGAGGTCAAATACGCCACCAAGCGGCAGCGCCCCTACAAGCTGTCCGATGGAGAAGGCCTGCACCTGCTCGTCCAGCCGAACGGATCGAAGCTCTGGCGCCTGAAATACCGCTTCGACGGCAAGGAAAAACTGCTGAGCTTCGGCAAATATCCGACCGTCACGCTGGCGATCGCCCGCGAGAAGCGGACCGAAGCCAAGCGGCTGCTCGATCAGGGTGAGGACCCCGCCGAGGCCAGGAAGCGGGCGAAGAAGCAGAGGGCCGCGCTCAAGCTGTTCGAAGAGATTGCGCGGGCCTGGCACGCCAATCGTATTGAAGGGCTGGACTCGGCCCATGCCCTGCGCGTCATCAACCGGATGGAGCGCGACGTCTTTCCGGTCATCGGGAAGCGTCCGATCACGGAAATCGACCCGCCCGAGATTCTCGAGATGATCCGCGCGGTCGAAGCGCGCGGCGCCCTCGATATCGCCCGTCGCCTCAAGCAGAACGTCAGCCAGATCTATCGCTTCGCGATCGCGAGCGGCTGGGCGACCATCGATCCGACGCTCGGCCTCAACGATGCGCTCAAGCCCAAGCCGCCCGTCAGGCACATGGCGCGCGTGCCGCTCGCGGAGTTTCCGAAGCTGGTGCGAGCGATCTTCGCCTATGACGGCGAGGACACGCCGCGCCGCCGCGAGATCACCCGTGACGCGCTGCTGTTCACCTTGCTCACATGGGTCCGAACCAGCGAAACCCGCTTCGCGGCCAGGGACGAGTTCGAGGATCTCTATGGACCGAACCCGCTATGGCGTCTGTCGCCGGAGCGCATGAAGATGGAACGTGAGCATCTTGTTCCGCTGTCCCGCCAGGCCGCAATGATCGTTCAGCGCCGCTTGCAGGCGACGAACGATGCGTTCCTCTTTCCCGGAGCCAAGCCTGGAAAGTCTATTTCCGAGAACACCATGATCTATGCCTGTTATCGGATGGGGTATCTCCATCGGCAGACGGTACATGGGTTTAGGGGGCTCGGCTCGACCTGGGCGAACGAAGCCGAACGCTACAAGCCGGATTGGATCGAGATGGCGCTCGCTCACGAGGACGAGGATGAGGTGCGCGGCGCTTACAACAGTGCGCTCTATCTCACACCGCGAAGGCGGATGCTCCAAGACTGGGCCGACGTGATCGACGCGGCAACCGCAGTGTCGAATGTCGAGAAGAATCCTATCGAGTTCTCACAATTCATGCGCTGTTCCGCTCCCATCCAGCACCTGCCACCAAGCGACCAGAGACAGCCGTATTGGCAACGCCCCCTTCGGGCGGCTTCGCGATGAGCCTCAAAAGTCAGAACCGCCGATTTAGAGGCGCGGTTTTCTGCCATAGTTGTTAGAAATATCAGCTACTTAGATGCATCCGCGAATAGTAGAATGAACTCCAAGAAACCGTATCTCACTACATCTCATCATAGCTGATTCCCCTTGCAACTCGACAAGGGAAACCGCCGGGACCGCCAATTACGCCGATACATCGTCTGGAAGGGCTCGATTGGGGCGAGCAGAACGCGCGCATCCGTCCCGATGGACGCGCTCAGCGTGACTAATTCAATGAAATATATGGGGTTATTTGCGTCGCCACGAAGCGTCAGCGGTGCAGGCTCATCAGTCCTTAATCAATGAGTGGGAGGAATAGTTCGCCAACAAATTGAATTGGACGATGAGCCCCAAGGCGCGGCAAATGGCGCCAACTCAAAAAATGCCGTGGGGAGGACAGTCATGGTCACAGCCTTTAGGACAAATTTGCTTTGTGCCACCGCGCTATCGATCGCGTGTGCGCTTGCAGTGCCGGCACATGCCCAGGACGCTGCATCGCAGGGCGAAAAGCCCGAGGCGCAGGAAGGTGGCCTTGAGACAATCGTCGTCACGGCGCAGAAGCGCGAACAGAATTTGCAGGATGTTCCGGCCGCCGTTTCCGCCATAGGCGGCGAGACGCTGCGCACGCGCGGCATCACGGAGACCTCAGACTTGATGGGCGCGATCCCCAGCCTGCAAGTCACCACTCCCTATGGTCGCACCCAACCGAATTTCTCGCTGCGCGGGATTTCAGTGGCGAACGAATTTTCCGCCTCCACTGCGTCGCCGGTTGGCGTCTATGTCGATGAAGTCTATCAGAGCTTCCGGGCGAGCCATGGCCTGCAACTCTATGACATCGACCGGGTCGAGGTACTGCGCGGACCGCAAGGAACACTCTACGGTCGCAACACCACGGGTGGCGCGATCAGCTTCTTCACGCGCAAGCCGGATCTGGGAGAGGCCAATGGCTATCTGACCGCCGGCTATGCCAATTACGACACTTTCACGGTGCAGGGCGCCGCTGAAGCGACGCTGGTTCCCGACATCTTGGGCGTCCGCGTCGCCGGTACTTTTGCAAAAGGGGATGGTTGGCAGCGCAATGTACTGCCTGGGAATGAGCGCGACCTAGGGACCACCGATACGATCGGCGGTCGCATCTCGATCCGCTTCCGGCCCGATCCCGATCTCGACATCAATTTGAAGCTCTATGCCGCGAAGGACGATCCATGGGGCACCGCGCCCTATGCAGGTGGTCAACTCGCGGGCGGGCAGGATGCGCTCGGCTATTCGCGTTACGATCCGCAACCTTTCCTAGGCGGGCGGTTGCTGCGTGACAATGAGGTCGCAGTTGATCGGGTAGGTAAGAACATCAGCAAGTCGAAAGGGATAGCCCTCAACATCAAATGGGATGTCAGCGACCAATTCTCCGTCACCTCGATTACCGGCTACGACACCGGCGACTATATCAACAATCCTGATGATTGCGATGGCGGCCCAGCCGATCTCTGCTCGATCGGCTACACGTCGACGAGCAAGAATTTCAACCAGGATCTGCGTTTCAGCTATTCGAACGACCGCCTCGATATCATTGCCGGCCTTTATTATGGCAGGGACAAGGTCAAGACGGTCAACTACCCGGACTTTTTCGGGGCGCTGAGGCCGCTGCTGCTTGGCGCCGGTCTTCCGGGCAGCTACAATAACGCCGCAATCGGAACGCCCGACGCGATCCGCTATATCCCAGCCTTTGCCGCCAATCCGGCGTTGGGGCCTGGCGATGCCGGATTCTGCGACGCGATCGAGATCAATCCCAACGGCTTCCTTGATGCACGCTCGCTGATTGCACTCCAGACCGACATCGCGATCAATAATACGGGCAATGGCGGCATGGGGGGTAGCTTTTCGGCGGGCTGCGCCGGGGCAGGCGCGCCTCCGTTCACCCCGATCCTCGGCGAACAGCGTTTTGACGTGTCGCGCCCCTCGAAGGCGATCTACGGCGACGTAACCTGGAAAGCGACCGAGCGGCTGACCGTGGCGGTGGGTGCACGCTACACCCAGGATAAGGTCAATTACCTTAACGGCAGCACTTTCCTCTATGCGCTCGACGGTACGACGCCGGTTGTCAACCTGATCCCCTACAGCAATCCATACAACCCCAATCTCGCGCCGCTTGAGCAGCGCGAAAAGGCAAACAGGCTAACCGGCCGTATCAATGTCAGCTATGAGTTCGCCGATGATATCATGGGCTATCTCCAGTACAGTCGCGGTTACCGCAGCGGCAGCTTCAACGGGCTTGCCTATCAGGGCGTCAATCAAGTCTATTATATCCAGCCTGAAAAGGTGAATGCATATGAGGCGGGGCTCAAAACCCGGCTGTTCGATCGCCGCGTCCAACTTAACCTCGCGGGCTTCTACTACGAGTATTCGAATCACCAAGTAACGCAGGCGGTCGGCGCTACAACCTTCACGCGCAGCGCCAATGGTCGCCTGTTCGGTGGCGAGGCCGAACTCGCCTGGCAGGTGGCCGATACGTTGCGTTTCGATGCTTCGCTGGGCTATCTCAACAGCAAGTACAAAGGCAATGTGATCGATCCGGCAAACCCGGCCAGCCCGACATTGAACGTCAACGGCAATCCCTTCCCGAACGCGCCGGAGGTTACGTTCCAGGCCGGATTCGACTGGGATATGATCGATGACGGCACCAACAAGCTGACCTTGCGCGGTGATGCGTCCTACATGGGCAAGTACTATTTTGATCCGTTCAAGAATTATGGGCAGACACCGTGCGATACACCCCCAGCGGGATCGAACATAACGCTCGCGGGTAAGGCGATTACATGCGCAAATCCGGGCTACTGGCTCGCCAATGCGCGATTAACCTATGCGCACGACAATATGTCGGTTAGCTTGTGGGCGAAGAATCTGTTCGACAAATATTACTACACCTACGGCCTCAACCTGAACGTGTTCGGCTACGATTATCTGAACCGCGGCATGCCGCGCACTTATGGCGTCGAAGCGACAGTCAAGTTCTGATCGCTGCTGCGACGGGGGCGGCGGGCATCCTCTCCCGCCCGCTGCCCCCGATTTTTTCGACCTGACTTTCAGACCGAGGAGCATCCATAATGCGTTCCACCGGCAACGGTCCCTCATTCATCGGCACGGCGTACAGAATCGAGCGCGCTGTGATCACTGAGATCGGCGCAGCTGAAAGCACCGCCCAGGCGAGCAGCGCCGAGCGGCCAGCGCGCCTCCGGACGATTTAACGTGGATGCGTCTCGGAACAGAACTGAGCTGGAACGAATTTTCGCGACCCAACGCGAAGGGACGCGTGAGCAGGTTTCGCGCAGCTACGAAGAACGCATGGACCTGCTCGGGCGCCTTGGCCGGATATTTGAGCAGCACAGAGACGAATTGGTCGATGCCGTTGCCGCCGATTTCGGCATTCGATCCCGCTACGAGACTATCCTGCTCGACCTGATGCTTGGCATATCGGAAATTAAATTTGCGCGCCGCAATCTGAAGACGTGGCTGAGGCCGCGGCGGGTGAAGACTGACATCTTCGGCCTTCCCGGTTCATCGCGCCTGGTCCCCCAGCCCCTAGGTGTGGTGGGCGTTCTCGGCACGTGGAACTATCCGCTCGGCACCATATTCGTTGGCGCGGCCGGTGCATTGGCGGCCGGCAACCGCGTGATCGCAAAGCCGAGCGAAGTTTCCGCCAACGCCGCCGAAGCCAGCGAGCGGCTTGTGCGCCGGTATTTCGCCGAAGAGGAATTCGCGATTGTCCAGGGCGGGCCCGACATGGCACAGGCGATGACGGCCCTACCTTTCGACCATATTCTCTTCACCGGTTCACCCGCGGTTGGCCGCAAAGTCTATGAAGCGGCGGCTGCCAACCTTACACCTGTTACTCTGGAACTTGGCGGCAAATGCCCTGCCATCGTGGGCAAGGGTGCATCGCTTGCACAAGTCTGTGAAAGCTTAGTGTTCGGCAAGCTGCTCAACGCCGGCCAGACCTGCATCGCCGCTGACTATGCCTTCGTCCATGTCGATCAGATGGAAAGCTTCGTCGCCGCACTCCGCGCTCAGGTTGCCAAATGCTACCCCAACGCGGCAAGCAACCCCGATTTCACCAGTATCATCAATGACCGACAGTTCGCGCGGCTCCAAGGTTTGCTCGATGATGCCGAAGCCAAGGGCGCGACGGTGCTCAACCTCTCGGACAACGGCGATGGAACGCTTCCTGAACGGCATCGGATCGTGCCGTTGGCGGTTCTCGACGTTACCGATGACATGGCGATGATGCAGGAGGAGATTTTCGGACCGATCCTGCCGATCATGCCATATCGCTCCGAAGACGAGCTCATTCGCTACGTAAACCGGCATGAGCGCCCGCTGGCGCTCTATTATTTTGGCGACGAAAGTGAGGAACGGCGCAAGATCATTTCCGAAACGCACGCTGGCGGCGTGACTCTCAACGGCACGGTCATGCACGTCTTCCAGCGCCGGCTGCCTTTCGGTGGCATCGGACAGAGCGGCATCGGTGCCTATACCGGCGTCGCCAGTTTCGAGCGCTTCACTCATTACAAGCCGGTGTTCTCTCAGCCGAAACTCAGCCTGCTTGGTCAACTTCTGCCACCCTATTCGAGCAAGACCGAAGGACTACTCAACATCTTCGAAAAGATCCTCTGACGTGGCTGCGGCGGTTGATGCTGGCATGTTGCATGACGCCGGGTCGCCAGCATGGGTCGAATGACAAGGGAAGCAAATGGCTGACTATGTAATTATTGGAGGTGGGTCGTCGGGCGGCGTTATCGCCAGCCGGTTGTCCGAGGACCCCGATGTCACCGTTTGCCTGCTCGAGGCAGGCGGCCCAGGCACCTCGCCGCTTGTGTCCACGCCCGGCGCTTTTGGGGCGCTGATCCAAGACTATCGGATCAATACGCTCAACTGGCGGTTCAACACCGACCCTTCAAAGGCGCTCAACGACCGCCGCCTCTACAATCCGCGCGGGAAGATGCTGGGTGGATCGAGCGGTATGAACGGGATGGTCTATATCCGCGGCGACCGGTCGGATTTCGACCACTGGGCCGAACTCGGCAACGACGGCTGGGGTTACAACGATGTCCTGTCCTATTTCCGCAAGGCTGAGAATAATGAGCGCGGTGAGGATGAGTTTCACGGCTCGTCGGGACCGCTTCACGTATCCAACGGCAAGCGCGAATTCGATGTCTATGATGCTTTCATCGAGGCGGCGACTGGACTGGACCATCAAGCCAATCCGGACTTCAATGGTGCCAGCCAGGAAGGTGTCGGCATCTATCAGTTTACCGTGAAGGACGGGAAGCGCGCCAGCGTGAAGGCGTGTTACCTTGATCCGGTGATGGGCAGGCGCGGCAACCTCCGCGTCGAAGTACATGCCCGCGTCCATCGTATCAGGTTTGAGGGCAACCGCGCGGTGGCAGTCGAGTATTCCCAGGACGGGCAGTTGAAGACGATCCCGTGCGAAAAGGAAGTCATTGTCAGCGGCGGCGCCTATAATTCGCCCCAACTGTTGATGCTTTCCGGTATCGGACCGCGTGATGAGTTGGAGAAGCATGGAATCGAAGTGATTCATGATATTCCCGGTGTCGGCCAGAATCTTCACGACCATCCTGACCTGATGCTGATCTACCAGTCGAAGAAGCGGCTCGGGATCGCACTCAATGTCGTTGGCGCGCTCAAGACCGTGCGAGACCTATTCCAGTATCTCACGCAAAGGAAAAGCTGGCTGGCATCGCCGCCCACGGCTGCAGGCGGTTTCTTGCGATCCGCGCCGGGGCAGAACCGGGCGGACTGCCAGGTCCATGTCGTGCCGCTCGCCTATCGCGACCATGCGCGCGACTACAAGCTGATGACGAAATGGGGCTATGCGATCATTCTCAATATTGGGCGCCCAAAGAGCCGCGGCTGGGTTGCCTTACATGACTCAAACCCCGAATCCGATCCCAAGATGGACCTCAATCTCTTGAGTCATCCCGACGACCTCAAGACGTTGCGCAATGCCTTCCGTGTCGTGCAGGAGATCCTGCATTCGGATCGCATGAAGGCGATGATGAAACGGCCTCTCTATCCTGACCGCTACCTTGAAACTGATGAAGAGATCGACGCCTATATCCGGGCAGAAGCCAATCATGCTTATCATCCGGTGGGAACATGCAAGATGGGCACCGACGAGATGGCGGTGGTCGACAACCGCCTGCGCGTTCACGGCCTCGCAAATATCCGCGTGGCCGATGCCTCGATCATGCCATCAATCGTCAACGGCAACACCAATGCAACCTGCATCATGATCGGCGAGAAAGCCGCCGACATGATCCGGCACGATAATATGAGCAGCAAGAATAGCATCGCAGAATATTGAATTGGACGATTGGATCAATGCTGCAGACACAGATGCTTACGAAAAGAAGTCCGGAGAGGCCTATCGCATGTCAGTTTATTATGTGTCGACTGCGCCATTGTGGGCGAGCGCCTTAGAGGAGCGCGGCTGATGGACGTCCGTACGCAAATACGTCGCGCCGCACGTTATTTCGCCCAGCAAGAGGCTCTCGTTCACGGCCACAGGCGGTTGACTTTCTCGGAAGCCTGGTTGCGCGGCGTGAAGCTCGCAAATGCTCTTGCGGAGTGCGGCCTTCAACCGGGTGACCGGATTGCTACGCTGGAGAAGAACTCCATCGAGGCCGCCGACATCATACTGGCGGCTGCCATTGGAAACTATACGCGTGTTCCTCTCTATGCGCGCAACCGATGTGAAGCGCACGCCCATATGATCGCGAGTACCGGATCTCGGTTGGCGCTGGTCGATGAGGCATTGGCTTCGGAGTTGGCGGGGCTGGATGCCCAAGCTCCGACGCTTGAGCGGATCATTATCCGCGATCACAACTATGAGAATTGGTTGGCGACAGCCTCGGACCGGGATCCTGATCCCGTCGTCGCGCCGGAGGACTATTGTGTCATCCGCCACACCGGCGGCACGACGGGCAAACCCAAGGGCGTTGCCTATCGGCACCGTTCATGGATGACGATCTCCGCCGCATTTTTCAGCATCGGCCCCCAAGTGGCCCCAGGGGATGCCATTCTGCATGTCGGCCCGTTGTCCCATGCATCGGGCTTCCTGTTCGTGCCGGCCTGGTATTGCGGCGCCCGCAACGTGATGATGGACGGCTTCGATCCAGCGTCCTTTCTTGACACTCTCGAGCAGGAACGGATCAGCCATGCCTTTGTAGCCCCCACCATGCTCAATGCCATAGTGCATCACGACGGGGCATATGGCCGCCACTTTCCGAATTTGAAGTTTCTGCTGAGTGCTTCAGCGCCGATCTCCGAGCCGACGCTTCGCAAGTCGTGCCAGATATTCGGGAATCATGTTCTTCATTCGGGCTATGGACAGACCGAAATCCTGCCCATCGCGTCTATGGGGCCCAACGAGTGGTTCGGCGAATTTGAAGGTTCTGCCCCAATTCGGGCGGTCGGACGTCCCATGAGTGGCGCCGATATCGAAATCCGTAACGAGGACGGAAAGGTGCTGGGACCAAACGAGCCCGGCGAGATCGTCGCACGGTTCGAAAATGGCCAGATGGAGGAATTCTGGAACGATCCGGAGGAAACCGCCCGGCGCATGGAAGATGGCTGGGTCAAAACCGGCGATGTCGGCATGATCGACACAAACGGATTTTTGTATCTGCTCGATCGCAACAACGACATGATCGTGTCAGGCGGCTTCAATATCTATCCCACCGAAATCGAAAACGTAATTGCCGACCATCCCGGTGTACTCGAGGTCGCGGTCTTTGGCGTGCCCCATGAAAAATGGGGTGAAACGCCGCTTGCAATGGTGCGTGTCAAGCCCGGAGCACAAATCACGGAGACCGAGATAATAGATTTGGTGCGCCAGCGTCTGGGCTCCGCAAAAAAGCCAAGCAAGGTCGTTTTTACCGCCGAGCCACTGCCGTTGAGCAATGTCGGAAAGGTGCTTCGTTCAAAGCTTCGAGAGCCCTATTGGGCGGGCCAGGACCGGCGCATTTCGGGGGCATGACCGACGCAGCCATCCTAGCCACATCCTCTATTCCGGTGACCGCCTGCCGGCGCGCGGGAGACTGCAATGGACTATGAATACATCCTGGTTGAGCAACGCGGCCCAGCGCTTTGGGTGACCCTCAACCGGCCGGCAGCGTTGAACAGTCTGTCGTTGGCTTTGGCCGAGGAACTCGCCGCAGCGATCGAGGCAGCGGAAGCAGATGCGACGGTGCGCGCTTGCATTCTTACCGGCGCCGGACGGGCGTTTTGCGCTGGCGCGGATCTGCTCGCAATTGGCGATGGAACAGGCGGACAAACTCTCGCCGAACGCTTAAATCTGTTTCTGCCGCCGCTCGGTCAGGCTTTTAACAGGATCGAGACGTCGCGCCTTCCGATAATTGCGGCGGTCAACGGCCTTACGCTCGCCGGCGGCTTGGAACTGGTGTTGTGCTGTGATCTCGTCATTGCCGCGCACCCGGCCAGATTTGGCGACGCCCATGCAAATTACGGCCTGTTGCCCGGCGGTGGAGGGTCGGTTCGACTCCCTAGGAAGATCGGCGAAGCGCGTGCGAAACATCTGATGATGACCGGCGGGACCATCTCGGCTGCCGAGATGAAGGAAGCCGGACTCGTGACCCAACTGGTTGCTCCCGAGGATCTCATTGCGGCAGCGCAAGCGCTGGTAGAATCTCTTGCAGAAAAGAGCCGGCCAGGGCTCGCCTACATGAAGCAGCTAGTCCGCGCTGCGCAGGATAGCTCGCTCGAAGTCGGGCTGCGTCAGGAACTCGAAACCATGGCTGCTTACGCCTTGTCCAACGACATTGTCGAAGGACTGGCGGCATTCCGGGAGAAGCGGAAGCCCGATTTTTCCGACCGGTGAGACCTGATCGGATGCGGAACACATTGGAAGAATGGATCAACGAATGACCGACATATTCGTCATGGGGGTTGGGATGACCCCGTTCGGAAAACAGTTCGACAAGAGCCTGAAAATGCTCTGCGCCGAAGCTTCGTCGCAGGCCTTTTCCGACGCAGGATGCACCGCCGGCGATGTCGAAGCCATCTTCTTCGGCAATTGCGTCCAGGGGCATATGGAGGGCCAGGACATGATCCGCGGCGAAATCGTGGCGCGAGCGATGGGCATCTCAAGCGTTCCCGTGGTGAATGTCGAAAACGCATGTGCGACGGCTTCCACGGCCTTGCACATGGCCGCCGCCTATGTTCGATCGGGGGCAGCGGATGTCGTACTCGCGCTCGGCGCGGAGAAGATGTACTCGCCCGACAAGGCGCTCATGTTCAGTGCATTCGATGGCGCTTGGGACGTGCATGAAACCGAGTCGGGCCGCGCGCAGCTGCTGGCCATGGGCAATGGCGTCGATGTTCCGGAAGGAACGACATCGAGTCAGCCTTACAGCGTTTTCATGGATGTATACGCCGCGATGGCACGCGCGCACATGAAGACCTACGGCTCGACGCAAGCGCAAATCGCGGCCGTCTCGGCGAAAAATCACATGCATTCGACGCGCAATCTGCTTGCCCAGTATCGCCTCCCATATACCGTCGAAAGTGTACTCGCTGCGCCTCCGATCGTTTACCCGTTCACACTGCCGATGTGCTCCCCGATCAGCGACGGCGCCGCCGCTGCGATCATCTGCAGCGAAGCCGGTCGGCGCAAACTGTCGGCAGCCCCGGACAGGGCGCTAAGAATCCTGGCGTCTGTGCTGCAAACCGGCGCCGCGCGCGATCCCTTTGATTATGACCACCATGTCAGCCGCCTTGCGGCGAACCGGGCCTATGCGATGGCCGGCGTGGGGCCAGAAGATATTGGCGTCGCGGAGGTGCATGACGCCACGGCGGTTGGCGAGATCATTGAAATCGAGGCGCTCGGCCTGACGCCGCCTGGCGAGGGCGGACTCGCGGCAGAGCGCGGTGAGACGGCGCTGGGTGGGCGTATTCCGGTAAACACGTCGGGCGGGCTTGAATGCAAGGGACATCCGATCGGCGCCACCGGGCTCGGCCAAATCTACGAGCTTGCGCTGCAATTGCGCGGCGAGGCGGAAGATCGACAGGTTCCGAATGCCCGGTTCGCGATCGCGCAGAACGGCGGAGGTGTCATCGGGGTGGAAGAGGCGGTGGTCGCCGTCACGATCCTGGGCCGGTAGTTGTCAGAGCGCGCCTAGGGAAACACGGGGTCACGATATGAACTTTGAGCTGTCCGATGAACAACGCATGGCGGTGGAAACCGTCCGCCGCTTTCTCGACAACAAGCTTGAGCCGGAAATCCGCCGGCATGGGGAGCGATTCATCCCCAAACCGCTCATGAAGGAATGGACTCAAGCACTGACCGGCTATGGCCATATTACCGCACCGCATCAGGAGCAATGGGGCGGGCTTGATATGGGATGGCTCACTCATCTGCTCATTTTCGAGGAGATCGCCTATTCCTCGCTCGATGTGGCCATACCCGGCTTCATCAACGCGGTTGGCGCAGAACTCATCCGCCGCTTCGCCCCGGAGACGATCAAGCAACGCTATCTTGCCGACCTCGTCGCGGCCGAGAAGTTCGTTTCGCTCGGCATCTCGGAGCCCGATGTCGGCTCGGACGTCGCCGCCATCAAGACACGCGCCGTACGAGACGGCGATTTCTGGGTCATCAATGGCGAAAAGACCTGGATCACCAACGGAGCCTACTCGGACATCTTCATCTGTACGTGCAAGACTGGCGAAAATGAAGTCACTCACATCCTGGTCGATCGTGACGAGAGTGAGTATGAGGTGCGCGATATCCAGAAGATGGCGCTCAACGGCCAATCGACTGCACAGATATTCCTGTCCGATTGCCGCGTACCGGTGGCAAACACGATCGGCCGGGTCGGCGATGGATTGCGCAATACGTTGCAAGTGTTCGAGATTGCCCGCTGCCATATGGCGATGTGGAGTATCGGCATCGCACGGCGAGCAATGGATGAGGCGATCGCGTACGCTCGCGATCGCGCGCAGCATGGCAAGAAGATCGCCGGCCATCAGCTGATCGCCGACAAGATCGCCATCATGGCGACCAAGATCGACGCAGCCCGTCTGTTGACGCACCGGGCAATATCCCTCGTCCAGGCGGGCACGCGCGCAGAGACGGAATGCTCGATGGCCAAGTGGTACGCCACCGAAATGGCGATCGAAGCGACGCGCGATGCGCTTCAGATCCATGGCGGCAACGGCGTCACCCGCGAATTCATCGTTGAGCGGCTGGTGCGTGAGGCGATCATTTGCCCCATCCCCGATGGCACGACGGAGATTCAAAAGCTTGTTGTTTCGCGCGCCCTGACCGGCATTCAAGCCTTTCGGTAAGGCTCAGACGAAAACGACAGCGTCGACGGAAATGGAGCCGCGTGCCTGACTCGCACAGGATCAAATGCGCAGATGCGTCGCTCAGGTAAAAGAGGCAGACAAGCGATGGACGAAGAGCTTCGTTTCGATGGCAGGGTAGTGGTTGTGACCGGAGCCGGAGGCGGACTTGGGCGCCAGTACGCGCTGATGTTTGGCGGGCGCGGAGCCAAGGTGGTGGTGAATGATCTGGGTGGCGACGAGAAAGGGAGCGGCAGCTGCTCCACAGCCGCTGACAATGTGGTCGACGAAATTCGAGCCACGGGCGGTCAGGCGGTGGCAAATTATGCGTCGGTCGAGGAGGGCGCGCTGATCATCCAAGCCGCGGTTGACAACTTCGGAACCGTTGACGTCGTCATCAACAATGCCGGCATCCTGCGCGATGTGAGCTTCCACAAAATGACCGACGAAGACTGGACACTGCTTCAGCGGGTCCATCTGAATGGGACGCGGGCAGTGACGCAGGCAGCATGGCCGATACTGCGCGACAAGGGCTATGGCCGCATCGTCATGACCACGTCTGCAGCCGCAATCTACGGCAACTTCGGTCAGGCCAACTATGCCGCAGCCAAGCTCGGAATATTGGGGCTTGCGAACGCGCTGGCGGAGGAGGGGCGGTCCAGAAACATCCAGGTTAATACGATCGCCCCAATCGCCGCATCGCGTATGACCGCGACTGCCTTTCCACAAGAGTTTCTCGCCAATCTCAGAGCGGAAGCGATCAGTCCATTGGTCGGTTGGCTTGCGCACGAGAATTGCAGCGAAACCAAAGGGCTTTTTGAAGTTGGAGCCGGCTATATCGCCAAGCTTAGGTGGGAGCGCGCGCTTGGGCACGCCTTCGGAGCGGACAGGGCGTTCACGCTCGATGATGTCGCCCGGCACTGGGGTAGAATTGTCGACTTCACGGATGCCGAGCACCCGCTCGGGCTGAATGACAGCCTTGAGGCGGTAGAACGGGCGCTGAGAGCGTAATCAACCCGATGAATTACCATGATATTTTTGAGCGGCCGTCGGGCTGCCGATGGCGTCGTGCTGCCGCCAGATATCGATGAGCAGCAGGAATAGTTCTGCAGCGAATTGAATTGGACGACGGCCCTCAAATGCCGCCAAACGGCATGAACTACACAATATCTCCTGGGAAGAGAGGATCAGCCATGAGAGGATGTCTATTGGCTTCTGCCGCGTTGTTGTGCTCGGGAACAGCATTTGCCCAGGAAGCAACGCCCCAGGCGAACGACCAAACCGGGAGCGCCACGGAAGCGCTGGCTGAGGACATTGTCGTTACCGCCACCAAAAAGGGCTATGGCGAAAGCGTGCAGAAAGTACCGATGGCGGTCACGGCTTTTGGTGAAGCGCAGCTGGATGCCAAGTTCGTCCAGAATCTTCAAAGTCTGAGCTACGACGTTCCCAACGTCCAGCTCGAGGATGTGGGTACGGCACCGGGCTATGCCAATTTCACTATCCGGGGCCTCGGCATCAACAGCACGATCCCATCGATCGACCCCACCGTAGGCGTTTTCACTGACGGTATTTACCTCGGCATCAACGCTGGTGTCGTGCTGGACAACTTCGACCTTGAGGGGATCGAAGTTCTGCGTTGACCGCAAGGCTTGCTTTTCGGTCGCAACGTTACCGGCGGTGCCGTGGTTGTGCGGACCACGCGGCCCAGCTTCGATTTTGGAGCCAAAGCCAAGCTATCCATTGAAACGGGACTGAAAAAGACCGTAAGCGGCACGGTTACCGGACCTATCGTCGATGACGTTTTGGCTGCCAAATTGGCCGTCTACTACAGCGACGACAATGGCTGGTTTCGCAACCGCTTCGACAATCGCAGCTTCGGTAAATCACATGACCTTATCATTCGCCCGGCACTTTCGCTCAAGGGTGGCGACCGCTTCCGAATGGATCTCCGCTATGAGCATGGCGATGTCGAAAGCGATGGAGCCCCTGTCCAGAGTCACGCGCTGTTTCCCCGCGACAGCTTCAGGTTTTCGATCAATTTCCCAGGTTTCTATGATGCCAAATGGGACCAGGCGATCGTGGAAACCAACATCGATGTCGGTCTGGGCGAAGGCGTCTTCACCAACATCGCTGGCTATCGGAAATTCCGATCCTCCGCGGGCGCTGATATCGATGGAACACCACAGTCCTTCTTTCATGCCTTTTTCGAAATCGACCAGGATCAACTCAGCGACGAACTTCGTTATGCCGGAAGGTTCGGTGACGTCGAATTGACAACCGGTCTATACTATTTTTCCCAGGATCTTCGTTACGCCGAGCTGCGGAATCTTTTGGGCGGTGCTCGGATCGTTTCCGGTGGGGGTACGCAAGACCAGACAACATGGGGCATTTTTGCTTCGACCGACTGGCATTTCACCGATACGCTGACCTTGAATCTCGGCGCGCGGTATAGTTGGGAACGCAAAGCCGTTCGGGTCTCGGCCTTACGCGCAAATGGTTGCAATCTAGACACGCTGATCTGTGCAACCAATTTCGCCGACGCGGCAAAATGGCGAGGGTTTACGCCGAAAATCGGCCTTCAGTGGAAGCCGGATGACGACACGCAGATTTATGGCCTTTACACGCGCGGGTTCCGCAGCGGCGGATATAATTTGCGCAACACCGATCCCGCTGTGCCGCCGGGGCCATTCAATCAAGAGACCCAGGACAGTTTCGAACTCGGCGCCAAGAAGCAATTCGGGCGCCACCGGATCAACCTGGCGGCCTTCTACAATCGCATGAAGGACCTGCAGCGCGAGATCAACCTGCCCGGACCGCTTGGCGTCAGCCAGGTCATACGGAACACCGCCGACGCCACAATCAAAGGCGTCGAGGCCGAGGGGCAGTTTTTTCTTTTGTCCAACCTCGTGATTTCGGGTCAGCTCGGCTACGTGAATGGCCAGTATCGCAACGTCCAGTTCGACCTCAGCGGTGATGGCGTCATCAACGATGTGGATCGTGCGCTCAAATTGCCAAGGCTGTCGCCATGGACCTATGGCGTGGGGCTGACTTATGATCAGCAGCTTGGCGAATTGGGGACAGCAACGGCGCGTGTCAGCTTCACGCATCGCGACAAGGCGGCATTCACCGACAACAACGTCGGCTTCCTTCAGGGCGCCGATATGCTCGATGCGAGCCTCACATTGGCGACCGACAACAAGCACTGGCGCTTCTCCATCTATGGCCGAAACCTCCTGAATGAGGTGACGATTGGCGGCGATACACCTTTGCCGGCGGCCTTCGGGGGCACGGGTGCAAGCCTTTCACCGCTAAACAGGGGGCGCGTCATCGGCGGAGAAGTGGCGATTAGCTTCTAGGCCATTTTCGAGGCGAGTGGAATCACCCGCCAACTCGGAAAATGCCCAAGATCAATTTGCTAGAGCATTTCCTGCCGGAAAGCCGGTTCCCACTTCTGCGCGAAATGCTCTAGCTGATCGCGACGGATGCAGCGGATTTCCGATCGCACCCCGCCCCCTTGCCGTTAATCCGATGATGCGGTGCGCCATGCCTGACGAACAAGGCTGACGAGCGCACGGCCAGCCGGTTTTACCTGCCAGCGGCTACGCACAGCATAACAAAGCGTCAATGGATCGAATAAACCGATTCCCTCCAAGGCCACGAAATTGGCGCGAAACCATGAGTTCTCGGTGAACTGTTTTGCAACCATCCCGATAGCATCGGATGTGGCAACGATCCGTCGAACCAATTGAAAATAGTCTGTCATGTGGATCCAGTCAGCGGGACGCTTACCGCTTTTTTCGTACATCTGCTGAATGATCGATGTGTAGGGTTCGGAAGATGAGGGCACTACGAATTCGAACTGGACCAGCGGCTCCTTGCTGGTCGGGTTTATCCCCAGAATGGGATGATTGTTCCGCACAAAAGGCAGTATTTCGATCGAGGCGACCCGCTCGCACTTGAATTCCGGCCAGCGTGCAAAGGCCGCTTCAAGTCCAAAGGCGACATCGATATCGCCGCGCGACAGGAGTCGCACGCCCCTTTCGCTGTTGCCCGAAACGACTTCGACGCGCACTGCCGGATGGCGCCGCAGCAAAGAAACCAGAGGTTGGGTGAGCAACCAGTCGATTGACCCTGGGAACAGTCCGATTCGAAGCGGGCCCGCATAGGCGTCGGCGCGGCGGGCTGTATCTCCGAGTAGTTCAGCTGCGTCGGCAAGCAAGCGCGCTGCGCGATCAATAAATTCGCGTCCCTCCTCTGTCGGCATCGCGCCCCGTGAGGTCCGATGGAAAAGGGAATAGCCAAGATGCCGTTCGAGTTCAGCGACACTCTTGGTCACCGCCGACTGCGTGACACCAACCGCATCCGCTGCCCTGGAGAAGGAACGAAGCTGACCAACCGCGACGGCATGCTTGAGGCGAGAATCGAGCATGGACATGCCCCACAGGAATAATTGCTCCAGAGAATGAATTAGGCGAATCAAGGTCATTTTGCCAATCTTACTTTCGACACTGCCGCCCAGCACGACTGCAACCCGTCTCGAAATCTGGAGCGGCGAAACGGCCTGGATCAAAGCGCCAAGGTCTCAGACGCAGGTATGCCTGAATGACGAAAACTGGTCCGCTTGCAGGCCTCAAAATACTCGAAATTGCGGGCATCGGCCCGGCGCCGTTTTGCGGAATGCTGTTGGCCGACCTTGGCGCCGATGTCGTCGTCATTGAACGCGTAAGCCCTAACTCCGAAAATATCGATCTTGGCAGCGGCGCCATTGTGAACCGCGGGAAACGTGTAATTGCCTTGGATCTGAAGTCCCCCGAAGGCGTCGCGCATGTCCTGGATCTCGTCCAAAGGGGCGATGTACTGATCGAAGGCATGCGGCCTGGGGTGATGGAGAGGCTCGGCCTTGGTCCCGAGGTTTGCCTAGCGCGTAACCCCCGCCTTGTATTCGGTCGCATGACGGGTTGGGGGCAGCAGGGACCTCTCGCCCAAGCGGCCGGCCATGACATCAACTATATCGCGCTGTCAGGAGCCCTTTGGTATGCTGGGCATCCCGGTGAACCGCCAATGGCGCCGCCAAGCCTGGTAGGCGATATTGGGGGTGGAGCGCTCTATTTGGCCATCGGCGTCCTCGCAGCGGCAATGCACGCGCGGGATACCGGGAATGGGCAAGTGGTTGACGCCGCGATCGTCGATGGGAGCGCTCACATGATGAACTTGCTCCTGAGCCTGAAGGCCGCCGGCCAGGTTGCCAGCATACGCGGCTGCAGCATCCTTGACGGCCCTCACTGGTACTCGACCTATCGGTGCGCCGACGGGAATTTCATCTCAGTCGGATCACTCGAGCCCAAGTTCTATGCGCTGCTTTGCAAAAAGCTGGGGTTGGCCGGCGATAGCAGTTTTGACGACGGCTATGATCGTGATGCCTGGCCCGAGCTCAAGCAGCGTTTTAGCGAGATATTCGCCATGCGGACACGGGAAGAATGGCGCACACTGCTGGAAGGCAGCGATGCCTGCTTTGCCCCCGTGCTTGATCCGGACGAAGCGGCGCGCCATCCTCATATGGCAGCGCGAGGCGTCTATCGGGAGATCGACAATATCCTCCAGGCAATGCCGGCGCCACGTTTTTCGGGCTCGTCACTACCGATCCCCGGACCGATCCCGCTGCATCATGAAGATCCGAGTACAATTCGGCGGGGCTGGAGCAAACCGGACCGCTGCGGGATTACCGCCAGAACCGACTGTTGCGAGTAGTCGGTTGGCATGGTGGGCGGCCAGCGGCCCGACACGAACGGTGATTTCATAACTATGAACCAATGCGACGCTCCGCTTCGCTGCGCTGCATTCAAATCAAAGGAGACAACGACACACAGGCACGTCAAACTATCCGATGATTCCTGTACGCCACGCCGGAACGGCGATTGCGGACGTGTCCACGGGACGTTGTTCGCATCGTGATTCGCTCGGCGCTTGAAATCAATGCTCGCCCCGGATGTGACGACGCCGATGGGATTTCCACTGCGGCGTCCACGGCCAATGTCCTGGCGTGAGGGCTTCGGTCATCGACCGATTCGACCGTCCGAATGCGGTCTTTTGGCGCGCCTGAGAATCCGCATCAGAGTTGAGTGCGCGTTGTTCGGGAATCTCATTTAAATATTTGTAAAAACGTAATAATATAGATAATAACTCCAACCTGTATCCAGTGTGGAGTAATGGTCGCAGGGCGTGAACTTACGCCCTTATGGATGCGTCGAAGTCCTTCAGTTTGAATCTCAGGAAATTGCGGCTTGCGATGCGCATCACGCAAGAAGCGCTCGCCCATGATGCGGGCACGAGCAGCTCTTATCTGAGTGCGATCGAAAATGGCCGGTCGAGCCCGACGCTGAAAGCAATGGAGCGGCTCGCGAAGGCACTCGGCGTTAATGCCGTCTATCTCTTGTCCGGCCGGATATCGATCTCGATCGTTTCGGACGACGAACTGGAAATCGGCGCGATACTGGCGCGCCCGGCGGTGACGCTCCGGCGCCATCCGCACAAGCCGACGGGGCGGCCGAGCAAGACCAAGTAAATCATCGGGGGCTGCACGCGCGTGGGCTGGAACCACGCGCCCGATAGACGCGCCCGCAACGCGCGCGTCGAAAGGAGTGCCCCTCGGTGCCGTTTCGCGACCTCGATGCCTATATTAAGCAGGCCAGGCGCGCGAACAGTGATCGCGAGCTGTTCAGTTGCAGCGAGGCCGCCGCACGCCAGCTCGGCCTCCCATGGCTCGCGATCGTCCAGAGCATGGCCTTCTTTCAGCCCGGTGGGCGATATTTCCGCATGGACAATTTCCAGAGCTGGGGCGACGTTTTCGTCGCCGAAGGCTATTACCGCGACGATCCCGCCTTGCTCGCGGCGCGCTCGACAAGCCGGGCGTTCGGCTGGCACGAAATGGAGCGACTGCTGGGCGGCTTCACGCGGCGGCAGGCGCGCATCGTGCGCGAAGCCGCGCGTCATGGCCTGCGCAACGGCCTCACCGTTCCGATTGGCGTCGCCGGCGAGCCGCCCGGATGCTGTACGTTCGCAACGCGCGACGGGCAATTGCCGCCATCGCATATCTGCCGGATCGCGACGCTGATGGCGAGCGAGGCTTTTACCGAGGCGCGGCGCTTGCACGGCTTTCCGGCGCGCCGCCTGGAATTGCCCCATCTCAGCCCAAAGCGGCTCGAATGCTTTCGCTTGGCGGCGATGGGCAAGAGCGACGTCGAGATCGGGATCATGATGCACATCGCGCCAACGACCGTGCGCACCTACATGCGCGACCTGCGCGAGCATTTCGGCATCTATTCCCGCGCGCAGCTCCCGGCGATCGCGCTCGCCTGCGGGATCGTCTGCATCGAGGAGATCGTCCCGCGCTTCTGAGTAGGATCGCCGCATCCTCAATATTGACGACTGTTTGAACTCCGCATCTCTGCTCCTTTTGCGACCGTTCACGTTGAACGGGAGCTACTGCTATGATCCATATTGTCCAAGGGTGCTCGCTTACCGATGCGCGCGCCGCCTCGATGTTCGAGGACCGCAAGACCCTGTTCGTCGATCTGCTGGGCTGGGATGTTCCGGTCGTCGGCGGCCGCTATGAAATCGACAGCTATGACGGCGACAAGGCGGTCTATCTGATCGCCACCGACGATGGCTGCATTCACCAGGGGTCGATGCGGCTGCTATCGACAGAGGGCGCGCATCTGCTCGCCGATCGTTTCGCGTCGCTCTGCGAGTGCGATGCGCCCCGGGGGGAGCAGGTTCGCGAGATTACGCGACTTTGCCTGCCGCAACGATTGGGCGCCCCCGGACGCCTGCGTGTCCGCAACCGGCTCATCTCGGCGATGGTCGATCATGCGCTCGGCAGCGGAATCACCATGCTAACCGGCGTCGTGACCGCTGCTTTTCGCGAGGAGGTTTTGGCGATGGGCTGGCGCGCAGCGCCGCTCGGCCCCGCGCGCCGCATCGATGGCGCGTTCCTTGGAGCGTTCCGCATCGAGATCTGCGCCGGTACGCCTGCGCTGCTGGCGTCGAACGGCATCTATGTGCCGGGTGCGATCACTCCCGATGCGGCGGCAAGAGCCGCGTGAAGGGAATGGCGATGCACGACCCCGCCCGCCTAGCCGCGATGCTGCTCGCCGACGGTTATGTCATTGTCGATAACGCCGTGCCGACCGAGCTAATCACCGCGCTCGAAGCCGAACTCGCACCGCGCTTCGTCGCCACGCCCTTTTGCGAAGGCGGATTCTACGGAGCCCGCACCAAGCGCTTTGGCGCGTTGTTGCGGCGTTCACGGCATATCGCCGGCCTTGTGCTGCACCCGATCATCTGCGGTATCGCCGAAACGGTGCTCGGGGAATGGTGCGATCGTATCGTTCTCAACCTCACCCAGGCGATCGAAATCCATCCCGGCGCGCTCGCGCAGGTGCCGCACCGCGACCAGGATCTCTGGGGCGGCGTCAAGACCGGGATGCACTATCAGATCAACGTCATCTGGCCGATCGATCCGTTCACGCTGGAGAGTGGCGCGACGCTGGTCTGGCCGGGCAGCCATCACGATGCGGCATCGCAACCGGGCGATGCACGTCCGGTCGCCGCCGAAATGCCACCCGGCTCCGCGCTGCTGTTCCTCGGATCGATCCTGCATGGTGCCGGCGCTAACCAGTCCGATCATGTGCGCCGCGCGGTCATCACCTCCTATTGCCTCGGATGGCTGCGGACGTTCGAGAATCAGTATCTCGTCTACCCGCCCGCCATCGCTCGAGCGTTCGATCCCGATCTGGCCGCGCTCATCGGCTATGCCCAGCATCGCCCCAATCTCGGTAATGTCGAAGGCCAGTGCCCATCGGTGCTGCTTTACCGCGACGATATTGACGGCCTCCCGGCGATCGACGCGCTGCTTCCCGGTCAGGCGGACATGTTGGACGCCTACGTCGCGGATCAGGAAGCGGCGCGTGCGGGCCTGATCGGCGGGTAACGCGGGTTCGTCGGACTAGACGCTGCATCCATGACACACGATCCGAACGACAAAGCAGGCGGCGGCGCACGAACACCGACCGAGGTGGCGCCGCCCGCTGTGAACGGTGGAGCTGTATCTTCGACCGCGGAGCGCGCCCGGCGGGCACGCGAACATTGCCCGTTCCTGACAACCAAGCAGGCCGCGTTCCATCTCGGCCTCGCAGCGGACACGCTCAAGAAGATGCGCCGCGAGCGGCGCGGTCCGTGCTGCCGGAAACACGGCACCGTCTGGCGCTACCATATCGACGATATCGAGGCCTGGTCGCGCGCGAACATGCGGGATGGCGGAAATGGCTAGGCTGTTACCCTCCCGTCTGCCGGTTCGGGCCTCCGTGCTGATCAGTGTTGGCGTCGCCGCGCTGACGGCGACGATCGCGCTGCCCCCGACGCCGCGGCTGGTCTGGAACGTGTCGGCCAGCGCGCCGATCGGCCTCTATGCCGTTGGCGGCCGTCACGACATCGCGGCTGGCGACATGGTGCTGGCCCGCGTGCCCGACCGCTGGCGCCGGCTCGCCGCCGAGCGGCGCTACATTCCGATCAACGTCCCTTTGGTGAAGCGCGTCGCGGCCGTGCCCGGCGACCGCGTTTGCGCCCGTGGTCGCGATATCTCCGTAAATGGCCGCCCAGTCACTGATCGCCGCGAAGCTGACGGCCGCGGGCGGCCGATGCCGCGGTGGAGCGGATGTGTGACACTGAGAACCGGTGCGCTGTTCCTCCTGATGGACAGCCCGGATTCGTTCGACGGGCGTTATTTCGGACCGACATCGCGCGGCGACGTCATCGGCGAGGCGCGGCTGTTGTGGCTGGGCTGAGGGTCGCCATCACCGCCTTGGCGCTGCTAGCGGCGGCGCCGGCTGGCGCGCAGTCGGTCGTTCACTGGCGGCCTTATATCGAGGCAGCCTCGGCGCGTTTCGGCGTGCCGGTAGAATGGATCGAGCGCGTCATGCGCGCCGAGAGCGGCGGACGCACGATGCTGGACGGTCGCCCGATCACCAGCCACGCCGGCGCGATGGGGCTGATGCAGCTCATGCCCGGCACCTGGTCCGAAATGCGCGCGCGGCTCGGGCTCGGGTCCGATCCACATAGCCCGCGCGACAACATATTGGCGGGGACGCTCTATCTTCGCCTGATGTATGACCGCTTCGGCTATCCCGGTCTGTTCGCAGCCTATAATGCGGGACCGGCACGCTATGCCGAGCACGTGCGGACCGGCCGCGCGCTGCCCGGCGAGACCCGCGCCTATCTCGCGAGCGTCGCCGGAGTGCCCGTCAATTCCCAGTCGGCTGTCGCGGCCGCCAGTGCAACGCCGCGTACCGCCAATGCCATCTTCTTCGCGATCGGCGACCGGCCCCCTGCCGGCCGGAGCGAAGCC
>CBINGC010000018.1:0-64391 GCA_966250105.1 uncultured Sphingopyxis sp. | reverse complement strand
GCGCCGGATCGCCGGGGGCGACGGCGAATAGGTCGAGCGGGCAGAGAGGGCGGCGACTTTCGGCCGGAAGTGGACCCATCAATCCTCGTCACCCCGGACTTGAGCCGGGGTCCTGCTTACGGTCGAAGCCAATGAATGGCGCCAAAAAGCGGGATTCCGGATCAAGTCCGGGATGACGACAGGGGAACGTCGGCTCCCCACCCCAAAATCGCCACACGAACCGCAACAAAAAAGGGGCCGCCGCGGCGACCCCTTCCCTGTTCCTTTGGCAAAAGCCTTAGTCCTTCAGGAAGTCGGGCACATGGCCCTGATCTTCCGGACCCTCGCTGCGTTCGCGGCGCGGGCCGCGGTCGCCGCCGCCGTCACGGCGCGGGCCCCGGTCGCGGTCACGGCCACCGCCGCCACGCGGACCGCGATCGCCACGGTCGCCGCCATCACGGCGCGGACCGCGGTCACCGCGCGGTTCACGCGGCGGGCGGGTGTCTTCGAGTTCTTCGCCGGTTTCCTGGTTCACGACACGCATCGACAGGCGAACCTTGCCCCGCGGGTCGATCTCGAGGACCTTGACCTTGACTTCCTGACCTTCGGCCAGGACGTCCGAGACCTTTTCAACGCGCTCGTTGGCGATTTCGCTGACGTGGACGAGGCCGTCCTTGCCGCCCATGAAATTCACGAACGCACCGAAATCGACGAGGTTGACGACCTTGCCGTCATAGATCTTGCCGACTTCGGCTTCCTCGACGATGCCGCTGATCCACTTGCGGGCCGCCTCGATCTGGTCGAGGTCGCTCGACGAGATCTTGATCAGGCCTTCGTCGTCGATGTCGACCTTGGCGCCGGTGGTCGCGACGATCTCGCGGATCACCTTGCCGCCGGTGCCGATGACGTCGCGGATCTTCGACTTGTCGATCTGCATCGTCTCGATGCGCGGCGCGTGCGCCGACAATTCGCTGCGGGTTTCGCCGAGCGCCTTGTTCATTTCACCGAGGATGTGCGCGCGGCCTTCCTTGGCCTGATTGAGCGCAGCTTCGAAGATCTCGCGCGTGATGCCCGCGATCTTGATGTCCATCTGCATCGTGGTGATGCCTTCGGACGTGCCCGCAACCTTGAAATCCATATCGCCGAGGTGATCCTCGTCGCCAAGGATGTCCGACAGGATCGCATAATCCTTGCCTTCGAGGATCAGGCCCATCGCGATGCCCGAGACGGGGCGCTTGATCGGCACGCCAGCGTCCATCATCGCGAGCGAACCACCACACACCGACGCCATCGACGACGAGCCGTTCGACTCGGTGATGTCGCTGGTGAGGCGGATCGTGTAGGGGAAATCGTCCTTCGTCGGCAGCACAGGGTGCAGCGCGCGCCATGCCAGCTTGCCATGACCGACTTCGCGGCGGCCCGGCGCACCGAAGCGGCCGACTTCACCGACCGAATAGGGCGGGAAGTTATAGTGCAGCATGAAGTTCTGGTACGACAGGCCGTTGAGGCCATCGACCATCTGTTCGCTTTCCTTGGTGCCAAGCGTCGCGGTGGCAATCGTCTGCGTTTCACCGCGGGTGAACAGCGCCGAACCATGCGCGCGCGGCAGGAAGTGCGTTTCGGCGACGATCGGACGGATCTGCGTCGTCGTGCGGCCGTCGATGCGCTTGCCGTCCTTGAGGATGGCGCCGCGAACGATTTCGGCTTCCAGCTTCTTGGTCAGCTTGATGCCGGCCATGACTTCCTGCGGGCTGAGGCCGTCGGCAGCGAAGCTTTCCTTCGCCTTCGCGCGCGCTTCGTTGAGCGCGTTCGAACGGGCCGACTTGTCGGTCAGCTTGTAGGCGGCGGCAATGTCCTTGCCGATCAGCTTCTTCAGCTTGTCCTTGATCGCGGCGTTGTCGTCCGACGCAGCCATGTCCCAAGGATCCTTGGCGGCCTGTTCGGCGAGCTTGACGATCGCCTTGACGACTTCCTTGCACGCGTCGTGCGCGAACAGGACGGCGCCGAGCATGACCTCTTCCGACAGCTCATTGGCTTCGGATTCGACCATCATCACCGCGTCGTAGGTCGCCGCGACGACCAGATCGAGGTCGCCTTCGGCAACCTGTTCGTCGGTCGGGTTCAGGATATATTCGCCGTCGACATAACCGACGCGCGCGGCGCCGATCGGGCCCATGAAGGGAACGCCCGAAATGGTGAGCGCGGCCGACGCGGCGACCATCGCGAGGATGTCGGGCTCATTGTGGCCGTCATAGCTCAGGACTTGGGCAATGGCGTTGATTTCGTTATAGAAACCTTCGGGGAACAGCGGGCGGATCGGACGGTCGATCAGGCGGCTGACCAAAGTTTCCTTTTCGGTCGCGCCGCGTTCGCGCTTGAAGAAGCCGCCCGGGATGCGGCCAGCGGCCGAATATTTTTCCTGATAATGGACGGTAAGCGGGAAGAAGTCCTGCCCGTCCTTCACCGACTTCGCGGCGGTCACGGCGCACAGGACGACCGTTTCGCCCAGCGTCGCCATCACGGCGCCGTCGGCCTGGCGGGCAACCTTGCCCGTTTCGAGCGTCAGCGTTTCACCGCCCCACTCGATCGATACTTTTTTCACGTCAAACATGTGGTTTCCTTCGCCCGCCGGGCCCTATGCCGGGCGGGGCCTCTGATTCCGGGCAATCCGGCCCGGGGCGGTGTAGGGCGTCTGTCTGCCCGATGGCGGTCCCGCCGGATGCGGGAGCGGCCCTGTGGTCCGGCACGTTGCGCGGAGCCAATATGACAGCGGCCCCGGAAGTCCGGGGCCGCCAGAAATTCTTATTTGCGGAGACCCAGCTTCGCGATCAGTGCCTGATAGCGACCCTCGTCCTTCTTCTTCAGATAGGCGAGGAGGGTGCGGCGCTTGTTGACCATCATCAGCAGGCCGCGGCGGCTGTGGTTGTCCTTGTGGTGCGCTTTGAAGTGGTCGGTCAGCGTGTTGATGCGGTCGGTCAGGATCGCGACCTGGACTTCCGGCGAACCGGTATCGCTCTTGTCGCGGGCATTGTCCTTGATGACTTCGGCTTTGCGCTCGGCGGTAATCGACATAAACTTTTTTCCTCGAACATCCTCGTTTACAGATTGAAGCCCCGGACGACCTTCAGCGTTCCCGCCAAAGCCTCGATCAGGGCGACGGGACGCATGTCGCTGTCCCTTCCCCAATAGAGCCCGTCGTCCGTAGCTACCCCGGTCCAGACGCGACCCTGGCGGATCGCCCCCGCCGCTTCCGGGGAAAGGTTCAGAGCCGGGATGTCGACCAGCCCTGCCTCGAGCGGCAGAATAATTTCTGATTGGGCGGCCCCTTGGCCGAAAGCGTTCAATTTGTCCAGCGAAATCGCCTGTTCGAGCGCAAACGGCCCCGCCCGGGTACGGCGTAGCATGGCGACGTGACCGACGCTGCCGACCGCGTGCGCGATGTCGCGGGCAAGGGAGCGGATATAGGTGCCTTTCGAGACATGCGCGGTGAGGGTAATGGAGGTGAGCCGCCCGCCCCCATTCCCGTCACCCCGGACTTGATCCGGGGTCCCGCTCAGCGACGGTGACAAGCAGGACCCCGGATCAAGTCCGGGGTGACGAAGGGAATAAACTGTCACGCTTCGCGCCTTCATCTCGACTTCTTCACCGGCGCGCGCGCGGTCGTAGGCGCGCTGGCCGTCGATCTTGATCGCCGAATAAGCCGGCGGCACCTGCTCGATCGGTCCGGTGAAGCGCGGCAGCACCGCCTCGATTTCCGCGAGCGTCGGCCGCACGTCGCTCGTCGCGACCACCTCGCCTTCGGCATCGAGCCCCGCGGTCTCGGTACCGAACTGCACCGTGAAATCATAAACCTTGCTCGCATCGAGCATCCGCCCGCACAGCTTGGTTGCCTCGCCGACCGCGATCGGCAGCACCCCCGACGCGAGCGGGTCGAGCGTTCCGCCATGGCCGACCTTGACCTTGCCCAGCCCCGCCTCGCGGCAAACGCGCTTGACCGCGCAGACCGCCTGCGTCGAGCCGAGTCCCACAGGTTTGTCGAATATGATCCAGCCGTTCATCGCAGCGCCGCTAGGCGCGCCGGACAGCAATTGTCAATTTGCTGCGGGCTTTTCGCCCATGATGTCCTTCGCCTTGTCGCGCTTCGAGGGCGGCGGGGCCGAGGTGACGAAAGAAGTCAGCGGACAGCGTTCGCCGCGCACGATGATCGACGCGAATTTGTCGAGCCGCCCGGCGCCGCGCGTTTCGACCCCGATCGCCTGCGCAAAATCAACGTCGCGACAGACGCCGATGAACGTGCCGTAATACCAATTGCTGCGGCGGTCCTGAATCCAGATGCCGCGATCGCGGTCGGCCCGCCAGTTGCGGATCGAACTGTCGCTGGGGAAGACGATGCTGGCCTCGACGCCGAGCGCACGCGGTTCTTCAACGGGCTCGATGGCCGCCGCCGCAGAAAGGGGAAGCAGCATGACGGCCAGGGAGAGAGCGAGTTTCTTCATGACGACTCGCATAGCAGAGGCAGGCTGAACCGGCGCTGACCTCCCATTCCGTCCCCGAAGGCGTGGATGACGAACGGAGCTAAGAACGCCCCGCCCACTCGCCCGCGAGCAGCGACCAGAGCCCCGTATCGCGCACATGTCCCGTCCAGGTGATGCGCTCGGACCTCAGCACACCTTCCTTGGTGCATCCCAGCTTGGCGACCGCCGCCTGGCTGCGCTTGTTGCGCTCGTCGATGCGGAACTCGATGCGGCGGATGCCGACCGCGAAAGCATGGTCGATCATCAGCTTTTTCAGACGCCCGTTCAGGCCCGTGCCGCGCGCATCGGGGTGAATATAGGAGTTTCCGATCTCGACCGTCTGCGCGGACATGTCGGGGCGCAGCCAGGCGGTCATGCCGACGAGCGCATCGCCGTCGAAAATCGCATAGGGCATGCGAAATTTGCCGCCGATCAGCGTGTCGAAACTCTTGTCGAAATGTTCGGGATCGAAACTCGACGAATAGATCGGCCAGACGTCGGCATCGGCGGCGCAGGCGGTGCGCAGCGCCTCGCGATGCGGCTCGGCCAGCTTGACGAGCTTGAGGTCGCCGTCGGCCAGTTCGACATAGAGGCGGTCAAGCATCACCCGACCCCCGCGGTTGCGAGCAGGATGCCAAGGCCGACGGCGGCGCCGCGCAGGCTCTTGCTCTTTTCGACGTCGATCCACTCGTCGAGCGCATGCGCCCGCCCTCCCGCGCCGCCCGATCCGATCGTCACCGCCGGAATACCGAGGCTCATCGGCAAATTGGAGTCGGTCGAGGAAAAGGAGAATTTCGGGTCGAGCCCGCTCGCGCGGATGATCGCCTCGGCGTTCTGCACGATCGGCTGGGTCGCCGCGGTTTCGCCCGCCGGCCGGTCGCCGATCATTTTGATATCGGCGGTGATCGGCCCTTCCTTCACCGACCGCGCCGCATTTTCGCCTTCGACGCTTTTCTTCACGACGGCCAGAAACGCCTGCTCCAGCTTGGCGAGCTCCGCCGGATTCTCCGATCGCATGTCGAATTCCATGAAGACTTCGTTCGGGATCGAATTGACCGACGTGCCACCATCGGTAACGCTCGCCGAATAAGTGGTCTTGGGGTTCTTAGGGACGGGAATCTTATAAAAATCGACGACCGTCTGGCTCATCGCCGCCATCGGATTGACCAGCCCGAACGCGCCATAGCTGTGTCCGCCCGGCCCCTTGTAGGTGATGCGATAGCGTTTCGATCCCACGCCGCCGTTGACGATGCGCGATGCATCGGTGCCGTCCATCGAAAAGAAGGCCTTTACCCGGTCCTTATACTTGCCCTTGGTGAGGAGATAGCGAACGCCGCGCAGATCCCCCGGACCTTCCTCGCCGACATTGCCGACGAAGATGATGTCCTGCTTCACCTTGACGCCGCCTTCTTTCATCGCGCGCGCATAAGCGAGCAGCACGGCAAGGCCGCGCGTATCATCGCCGATGCCGGGGGCATGGAGGCGCGTGCCCTCGCGGCGAACCTTGACCGGCGTCCCTTCGGGAAAGACGGTGTCGAGGTGCGCGGCGATCATGACCGCCGGACCGCCCGCGGGCCCGGTGCCGCGATAGACGCCCATCGCATTGCCCTCTTTGTCGATTTCGACATCCTCCAGCCCCGCGTCCTCGAGCATGTCGCGATAGGCCGCGGCGCGCGCCGCTTCCTTGAACGGCGGCGCCGGAATTTCGGTCAGCTTGATAATCTCGCCGACCATCCGGTCATGGTCGCGATCGAGTATCGAGACCGCCGCTTTATAGCCTTTGGCATCGAGCACCGCTGCGGGCTTGGGCTCGGGCGCAGCCTGCGCGGGGGAGACCGCCAGCACCACCGCCGCCAGGGTCGGCAACATCATGTTACGCATGAAATTCCTTTCGCGAAAAGGGAGAGGCATTCGGATCAGGCCGGCGCGCGCGATGTCGCGGCTTCGCGCCGCTTCGCCATGAAGTGGCGCCGGCACATCGCGACATAGCGGTCATTGCCTCCGATCTCGGTCTGCGCACCCTCGACGACCGCGCGGCCGCTCTCGTCAACCCGCAGATTCATCGTCGCCTTGCGTCCGCACTCGCACACCGCCTTGAGTTCGATGAGTGCGTCGGCGAGACCGAGCAGCGCCGCCGATCCGGGGAAAAGCTGAGCCGAGAAATCGGTGCGAAGACCATAGCAGAGCACCGGGATGTCGACCTCGTCGGCGAGCCGCGCCAATTGCAGTACCTGTTCGCGCGACAGGAATTGCGCCTCGTCGACGAGCACGCAGGCGAGCGGGCGCTGGCGGCTCTCTTCGCTCACTGCTGCGAACAGATCGCCGTCGGGGTCGAACTTATGCGCCTCGGCCATCAGCCCGATGCGGCTCGTCACCTGCCCAATGCCGTACCGGTCATCGAGCGCCGCCGTCCACAGCATCGTCTCCATGCCGCGCTCACGATAGTTGAAATCCGCCTGCAGCAGCGTCGTCGATTTGCCGGCGTTCATGCTGGCATAATAGAAATAGAGCTTGGCCATAGCGGTTGCGATACCGTGCATCTCAACCTTCGTCACCCCGGACTTGATCCGGGATCCAGCTTTTCGAGGTCGCTGAGCGGAACCTCGCATCAAGTCGAGGGCGACGAGGAAGCGAAGGGCGGCTTGACTCGCCTACGCCCCCTGTCATGCTGCGCGCAAAAGATGCAGCATTTTGAGTGGGGAGAGCTGCCGATGCGCCTGATGCCGGTGACCGACGCGATGTTCCTGTGGGGCGAGAGTCGCGAGATGCCGATGCACATCGGCGGCATCAATCTCTACACGCTGCCCGAAGGGGTGGACGAGACCGAGTGGCTGAACGAACAGCTTACGCTCCTTCGCCAGTCGGAAGGGCTGAGGCGACCGTTCAGCGAGGTGCTGAAACTGACCCCCTTCGGCCAATATGGCCCGATCCGCCTCACTCCCGACCGCGACATCGACATGCACTATCACGTCCGCGCCGCCGCGCTGCCCAGGCCCGGCCGCTACCGCGAGATGTTCGAACTCGCCTCGCGCCTCCATTCGGGACTGCTCGACCGCACCCGGCCCTTGTGGGAAATCACGCTGATCTCGGGCTTGCCGAACCGGCAGATCGCGACCTTCAAGAAGGTCCACCACGCGCTGATGGACGGCGCGGCGAGCATCCATTTCTATAATTCGATGCTGTCGGCGGACCCCGCGGAGCGGCGCGCCGCCTCGCCCCTCTCGGTCGAGGCCTATGAAGCCTATAAGCGCCAGTTCCCGCCGCCGAAAAAGCCGGCGCGTCCGAACCTGACCGATATCAAGGCGATCGGCGATTTCCTGAAGGAGCAATGGGGCAACAGCGTCGGCGTGACCAAGGCGATGAACCAGTATCTCGCGGCGATGTTCGGCATCGGCGGCGACGGCCTTGCGACACCCTTTGCCGGGGTGCCGCGCACCAGCTTCAACCGCAACATCACCGGCGCGCGCCGTTTCGTCGCGCAAAGCTGGTCGCTGGAGCGGGTCAGGGCAATGGGCAAGGCCTATGACGGGACGATCAACGACGCGGTGCTCGGCATGTGCGCGGGCGCGATGCGCAAATATCTGCAATCGCTGAACGAGCTGCCCGACAAGCCGCTGAAAGCCATGGCACCGGTGTCGATCCGGCCGAAGGACGATGTGGATTCGGGCAATTCGGTCGCGTCGGTGACCGCCAATCTCGCGACGCATATCGACGATCCGGCGACGCGGATGGCGATGATCCAGGAATCGATGAACTCGGCCAAGGCGCAGCTCCGCGCGATGACCGCCGCACAGATCCAGCTCTATACCGCGATTACCAGCTTCCCGATGATGCTGACCGCGCTGACGCGCACCGCCGACAAATTCCCCGCCTATTCGGTGACGATCTCGAACGTCCCCGGCCCGCGCGAGCAGATGTACTGGAACGGGGCGCGGCTCGACGGCATGTATCCGGCGAGCATTCCGGTCGACGGCATGGCGATGAACATCACGCAGGTGTCGAATTTCCGGAATATCGATTTCGGCATCACCGCCTGCCGCCGCAGCGTGCCGCACGCGCAGCGGATGATCGACTATCTGGAGGAAGCGCTGGTCGAACTGGAGGCTGCGGCGGGGATCAAGGGAAAGAAATGATCGTAGCCCTCGCGAAGGCGGGGGCGACGATCATTATTCGCTCTCGCCGCTCGCCAAATCCCGCGCCACCTTCGGATCGCGCAGCAATTTGTCGATATGGCTCGCCTCGTCGAAGCTTTCGTCGGCGAGGAATTTCAGTTTTGCCGCATATTTCATTCGCACCTTCGATGCGACGCTCTTTTGGAGATAGGCGGTGTTGGTGCGCAGCGCCTTCAGGACCGCTTCCTCGTCCTTGCCCAGTAAGGGCTTCACGAACACGGTCGCATGCCTGAGGTCGGGCGACATGCGCACTTCGGTGATGCTCACCGGATGCGTCGCGAGCACATCGTCATGCACATCGCCGCGCGCGAGGATTTCGCTGAGCAGATGGCGCACCTGCTCGCCGACGCGCAGCACGCGGACCGACGGTCCCTTGTCCTTTTGGGCTTTTTTCACTTCGCCTTCTCTTCTTCGTCCAGTTTCGCGACGATGCGCGCGATCGAACGCATGTTACGCGCGGTGCCCTTGCAGCCCAAGCGCCTTTCGATGAAGGGCCCGGTCAGCTTGCTGTCCGCGACGCCGTCGCCATAGTCGAGGAACAGCATGCGCTTGCCGAGCGCGAGCTTTTCACCGCCGCGGCCCAGATGGTCGCCGACCAGCCGGTCGAATTGTTCCTGACTCGGTTGGTCGGTCAGGAACATGGTGTGGACGAACCGGTCCTCGTTCGTGCCCGCGAAGGGATTGTCCGCAATCGCCGAAGCCAGTTCGCCCCGGTCGCGTACCACCACCGCGCTCGTCATGTCGAAGCGGTCGCCGACCATCATCGCGAGCTTTTCTTCGAGCCCGCGCGTCGGCCGTGCATCATGGTCGAACAGCACATTGCCGCTCGCGACGACGGTTTCGACGTCGCTGAAGCCCTCGGCCTCGAACGCCGAGCGCAGATCGACCATCTTCAGCCGATTGCCACCGACGTTGATGCTGCCGAACAGGGCGACGTAGCGCGCCATGTGCCGCCTTCCCTGCTATGCGGAGCGGACGCGCGTCAGAGCGTCCGTTCGCGCAGTTCGACTTCGAAGACTTCGAGGTGGTCGCCCGCCTTGATGTCGTTCGTATCGGCCAGCACGACACCGCATTCCAGACCGGCGCGCACTTCGGCGACGTCGTCCTTGAAGCGGCGCAGCGACGCGATCGTCGTTGCCGAGACGATGACGTCCTCGCGCGTGAGACGCGCGTGGAGCCCCTTGCGGATCGAGCCTTCGAGCACGAGCAGGCCCGCGGCCTTGTCGCGCTTGCCGGCCGGGAAGACGTCCTTGACCTCGGCGCGGCCGACAACGGTTTCGACGCGTTCCGGACCCAGCTCGCCCGCCATTTCCTTCCTGACTTCGTCGGTCAGGTGATAGATGACGTCGTGGTACATGAAGCGCACCTTTTCGCGCTTCGCGATCTCGCGCGCCTTGGCGTTCGGACGGACGTTGAAGCCGATGATCGGCGCCCCCGTCGCCGCCGCCAGCGTCACGTCGCTTTCGGTGATCGCGCCGGCGCCCGACTGAAGCACGCGGACGCGGATCTCGTCGGTCGACAGGCGGTTCAGGGCATTGGCGATCGCCTCGACCGAACCCTGCACGTCGCCCTTGATGAGCACCGGATATTCGATGACCTTCGCCTTGTCGGCGAGGGCTTCGAACATACCCTCCAGGCTGACCGGCGCCTGCACGGTGCGCTTCTTGAGCGCCTCGCTCTGGCGATAGGCCGCGACCTCGCGGGCGCGCGCCTCATTCTCGACGACCGTGAGCGTGTCGCCGGCCATCGGAACGCCGCCCAGGCCGAGCACCTCGACCGGCATCGACGGGCCCGCGGTTTTGACCTGCTTGCCCTGGTCGTCGATCAGCGCGCGAACGCGGCCGCTTTCGGCGCCGCAGACGAAGATGTCGCCGACCTTCAGCGTGCCGCGACGCACGAGGATCGTCGCGACGGGGCCGCGCCCCTTGTCGAGCTTCGCCTCGACCACCGTGCCTTCGGCGGCGCGGTCGGGGTTGGCCTTCAACTCCATGATTTCAGCCTGCACCGCGATCGCATCGAGCAATTTGTCGAGGCCGGTCTTTTTCAGCGCCGACACTTCGACATTCTGGACGTCGCCGCCCATTTCCTCGACGACCAGCTCATGCTCGAGCAGGCGTTCGCGGACGCGCTGCGGATTGGCGCCTTCCTTGTCGACCTTGTTGATCGCGACGATGATCGGTACGCCCGCGGCCTTTGCATGCTGGATCGCCTCGATCGACTGAGGCTTGAGCCCGTCGTCGGCCGCGACCACCAGAATGACGATGTCGGTGACGTTCGCACCGCGCTGGCGCATTTCGGTGAAGGCTTCGTGGCCCGGCGTATCGAGGAAGGTGATGGCGCTGCCGTCCTTCGCCGTCACCTGATAGGCGCCGATATGCTGGGTGATGCCGCCGGCTTCGCCCGACACCACATTGGCGCCGCGCAGCGCGTCGAGCAGGCTCGTCTTGCCGTGGTCGACATGGCCCATGATCGTCACGACCGGCGCGCGCGGCTTGAGCGCCGCCGCGTCGTCGACATCCTCGTCGTGGCGGATGTCGATATCGGCTTCGCTGACGCGCTTGATCTCGTGTCCGAATTCGGTGACGAGCAGTTCGGCGGTGTCCTGGTCGATCGTCTGGTTGACGGTGACCGGCATGCCCATCTTGAACAGCGCCTTGACCAGGTCGGCGCCCTTTTCGGCCATGCGGTTCGCAAGTTCCTGCACCGTGATGCTGTCGGGCACCACGACTTCGCGGACCTGCTTTTCGCGCGGTCCCGACGAGGAGGTGTGCGAACGCTTTTCCTTTTCGCGGGCGCGCTTCAGCGCGGCGAGGCTGCGCGCGCGGGCGCCCTCATCCTCGTTGAGCGCGCGCGTGACGGTCAGCTTGCCCGACTGGCGGCGATTGTCGGCGCCGCGGTTTGCCTTCGGCTCGGGGCGCTTGGGTTCGGGGCGCTTCGGCGCCTCGACCGGGGTGAAGCGGCGCGGTGCGGGAGCGGCGCTGCTGGTCGTCGCCGGGCGCGGCGCGGCCGCCTCGCCCTGAGGTTCGGCAGCGGCGGCGGGCGCTTCCGCGGCGGGTTCGGGCGCAGCGGGAGCCGGCGCGGGCTCAGCGGCTTTCGCGGCCGCCTGCTCCTGACGCGCCTCGGCGCGGGCCTTTTCTTCCTCGGCCGCGCGTGCACGCGCGGCTTCGTCGCGGCGGCGATTTTCCTCGAGCGCATTCATGCGCGCTTCCTCGGCCTCGCGCAGCAGCTGCGCCTGGCGCTCCTGGCGCGTCATCAGGCTGTCGGGCGCGGGCTTCGGCGTGGCGGGCTTGGGAGCCGGCGCAGGCGCGGGTGCGGGCGCAGGCGCCGGGGCGGCCTGGACCTCTTCGGCCTCGGGTGCCGGGGCGGCTTCGCCCGGACGGCCCAGCACACGGCGCCGCTTCACCTCGACCACCACCGTATTGCGGCGGCCGTGGCTGAATTGCTGCTGCACCTGTCCGGCCTCGACCGTCCGCTTCAGCCCGAGCGGCTTGCGGCTAAGGGTCGGCTTGTCCTGTTCGTCACTCATCGAAAACCATCATTCCTTCAAAACGCGTCCGAAACGGCGGAAGCCGCGGACGTATCCCCTGTTCCCGGCGTGCGGGAATCCATATTCGAAACGCGATCGGCCGCGTCCCTACTCCATCCGGTGAAAAACTGCCAGCGGCTCAAATGCGCCAGCACCCGGTCGGCGGCGCGGGCGTCGACAATCGCCAGATGCACCGCATTCTCGCGCCCCAATGCCATAGATAGGGTGCCGCGGTCCACCGGCAAGACCAGACCCTCGCGGCCCGAACCTTCGTCGTCCTCGCCGACGCGCCATGCCTGCGCGAGTTTCTTGCGCCCGTCCTCGCCCGCATCGCTCGTGTGGAGGAGCAAGCGCACCTGCCCGCGGCGTGCCGCCTGCTCGATCTTGTCGTTGCCGCTGATCAGCGTGCCCGCACGCGATTCAAGCCCGAGCCGGTCGAGCGTCGCGCGCGCGAGTTGCGCCTCGATCCGCGCGCCGAGATCGTCGGGGATCGCGATATTGCCGTCGTGGAGCGCGCGCGCGAGCCCGCCCTTGAGCTTGCCCTTCGCCTGCGCGGCCTCGAGCTCGGCGCGCGACACGCCGATCCACGCGCCGCGGCCCGGCGCCTTGCCATGGACGTCGGGCGCGATGCTGCCGTCGGGGCCGAGCGCCAGGCGCACGAGCCGCTCCGCCGGCGAAACCTCACCGGTTACGACGCAGCGCCGCTCGGGCACATGGTTGCCGCGCCCCTTTGCGCGGTCGGTTTCGGTCAGCTGATCATTGCGCGGGGTCCGCATCGGCGGCCTCCCCGTTTTGCGGCTCCGCCGCGGGCCCGGTTGCCGGCTCGCTCGACTCTTCGTCGTCGAACCAGTGCGCACGCGCCGCCATGATGATCTCGTTGCCCTGCTCTTCGCTGAGGCCATATTCGCCGAGCACGCCGCCCTTGTCCTCGGCACGCTCGCTGCGCGGCGGGCCGCGGCGGTTGTCGGTACGCTTCTTGGCAATGAGTTCGTCGGTCGCGAGGTCGGCGAGATCGTCGAGCGTCTTGATCCCCGCCTTGCCGAGCACGACGAGCATCGCTTCGGTCAGGTGCGGAATATCAGCCAGCGCGTCCTCGACGCCGAGGGTGCGACGTTCTTGTCTGGACGCTTCCTCGCGGCGCTCGAGCCCTTCGGCGGCCCGGCTTTGCAGTTCCTGCGCCAGTTCCTCGTCGAAGCCTTCGATGCTCGCGAGCTCCTCGACCGGCACATAGGCGACTTCTTCGAGTTCGCCGAAACCTTCGGCGACGAGCAGCTGCGCGAGCGTTTCGTCGACGTCGAGTTCTTCCTGGAACATCGTCGAGCGTTCGACGAATTCGCGCTGGCGCTTTTCGCTGGCGTCGGCCTCGGTCATGATGTCGATCTGGCTGCCGGTGAGCTGGCTGGCGAGACGGACGTTCTGGCCGCGGCGGCCGATCGCGAGGCTGAGCTGGTCGTCGGGAACGACGACTTCGATGCGGCTGTCATCCTCGTCGATCACGACGCGCTGCACCGTGGCGGGCTGGAGCGCGTTGACGACGAAGGTCGCCGTGTCTTCGGACCAGGGGATGATATCGATCTTTTCGCCCTGCATTTCCTGGACGACCGCCTGGACGCGGCTGCCCTTCATGCCGACGCACGCGCCGACGGGATCGATGCTGCCGTCATAGCTGATGACGCCGATCTTCGCGCGCGAACCCGGGTCGCGCGCGGCCGCCTTGATCTCGATGATGCCGTCATAGATTTCGGGCACTTCCTGCGCGAACAGCTTCTTCATGAAGTCGGGGTGCGCGCGGGACAGGAAAATCTGCGGGCCGCGGTTTTCGCGGCGCACCGACAGGATCAGCGCGCGGACACGATCGCCGACGCGCATCAGTTCGCGCGGGATCTGCTGGTCACGGCGGATCACGCCTTCGGCGCGGCCAAGGTTGACGACGATGTGGCCGAATTCGACCGATTTCACGACACCGGTGATGATCTCGCCCGCGCGGTCCTTGAATTCCTCATGCTGGCGCTCGCGATCGGCTTCGCGGACCTTTTGAAAGATCACCTGCTTCGCCGACTGGGCGTCGATGCGGCCAAGGTCGACCGCGGGCAGCGGATCGACGATGAAGTCGCCGAGCTGGGCATCCTTCTGCAATTTCTGCGCAGCGGCGAGATCGACCTGCTTGAAATAATCCTCGACCGTCTCGACCACCTCGACGACGCGCCACAGACGCAGGTCGCCGGTCTGCGCATCGAGCTTGGCGCGAATGTCGTTTTCGGCGCCGTAACGCGCGCGCGCGGCGCGCTGGATCGCTTCCTCGATCGCCTCGATGACGATACCCTTGTCGATCATCTTCTCGCTGGCGACGCTGTTGGCAATCGCGAGCAGCTCGGCCTTGTTGGCGGAAATGGCAGTGGCCATCAGTCCTGTCCTTCTTCTTCCATTTCGTCGGCGCCCTCGATCGAGAGCGGGACGGTTGCGGCAATCAATTTGTCGGTGAGAACGAGCTTCGCTGTATCGATCGCGTCGAACGGCAGCTTGTGTTCAACACCCTCTTTATCCGAAATCAGAACGACATCGCCGTCGATGCCGACCAGCTCGCCGTTGAAACGCTGGCGTCCGTCGCGCTTTTCCTTCAGCGCGATCTTCGCCTCGTGCCCCGCCCAGTCGGCGAAATCGGCAGGCCTCGTCAGCGGCCGGTCGATACCGGGCGACGAGACTTCGAGCCGGTAGGCGGCGTCGATCGGGTCCTTGCCCGCTTCCTCGAGCGCGTCGAGCTTGTCCGAGATGCGGCGCGACAGGTCGGCGCAATCGTCGATCGTCAGCTGGCGCGTCTCGGGCCGCTCGGCCATCACCTGCAAGGTCGGATCGCTGTCGCCGCCAAAGAAGGCGACGCGCACGAGCGCGAGCCCCATCGCCTCGGCTTCGGGCGCGATGATCGCGTTGAGGGCGTCGAAATCGACCAAGCTATGTTCCCAATCCGGATGACCGGAAAGCATGTGGGTATAGCCGCCGCGGCCCGCGGCCCCGACGTCCCAACTGGCTAACCATGTCAAGAAGTAGGCCGCATATAGGCTTCGCCGCATGAGTCGGCAAGGGGGAATGGGCGACCTTTCCCGATCAGGCCGCGCCGCTTGCGAAATAGCCATCGTGCGGGCATGGCCGCTGCCATGATCCGTTCCTTGCAATCGTCGTTCGGCGTCGTGCTACTCCTGCTCGGCGCGCTCGGGATATGGTCGGTCGCGCTCGCCCTCTCCTCACACGCCGTCGATCGCTTCCCGCGCTCGGAGCAATGGGTTTTCGCGGTCGTCGTCACGCTGTCGGCGCCGCTACTCGTCGCGCTCGTCCATCGCATGGCAAAGGGCGCGGCCCATGCGCAGCGTGCGGACATCTTCCGCTCTTTTGCCTTCGGCGCCTTATGCTTCGCCATCCCCTTCGTGCTGGCACTTGGCGCCGGTCTGGCGACGGGGATGGTGTCGCTTCGCACCGATGCGGCGCTTTCGACCATCCTGCTTCACGGCGCTATGGCCATCGCGCTCGTCTTTCTCGCCGAAGCCTTTCCCGAAGAACTGATCTTTCGCGGCGCGCTCCAATCCTTGCTGCGCGGTCAAATGCCCGGCTGGCCGGCCATCATTCTCCAGGCGTTTATCTTCACCCTCTTTGCCTGGGCGATAGGCGCGGCGCCGACATGGCTCGACGCGAGCTTCATTTTCTTCTTCGGCTTCGTTCTCGGCATATTGCGCGGCGCGAACGCCATTCCAGCGGCGATCGGCTTTCACCTCGCCTTTATGAGCACGCAGCAGTTTCTCGGACCGGCGTGGGGGTTGTTCGAGGTCGGCAATCCCGACCTGATGCGTATGGTGATAATCACCATTCTACCGTTCAGTGCGACGATCATCTTCCTGCACGGCCGGGTCCGATAGGATCGCGCGCACGACGGCCCCGTCGCCCCGCAACCCGTATCGATGGTGAAACATTTTGTTGGCGTTTCAGCGTATAAGGGCGGACTGGCCCCGTTCATGCGAATCGCATGACCGGTGCAACGGAATGTGAAACACGCATGAAGCCCGAATTGTCCCTGACCGCCCGCTCGACGTGGCGCGACCCCGTGCCGGAAAAACCGGCAGGGCCGGGGCGCGTCTTCTGGGCGGCGATCGCCGGAGTGATCGCGGTCGCGTGTCTCGCCTTCCTGCTTTCGAGCGGACAATTGCGCGCGCCGACGGCCTTTGGCCCCTATAACGTCTCGGTTCCACTCGACTTCAAACCCTATGACCCCGAACGCTGGGCGATCATGAATGCCGAGGATTATCAGGCGGCGCTGCAGATCGACCCGACCTTGCCCGATCCGGCGAGCGTCGGTTACAGCAATGCGGCCGCGATGCCCCCCGCCGATCCCGCGCTGCTGCGCGAGGAGGCCTTCGTCGGGCCGCCGGCAAAATCCTATGTATTTCGCGGAGTCACCGCGCTCGACCGCGAGCGCGCCCATTATTGTCTGACCGCTGCCATCTATTATGAAGCGGCGTCCGAGAGTGACGACGGAATGCGCGGCGTCGCGCAGACGGTGATCAACCGCGTTCGCCACCCGAGCTTTCCGAACACCCTGTGCGGCGTCGTCTTCCAGGGGTCGCAGCGCGCGGGCGTGTGCCAGTTCACCTTCAGCTGCGACGGCGCGATGGCGCGCGCCCCCGAACGGCGCAATTGGCTACGCGCGAGCCGCATCGCATCGGCGGCACTCGGCGGATATGTCTTTCCCAAGGTCGGGCTCGCGACGCATTATCACACGCAGGCAATCTGGCCGCGCTGGGGCAAGAGTCTGGTGATGACCAATATCGTGGGCGCGCATATCTTCCACCGCTGGCGCGGCCGCTGGGGGATGCCCGACGCGTTCCGCGCGCCCTATCCTGGCCGCGAGCCGGTGCCCGGTCCCTATCTGCCGCTCGCGCAGCAGCTCGCGATCCTGAAGGGCCAGGGCGTTGCTCCCGGCGCCGGCCCCGCCCCGATGCTAACCGGACCCGCCGCACCGCTGCCCGATGTCGCCCCGGCACCGCTGCCGGGCACGATAACACCGCCGGCAACGACCGCGCCGCCGCCCGCCGCGGCGCCGACCTATACCGATCCGCGGCTCAACCAATCGGGGCAGATCCGTGAGGAATTCCGCAAGAGCGGGGAGTGGAAAGGCTGAAAGCTTCGGCCGGGGTGAACACCGCGCTCGCCGTTTCGCGAGGCAGGTGAAGAGACCTACCGCCCCTGACTCCGCCACCGCTTGACGACGCGCTCCAAGATTTCGGCCTCGCCGCCGGTTTCGCGCCACAGCTTCGAGAAGAGCGGATCGCTCGACGCCGGCCGCTTTTCCTCGTCGAGCGTGTCGAGGTGGACGCGGATCGGGATCGAGACGCCTTCGCCGCAGATGATGCATTCGCGGTTGCGCAGCGCCGGGATCGAATCGATGAAGCCGCGCGCGCCCTCGGGCATCGCCGCTTTGACGAAATGCTGGTCGCGTTCGTTGTTGAGGCGCATCGAGATGATCGTGCCGCACTGCGACAGCACGCCTTCGGCGAGATCCGAGGGACGCTGGGTGATCAGGCCCAGCGACACGCCATATTTGCGGCCCTCCTTGGCGATCCGCTCGAGGATCTTGCGCACGGCCTGCCCCGTCCCGACGTCCTTCGACGGGATGTAACGATGGGCCTCTTCACAAACGAGGAGGATCGGGCGCTGCGGTTCGCCGCGCGACCAGATCGCATAATCGAAGGTCAAACGCGACAGCACTGCGACGACGACGCCGGTGATGTCCGACGGCACCCCCGACACGTCGATGATCGAGATCGGCCGGCCGTCCGACGGCAGGCGGAATATCTTGCCGAGGAAATTCGCCATCGTGTCGGCGACGAGCATGCCGGAGAACATGAAATTATAGCGCGGGTCGGCGCGCATTTCCTCGATCTTGCCCTTGATGCGCATGAAGGGCGCCGACGAGGTCGCCTTGTCGAGCTTGCCCATCTCGTTCTGGAGGATGTTGAGCAGGTCGGAGAGCAGATAGGGGATCGGCGAGTCGACCGTGATCTTGGTCATGCCTTCGGCGAGCCGGTTCTTGGTCCGCGCCTGGAGCAGGCAGCGCGCGAGCACGTCGCAGTCGGCCTGACGGTCGCGCCCTTCGGCGGTGACGAACACTTCGCAATGTTCCTCGAAATTCATCAGCCAATAGGGCATCGCCAGATTGTCGACGTCGAACAGCGCGCCGGTGCCCTTGAAGGCCGCCGAATATTCGCCGTGCGGATCGATCATCACGATATGACCCTGCGGCGCGAGTTCGCAGATCTTGTGGAGGATCAGCGCGGCGCTCGTCGACTTGCCCGTACCGGTCGAGCCGAGCAGCGCGAAATGCTTGCCCAGCATCGCATCGACATAGAGCGAGCCGCGAATATCCTTCGTCGGATAGACAGTGCCGATCTCGACGTGCGCGCGCTCGTCGGCGGCATAGATCTGCTTGAGATCGGCGCTGGTCGCGGCGAAAACCTGACTGCCCGGAATCGGATAGCGCGTCACGCCGCGCCGGAAATTATGGATGCGGCCGGTGATCTTTTCTTCTTCGCCTTCGCCGAGGAAGTCGATCGTCGCGACGATCAGCCCCTCTCCGCGCGCGTCGAGCTGCTGGTCGCGGATGCTCGCGATCAGCCAGACGGTACCGACGCGCACCTTGACCTGCGCCCCGACCTGCCCCGCCATAGCCACCGCCGCATCATTCGATGACGCCAGTTTGCCGAGGGCCGCGGCATCGAGCAGGATGCGCGAGGCCGAACCCGAAATATCGACGACTTCGCCGATCATCAGGTCGTCGCGATGGTGGTTGGCCGCGGGCGCGACCGGCGCCGCCACGCCGCCACCCGCCAGGCGCACGTGCTGCGCCGCCGTCAGATCCCCGGCGCCGAATCCGCCACCTTGCATATCCATATGTCCGCCCCGCCTATTGTGGTCCCGGCCCCAGCTATCGCAGACGAGGGTAAATAGGCGGTGAACTTAGGACTAAAAGCTTATGGTCAACGACGGCGGAAAATCGCCGACGCGCCGTAACCGAGGACCAGCGAAAGGAGCACGGCGGAGAGGCCGTAGAGAAAGCCGTGGCGCTCCGCCGCGAGCGCGACGAAACGTTCGAAGCCGGCCTTGCGGATCTGAACATCGCGCGATGCGACCGCGAGCACGCGGCCGCGGCTGATCAGATAGGTTTCGGCGCGATACGTCCCCACCGGAACGCGCGCCGGCACCGGGATACGGGCGCGATAGAGCACGCCCTCGGTAATCTCGACCGCGGCCGGATTTTCGACGAAAAGACCGGCGCGGCGATAAAGATCGATCAGCCCCGCTTCGAAGCGCTCGAGCGTCTTCGCTTCCGGAAACCCGGTCGGCGACATCGACAGATTGGAGAGGCCGAGCTCGAAGATCGCCGCGGTCCGCTCGTCGACCAGCTTGTCGATCGGGCGTGACGATCCAATCGCATAGAAGGCGGGCGAGGTGCGCAGACGGATGCTGCTGGCGTTGACCCATATTCCCGCGACGCGCTGCTTTTCGCGCAGCACGATCGGCCGCACCGGCCCCTTCAGCACGACGACGATATCGGCGCGGTCGTCGGGCAGGCGCTGTCCGGGGTAGAGGATCGCGCCGAACAGCAGCAGCTCCTCGCCTGTGAAGCTGTACTGGATGTCGATGGCGCGGCTCGACACGTCGGGAACGAGCCGCGGGTCGGCCGCCTGCGCCGCGGCCGGCGGCAATAATGCGAGCGCGAGCGCGAGGATCAAGGCGCGCGCGGCGGTCATTGCACCGTGTAGATTTCGTCGGGGCGGATGAACAGGTCGACCGCCATGCGCGCCGCGACGAGCAGGACGATGACCGCCAGCGCCATGCGCAGATATTCGGGCTTCACCCGCTGGGCGAAGCGCGCGCCGATTTGCGCCCCGGTGACGCTGCCGAGCAGCAGCAGCCCGGCGAGCACGATATCGACCGCACCCGTCGTCAACGCGTGGACCATCGTCGCCGCGATCGTCACGAACAATATCTGGAACAGCGACGTGCCGACGACGACCTGCGTCCCCATGCCGAGGAGAAAGATCATCGCGGGCACCATGATGAAGCCGCCGCCGACGCCGAGCAGCATCGTCAATATGCCGACGATGATGCCCAGGATCAGCGGCGCGAGCGGCGAAATATAGAGGCCCGAGCGATAGAAGCGCCAGCGCAGCGGCAAATTGGCGACCATCGGATGATGGCGCCGCTTGCGCGCGGGCGCCGGCAGCCCGGCGCGCATGTTGCGCAGCGCCCCCAATGCCTCGCGTGCCATGATCCCGCCGACCGAGCCGAGCAGCACGACGTAAAGGATATTGATGACCGTATCGATCTGGCCCCAGGCGGTGAGCAGTTCGAACAGCCCTGCGCCGACCAGCGATCCGATCAGGCCGCCGGCGACGAGCACCGTCCCCATGCGCAGGTCGACCCCGCCGCGTTCGAGATGCGCGAGCGCGCCCGAGACACTGGCGCCCGTCACCTGCGTCGCGGCCGAAGCCGCCGCGACCGTCGGCGGAATGCCATAGAAGATCAGCAGCGGCGTCGTCAGGAAACCGCCGCCGACGCCGAACATGCCCGACAGGAAGCCCACCCCGCCGCCGAGCAGGATGATGACCAGCGCATTGACCGACAGATTGGCGACTGGAAGGTAGAGATCCATGGGTCCCGAACTATGAGCAGCGCCAGAACAGCGCCGATTCCGGTCACCCTAGAGTATTTTTCCGGGCCGGGGAATCGCGTGCGCGGCCTAAATTTTCGCTGACCTCAAAAGTCGGCGGCGAGGGTCAGGGCGAGGCCGCTGTCGGGGCGCGCATCGCCCGCCACGCGCTGGCGCCAGTCGAGCGCGATCCGGCTGCCTTCGCCGACTTCGGGAAGGCGCAGCGTCACCCGCGGCCCGACATCGACGCGCGCCGCGCCGGGCTGCACCGCGCCCGCCGCGAGCGCGCCGAGCCGCAGCGAGGTTTCGCTGTCACCGAGACGCTGGTCGACGACGATCGCGCCGTCGGCGAAGCCGTCGCGCCGCTGCGCACCGACGATGCCCGCCTGCGCATAGGCGTCGAGCCGGAAACCGGCGGGCAGCGCGACGTCCGAGACGCCGCCGCTGGCCATGACGGCGAGCGCGGTGCGGCCTTCCGGGCCGGCCGCAACGCGCTGCTCGACCGCGAGATCGACGGGCAGCTGCGCCAACGGGGCGAAGGCGAGGCCAAAGGCCAGCTCGCGCTGGCGCGTTTGTCCCAGCGCCATCGTCGCGCGGCCATAGGCACGCACGCGGCCGCTGTCCCCGAAGCCATAGGCGAGCCGAAGGCCTGCCTGGCTGCCGCCAAGCTGGCTGGCCCCGCCGATCGTTTCCGAAGCATTTCCGGCCCCTTCGCGCAGATAGAGCCAGCTGCCGAGCGACCAGCTCGAAAGCTGGCGCCGGATCCAGAAGGGCGCGCCCTGTCCGGGCGCGGCCTTCTCGGCGGTGGCCGGCGGGAACCATAGCGGCCCGCTCCCGCCCACCGCCGAGCGCGCGACCCCTCCCGGCCGCGACGGCAACAGCCGCGCCATCAGCGCAAGGCGGAGGCTGTGGCGGTCGGGGCCGAAGCCGCCCGCCAGGGTCGGGGCGTCGGCGGCAGGCGACGCATCGAACGGGTTCGGCCTCTCCGCCACCGAAGGGAGGAGCAGGCTTGCGCTTCGCACCGCCGCGCCCCTCGCCGGCGCGCGATGAGCCGAGGGCCGGCTGTCGGCAACGCCGCCGCTCGCCGCAAAGGGCGAAGGCGGCGCCCACGGCATCGCCGGGACATCGGGAGGCACCGACATGGCGGGATTCCACGTCATCATGACGCGCAGGGCGATCCAGCCGCCGAGGCACAGCAGCAGGAAGCGCAGCGCCGGCGCATCGCGGCGCGCGCCGATGCGCCGTGCCATCATCGCGCGGCCCTCCGGATAAAGGCATCCTTATGGACCGGCTCGCTTTGGCAATGATCGGTCTTGTCCCACACCACTTCGCCCGATCGCAGCATGCGCCAGTAGAGGGCGACCGCTCGGCGCGCCGCCAGAATCGCGATGACGTTCGCGACGAAAGCGCGCGGCACCGAAATCAGCGCCTCGCGAAGCCCGTACCAGCGTGCGGTAAAATGACCGCGCATTCCCATTCGCCAGCAGAGCAGCAGCAGGTTGAAGGCGAGAAGCAGCCGCATCTCCTCACCGATGAGGATCGCATTCCAGCCGAAAAGAAACTGCCCCGCCATGCCCAGTCCGGTCAGGATCGCCCCGGCATATGCGGCGAGGAGAATGAGGGCGGCGAGCGGCGCACGCCGGTCGCGCCACAGCATCCAGCGCGCGAGCCAGGCGCGGTTTGCGGCGGCACCGGCGTCGCCCTGCCGCGACCCCGGCCAGCCGAGATGATCCCACCCCGCAAGGGCGATCCCCGCGATCCAGCGCGATTTCTGCCGCACCGCCTTTTCGACCTCACGGGGGAAAGCGCCGCGCGACACGATCCGGTCGCCTGCGGGCCCAAGCGTGTCGATGAAGCGCGTTTCAAGACCATAAGCGCCGATCAGCATCCCGATCTCATAATCTTCGGTCAGGCTGTCGCAGAAAAAGGGCTCGCCGCCGCGCTCGATCGCCAGCAGCGCGAGCGTGCTCCGCGTCAGCGCGCAGCCGACGCCCGCCGAGGGCAATGGCAGGCCAAGGCGCGAGCGAACGACCAGTTCCTTGCCATGCGCCTCCGCAAATTCATCGCCATAATGGCCGCCGACCCATCGCTCCTCGCGCCTGATCAGGGGCATTACGGGTATCTGCACCATCGCAGCATTGCCGAGGTGACGACGATAGAGCGCGAGTTCGTCCGGATGGACATGGTCCTCGGCGTCGTGAAGGACGATCGCGGCAAAGCGTATGCCCTCGGCGCGCTCGTCCTCGCCCAGCGCCGCCCACAGCCGGTTGAGATTGTCGCCCTTGGTCGTCGGCCCCTCGCGGCCGCCGATCACCAGCCGCAGCCGCCGGTCGCGCGCGACCAGTGGCGACACGGCAAACAGCGTCGCGGCATCGTTGGTATAGCAGCCGACATAGAGCCGGAAATCTTCCCCCTGCCATGCCGCGAGCGTCCGATGCAGCATCGCCGGAAGCACTTCGGCTTCGTCCCACGCGGGCACGAATATGGCGAAACGTCCGTCGATCGGCGGCGCGTTTGGAACCGGCGCCGGATCGCGGCGGCGCGTCGCCAGCCACAAGGCGTCGAACAGCAGATCGTCGAGCCCGATCAGCAATATGCCGACCGATGCGAAGAGCATCAGTTCATGGCCGGCCCCCAGCACCAGCCATTCCAGCCATGCGGTCGACAGCCCCAATATGCTAGCCCCGCGCCCCACGATGACCTAATGTCATCCTTGGTCTAAGTGCTAGTGAATAGGCCCGATTTGTAAAGTCTGGCCCAAATAGCTGCCCAATCGTCAAATTCGCTGACAAACTAAGGAAATAACTAATCCATGGCCCGCAGTTTTCCGCCCCGTTCCGCATTGCGCGATTTTCTCGAAAGCGAGAGCGCCGGCGGCATGCTGCTCATTTTTGCAGCCATTTTGGCAATGATTGTCGCCAATTCGGCCTTCGCGGAGACCTATGAGCACGCGATTCATACGGTGACCGGTCCCGTCCTCACCGACAAGCTCGGCCCGATGACGGTCCATCTGTGGATCAACGACGGGCTGATGGCGATATTCTTCCTGCTCGTGGGGCTCGAGATCAAGCGCGAGTTCGTCGACGGGCGGCTCGCGAGCTGGGACCGCCGGCGGCTGCCGTTCATCGCCGCGGCGGCGGGTATGGCGGTGCCCGCGGCGCTCTATATGTTGTTCGCCGGCAGCGAACCCGGACTGGCACAAGGCTGGGCGATCCCGGCGGCGACCGACATCGCCTTTGCGATGGGGGTGCTCGCGCTGCTCGGCAAGCGGGCGCCGACCTCGCTCAAATTGTTCCTCGTCACGGTCGCGATCGTCGACGACATGGGCGCGGTGGCGATCATCGCGCTCTTTTATACCGCCAAGATCAACATGGTCGCGCTCGGCGCGGCGGCCGCGATCCTCGCGCTCATGTTCGCGATGAACCGCACGGGGGTGAAGAGCCTCATCCTCTACCTGCTGATGTTCCTTCTCCTCTGGTACGCCATGCTGCTTTCGGGCGTCCATGCGACGATCGCCGGCGTGCTCGCCGCGATGGCGATCCCGTTCGAGCGCACTCCCGGCGCGCCGGACAGCCAGACCTCGCCGCTGCACCGGCTCGAACATGCGCTGCACCCATGGGTCGCCTTTGCGATCGTGCCGCTGTTCGGCTTCGCCAACGCCGGGGTCGACGTTCGTGCGCTCGGGATCGACCAAATTTTCGCGCCGCTGCCGCTCGGCATTGCGGCCGGGCTATTCCTCGGCAAGCAGATCGGCATTTTCGGCAGCGTCTGGCTCGCGGTCAAACTCGGCATCGCGGGGCGGCTGCGCGGCGCGACCTGGCTCCAGGTCTATGGCGTCGCGATGCTGTGCGGCATCGGCTTCACGATGAGCCTGTTCATCGGCGGGCTCGCCTTCCCGGGCGACGCGTTGCTCGTCGAGGAAGCGAAGATCGGCATTTTGATGGGCTCGCTCGTCGCCGCGCTTGCCGGCTTCGCCGTGCTGCGCTTCGCGCCCCTCCATCCCCAGCATGATGCGGTCGAAAGCGCGTCGAACGGCGAAATCGCCGCCGACGGCGATGTGCGTGACACCTCCGAAGCCCACGGCTAAGCAGTCGGCCATGACCAAGCTGATTTCGCTGTCGCTGATCGCCGCCGCAATCCTTTCGGGCTGCGCCACCGCCGGACCGAAAAGCGCAGCCCCCGAGCCCGGTGTGGCGACGCTCGATGTGCGCCGGACCGCCGCTTCGGCCAAGGCGCTCGATGAAATCGCTGCCGCCTATCTGCGCCTCAGCCTTGAAATCGGGACGCACGAGCCGGGCTATATCGACGCCTATTACGGTCCGCCCGAACTCAAAAAGGCGGCCGAAGCGGCGCCGCGCGACAAGCCCGCGCTGCTCGGCGCGACACGCGCGCTGATGGCGGAGGTCGACCTTGCCGCGCGGCGCATCTCCGATCCGCTCGCCAAGCGCCGCGCGGCCTTCCTTCGCGCCCAGCTTCGCGCCGCCGAGACGCGGCTGATGATGATGCAGGGCACGCGCTTCACCTTCGCCGACGAGGCCGAGCGGCTGTTCGGCGTGCGGCCGGAACTCAAACCGCTCGCGAGCTACGACGCCGAACTCGCGAAGATCGAAAGGCTGGTACCGGGCGAAGGCGCGCTCTGGGCGCGCGTCGAGACCTATCTCGACGGGTTCACCATCCCCAAGGACCGCCTGCAAAAGACCTTCGACGCCGCGATCGCGCGCTGCCGCGGGCGGAGCATGGCGCATATCCCGATGCCCGAAGGCGAGAGCTTCCGCCTCGAATTCGTTACCGGCAAAAGCTGGAGCGGCTATAATTATTATCAAGGCGGCTATCACAGCCTGATCCAGGTCAATACCGACCTGCCCATCCGCCTGTCGCGCGCGCTCGATCTTGGCTGTCATGAGGGCTATCCGGGCCACCATCTTCTCAACATGAAGCTTGAGGAAAAGCTGGTGAAGGAGCGCGGCTGGACCGAATTCAGCGTCTATCCGCTCTACAGTCCGCAAAGCCTGATCGCCGAGGGCAGCGCCAATTACGGCATCGACCTTGCCTTCCCCGAGAGCAGCAAGGCCGACACCGAACGCGACATATTGATGCCGATCGCCGAGATCGCGGTGCCGGCGGACGACCGCTATTGGCAGTTGCTCGCCGCGATCGAGCGCGCGTCGGGAGCGCGGCTGACGATCGCGCAGCAATATCTCGACGGGGAGATCGACCGCGCCACCGCGGTCGCGCTGACGCAAAAATATATGCTCGTCTCACCGCAGCGCGCCGAACAATCGATCAGCTTCACCGACCAGTATCGCAGCTATGTGATCAACTATGGCCTCGGCGAGACGATGGTGCGCGCCTGGGTCGAGCGCGGCAAACCCAGCCGCGACGAGATGTGGCAGCGGATGGCGAAGATCGTCAGCGAACCGACGCTGCCGTCGGATCTCCTGAGGCGGTGACTTGAACGACCTTCCTTTCCCGTTCGCATCGAGCGAAGTCGAGATGCCCCTCGACCTGGCGTGATGCCGATGGGTGTCTCGACTTCGCTCGACACGAACGGGAATAGAGCTGTCTACTCCGCCGCCATCGCCATTTCGACGCGCTGCGGGCCGCGGATCACACCGCCGGGCGTCGGTCCCTGCATGGCGCCATCCCGGAAGGTCACGACCCCCGACTTCACCGTCGCGACATAACCGTCGGCCTTTTGCAGCAGGCGCTTGCCGCCCGCAGGCAAGTCGAAAGCCAGCCAGGGCTTGCCGAGCTTGATCGCATCCATGTCGATGACATTGAGGTCGGCGAGATAGCCCGGCGCAAGCACCCCGCGATCCTCAAGCCCATAGAGCAACGCGGTATCGCGGCACTGGCGCTTCACCGCATGTTCGAGCGCGATGCGGTGGCCTTTGCGGTCGCGCACCCAATGCTGGAGCATGAAGGTCGGCGACGCCGCGTCGCAGATCGTCCCGCAATGCGCGCCGCCGTCGGACAGGCTGTTCACCGTGTCGTCCGCCGCCTGCAAATCCTCGAGGAAGTTGAGATTGCCGTCGCGGTAGTTGAGGATGGGAAAGTAGATGAAGCCCTTGCCATCATCCTTCATCAGCAGCTCATAGGCATATTCGTCGGGCGAGACGCCCGCCGCGGTGGCGCGCGCCATGATGCTTTCGTCCATCTTTGGCTCGTAATTGAAGTCGGGATCCATTTCGAACTGCACAGGCCAGCCCAATGCTACGATCTTGAGGAAATCGAGGATGTCGCTTTCAGGCCAGACATTCTCTTCCTCGATCATCCGCGCCTTGAACGCGGGGTCTTTGAGCTTCGCGAGCTGCTGGTCCCACGGCAGATCGATGATCTCGTTCCACGCCGGCTTGAAGCGGAACGGATGCACCGTCCCCTGCCACGCCATGATCACGCCATTGCCGCGCAGCGCGATCTGCGCGACGATGTTCGCGCCGGTCGCATTCTGGCGCCGCATTTCCTCGATCTGCTCTTCGAGCGGCAATTCCTTGGCGATCGACTGGAGCGCCGCGAAAGTCACCGGCAGGCCGGTTTCGCGGCTCAAATCGCCCATCCATTGAAACTCGTTCCATTCGCGCTTCAGATCGCTCGCCATTTCGAACACGCCATAGCCGACGCGCCCCATCGCGCGGCCAATCGCGATCAGCTCCTCCGCCGTAGCCGTAGTGCCGGGAACGAGTTCGCCGTCGACCGACTTGTGGAGCACGGTGCGGCTGGTCGAAAAACCGAGCGCGCCCGCGCGCACGCCTTCCTCGACGATGCGCGACATTTCGGCGATGTCCTGCTCGGTGGGGATCGCGCCGGGCTTTTCGCGGTCGCCGAGCACATAGGCGCGCACCGCCCCATGCGGGACGTGACATGCGACGTCGACGGTGCGCGGCAGGCGTTCGAGCGCGTCCATATATTCGGGGAAGGTCTCCCAGTCCCACGACATGCCTTCGGCGAGTGCGGTGCCGGGAATGTCCTCAACGCCTTCCATCAGCGAAATCAGCCATTCGTGGCGATCGGGCTTGGCGGGGGCGAAGCCGACGCCGCAATTGCCCATCACGACGGTCGTGACGCCGTGCCAGCTCGACGGCGCCATTTCGGCGTCCCACGTCGCCTGGCCGTCATAATGGGTGTGGACATCGACGAAGCCCGGTGTGACGATCTTTCCGCTGGCATCGATTTCTTCGAGCCCCGCGCCGAGGCTTTCGCCGATCGCGACGATCCGGTCGCCGTCGATCGCGACGTCGGCGACAAAGGGCGCGCCGCCCGAACCATCGACGACGGTGCCGCCGCGAATCACCAGATCATGCATGTCCGTCTCCCGATCTTTTTAGTTTCACGTCGAAACCTATCACCAAAATCGCGAGATGCAAATAAGCGCGCGGGGACCGCCGTCAGCGGCTATGATGCCGAGATAAAGCAACAGGAGTCGCTGCCATGATCCGTCCGCTTACCCTTGCCATCCTTCTCGCCGCCGCCGGTCCGCTCGCGGCCCAGACCACCCCCGCCACGCCCGATTATAGCGCCGCGCTCGCCGACCCCGCACGCCCCGCCGCCGACCGGACACGCGACGCCGTGCGCAAACCCGCCGAACTGCTTGCCTTCGCTCAGGTCGCGCCCGGCGAACAGGTCGGCGATTTCGTAATGGGCGGCGGCTATGTCACCCGCCTGCTCGCCGCCGCGGTCGGCCCCGCGGGGCGCGTCTTCGCGTTCCAGCCCGCGGAGTTCATCGCGTTCAAAAAGCAGTATGGCGACGATCAGACGGCGGTCGACGCCGCCTACGCCAATGTCGATGCGGTCGCCGGCCCTTTCGCGGCGCCCGCCTTTGCGGTTCCGCTCGACACGATCGTCACGGTGCAGAATTTCCACGACCTTTACCTGAAACCCTTTCCCGCTGGCACCGGCGACAAGGCGAGCGCAGCGCTGTTCGCGGCGCTGAAACCGGGCGGGACGCTCGTCGTCGTCGATCATAGCGCCGCCGACGGCAGCGGCACGACGCTGTCCGACAGCCTGCACCGCATCGACAAGGCTGCCGTGGTCGCTGCACTCACCAAGGCGGGCTTCAAGCTCGAGGCGGAAAGCGACCTCTACAAGCGCGCCGACGACCCGCGCACCGCCAACGTCTTCGACGCGGCCATTCGCGGCAAGACCGACCAGTTCGCGCTGCGGTTCAGGAAGCCGGGTTGATCGGTTTCGGGCGGTAGTTGCCTAAAGATCCTCCTCTTCGCGCAGCGATGGGGAGGGGGACCGCGCCTGTAGGGCGTGGTGGAGGGGGTCTGGCCTTGCACCGACGCCTGACGGTGTCGCCCCCTCCGTCAGCGCTTCGCGCGGCCACCTCCCATTGCTACGCAAAGGGGAGGACCTGACCGTCCGCTCCTCACCCCAAAACCGCCGTTCCCGCTCAAATCGTCCCCAACGTTTCTTTCCTCGGCCCCAGATATCCGAACAGATACGCCCCCACCTTGCGCATCTGAATCTCCTCGGCACCCTCGGTAATCCGATATCTGCGGTGGTGGCGATAGATATGCTCGAACGGCTTGTGGCGTGAATAGCCGATGCCGCCATGCACCTGCATCGCGCGGTCGGCCGCCTCGCAGACAAGCCGGTTCGCCCAGTAATTGCACATGCTGACCTTGTCGGAGAGCGTGCGTTCGATCTCCTTGTGCGGCGTATTGTCCATGTCCCACGCGGTCTTGCGGATGAGCAGGCGCAGCATCTCGGCCTGCGTCGCGAGTTCGACGAGCGGGAACTGGATCGCCTGGTTCTTCGCCAGCGCCTCGCCGAAGGGCTTGCGCTCGCGCGCGTATCGGACGCTTTCCTCGATGCAGTAGACTGCGGCCCCCAGCGATGACGCGGCCTGCCGGATGCGGTTCTGGTGGACGAAGCTCTGCGCGATCGACAGGCCGCCATCGACCGGGCCAAGCCGCGCGCTGTCGGGCACCCACACATCGGTGAAGCTGACGCGCGGATGATCGGTCGGCATGTTGAACGTCCAGAGATATTCCTCGATCTTCAGCCCCGGCGACGGGTTCGGCACGAGCAGGCAGGTGATGCCCTTCGCGTCGCCGTCGTTCCCGCTCGTGCGGCAGAAGGTCGCGCAGTGCGTCGCGACATGCATCCCCGTCGTCCACATCTTGGCGCCGTCGATCCGCCAGCCCTCGACGCCGTCGCGGGTCTCGCGCACCGCGCGCGTCTCCATATGCGTCGCGTCCGATCCATGATCGGGTTCGGTGAGCCCGAAGGCGGTGCGGCGCTTGCCTTCGAACCCGCCAAGGATGAATTCCCGCTTCTGCTCCTCGCTCGTCGCAAACTGCTCGAACATCTCGACGAAGGGGAAATTGCCGACGATGCTATGTTCGTTCTGGAGGTCGTTGTGCAGCCCCAGCCCTTTCGCAGCGAAATGCTCGCGGATCACCGCCATCCACAGGTTGCTGCCGTCCTTGCCGCCATATTTCTTGGGCGCCGAAAAGCGCCAATGACCGGCGGCATCGGCCCTGCGGGTAGCCGACCTTAACAGCTCTTCCCACTCATGCCGCGGCAGCCCCTGATTGTCCCAGTCGGTGCGCGCATGCTCGCGGCGATGGTCGAAGAAGCGGATATTGTCGTCCGCGAGCTCGAGCGGCTTGATCTCGGCTTCGATAAACGCGTCGAGTTCGTCGAGATACGCCTGCAAGTCGGCGGGCATCGCAAAATCCATGTCTCTCTCCTGTGTCTCTTATATTATCCGCGCCACGCGGCGCGCGCCGCCGCCAGCGGCGCATATTTGGAGCTGTCGACCGCGCATTTGTCCAGCACGTCGCGCCGCAGCTTTGCGAGCAGCCCCGGCTCGGCGAGCGTTCGTTCGCCGCTCAGCAACGCGGCCGCCAGATCGCGATCCTCGGCACGCGTCCCGGCCTCCAGATCGCGCAGCACGATGCCGAGTGCGTTCATCGCCACCACCGCTTCGAACTTGGCATGGCCTTGCGAGGCGGGCTTGATCGACCCTTCGATCCAGTCGCGCACCGCCTGCACCATCTCGCCATTGGTCGGCTCGCCGGTCGGGGCGGACGCCGGTTCGGAGGATGCGGGAAGCGCCCTGTCCCGTTCGGCCTCGGGCGCCTCCTCCTCGAGCAGCCGCACGAGGTCGAGTTCCTGCTCGGCGGTCCGCCGTCCGACGACGACGCGCTCGACCGTCTTGTCGGCGCCGCTCCGCCACGCCTGCCCCATTTGCAGGCACCCCAGCGCCCACCAGAGCGTGCGATAGACCAGCCAGAAGCGGAAGCGTTCCGGGTCGACCTTGACCCCGCCCGCGGCTTCATAGGCCGCGAAATAGTCCGCGAGGCTCCCGACCCCGAATGCCGGCTTGTCGAGCCGCCCGAAACGCCACACGCTCATGCAGCCGAACGCCAGATCCTCATGGGCATCGCCGCGATGCGCAAGCTCCCAGTCGAGCACCGCCGCAAGACCATTTCCGTCCACCATCACATTGCCCATGCGATAGTCGCCATGCACCAGCACCGGCGCCGCGGGTTCGGGCAGATGATCTTCGCACCAGCGGAGGGCCAGCGCGATCACCGGACGGTCGCCGCCATAGGCGAGGAAGCGCGCCTTGAGTTCGGCCAGCGCCGCGCCGGTGTCCATCAGCGGGATCGCGGCGGGCACCTTATCGAGCGGGACGGCGTGGATGCGCGCCAGTTCGCGCGCGAGATCGCCGAGCAGCGACGGGGGCGGAGCGTTCAATATCGTCGCCGGCGACACCTCGCCCATTATCCGCCGCATCACATAGCCCGTGCCGAGGCCGTCGCCCGCCTCCAGCACTCCCACCACCTCGGGCGCCTTCACGCCCGCGTCGAAGGCCGCCACAACCAGCGCCGCCTCATCGACATGGCCGAACGGACGATCCGCCATATAGGCCGCCGACGGCGCGCGGCGCAGAACATAAGCGGCGGCTTTCCCCGCTTCGCCCCACTCAAAGGCCCAGCTCTCCATATTCGCGCCGCCCGACAGGCGCGACAGGCCCGACAAGGCTCCCGAACCCGCAATGCGGAACATCAGGGCGGACAGCGGTTCGGAAAGATCGGTCATTACTTAATGATGCTAAGTATTTTCGATGACCGCAAGCCGTTTTCGCGCCCGGCGCGGGTGTAAATATGTCAGAATTGAAACCGGACCGCGTTGACATAATAGGAGGCGATCGGCTGCCCTCCCTTGTCGAGCGCCGGTTCGAAGCGCGCCCGACGCATCACCCCCTTGCACACCGCGTCGTCGAACCCCTCGCTATTTGTCGAACGCTGGATATGGCAGGCGGTCGGCTTGCCGTCGGCGCCTACCGACAGGCGGAAGCGCACGATGCCCGGCTGCGACTTGGCGAGCATGGCGCGCGGATAGTCCCCGCTGTGCAGCCATTTCGCCGGGTTGCCGATCGGCGTGACCCAGCGCGAAAGCTCGCGATGCCGCGCGACGTCGATACCCCAATGATCGAGCAACTCGTCGGTGCAGCTGCGCATCGCGGTGAACGCCGCCTTCATCGGCCCGGTCTTGAGGCGCACCGGATCGCGAAGCGGCCTGCCGACCAGCACGCTGGTGACCGCCGCCTCTTCGGCCTCGGTGACCGGCTCGGACCTGATGCCATAGTCCTCCGCAGATGCGATTTCCTCGGCCGAATAGGGCTTCAGTCGGACCGAATCACCAAAGATCCAGGCCGGTTGATCCTCCCCGACCGTCCCCGGGAAGAACATGATCTGCTGCTCGGGCATCGTTCCGAAGGTGATGCTCGCCTTGCCCTTATGCGCCGGCCCGTCCAGCATCGGACCCGTCAGCGTCATCCGAAAGCTGTCGCCTGGCGCATCCTGTTCGACCGAGAATATGATCTTCTGCTTGTCGGTGCCGAATATCCGCGCAAGCCGGCAATAATCGTCGGCATAATGGACGTTCCAGGGCGTGGTCGGCGCCAGTTCGAGAACTTCGTCCTCGGCCGCCTGCGCGGTTCCCGCCGCGGCGAGCCATGCCAGCCCGATAAAAATCGGAAATCCCCTGCGCCCCATAGTGCGAGCTTAAATCGGGGATCGGGAACGCGCAAGTAGCCGGCGGCAATGCCGCCACCGAACCGGCTGCCTGGAGCTCCGGCCTCATTCGCCCGCCGGCCCCTTATAGTCCGGCCCATAGACCGCGGCGCGGAAATCGCGGTGGAGCGTCCCGTCATAGGGAATGGTCTGGACGAAAAAGACCGCGGTCAGCTTGTTCGCCGGATCGACCCAGAAGAGGGTGGAGGCCATGCCGTCCCAGAAATACTCGCCCGTCGCGCCGCGATTTTCCTCGGCGGTTTGCGGCGGCGACTTGCGCACCGCGAAGTCGAAGCCGAAGCCGACCGCGCCCTTGCTCGGCAACCATGCCCGCTCGGTAATCGCGGGATCGAGCTGGTCGGTCGCCATCAGCTTGACCGTTGAGGGTTTGAGAATGCGCGCGCCGTCGAGTTTGCCTCCGTTCAGCAGCATCCGCGCGAAACGCAAATAATCGTCGAGGGTGGAGGCAAGGCCGAAGCCGCCCGGCGTCAGCGCATGATCTTCGAAATTGAGCTTCTGCGCTTCCGCCGCCGGCTGCTGAACCAGCTTGCCATGCTGCTTTACATTCATCGCCGCGAAGCGCGGCAGCCGCGCATCGGGCTGGCGCCATGCGGTCTCGTTCATCCCCAGCGGTTCGAAGATATGTGCGCGGACATAGTCGGCGAAGGGCTGACCCGAAAGCTTCTCGACCAGCGCCGCCTGCACGTCGACCGCGATGCTATATTCCCACTGCGTGCCGGGCTGATAGAGCAGCGGAACCGTCGCGAGGCGCTTGCTCGCTTCCGAAAGCGGGATCGTCAGCGCGAGCGGATCGGCGGCGACATAGGCATCGTGCGCGGGCGTCGGACCGGCACCATAGGCGAAACCCGCCGTGTGGCGCAGGATGTCGCGCACGCTGATCGGCCGTTCGGCGGGCACGGTGCGCGGCTGACCCGCCGCGTCCTTCCCCGTATAGACGCGCATCGCGGCATATTCGGGCAGATATTTCGCCAGCGGGTCGTCGAGGCGAAACTTGCCCTGCTCCCAAAGCTGCATCAGCGCGACCCCGGTGACGGGCTTGGTCATCGAATAGATTTGCGCGATCGTGTCGCGGCGCATCGGGTGCTTCGCTGCGCGGTCGGCCATGCCGGCGGTTCCGAAATAGACCTCGCGCCCGTCCTGCCAGATCAGGGCCGAGGTGCCCGCGGCGCGGCCGTCGGCGACCATCGCTTCGAGCGCAGCATCGATCCGCTTCCTGTCGATCTTGAGCGTTTCGGCGGAGGCGGCTTGTGCAAATAATGGGGCTGCGATCACCGCCGATCCCGCACACGCCATCATCATCGCCAGTGCCAGTCGCTTGCCGCGCATATCGCCTCTCCCCTGTCCCGCCGTGCCGCGGATCGCCGCGCATCCCATGCGATCCGGCGCGACCCGTCAACCCGAATAGGTCTGCGGACGGGCTATTCGGCCGCGGGGGCTTCCGCCGCCGCGGCGTCTCCGGGTTCCTCGGCCGCCGTCAGCGCGCCATTCTGGATCAGCCATTGCGGATGGCCCGCCTGCACCGACGCCATGATGCGGTCGATCGCCGCCGCGACCTGTTCGCCCTCGGTCTCGCGATCGCGCTGCACGATCGCGCGGCGCGCCTGCGCGTCGATCAGCACGCGGTCGCGCGCAACGAGTTCGCCGACGGTCAGCCCGGCCAGGATCGCGCGGCTGTCGTCCTCGCGCTGTTCGAGCGCGGCGAGGCGGCGCCCCAGCTGTTCCTCATATTCGGCGGCGGCATTGGTCTGCTGCCGCAGCTGGACGATGCTGACGCGCACGTCGCGGTCGAGTTGGCCTGCGACCTTGGCGGCGAGCGTCGCGTTGAGCCGCGAGGCATATTGGTCGACCAGAACGACGCCGTCGACCGCGACGTCATCATCCTCGAGCCGGACGTTCAGGCTGTCGATCCGGTCGTCCTTGCCGAGCAAGCGGCCGAGTTCGGCCTGTACCGCGGTGCGCGCGCGCAGTTCGCGTGCGATGTCGTTGAGCGACAGCGCGAGCGGGATCGAGAGAATGCCGAGCGTGACGATGATGCCGACGACCTGCATTGCCGTGTGCTGCGGCGTCATCGACGGACCAAAGCGATTGAGCCGCGCGACGATCGTCGCAGCGAAGGCGATGGCCAGCGTGTTGGTGAGGAAGAGCAACGCGGCGCCGAGCGCGAAGTCGGCCCGCCCGGTCGCAAGGCCGAAGCCGATCGTCGAGAGCGGCGGCACGAGGGCCGTGGCGATGGCGACGCCGACCATGACGCCCGACAGCTTGCGCATGATTGCATAGACGCCCGCGATGCCGCCGACGACCGCGACGCCGAGGTCGAGCAGCGTGGGCTGTGTCCGCGCGCGAAGTTCGGAGGTGACGTCGGCGATCGGCGAAAGCCAGACGAGCAGCATCGCGACGAGGACCGCGACCGCCATTCCCGCCGCCATCGTCACCAGCGATCGCTTGATCAGATTGCTTTCGATCGTCGCGAGGCCGAAGCCGATCCCCATGATCGGGCCGAGCAGCGGCGACACGAGCATCGCGCCGATCACCACCGCCGCCGAATTTTGGAGCAGGCCGAGCGTCGCGATCGCCGCCGACAGCGTGATGAGCAGCAGGAATTTTCTGTCGAGCCGCGCATCGCGCGCGACGCTCGCCAGAATCAACGAGCGACCGTGGCTGTCCGCCACGGTCGCTGCGTCGTCATTCTCGTCCGGTGCGCCGCGCGCCGCGTGGCGACCGCCGGCGTCGAACGGCGCATCGCCCAGTCCGGGCACTCCGGGATGATTGCCGGCCATATGGGCGGACGGTTAAATCTTGCCGGTCAGTTCGGGCACGGCATTGAAGAGATCGGCGACAAGGCCGAGGTCGGCGACCTGAAAGATCGGGGCGTCCTCGTCCTTGTTGATCGCGACGATCGTCTTCGAATCCTTCATGCCGGCGAGATGCTGGATCGCGCCCGAAATGCCGATCGCGAAATAGACCTGCGGCGCGACGATCTTGCCGGTCTGGCCGACCTGATAATCGTTGGGGACATAGCCCGCATCGACCGCGGCGCGCGAGGCACCGAGCGCGGCGCCGAGCTTGTCGGCGAGCGGCACGATGACTTCTTCATATTTCTCGGACGAGCCGAGCGCGCGGCCGCCCGAGACGATGATCTTCGCCGAGGTGAGCTCGGGACGCTCCGACTTGGCGATTTCGGCGCCGACGAAGCTCGAGATGCCGGCATCGCTACCGCCACCCACGGCTGCGACCGTGCCCGAACCGCCCGAGGTCGCGGCCTTGTCGAACGCGGTGCCGCGAACGGTGAGGACCAGCTTCGCGTCCGACGATTCGACGGTCGCGATCGCGTTGCCGGCGTAGATCGGGCGGGTGAAGGTCTTCGGACCCTCGACCGACAGGATTTCCGAAATCTGCATCACGTCGAGCAAGGCGGCGACGCGCGGCGCGATATTCTTGCCGGTGGTCGTCGCGGGCGCGACGAACGCGTCGTGGCTGCCCATCAGTTCGGCGACGAGCGGCGCGATATTTTCGGGAAGGTTGTTAGCAAAGGCGGCATTGTCGGCGACATGCACCTTGCCGACGCCGGCGATCTGCGCGGCTTCCTTGGCGACACCATCGACGCCGCTGCCAGCGACGAGCAGATGGACTTCGCCGAGCTTCGAGGCGGCGGTCACCGCAGCGAGCGTGGCGTCCTTGACGGCGCTGCCGTCATGTTCGACCCAAACCAGAGTTTTCATGAGTGCACTCCCAGCGCTTTCAGCTTGGCAACCAGTTCATCGACATCGGCGACCTTGACACCGGCCGAGCGGGCGGCGGGTTCCGAAACCTTGACCGTCTTGACGCGCGGCGCCGTGTCGACGCCGTAATCGGCGGGGGCCTTGGTATCGAGCGGCTTCGACTTCGCCTTCATGATGTTCGGCAGCGAGGCGTAGCGGGGCTCGTTCAGGCGAAGGTCGGTGGTGACGATCGCAGGAAGCTTGAGCTTCACCGTTTCGAGACCGCCGTCGACTTCGCGGGTCACGTTGACGCTGTCGCCCTCGACATTGACCGCGCTGGCGAAAGTGCCCTGCGCCCAGCCGGTGAGCGCGGCGAGCATCTGGCCGGTCTGGTTGTTGTCGTCGTCGATCGCCTGCTTGCCGAGGATGACAAGGCCGGGCTGTTCGGCGTCCGCAATGGCTTTGAAGATCTTCGCGAGCGCGAGCGGCTCGACGGCGTCATCGGTCTGAACGAGGATCGCGCGGTCGGCGCCCATCGCGAGCGCGGTGCGCAGCGTTTCCTGCGCCTTCGCCGGGCCGACGCTGACGGCGACGACCTCGGTCGCGACGCCCTTTTCCTTCAGGCGGATCGCTTCTTCGACACCGATCTCGTCGAACGGGTTCATCGACATTTTGACGTTGGCCAAGTCGACGCCGGTGCCGTCGGCCTTGACCCGCGGCTTCACGTTGTAATCGAGCACCCGCTTGACGGGGACGAGGATTTTCATGGGCTAAAAGCTCCTCTCAGCAAATTGTGCACTGCGCCATAATTGGCGTTTACGTAAACGTCAACCTTCTCCCTCTCCCCTTGGGGGAGAGGGGTGCGCAGACTTGGCAGCTTGCTGCCTAGTCGAAGCGGGGTGAGGGCGTGAAAGCTCGCGGACCCTCACAAGTCCGACCAGGTCCTGTCGGACCAAGTCCTCCTTATCCTCTCCCACAAGGGGAGAGGAAATCCGTTATCACGCGACCTGCCGAACCTCGGCCACAATCTTCTTTGCCGCGTCGCCGAGATCGTTGGCCGCAACGATCGGCAGGCCCGAATTGGCGAGGATGTCCTTGCCCTGCTGGACATTCGTGCCCTCCAGGCGGACAACGAGCGGCACCGAAAGATTCACTTCCTTCGCCGCGGCGACGATGCCGTCGGCGATGATGTCGCACTTCATGATGCCGCCGAAGATGTTGACGAGGATGCCCTTCACGGCGGGGTCCTTGAGGATGATCTTGAACGCCGCGGTGACCTTTTCCTTCGAAGCGCCGCCGCCGACGTCGAGGAAGTTGGCGGGGAATTCGCCGTTGAGCTTGATGATGTCCATCGTCGACATCGCAAGGCCGGCGCCATTAACCATGCAGCCGATGTTGCCGTCGAGCTTGATGTAGGCAAGGTCATATTCCGACGCCTCGACCTCGGCCGGATCCTCCTCGGTCAGGTCGCGCAGCTCGGCGAGATCCTTGTGGCGGAACATCGCATTGCCGTCGAACGCCACCTTGGCGTCGAGCACCAGCAGTTCGTCGCCATCCTTGCCTTCGCAGACGGCGAGCGGGTTGATTTCGATCTGCTCGGCGTCGGTGTCGAGGAAAGCGGCGTAGAGACCGCCGAGAACCTTGGCAGCCTGCTTGGCGAGGTCGCCCGACAGGCCAAGCGCCGCGGCGACGCTGCGGCCATGGTGCGGCTGAATGCCCGTCGCGGGGTCGATGGTGATGGTGTGGATTTTTTCCGGCGTGTCGTGCGCAACGGTTTCGATATCCATGCCGCCTTCGGTCGAGGCGACGACCGCGATCCGGCTGGAGGCGCGGTCGACGAGCAGCGCGAGGTAGAATTCCTGCTTAATGTCGGCGCCGTCGGTGATGTAGAGGCGATTGACCTGCTTGCCGGCTTCGCCGGTCTGGATCGTCACCAGCGTGTTGCCGAGCATGTCCTTGGCGTGCGCTTCGACTTCCTCGATCGTCTTGGCTAGGCGGACGCCGCCCTTCGCATCAGGGCCGAGTTCCTTGAACTTGCCCTTGCCGCGCCCGCCCGCGTGGATCTGCGACTTCACGACATAAAGCGGCCCGGGGAGCTGCTTCGCCGCCGCGACGGCTTCCTCGACGCTCATCGCGGCGATGCCCTTGGGGACAGCGACGCCAAATTTCGCGAGCAGTTCTTTCGCCTGATATTCGTGGATGTTCATGAGGTCTGCCGGGCCTTTCGACTCTGAAAAGGGGAGATGATCGGCGCCGCCTAAGCACAAGTTCGGCGGCAATTCTACCCCCGGGCGCCCCAGATATTCTTGTGTGCGGCCAAGGCTTGCGGCCAAACGGTCCGTCTTCCGGATGACGTCCCGAGCCCGGGCTGATAGTCGGGCGGGGTGGGGGATCGGGATGAGGGAGCCGAAGATGCGGATAAAGCTTCTTGTTTTGGCCTTGTTGACGCTTGCCAGCGCCGTCCCGGCGGCGGCGCAGGTGAACCAGGCACTGGACGTCGCGATTCCCGACGCGCCCAATATCGTCCGGGTCGGCGCCGCGGATCAGCTCATCTACGAGCTGCACCTCACCAATTTTTCCAGCCTGCCGCTTCGGCTGGACGGGCTCTCGATCGCGGGCGACGAAGGCGCCACGCTCAAAAGCTATGCCGGTGACGAACTGGCCAGCGCGATCGGGCTCGTCGGGCCGGCCGAAACCGATGCGCGGATCCTTCCGCCCGGCCGCCGCGCGGTCGTTTACATCAATGCGCCGATCCCGGCCGCCTTGCCGCCCCAATCGATCTCGCACAGCCTGACGCTCGGCAGGATCGGCGACGACGGGGCCAGCTTCACCCTTTCGGCCGGCGCGGCGACGCCGGACACCACGCCCCTCCCCCGCCTGTCGCCGCCGCTGCGCGGCGGGCCGTGGGTCGCGGTGTACGACCCCGGCATGGAGCGCGGCCACCGCCGCGTCTTCTATGCCACCGAAGGGTCGGCCACCCTGCCCGGCCGCTTCGCGATCGACTGGATGAAGATCGATGCGAACGGAAAGCTCTCGTCGGGCGACGCCGATATTCCAGCGAACTATCATGGCTTCGGCGCCGAGGTGCTAGCGGTCGCGGACGGAAAAGTCGTCGCGCTGCGTGACGATGTGCCCGACCCCGCGACGCGGTCGGGGAGGAAGAAGCCATCGATCGCCGATGCCAGCGGCAACTATGTCATGCTCGACATCGGCGGCGGACGCATCGCGACCTACGAGCATCTGAAACAAGGTGCGCCGGTCACCGTCGGGGATCGCGTCAAAGCGGGAGAGGTCGTCGGCTTCCTTGGCTTCACCGGACAGGCGAGCGCGCCGCATCTGCATTTCCACCTTGCCGACCGCGCGTCGATCCTCGGCGCCGAGGGCCAGCCCTATGTCATTTCCTCGCTCGTCACGCTGGGGCAATATTCCTCGATCGAGGCCTTTGGACGCGAAGAAAAATGGCCGGCGGCAAACCCCGCCGGAACCGTGCGCGAAAGCTTTCCGCCTCCGAACCTCGTCGTCCGCTTCCCCGGCGAATGAAAGTCAGCGCAGCGCGCAGACCGCCGCCGAACTCGTCGAGACGGCGAGGATCTCGGGATCCTTGAGCGCGCGCACCTTGCGAAAGAATTGGTCGAGCGTCAGGTCGGTGACATGCTTATCCTTGAGGCTGCCGAGCGCCGAGAGGCGGCGTAGCTGGAGCAGCGACAGCCGGTCGACCATGCGTTCCGCCATGCACGCCGACATCGCCTTCGACAGGCCGGCATTCTGAAGCCCCGCGCGCAGCCGCGTTTCGGGCGTCGCGCAGGCGGCGAGCGACAGCGCCAGCGCGAACACCGGCAGAAAGGCAAGCTTCATCGCGTCTCTACCTTCCGTGATAATCGGCCACCGCGCCGGACACCGCCTGCATCAGCGCCATGCGCGCGGGGATCGAAGCATTGGTATCGCCGAGCAGCACCACGATGGCATAGCGCGTGCCGTCGGGCGCGGTCGCGATACCGATGTCGTTATAGCCCGCGGTCGAGCCCTTATAATCCTGCCCCGTCCCGGTCTTGTGCAGGAATTTCCAGCCCGCGGGCAGCCCGGCCTTCAATCGCCGGGGGCCGCTTCGCGTCCGGCTCATCACGTCGAGCAGATATTCGGTCGAATCGGGCGACAGCAAGGTGCCGCGCGCGAGCCGGGTCAGCGCGCTCGCGATCGCCTCGGGGCTCGCGCCGTCGGGCGGATTGGCGAGATAGGCGTTGCGGGCCGCGAGGCGCGTCGCATCGGGAAGCGCGGCGCGCGCCTGATAGAAGGCACGCCCGACCGAATAGGCCTGCTGCCACTTGAGCCCCGCGGTGCCCGCCTGCAGCAGGCGTTCGCCGGGGCCGAAGCGGATCGCGCCCAAATCCTTCTTGTCGATGAAGGCGCGCACGGCATCGGGGCCGCCGACGGTGCGCAGCAGGCTGTCGTTCGCAGTATTGTCGCTGTGGGTGATCGCGGTTTCGATGAGGTCGCGGACGCTCATCGTCACCGAACCCTCGGACCGGACCCGCGCCGCGAGCGGCTGGTGAAACAGGGTCAGATCCTCGGGACCGATGCGGACGCGCTGGTCGAGCGTCATGCGCCCCTGGTCGACCGCGTCGAGCACCGTCAGCGCAACCCAAAGCTTCGAGACACTTTGCTGGGGAAAAAGCTCTGCGCCGCGCTGCGAGAGCTTCCATTCGCCGTCGATCCGCTGCACCGCGATGCCGGTCTTGCCCGGAAAGGCGCGCCACAGATCATAGATACGATCGTTGAGGCCGGCGGGCGCGCGGCGAAAACCGGGGTCGATCGGCCCCGCCGGCCGCGGCATCGCCGAGCGGACCGGCTGACCGATCGGCACCGTGACCGAACCGTTTGGACCGCGCTCCGTCACAGGCGGCTGCGCGCGCGGCTTTGGCACGATCGCGGCGCTGCTGACACAACCCGCAAGCACCGCCGCGCTCATCGTCACGGCGAGGACCGGCCTGCCCGATAATCTAAACTTCATTCGAACCCCGCACCTGCGACTTATATATTCCGCCCGCCCCGTTCGGGCATTGCATGACGTCACGCAGGGGCGCGGAAGGGACCAGCGTTTTGCGGTGAACGATTCTTTCGCCGCGACCAATCGCGGGAACCGGCGGGATTTTTACCCAGCATCAGGGCGCGGGCGCCGCGCGCACCTTGTCGGGATAGAGGCGCTTCAGCGCCGCGAGCTTGGGCGCGTCCCAGCGGACGATATATCCGTTGCGCGGATTGCGGCGCATGAAATCCTGATGGCTCGCCTCGGCGCGATAGAAACGCTTGTAGGTTTCGACCGGCACGACGATCGGCTTGGCGAAATATTTGCCGCGCCCGATCTGTGCCAGATAGGCCGTGGCGACCTGCCGCTGGGTTGCGTCCATCGGTACGATAGCGGCGCGATATTGCGAGCCCACATCCGGACCCTGCCGGTTTTTCAGCGTCGGGTCGGCGACCACCGAAAACAGGATGCGGAGCAGCGTGCCATAGCTGACCTCGCTCGGATCATAGACGATCCGTACCGCCTCGGCATGGCCCGATTTGCCGTCGTGGGTCCGCTCATATTTGGCGGTCGCGGCGCTGCCGCCATGATAGCCTGATTCGACCGAAATCACGCCTTTCACATTCGAAAAGACGCCTTCGACGCCCCAGAAGCAGCCGCCCGCGAGTACCGCGGTCGCGCGCTTGGCCTTGACGGCGGGGTCAGTGAGGGCGGCGGGGAGCTTGACGACGCTTTCGGCCTGCGCGGGTGCGCATTGGGCGACGACCGCGCCTGCCACCAGCGCCGCAACGGCGCGGAGGGCAAGCGATCGCCGCAGCGGCATCACGCCGGGATCGGCAGCGCCGGCGCGTTGAGGACGATATAGGTCGCGCCAATCGCGAAGCCGGCGAGCATGGTCAAAAACCAGTCGGAGCGGAGCATGGAGAGCATAGGGGCCTCGTATCATATGTTCTTGTTCGCGGCCGGAGCCGCCCTGGTTACACCAGCGATATGACGCGCCCCTGTCATCCGTCAGTGATGGCGGTCACTCTATACGAGAGGGCTTACCATCGGGTGAACCGGGCGCTTAACCGGCGTTCAGGTTCAAATAGGCCGGGCCGCCGACATTACAAGACCGATCGGTATAAAATTCCTATGCGGCGGTGAAGCGGGGCTTAGCTGAGCGCCGCGCACGCCTGCTGGATGCGCACGCACGCTTCCTTGAGCACCGCTTCGGAGGTCGCGTAGGACACGCGGAACGCCGGCGACAGACCGAAGGCGCCGCCATGCACCGCCGCGACCTTCGCCGCGTCGAGGAAATAGTCGATCAGCGCCTCGTCGCTGTCGATCAGCTTGCCGTCGGGGGTCTTCTTGCCGATGCAGCCCGACGCGTCGGGATAAACGTAGAAGGCGCCGTCGGGGACCGGACAATCGAGCCCCGGTGCGTCGTTGAGCATCGCGACGACCATGTCGCGGCGCTTCTTGAACGCCGCATTGCGGTCGTCGAGGAACTGCTGCGGCCCGCCGAGCGCGGCGGCGGCGGCGGCCTGCGCGATCGAGCAGGGGTTCGACGTCGATTGCGACTGCAGCTTGCCCATCGCCTTGATGATCCACGCCGGGCCGCCCGCATAGCCGATGCGCCAGCCGGTCATCGCATAAGCCTTCGAACAGCCGTTCACCGTCAGGATGCGGTCGATCAGGTCGGGGCAGCGCTGCGCGAAGGTCGTGAATTTGAAATCGGCGTACCAGACATGCTCGTACATATCGTCGGTCATCACCATGACATGCGGGTGACGGCGGATGACTTCGCCGAGCGCGTCGAGCTCCTCGCCCGAATAGGCAGCGCCCGACGGGTTCGACGGCGAGTTGAACATCACCCAGCGCGTCTTCGGCGTGATCGCGGCATCGAGCTGCGCCGGCGTGATCTTGTAATTCTGCGCCGCGGTGCCCTCGACGATCACCGGCGTGCCGCCCGCGAAAGCGACGATGTCGGGATAACTCACCCAATAGGGCGCGGGGATGATCACCTCGTCGCCCGGATCGACGGTCGCGACGAGCGCATTGAACAAAGTGTGCTTGCCGCCGACGTTGACCGAAATCTGGTCGAGCCCGAAGTCGAGGCCGTTGTCGCGGCGGAACTTGCCGCGAATCGCGTCCTTCAGCGCCACCGTGCCGTCGACGAGCGTATATTTGGTCTGCCCGTTCCGGATCGCCTCGATCGCCGCTTCCTTGACGAAATCGGGGGTGTCGAAATCGGGTTCGCCGGCGCTGAGGCCGATCACATCAACGCCTTCGGCTTTCAGCTTGGTCACGCGCGCGGTCATCGCTAGCGTGGCCGAGGGCTGGATGCGACCCAGGGCGGCCGAGACATGGGGCTTGAAAGTCGACATCGAAAAGCGTCCTTGCGAGAGGGCGAGCGGCATGAATTGGCAGAAAATTGCGCGCGGCCGCGCCTATAACGTCCGGCCGACATTCGCAAGCGCGCTGCTTGATAATTTACCTATGCGGCAGGCAGGTCAGCCTATCGAGGGCGCCGCAGCCTCCGCCAACCGCGCCGGGATCAACCCGCGCAGGCTGTTGCCGATGAAGAAGCCGCTTTCGAGATCGGCAAGGCGCAGGTGCGATTCGACCGCGCGACCCTTGTCGATCAGCTCGGCGCGCAGCACGCCGGGGAGCAGCCCCAACGCCAGCGGCGGCGTCAGCAACTGGCCCTCGCGCTCAACGAAGATATTGCTCCAGCTGCCTTCGGTGACGAAACCCGGCTCATCGACGAACACGACCTCGGCCGCGCCGCTCTCGTGCCGTGCGCTATCATAAACGGCGCGCAGGCTGGTCTTGTGCGCGAGGCGAAAGTCGTCCGCCGCCATCGGCGCGGAGCGCACCGCGACCGGCACCGGCAATTCGGCGAGGCGGGGCAGCGGCGACACCTCGACCGCAAGCGCGCCCGACGGCGCGAGGCGCATCCGCACCCGCGCGGCGCTGCGCAAACGGAAGGTCGCCGATTGCAAGCTGTTGCGTGCGGCGTGCCGGTCGAAGGTGAAGCCCAGCGCCTCGGCACTCGCCTTCATCCGCGCGAGATGCCCCTCGAGCCGCTGGATGCCCTCGACGGGATCGAAAAGCATCGTTTCGATCAGATCGAAGCTTTCGCCCGCTGCAACCACAAATTCCCCCTTGGCCAGACATTCGCGCCATTCTTCAGCCGGTTGGCTGTCGGCAACGATTCCAGAACCCAATCCCAGCGTGGCGCAAGCCGGCCCATCGTGCAACCCGCCTTGCGGAAAGACGAGCGTGCGGATCGCGACATTGAACGCGGCATCGCCGCCCGGCTCGATAAAGCCGATCGATCCGGTGTAAAGCCCGCGCGGTTCGGTTTCGCGTTCGTCGATGATTTCCATCGCGCGCACCTTGGGCGCCCCGGTGATCGACCCGCACGGAAAAGCGGCGCGCAGCACGTCGACCGCGCCCGCCCCCGCCGGCAATCGGGCGCCGACATCGGAGACGAGCTGGTGGATCGTCGGGAAAGTTTCGACGCGGAACAATTCGGGCACCGCGACCGACCCCGGCACCGCGACGCGCGACAAATCGTTGCGGATCAGGTCGACGATCATCAGATTTTCGGCGCGCTGCTTGGGATCTTCGGCAAGCTCGCGAGCGGCGGCCGCGTCGGCTTCGCGATCGGCGCGGCGCGCGGCCGTCCCCTTCATCGGCCGCGCAACTACCTGCCCATCGCGGAGCGCAAAGAATAGCTCGGGCGAATGCGAGACGATCGCCTGTTCGCCCGTCCAGATCACCCCGCCATAACCCGCGCGCGCCGTTCGCCGCAGCCGCGCATGAAGGCCAAGCACATTGCCGAGCACCGGCACGTCGGCGCGAAAAGTCAGATTCGCCTGATAGATGTCGCCGGCGCGGATCAGGTCCAGCACCGCTTCGACCGCGGCGAGATAGTCGGCGCGCCCTACGCGCGGGCGGGGCCTCCCCACCCACGCCGCATCGGGATCGGGAAGCAGCGCCGGCACCGCGTCGGCGGCGATCCGCTCCACATGTTCGAACAGCCCGAACCAGGCGAGCGGCGCCGTGCCGGCTGCGGCGTCAGCCGCGCCGCGCCACGCCGGTGCGAGCCCCTTGCCCGCCTCATAGGCCAGATAGCCCGCGGCGTGGAGCCCGCGCGCCTGCGCGGCTTCGAGCGCCGAAAGCAACGCCGGGACCTCGGCCGCGCTATGGGCCGTCAGCACCTCGACCGGATCGACGAACAGCCGCGCCGCCGCCGCGCCCTCGGCGCGCGCGTCGTCGAGCAATATAAAGGGCGGACAGCCCGGCCCCGGAACCGGGATCGCATCGCCGCCCGCCATCGCTATCTCACGAAAATCGATCGTGCGCCGGCGGCGATCAGCGGTCGCGCTTCATGCGGATCGTGCGGCCGCCTTCGATCGATGCGAAATAGCTGCCCATCGTCGCGACCTTGATCTTGACCTTCTGCCCCGCCTTGGGCTGACGCGGCAAGCGCGTCGTGTCGATCTGCGTCCACACCGCGTCATCTTCCATCGTCAGCGTATATTTGCCCGAGCGGTCCATGCTCGCCGAGCGGATCACCGTCTCGACTTCCTTCACCTCATCCTCGTCGCCGCCGAAAATTCCGCCGAGCTTGGGGAAGGAAAAGCCGAACAGCCCGCGCCGCGCCTTCTTGGCGGTCTCGCGGTCGGTAAAGGTGATTTCGCGCGCCTGATCCGCGCTCGACAGCTCGCCGACTTCGCGGTCGAAACAGGCGAGCCGCGCCGCGGCGTCGGCGATGTCGCGGCACGCGTAAAGCTCCTGGATTTGCGCCGGGCGCTCCGATGGCAGCTTGTCCTTAGCAGCGGCAGGAACGGCGAGCGCGCCGGCGAGAAGGACGAGCGGCGCGGCGACGCGCGATGACAGCTGCAGCATGGCAAAACCCCTGGCGAGAACGATATGCGCTGCCTAGCCGCAGCGGCGCCGCGCCGCAAGCAAGCCCGGTTGCGGTCGCGGCTTACTGACCCTAGTGTCAGGAAGCCGAAGCTTTTCGAGAGGATGACAACCCGCGATGGACAGCCGCTTTTCCTGGTCGACCGATTATCACCACCCGACGATGTGGGACCAGGAATTTCCGCCGCTCTCGCTGCCCGACATGTTCGCCGCCAGCGTAGCGCGAAAGGGCGACGCACCGATGCTCGACTTCATGGGCCGCCAGTTCGCCTATGCCGAGGTGGCGCGCGGCGCCGCGCGCGTCGCGCGCGGGCTCCAGCAACTCGGACTCGGCAAGGGCAGCCGCGTCGGCCTCTTCCTTCCCAACGTGCCCCATTATGTCGCGGCCTATTATGGCGCGCTCGCGGCGGGCGCGACCGTGGTCAATTTCTCGCCGCTCTATACGGTCGCCGAGCTGGAGGCGCAGGTCGAGGATTCGGGCACCGACACGCTCTTCACGCTGAGCGCCGCCGCGCTCCTCCCCACCGCCTTGCAAGTGCTCGACGGATCGAGCCTCACGCGCCTCGTCGTCGGATCGGTCGCGGGCGGCCTTCCCGCCACAAAGTCGGTGCTCTATCGCCTGTTCAAGCGCGGCGAGGTCGCGCCACTGCCCGACGACCCGCGCGTCATCCGTTTTTCCGCCCTCACCGACAATGACGGCCGTCCCGATCCCGTCGCGATCGACCCGCAAACCGACATCGCGCTGATCCAGTATACGGGCGGGACGACAGGGACGCCGAAGGGCGCCAAGCTGACGCACCAAAACCTCACCGCCAACGCGCGGCAGGTCAATGCGATCGATCCCGACCATGACGCCGAGGACCGCATTCTCGGCGTCCTGCCTTTCTTCCACGTCTTCGCCAACACCTGCGTGCTCAACCGCACCGTCCTCAACGGCGGCTCGATCACCATGCTGCCGCGTTTCGACGCGAAGCAGGCACTGGAGGCAATCTCCCGCACGAAAACGACCGCGCTGCCCGGCGTGCCGACGATGTATCAGGCGCTGCTCGACCACCCCGGTCTCGCCGCCACCGATTTCTCGTCGCTGCGCATCTGCATCTCGGGCGGTGCGCCGATGGCGGCCGAACTGCGCGAGAAATTCGCCGCCGCCACCGGCGCCTCGCTCGTCGAGGGCTATGGCCTCACCGAAAGCTCGGGCGTCGTCGCGACCAACCCCTATGAAGGACCGGTGCGCCCCGGCACGATCGGCCAGCCGCTTCCCGCGACGCACATCCGCCTGCTCGACAAGGAGGATTCGACGAAGGACGCCCCCGATGGCGAGCCCGGCGAGCTTGCGGTCAAGGGCCCGCAGATCATGCAGGGCTATTGGAACCGCCCCGACGCCGACAAGGACAGTTTCACCGACGACGGCTGGCTGCGCACCGGCGACGTCGCGGTGGTCGAGGCGGGCGGCTATATCCGCATCGTCGACCGGCTGAAGGACATGATCGCGGTCGGCGGGTTCAAAGTCTATCCGAGCGTGATCGAGGCGCACCTCTACGAGCACCCCGCGGTCAAGGAAGCGATCGTGCTCGGCGTCCCCGACGCCTATCGCGGCGAGGCACCGAAAGCCTTCGTGACGCTCGAGGAGGGTTTCGACGTCAGCGGCGAAGCGCTCGCCGCCTGGCTCAACCCCCAGCTCGGCAAGCATGAGCGGGTGAATGCGGTCGAGGTGCGGCTGAACCTGCCCAAGACGATGATCGGAAAACTCGACCGGAAAGCATTGCGGGCGGAAGAGGGGGCGTGATCGCACTCGCCCGTCAATCCCGCGAAACCAGCCTCGCCCGTCACCCCCGCGAAGGCGGGGGTCCAGCTTAAGATGCGCGGCGGCCATGTCTACGTTATGGCCAACCGCTATCGCGGGGCGATGTATATCGGTGTGACCGCCTATCTCGCTTCCCGCATTTTCCAGCACCGCACGGGCGACGGATCGGATTTCTGCAACCGCTATGGACTGGATCGTCTGGTCTATGTCGAACACCACGCCGACATTCGGGACGCCATCGCGCGCGAGAAGGCGCTCAAGAAATGGAACCGCGTATGGAAATTCCGGCTGATCGAGAAGGCAATCCTGACTGGTTCGACCTGTTCAACTCCCTCAATGCCTGAAAGAAGCCGGACCCCCGCCTTCGCGGGGGTGACGACAGAGGATAAGATGAAATGAAATGTCGCAATGAGACATTGTAACCTTTGTCATGTTATGCCATATCTCCGTCCGCAATTGCTTCAACGGAGAATCGGGTGACCCATGTCGCCAGCCCTGCCCCTGTTCTGACGCGCCTCGGCGCGCTGGTGCGGGCTGCGCGCGATTCCCGTCCGCTGACGTCCTTGAGCGGCGATCAGCTGGCCATGGGCCTGTCGGGGCTCTGCCTCGTCCACTGTCTCGCGACGACGATCTTCTTCGCTTCGATCGCGTCGGTCGGCGGGGTATTTCTCGACAATCATCTGTTCCACGAAATCGGACTGATCATCGCGATCGGCTTCGCGCTGATCACACTCGTTTCGGGCGTGCTCAGCCATGGCTATATGATGCCCTTCGCGGTCGGCGGCTTCGGGCTCGGCATGATGGCCGGCGCGCTGTCGCGGCCGCACGACGGCAGCGAAGTGATCGCGACGATGATCGGCGTCGCCGTCGTCGCGCTGGGCCACGATCTCAACCGCCGCGCGCGCCACTGATTCCTATCCGCATTGGATAAGGTCCGCCGCTTGCGGGGGCGTCCCAAACAGCCTACATTGGGACGATAGTTAGCGCGGGATTTCCCACGCTTCGAGGAAACGCCGATGGGCAAGCATGATCATCCGCACGTCGAGGCCAGCGGCGCCTCGCTCGCCAAGGCAGCGCAGACCGCGCTCGAAGGCGCGGGCGAAGCCTGGACCGACATGCGCGCCGAGATTTTCGACGCGGTCGCCGAAATCGGCAAGCCCGCGAGCGCCTATGAAATCGCCGACATCGTCTCGCAGAAACGCGGCAAGCGCGTCGCGCCGAACAGCGTCTATCGCATCCTCGACCTGTTCGTCGCGAACAACCTCGTTCGCCGTGTCGAGAGTGCGAACGCTTTCGTTGCGAACAGTCACCCCGGCTGCCTCCACGACTGCATCTTTCTGATCTGCGACAACTGCGGCGCCGCGGTCCATGTCGACGACGATAAATTGTCGACGGGCGTGCGCGCCGCCGCCGAGAAGACCGGCTTTGCCGCCGAGCGCCCCGTGATCGAGGTGCGTGGCAAATGCGCCGAGTGCCAATAAGGTGAGCCGCCGCGCTCCGCCGGACATCTAGAAGATGCTCGGGGGGCTCCAGCATTGGATCGAGGCGCAGCATACGCGCCCGCCCGCGCCGACGCGCGCATGGGTCTGGACGCTGGCGTTCGGCCTCGCGACCCTGCTCTATGGGCTCTATCTGACGCAGGTCTTTCCGCAGACGGGGCATGATATCGCCCCCGGCTATGGCGCCCCCGTCCTCGCGTTCGAATTCGCGGGCAGCCAGGCCGACCTCGAAGCGATCTTCGGCTTCTTCACCGACCCGCAGCAGGTGACGCGCCTCGCCGCGATGCGGACGGGTAACGAACGCGACTATATCTACATGCTGCTCTACGCGGGCTTTCTCTTCAGCGGCTGCATCGCCTTGTGGCGGGAGCTCCGGCACCGTGCGCTGCTCGCCGCCGCCGTGCTTCCGGTTGCCGCGGCGCTGTGCGACGCATGGGAAAACTGGCTGCTCTTCGACATCCAGGCCGCCTTCACCCTCGGCGACTATTCGCCCGCGATGGCGAGCCTGCCCTATCCGGTAGCGGCCAAATTCTTGGCTCTCGCGGCGACCAACGTCATGATCGGCGCCGCGGCGACGCGGCTCGGCCGCTGGTGGGCGCTGTTCGGGACCCTCGCGATCCTCGCCGCGATCCCGACGGTGATGGCACTCATCACCCCCGCCGCCTTCGCCTGGGCGCTGGTCCCGTCGGCGGCGGGCGGCTGGCTGCTGCTTCTCGCGCTCGCCGCGACGGGCAGCTGGCGGGCCTTCGCGCACAAGCGGCCGCTCGTCGACTGGAACGATGGTGGTGCGCCCGAACCCCCGAAGCCCGACGCCGCCCCGCCCGCCCGCCGCGTCTTCGGCCGCCGCCGCGCCTGACCCCTTTCCACTCCGGCGATGCAAGTCTAGGGAAGCCCCGAATCCCCAAAAAGGGCGAAAGGCTGCACATGAACACCGTGATCATCCGCGAAGACGACCTGATCGAGACGATCGCCGACGCGCTCCAGTATATCAGCTATTTCCATCCGATGGATTATATCCGCGCGCTGGGCGCCGCCTACGAACGCGAAGTGTCGCCCGCCGCGAAGGACGCGATGGCGCAGATCCTCTCGAACAGCCGCATGTGCGCCGAGGGACATCGCCCCATCTGCCAGGATACGGGCATCGTCACCGTCTTCATCAAATGGGGCATGGACTGCCGCCTCGACAGCCCGCGCAGCCTGCAGCAGGTCGTCGATGAGGGCGTCCGCAAGGCCTATCTCCACCCCGAAAACAAGCTCCGCGCGTCGATCCTCGCCGACCCCGCCTTCAGCCGCGTGAACACCAAGGACAACACGCCCTCGGTGCTCAACGTCGAGATGGTCCCCGGCAACAAGGTCGTGATCGATGTCGCCGCGAAGGGCGGCGGCAGCGAGAATAAGTCGAAATTCAAGATGATGAACCCGTCGGACTCGATCGTCGACTGGGTGCTCGAAATGGTGCCGCAGATGGGCGCCGGCTGGTGCCCGCCGGGCATGCTCGGCATCGGTATCGGCGGCACCGCCGAAAAGGCGATGCTGCTCGCGAAACAGTCGCTGATGGACCCGATCGACATGACCGAACTGCTTGCGCGCGGACCGAGCAATCCGACTGAAGAGCTGCGCATCGAACTTTATGAAAAGGTCAACGCGCTCGGCATCGGCGCGCAGGGGCTCGGCGGCCTCGCGACCGTGCTCGACGTCAAGATCGCCGACTGGCCGACGCACGCCGCGTCGAAGCCCGTCGCGATGATCCCGAACTGCGCCGCGACGCGCCACGCCCACGTCACCCTCGACGGCAGCGGCCCCGCCTTCCTCGAACCGCCGGTGCTCGCCGATTATCCCGAGATCGACTGGGCGCCCGACAAGGCGGCGATCCGCGTCGACCTCGACAGCCTGACCCCCGACGTCGTCGCGAGCTGGAAGCAGGGCGACCGGCTGCTGCTCAACGGCAAGATGCTCACCGGCCGCGACGCCGCGCACAAGCGCATCGCCGACATGCTGGCGAAGGGCGAGCAATTGCCCGTCGAGTTCAAGGGTCGCGTCATCTATTATGTCGGCCCGGTCGATCCGGTCGGCGAAGAAATCGTCGGCCCCGCGGGTCCGACGACCGCGACGCGCATGGACAAGTTCATGGACATGATGCTGGATCAGGGCCTGCTCGCCTGCGTCGGCAAGGCCGAACGCGGCCCCGCCGCGACCCAGGCGATCGCCAAGCACAAGAGCGCCTATATGATGGCGGTCGGCGGCGCGGCGTACCTCGTGGCGCGCGCGATCAAGGGCAGCAAGGTCGTCGGCTTCGCCGACCTCGGCATGGAGGCGATCTACGAGTTCGAAGTCAGCGACTTCCCCGTCACCGTCGCGGTCGATAGCGAAGGCCAGAACGTCCACGTCAACGCGCCGAAGCTGTGGCAAAAGCGGATCGCGGACGAGGGGCTGCTGGAGAAGGCGTGACGTGAGTTTCCGCCCGTTCGGCTTTGCGTTCGACGTGCGCACCGCACTGGACCTTGCGGAAAGCAAGCGAAGAGTCAGAGAATGCAAATATGGGGTTCTCCATCCGGATGACGGGCCGCGCGGTTTCATTGTCGGCCGGTTCATCTGCTTGTGGAACAGCCTGATCGACCGCCAAGGCCCCATGTTGATCGGTTGGATGCTCGAAGATGGCTCGGGCTGTCGCATCAAGGGACAGTCGGGATCTGATCTCAATGGCATACTGTCGTTGGTGTTCGCGGGCGCCATGCTTCCGATCATTGCCGCAATGGCTCTCCTCGACGGAAAGGGAAGCACATCCCTCTATGTGATGTTGGGGCTGTGCATGATGGCGTTCGTTGTCCTGTTGGTTGTGGCAAGCAACGACCGTCGCAATGGATTGCCTCTCGTCCAATTCCTGCAAACGGTAACCGGTGGCGAGAGTTTCGCTGACCGGGTCTCGCCCCGTCTTGCCATGCGGTCTAATTTGCCCAACACTCCCCGCTACATAAACAGCACAGGGGACGCAGCATGGATTTCCGTAACGTCGACAAGCTGAACCGCCGCGACATGATTCGCGGCACCGCGATGCTGGGCGCGGGCGCGGCGTTCATCCAGCCGATCCCGCTCTGGGCACAGTCGGGCACGATGGCCGACATCCGCAAGGCGGCCGAAGCCGGCAAGGACGCCTCGATCAAGCGCATCCGCGACTGGATCGCGCTCCCCTCGATCGCCGCCGAAAATCGTAACATGGCCGAGGGCGCAGCCTATATGGCCGAACTGGCGAAGGACGCGGGCTTCACCAATGTCGAGATCGTGCCGACCGACGGCCATCCGGGCGTTTTCGGCACGATCGACGTCGGCGCCCCGCGCACGCTCGGCATCTATTTCATGTACGACGTCAAACAGTTCGACCCGGCCGAATGGTCCTCCCCGCCGCTCGAGGGCAAGATGGTCGAGCGGCCCGGCTTCGGGCAGGCGATCATGGGTCGCGGGGCGGTGAACCAGAAGGGGCCCGAGGCGAGTTTCCTCGCCGCGCTCCACGCGATCCGCGCTGCGGGGCGCAAGCTGCCGGTCAATATCGTGCTCGTCTGCGAGGGCGAGGAGGAGATCGGATCCCCCCACTTCCGTCAGATCGCGACCAAGCCCAACATCCTCGCCGCGCTCAAGAAATGCGAAGGCATTTTCATCCCCTTCGCCTCACAGGGCAAGACCGGCAACGTCACGGTCAACCTGGGGTCGAAGGGCATCATCGAACTCGAACTCGTCGCGAGCGGCGAGAAATGGGGCCGCGGGCCCAAGGGCGACGTGCATTCGAGCCTCAAGGCCATGGTCGATTCGCCCGCGTGGCGGCTCGTGCAGGCGCTCCAGACGCTCGTCACCCCCGACGGCAACAAACCCGCGATCGAGGGCTGGTTCGAAAATGTCCGTCCCTTGACCGAGCGCGAAAAGACATTGATCCGCGAAGCCGCGAAGGCGGGCGACGAAGCGGCGCAGAAACAGGCGCTCGGTATCACGCACTGGATCGACAATCTCTCCTATGACGACGCGCTGATCCGCCTCGCGCAGGAGCCGACGGTCAATATCGAGGGGCTCGTCGCGGGCTATACCGGCCCCGGCGGCAAGACGATCCTGCCCGGCCGCGCGGTCGCCAAGCTCGATCTGCGCCTCGTCCCCAACCAGACGCGCGCCGAGGCCGAGAAGAAGCTCCGCGCGCACCTCGACAAACATGGCTTCACCGATGTCGAGGTCAATGTGTCGGGCGGTTACGACCCGACCGAGGTCGCCGAGGACAGCCGCCTCGTCCGCTCCGAACTCGCGACCTATAAAAAGCTCGGCATCGAAACGAGCCTCAACCCGCGGATGGCGGGGAGCTGGCCCGGCGCGACCTTCACTGCGCCGCCGGTGTCGATCCCCGCCGCGCATTTCGGGATCGGCCACGGGTCGGGCGCGCACGCTCCCGACGAATATTTCCTCATCGATTCGACCAATCCCAAGGTCGCCGGGCTCGTCGACGCGACGATGGGCTTCGCCGAATTTCTCTACGTGCTCGCGGCGATCAGATAGGAATGAACCGCCTCACCGCGAGCGCGTTCGACAGAAGCTAGAGCGCCGTGCCTTAAATATGCACCACCTCGAATCCGTTCGTGTCGAGCGAACGGGACGGTGAGTCAGATTAAGCGCTCGATGCCTGGATTCCTACATCGTCATTGCGAGAAGCCAAAGGCGACGCGGCAATCCAGAGTGTGCGTAAAAACCGCTCCGGATTGCTTCGCTTCGCTCGCAATGACGCAAACTAAAATCCGTACACCAATGTAAACCGCGTCTGCGTGTCGACGCTTTCGATCCCCGGCGGCGGGCTGGTGTCGATCTGCGCCGAATAGGCGATGCGCGCCGACAGCGCCCCGGTCAGCTTGGCATTGAGCGCGGTCTGCGAGCTGGTCGAGCTGTTGGTCGTGCCGACGATCGTCGATGCGACCTGCGTCAGCCGCAGCGTCGGCGACAATTGCCAGCCGAAATCGAGGCCCGCGAGCGCGGTCAATTCGGTGTCGTTGGTACCATCGATGAAGTCGGTCTGGCGGAACGCCGGCCCGCCCTTCAGGCTCAGCGTCATCTTCTTGTTGTCGACCACCTTGTAGCCGAGCCCGCCCGACAGGTTCCAGCGCGTGTCATAACCCAGGATCCGGTCATGCTCCCAGCGGGTAAGTCCATAGGCAAAGGTGCGCTCGTCGATCCTGTATTGCGGCTCCAGCTCGGCCAGATAGCGTTCGACCGACGTCTTGCCGTTGGTGCGCTGATAATCGGCCTGCGCGCGCAGCTTGTGGGTCCAGTCGATCCCCTTGCGCGCGAGCGCGAGGCCCGCGCTGAGGCCGGCCGAACTGGTGTTGCCGCTGCTGTGCGACGCGCCGATCTGCCCCTCGCCTTTCCAATTTTCCCAGAATTTCGCCGCCGCCAGCTTCGCGCGCGCGGCCGCCGCCGCTTCGTCCTTCTGCCGCTGCCGTTCGGCGCGATAGGCGACGACCTGTTCCTCGATTTCGTCGGCGTCCTCCGGCGTGGTGGCCTTGGCGAGCTTCGCCACCGCTTCGACGTCGGCATCCTTACCGCTGGCCATCGCGGCGGCGAGCATGTTGCGCACCGGATCGAACGGAACCTCAGGCGGGTGCCCGCTGCGATAATAAGCGAGCAGCGCGTCGATTTCGCCGATATTGGCCGGATGCGTTTGCCGGGCGAACTTTGCCACCGCTTCGACATCGTCATTATCGCCGCTCGCGAAGGCGGCGTCGATCATCGCGCGCAGGGCATCGGGCAGCGGCGGATCGGGCGGCACGAGCACGACCGGGAGCGGGGCCGCCACCACCGGGTCGACGAGCAGAGGGTTGACGAGCAGCGGGTCCGGCTGCGTCGGGTTGACCGTTTCCTGCGCGGCATGCGCCGGCGGCACGGCGAGCGCGAGAGGCAGGCAAAGCGCGGCCAGGCGGGGGAGAGCTGTCACCGAAGACGTCCTTCTTTGGGGGCGGAAGCCGGGTTCGTTCGATCGTCCGCGCGGGGCCGGCGCGCGGATGATGCGCCCCTATAACCCGAAAGTTTCTGGCATTTCCACCCCGGCCGCCCCATCTGCAAACCTATGCTGATCGCCATCATCGCCATTTTCTGCGCCGGAATCGGCAATTTCGCGATGCACCGCGCCTTCATGGAAAGCGACGATCCGCTTATCCAGCAGATGGTGAAGCCGCTCGCCGACAAGGTCGGGCCGAACATCACCTATATCTTCGAATTCCTGCTCCTCGTCGGCGCGATGGCGATCGCGACGCGAAACTGGTTCGCCGCGCTGATGCTCTATGGCCTTTATACGATCTTCAACGCGATGGCGTTCAGCTGGATCATGCAGAGGCCGCGATAAACCGAGCGCGTCGAGGACCAACCTGAAGTCCAGCGATAATGGCCGCTTTACGACCGGTAGCGGACATCCAGATCCTCCCTGTCGCGCAGCGATGGGGAGGTGGCAGCGCGAAGCGCTGACGGAGGGGTTCTAACGCGAGGTCACAACCCCTCCACCACCGCCTGCGGCGGCGGTCCCCCTCCCCACGGCCTCGCCGCGGGGAGGATCTGAACGTCTGCTCCCCACCCCAAAGCGGATATTAGACGAAGCTCTCAAGCAACCCCGTGATACCACCACACACCGTCGCGGTCCTCGCGCTTCACGCGGCCTTCGACCTCGAGCCGCTTGAGATGTGCGAGCGCCTCCCCCGTTGCCAGCCCTTGATTATGCTCGCCGATCGGGCGATTGAAAAGCAGCGGGAAGCTGTCGACCGCGCGCATCGGCGCCTTTGCCGTGGCCTCGGCCAGATTATAAAGCCGCATGCGATGCTCGTCGCGCAGCGCCATTAGGCGGACGTGCAGCCCCTTGAACGGCTCGCCATGCGCGGGGCAGACCGTGACGTCGGCGGGAACGACCCTGAGCAGCTTGTCGATCGACGCGAGCCATTCGCCGAGCGGATCGGCGTCGGGTTCGGTGATGTTGACCGAAACGTTCGAGCTGATCCGCGGCAGCACCTGGTCGCCCGACACCAGCACGCCTTCGCGCTCGTTCCACAGACACGCATGTTCGGGGCTGTGCCCCGAGCCGGTGACGACGCGCCACTGGTGCGCGCCCATGTCGAGCGTCTCACCATCCGCGATCCGCACATAGGAACGCGGCAGCGTGAAGATCATGCGCTGGAACATGTTCCAGCCGCGCGAACGCTGCGCCTCGATCGCTTCCTCGTCCCAGCCCGCGGCGCGCGACTGCGCCAGCACCTCGTCGGGCGCGGAGTCGGATGAATCGGTGAGGATCGCGCGCGCGGTCAGCATCTCGCCGCGCGTCATCCACAGCTTCACCTGCTGGTTCTTCGCGATCCAGCCCGCGAGGCCGATATGGTCGGGGTGGAGGTGCGTGCCGATGACGCGCGTGATCCGCCGGTCCTTGAGCGCGCCCGCATAGAGCGCCTTCCACGCGTCGGAACACATCGTCAGGCAGATGCCGGTATCGACCACAGCAACGCCCTCGCCATCGTCGAGCAGCCAGCTGTTGATATGGCCGAGCGACCCCGGCATCGGGATGCGCGCCCAGCTGATGCCGTTCGCGATGCGGATCGTCTCGCCCGCGCCCGGCGCCGCTTCGCCCCACGGATAGGTGAGGCCCGCGTGGCTCGTCGCGGTAAAGCTGTCGTCCTGGGTCAGCGAGGCGTCCGGCGAGCCGCTGGCCGCCGGGATATTATCCTCGTCCGTTGGACCCATCTCTACAATCCCCTCGTCATTGCGAGGAGCGTAGCGACGCGGCAATCCAAGGTCGCGTAAACCGCTCTGGATTGCTTCGCTTCGCTCGCAATGACGAGCCAAGAGCAGAGTGCGGCCAAGCCGTCAGGCCTGCTCTTCGCCGGCTTCCTCGGCGGCGCGCGCTTCGGCGGCCGCGGTGCGTTCGGCGCGCAACTCTTCGAGCAGCGCCTCGCGGTCGCCCTCGAAACGGCTGTCCTCGGGCGCCTTGATGCCAGCCTTCTTCGCCGCCTTGGCGACGAGCGCGTCGAGTTCGCGCTGCGAGCAGAGGCCGAGCGTCACCGGATCCTTGGGAACGATGTTCGCGCTGTTCCAGTGGCTGCGGTCGCGGATCGCGCCGATCGTGTTGCGCGTCGTGCCGATCAGCTTGCCGATCGCGCCGTCCGACACTTCAGGGTGGTTCTTCAGGATCCAGGCGATGCCGTCGGGCTTGTCCTGGCGCTTGCTGACCGGGGTGTAGCGCGGACCGCGCGTGCGGCGAATCGTGTCCTGCGCCTGCTTGCTCATCTTGAGCTTGTAGTTGGGGTCTTTTTGACCCTTTTCGATTTCGTCCATCGACAGTTCGTGCGCGCGGACCGGATCGCGGCCGGTATATTTGGTCGCCGCGGTCTCGTCGGCGATCGCCTGGACCTCGAGGATGTGGATGCCGCAATATTCGGCGATCTGGACAAAGGTGAGACCGGTGTTGTCGACCAGCCAGGCGGCGGTCGCGTGCGGCATCAGCGGGGTGGCATCGGCGTTGGCCATGACGAAAGCTCTCCAAGCGGAAATAATAAGGGCCGCCCCTCGCGGGGCGGCCGTTCGGCGGTCGATGTAGACCTGTTTTAGGCCGCGGGCAAGGGGTGCTCGTCGGCGGCGAAGCCTGCAACCGATTCGACGAGCCACGCGCAAACCGCCCGCACGTCGGCACAGGCCATATTGGCCGGCGTCGCGAGCATGTGATAACTCTCCCCTTCGATGACCGGGCCGAAGGGGTGGACCAGCAGCCCGGCCTCGATCTCGGGCCGGGCGAGGATCAGACTGCCGATCGCGACGCCATGCCCGGCGACCGCCGCCTGCAGCGCATGATCGTCCGAACTGAAACGCGGTCCTTCATCGACCGCCAGCCCCTCCATCCCGGCAAGCCGCGCCCATCGCCGCCAGTCGGACGCGTTGGCGGGCTGGCGCCATTCGACATGCAGCAAGGTGGCGCGCATCAGGTCTTGCGGCCCCGACAGGCCCAGCTTCGGGCTGCAAAGCGGTCCGAAACGTTCCGAAAAAAGCGGCCGGCCGACCAGCCCGTCAAAGGGTCCAGGGCCATAACGAACCGCGACATCGGCCAGCCCCGCGCCCAGATCGACGGGCTCGTTCGACGAATGCAGCCGCAGGTCGAAATCGGGGAAGCGTTCGCGAAACGAGCCGAGCGCGGGCAGAAGCCGGCGCGCGGTAAACTGGATCGTCGCGGTCAACGTTACCGCCGCACGCCGCGGCCCCGGCACAAGATCGGCAAGCGCCCGGTCGAACATATCGAAACCGTCGCGCAAGGTCGGATAAAGCCGCTCGCCCGCTTCGGTCAGCGCGACCTGCCGCACCCGACGCGTGAACAGTGCAAGCCCCAGCACATCCTCCAGCAGCCGGATCTGATGGCTGATCGCCGTGGGCGTCACCGCCAGTTCGTCCGCGGCTTTGCGAAAGCTGCGATGGCGCGCAGCAGCCTCGAATGCGCGCAAAGCGCCAAGCGGCGGAAGTTTCCGGTTTCGTGTCATGGGTGAGGAAAATTGATTCATTAGATGAATTATTCGCGTTCGACCGGGTGGTTTATAAAGAGATAGGTTCATCCAGTCACAAAAACAAATGAACTGGATTATCTCATGACTCTCCCCCAAACATCGGCGCTCCGCATACTCCACATCGATTCCAGCGCCCGGCCGGGCCTGTCAGGTCAGGATCGGCACGGCTCGCACAGCCGGCGTTTGAGCGGGCGGTTCGTGCATCGATGGACGCACGCGCGGCCGCAAGACGGGGTCGTTTATCGCGATGTCGGCCTTGCCCCGCCATCGCATGTCGATGCTGAATGGATCGCCGCCGCCTTCGCCCCGCCCGAAAAGCGCAGCGACGAGCAGCGCGCCCGGCTGGCCGAAAGCGACCGGCTGATCGCCGAACTCATGGCGGCCGATCTCGTCGTCATCGGCGCGCCGATGTATAATTTCGGCATGCCCGCGCCGCTGAAGGCCTGGGTCGACAATATCGTGCGCGTCGGCGTCACCTTCGGCTTCGACCGGAAACGCGGAGGCGAGCCCTATTGGCCGATGCTGCCTGCCGGAAAACGGCTGGTCGTCCTCGGCGCTCGCGGCGACTACGGCTATGACGCGGGCGGGCGTCAGGCGGACGTCAATTTCGTCGAGGCCGGACTGAAAGCGCCCCTCGCCTATATAGGGCTGCGCGACGCCACGTCGATCGCGATCGAATATGACGAGTTCGCCGACGAACGCCTCGATCGGTCGATCGCCGCCGCCGAAAGCGCCGTCGATGCGCTGGTGGACCGGTTGATCGGGGGAATGGTCGAGAGCGTGCCCGCCTGACCGCTATCGGGTCAGCGCCTCAGGCCGCAATGCTCCTACGGGCCGCACTGCCAGAGTCCGGCGAAGACGCGCCGCGCCCCGTCGGCGCGGTCGGCGGTCAGCGTCGCGGGACGCGGTGGCGATTCGCCGTCGCCCTGCGCGGGGCCGGTCAGTGCGACGCGCAGTTCCAGTCCCTTGGCGTAGAATTTCGTGCCCTTCGCCATCGCATCGAAACCGCCGTTGGCGGAGACCGTCTCGATCGCGCTGCCGACCTTGACGATGCCGCGCGACGGCTCCTCGGATGCGACATCGCCCTGCGCGAGCAGGATCGGCTGCGCGCCTTCGTCGTCGGCGAAGCTGCATGCGAGTTCGCCCTTCAATTTGGCGCCGCTGACATCGCCTTCGGTGAGCGCCGCGAGTTCGATCGGCGAGCCATCGCCGCCGCGCGTCGGAACGTCGGTCGGCTTGATCGGAGGCGGCAGCGCCTCCGCCGCCTTGGCATCGTCGGCCGATCCGGTCGGCGCCGTTTCGGTCTGAGATGGCTGCGAACAGGCAGCGAGAGCAAGAGCAAGGCTTGTAACGGGAAACAGCAGGCTACGCATATTCATTCTAAAAGATCATCCTCTTGATTGCCCCCCGTTTCTCAACCGCCGGAAAGCGCGGGTCGTTCCCTCGGCTCATCCCACGACGAGCACGATCTTCCCCACATGCGCGCCGGCCTGCATCCGTTCATGCGCGGCGGCGGCATCGGCGAGCGCGAAGCTCTGATCCATCGCGGGCTTCCACGCGCCCTCTGCCAGGCGCGGCCAGAGCGTGCGGTGAATCTCGTCGGCGAGCAGCGCCTTGAACTCGCTGCTGCGCGCGCGCAGCGTCGACCCCGTCAGCGTCAGCCGCCGGCGCATGACCTGCGAAATATCGATCTCGACCTTCGCGCCGCGCTGAAAGGCGATCGTCACATGGCGGCCGTCGTCGGCAAGGCATTCGATATTGCGCGGCACATAGTCGCCGCCCACCATGTCGAGCACGACCTCCACGCCGCGGCCGCCGGTGAACGCCTTCACCGCTTCGACATAATCCTCGCTCGAATAATCGACCGCCAGGTCGGCGCCGAGCGCGCGCGCCGCATCGCATTTCTCGGCGCTGCCGCACGTCACGATCACCTTGATATCGAACAATTTGCAGAGGCCGATCGCGGTCGTTCCGATCCCGCTGGTTCCGCCATGGACGAGTACCGTCTCGCCCTCGCGCACCCAGGCGCGCTCGAACAGGTTATGCCACACGGTGAAGACGGTCTCGGGCAGCGCCGCGGCCTCCGCCATCGAAAAGCCCTTCGGCACCGGCAAGCAGTTCCCGACCGGCGCGACGCAATATTCGGCATAGCCGCCTCCCGCGATGAGCGCACACGCCGATTGCCCGAGAAGTTCGGGATCGCCGCCCGGCCCGACCGCGGCGATCACGCCCGCAATCTCGAGCCCAGGCAGATCCGACGCGCCCGGCGGCGGGGGGTAAAAGCCCATGCGCTGGAGCACGTCGGGGCGGTTCACCCCCGCCGCGGCGACGCGGATCAGCACCTCGCCCGGTCCCGGCTGCGGCACTGGCCGCGTTTCGGGCTGCAAGACTTCGGGCCCGCCCGGCGCGCGAAACGCGATGGCGGTCATTTCTGCTGGCACGCTGGTCACTTCATTCCCCCACTGGTCGGTTATTCCGCACCCCTGCCCCGCCTTATTGACAGTGCGGCGACACGGGTCAACAGTCGCGCGCCTTTCAGCCTTGGGACCAGGAGGATGCGCCATGGACGATGACGACCTTCCCCGCCGCCGCGACGATGTGTTGACGGCGCTGACCCGCCAGCCGCTCGATCCGCTGTCGATCGACGAATTGGGCGACCGCATCGAAATCCTCGAAGCGGAGATCGCGCGCATCAAGGCGCACCGCGCCGCCGCGACGAGCCAGAAAGCCGCGGCCGAGGCGCTGTTCAAAAAGAACTAGAGCGCGTAACTTATCAGTTCCCCGTCATCCCCGCGAAGGCGGGGTCCCGCTTTCTGCCGGCGCTTGGCGGGATTCCCGCCTTCGCGGAAATGACGAATGAAAAAGGACTCGGCGCGCCGCTACTCCGCTTCGGTGCTGAGCCCCAGCTCCGGAATCCCGATCGAGCGCCGCCCGCCGAAATCGGCGCGCACGACGATCACGCCCTGCTTTTCCATATATTCGACGAGGCGGCGGATGCGCCCCGGCGAGCGGCTGCCATAGGCGCGGCCGAGAATCTCGTCGTCGGGACAGGGCTCGCCCTCCATCGCGGCGCGCGCGATCTGCAGGAAGGGCGCGAACATGTCGTGCGGCAGCCGGTCGGCGACGGCGAGCATCTCGCGCCAGCGCGGTTCGGCGGGATCGAACACGCCGCCTTTGGCGAGCGCGAAGCGGCGGCGGAAGGCGGCGAGGTCGAGCGGCACCTTCTTCAATTTCTGCATCCGGCAGCGCACCGAAAAATCCTGATAGAGGAAAGATTCGGGCTGGAAGGCGCAATCGGGATCCGAAAGCATGTCGTGCAGCGTCTCGATCACCACCGCGTCGCTCTGCTCGGCCTCCTCGACCGCTTCGAGGATATCGAGCACCGGCGGCGCATCGACATCCTCGTGCAGCCCCTCGCTCGCGGCGATCCGTTCGAGCACCTCGCTCGCCGCAACCGGCTCGGGCTCGGGCGTGAAGACACGCGGCGCCGCGGGCGCTTCCAATTCGGTGAAGAGCATCGAGCGCATATCCTCGCCGCCCGCTTGCGGCAGCGGCATCAGCCCGTGCGTGCCCATCCGCGTCGACGTCTGCGTCGCCCCGATCCGCACCGACAGCGGCCGCCGCGAGATCGCGGGGCCGAGCCCGAGGAAATGGCCGCGTTCGAGGTCGCGGATCGTCTCGGCCTGCCGCCGTTCCATGCCGAGCAGGTCGGCGGCGCGCGCCATGTCGATGTCGAGGAAGGTGCGCCCCATCAGGAAATTGCTCGCCTCGGCCGCGACATTCTTCGCAAGCTTGGCGAGCCGCTGCGTCGCGATCGCGCCGGCCAGACCACGCTTGCGCCCGCGGCACATCAGGTTGGTCATCGCGCCGAGGCTCGCGCGGCGGACATTGTCGGCGACATCGCCCGCGACGCTCGGCGCGAACATCTGCGCTTCGTCGACCACGACGAGAGCCGGAAACCAATGCTCGCGCGGCGCATCGAACAGCGCATTGAGGAACGCCGCGGCGCAGGTCATCTGCGCCTCGATATCGAGCGATTCGAGGCTGAGGATGATCGACGCGCGATGTTCGCGGATGCGCGCGCCCATCGCCGCGATCTCGCGCTCGTTATAGTCGCCGCCGTTGATCACGACATGGGTATAGGCATCGGCGAGCGTCACGAAATCGCCCTCGGGATCGATCACGATCTGCTGCACCAGCGCGGCGCTTTCTTCGAGGATACGGCGCAGCAGGTGGGACTTGCCCGAGCCCGAATTGCCCTGGACGAGCAGGCGCGTCGCGAGCAGTTCCTGCACGTCGATGCGCACGCCCTGCCCGGCGCTGTCGGTTCCGATCTCGATGCTCGTCTTCACGGTCGCCGCCCTATCGGTCGGCCGTGCGAATGACAACCGGGCGGGTCCTCGGATCGCCCGATTTTGCCGCGCGACCTTGCCAAGCGGCGCGAACGGGCCAAAAGGGCGACATGGATTTCGACGACCAGCTCCGCCGCTATTTCGGCACCGCCGACCTCGCGGCGATCCACCCCGAAGCGCACGCCGCGGGCACCGAACGTATGCGCGTCGATTTCGGCTTAGAGACCAACCCCGGACGCCGCTTCGCACTGTGGGCGCTGATGTACATGCTCGGCGTCGCGCCCGACCTCGATATCGCATTCAAGGATGAAGAGGAGCGAAACACAGCGCGCGACTTCATGGATATGGTCGACCGGGCGGGGTAAGATGACGACGGCTTTCGACCGGTAGCGGACGCTCTTCTCCCCTCCCGCTTGCGGGAGGGGCCGGGGGTGGGCAGCGACGGTGCGACGGCCCCACCCCGCTGCGACTAGCCAGCAAGCTGGCAAGTCTCGCTGCCCCTCCCGCCCGCGGGAGGGGAAATCAGCTCAGCTCCTAAACGTCCGCTCACCACCCCAAAATCGCCGTTCAGCGCGGACAAAAAAACGCTGTCCTACATTATCCCGCCAACA
>CBINGC010000017.1:0-70462 GCA_966250105.1 uncultured Sphingopyxis sp. | reverse complement strand
GCCTCCACGTGGATGCGTTGGCAACTACGGTTCGCGAGGTCGGCGCGGCAAAGGGCCGGCTGGTCAGCGCGAGCGGTGCGACAAATGCGACGCTGCGCTATGATCCGCTGGGCCGGCTTTACGAGACGGTCGGCGGCGGAAACACGACGCGGCTCCTCTACGACGGTGACGAGCTAATCGCCGAGTATAACACTGCGGGCACGCTTCTGCGCCGCTATGCACATGGCAAGAATGTCGATGGTCCTGTGGTGTGGTACGAAGGCAGTAGCCTGGTCACCCCCCGCTGGCCGCACAGCGACCATCAAGGTAGTGTCATCTCCGTGACCGACAGCAGCGGCGGCGCGGCAGTCGCGATCAACAGCTACGATGAATTTGGCATTCCCGCGCTGGGCAATCTCGGACGGTTCCAGTACACCGGGCAGGCATGGATTCCGGAGCTTGGCGCATACTACTACAAGGCGCGCATCTACTCACCGACCCTCGGGCGGTTCCTCCAGACCGATCCCATCGGGTATGAGGATCAGGTCAATCTCTACGCCTATGTCGGGAATGACCCGGTAAATGGCACGGACCCCACCGGCACTGAAGGTGTCGTCGATGACGTAATCGATTGGGGCAAGATGGTTGTTAGCGATCTTGGTGAGCTTGCAGAAGGAATTTCGGAGGGCAGATTAGAATGGGCTTTCGGTGGCATGCCGCCGCAGCTTGGAGGCGGTGTAGTAAGCGAGAGCATTGCGGTTGCCAGAGCCGCCACTGCAATACGTGCTGAGGTTGCTGCAGCAAGGGCTGCCCCTGCTGCCACGCGAGGAGGTGAAAATGCCGCCGCCGCCGCCGGAAGGCAGGCACACAGGGAATTGGCGGGAAGAGTTGCCCAAAAACCTGGTTGGAAGTCAGAACCCAGGATGACGGGCGCGGACGGAAAGACCTACAAGCCGGATGTGGTAACGCCGCGAGGGAGAATCATGGAATTAAAGCCTGACACTGCGTCAGGCCGGGCCGCTGGCGCACGCCAAACGAGGAATTACAGCGAGCAATTGGGGGCACCCGCTCGGACCATCACTTACAAGCCACCGCCCCCTCCGCCGCCGGCGAAGCCTTGGTGGAGGATCTGGTGATGACAAAAAAGGAATTAATATCCAAGCTTGATGAAGTACTCGAAAAATATCAGTTTTATAGAAGTGGGCAAGTTTGGAATAGGAGTTATGCTAACTTTGTCGATGTGATTGATCTGCAGATCAGCAAAGCAAAGGACACATTCACGATTAACTTGGGGGTTGCAGACAAATTTGTCATGCAAGCGTGTTGGGGAATAGACGGTTCCGATGTGGTAGAAGAGCCGAAATGCACGGTTCGCACTCGTTTAGGCGAACTGATGCATGGTCGAGATATTTGGTGTAGTCTCAAGGACGAAGGTGGCGTCGACGAGGTATTATCCGGCATTCAGGCTGCGGCGATCCCGTTCCTTCAGCGCAATCATAGCGTTGATTACATGATCGAAACGCTTGAAAATGATCCTGCGAGCAGGCGATATCCTCCAGGAATCATCTATCTCGCCTTGCTGCACCACCAAAGCGGGGAAAGCGGCCGATGCAGGGAGATGTTCGGGACCATGAAGCTGACTGGTGCATGGAATCAGAAAGCTTCGGAGATTTTGGCGACATTGAAGGGTGCCTAATCGACCGTCGTCTTTACGTGGGCAAGAGTGCCCTCGCGCTGGAGCGTCGAGTCTCCCTCAAGGTAACCGTGTCCTTGACCGGCCCTCACCGAGGGTCCGAGTGGGTTGTTAGTGCATTGAGGCCTCCATCGCCAGTGTTGGTCGCAGGCCAAGCGCTCGTCAGAAAACGCTCAAATAGCTATCTCCAGCGAGTTATAACAAAGTTGTGCACGGGAGCCCGGGGATGCCGTTTGTCCGGTTGCAACATTGTCGCCCCCGGGTTCACTGGAATGACGCATATAAGATTGGCCAGCTGCTTTCCCGCGATCTCGCGATTTTTATTTCTGCCAAATTGCCCTATGCGCCGGATGGCACTTTTGATGGTATATCAGGACCAATAATCACAAATATCTTTTTATAGTCAACGGCTTGTGTTCGATGTGAAGTGACCGTAGGGGTCACCATAATCTGGTGGCGGGCGTACCTCGAAATTACCACAAACGCGCCGAAATGGCGCCGCCCCCGATCCTTTCGTGCTGTCGGTCCGGTCGTTTGGAGCGCAGCATCGCAGCGTGACCGAAAGCGGGGGCCATATCCATCTCATCCTGCCCGACCCTGTCGAACGGGCGGCCTGTTTTCGTGCGCTTGCGGCGGGAGGCGAGCGGGTCGTGCGCAGCTTTGCGAGCGCGGACGCATGGATCGAGGCGGAGGGCGACGATCTGTGCGCTATCCTGCTCTTTCGCTGGCGCCAGCCGGGGCGGACGGACGGCGCGGCACTGCTCGAGCGGATCGCGGGGCATCCCGCCATTCTTGCCTTCGTCGCGGCCGAGCAGCTCAGCATCGCCGAATCGCGCGCTATCCTGCGCGGCGGCGCGCAGGATTTGCTGCCCGCTCCGCTCGATCCGCGCCTTGTCCGACGCACGATCGACGCGGCGCTCGCCGACTGGCGCGCGGCGCAAGGCGCGTACGCCCGGCGCCGTGAGGCCGAGATGCGGCTGGCAGCACTGACCCCGCGCGAGCGCGACATATTGGACGCGATCGCCGCCGGGCTCGGCAACAAGGCGATCGCGCGGCAGCTCGCTCTCAGCCCGCGCACCGTCGAAGTGCACCGCGCGAATATCATGCGCCGCGCCGGCGCGGGAAATATCGCCGAATTGCTGCGGTTGCAATTCACCGCCGAATATGCGCGCGCCGCGTCAGTCGATCGGGTCCGTTTCGGTGCATGATCGCGCGGCAGCCCGGCCATGCGCCGCGCGATGCGCCTATAAGGAAAATGAACGGTGTACCGCCCTTGAGTTGGTCCCCATTGGCGCTGCCGTTCATCCGCCCGGGGTCAACCCCACCTGACCCCGGGCAACAACAGGGCCGGCAGGGACGTTCCTCTCTGCCGGCCCTATGTCGTCCGGCGCCTATTGCTGGACGACAAGCGCGCGCTGCTCGGCGCGGCCCATCGAGAGCAGGATCGGGTCCGACGCCTGGCGCGCCATGAAATCGACCTTGCTGGCAAGGCCTTGCCAACTGATGCCGATCAGCGATTGCGCGATCGCGCCGCCGAGCGTGTCGCCGGGGCCGGGCAGTATGATGACGTCGGGGGCGAACTCCTTGACCGCCACCTGCACCGACAGCGCGAAATCATAGGGCGCGAGGATCTGATGGCCGAAGGTGTAATCCCAGACCGCGGCGGGATCGCTCCCATGGCGGCGCCAGATATGACCGCGTCCATCGATCAGCGGGAGCGCGGGACGGCCGAAGAGCGTATGCGGCAGCTCGGCCCTCGCCTTGTCCGAGCTACCGAACATCAGCGGGGTATGGAATGGGCCATGACCGGCAAGACGAAGCGGATCGCGCCCGGGAGTAGGCGGCGCTTCAGCGAGCAGCGCGGCAAGGCCTTCTTCGTTGCCAGCGAGCACAAGCATCCCGGCGAGGTCGATCGAGAGCGCGAGCGCATGCCCCGGCCGCGTGCCGATATCGGCAACGAGCGCGAGTAGTTTTGCGCGCAGGCCGGGGACGGGGCGCCAATCCTCGTCGATGACTTGCAGCAATATCTGTCCGCCGGGGCCGTGCGTCTGGCTGTTGAGGCCCATCGCATTGCTGATGCGGAATCCGTCCTGGACCGAGACTGCGCCGCCGCACGCAAGCGCGCTGTACCAGCCCATCGAATTGCCCGCGACCGCGACCAGGTCATACGCCGCGCGGTCGATGCTGAGGAAGTCAAGGATCGTCGCGGCGTAGATCAGCGGCGCCGCGACGTCGCCGCGCATGTGCGTCGCGACGCTGAAGCGGTCGGCGCCGTCGAGTTCGGTGACGGTCGGCTGGCCGCGGTCGCGGCGCTGCGCATCGAAATTCGCGATGAGGTCGCCAAAGCGCGCGCCGTGCAGTCGCGCGATGCTGCCGAGCTCGCCCTTGCCATAGGTGCCGCGGCCGGGCGTGACGACGAGCGCGGTCTTCTTCGCTCCGGTCATTTCGGCCCTCTCTGGAAAAAGCCGTCGTGCTCCTGCGAAGGCAGGGGCCCTTCATCCAGCGTGTCGGTATCGAGCAACCGGTTCGGCCAAATGAGAGCATCGGAGACGGGCCCCTGCCTTCGCAGGGGCACGGGCAGAAAGGAGGTCATTTTCCCAGCAGCTCCTTGGCAGCGGCGACGATCGAATCGCGGCTGGGCAGCGTCAGCGTCGCGGCCCTGCCCAGCGGAATGAAGCTGTCGTCGGCGGCAATACGCTTCAGCTTCTTGCCCGGCGTGCGCTCGATGAAGGTCGCCATCAGCGCTTCGCTCTGCGATCCGGTGATGCGGCATTCGTCGACGATCAGGATGCGTCCGGCATCGCCGACTGCGGCGACGAGTTTTTCTTCGTCGACCGGGCCGAGCCAGCGCAGGTCGATCACGCGCGCCTTCACGCCGTCAGCGACGAGCAGCTTTTCGGCCTGACGCGAGAGATAAGTGCCGTTGCCATAGGTCACGATGGCAAGGTCGGTGCCGTCGCCGTGGACGCCGACATCGCCGAAGTGGATCGGCGTTTCCGAGCCGGGCGCTTCATAGACGCTGGTCCAGAGGCCGTCGCCTTCCTCGTGCAGGTCGCGGGTCATATAGAGCGCGATCGGTTCGACGAAGACCACGACGCGCTGTTCCTCGCGCGCGAGCCGCACGCATTCGCGCAGCATCGCCACCGCATCGCGTCCGTTCGACGGCACCGCGAGGATGACGCCCGGTATATCGCGGAAGACGGCAAGGCTGTTGTCGTTGTGAAAATGGCCGCCGAAGCCCTTCTGGTAACCAAGCCCCGCGATGCGCAGCACCATCGGGTTGGTATATTGCCCGTCGGAGAAGAAGCTGAGTGTCGCCGCTTCGCCGCGGATCTGATCCTCCGCATTATGGACATAGGCGAGGAACTGGATTTCGGGCATCGGCAGGAAGCCGTTATGCGCCATGCCGATCGCGAGCCCGAGAATCGCCTGTTCGTCGAGCAAGGTGTTGACGACGCGCGCCGATCCGAAGCGCTGGTGGAGCTTGGCGGTAACGTTATAGACGCCGCCCTTTGGCCCGACATCCTCGCCCATGATGGCGATTTCCTTGTGCGCGAGCATCAGGTCGGCGAGCGCCCAGCTGAGGAGTCGCGCCATATGCTGCGGCTTGTCCATCGCGCCGGCATCGCTGCCGAACATCGCCTTGCGATCCTCGTCCGACGGCGTGTTGACGCGCGCCGCCTCGCGCTTCGGCGGGATCAGGCTGTCCATTACATGCTTCGGGGTGGTGATCTTGGGCCGCTGGATCGCGGCTTCGGCCTGCCGCGCCAAGGTCGCGCCGATATTCTCATAGGCTTCGGCGATTTCGGCGGCCGTCATCCAGCCATGCTCGGCCATCAACGCCGCGCCGGCAAGCAGCGGGTCACGCGCTTCGTCGGCCTCGATCAGCGCCTTCGGCAGATAGGCGCCCTGCACGTCGGATCCGGCATGACCGTAGAGCCGCACCGTCGCCATGTGGAGAAAGACGGGTTTGCGCGTGCGGCGCGCATAGTCGGCGGCCTCGGCGGCACCCGCATAGGCCGACACAAGATCGGTGCCGTCGCATTTGATATAGTGCAGCCCGGCACGGTGGCGGAACTGCGCCTCGATCCAGCCGGTCGGGGTGCGCGTCGAAATGCCGATGCCATTATCTTCGCACAGGAAGATCAGCGGCATGGGCGAGCCCTGGAACGCCGCCCAGCCCGCCGTGTTGAACGCGCCCTGCGCGGTCGAATGGTTCGCCGAGGCGTCGCCGAAACTCGTCAGCACCACCGCATCGTCGGGCAGCGGCAGCCCGGTCATGCCGAGCCGGCGTGCGATGCCGATCGAGAAAGCGGCGCCGACTGCCTTGGGGAGGTGCGAGGCGATCGTCGAGGTTTGCGGCGGGATGTTGAGCGGCTTCGACCCGATCACCTTATGCCGCCCGCCCGAAATCGGATCTTCGCTCGATGCCGCGAAGCTCAGCAGCATGTCCCACGTCGGCGTGCCGCCCGGAAGCTGGCGCGATCGGTGAAGCTGAAACGCGTTCGAGCGATAGTGAAGGAAGGCCATATCGGTGACGCGCAGCGCCGCCGCGACCGCGGCGTTGCCTTCGTGCCCCGACGAGCCGATCGTGTAGAAACCCTCGCCGCGCGCCTGCAGATGGCGCGATAGCCGGTCCATCTGCCGGCTCATCAGCTGCGAGAGAAAGATGTCGGTGGCGTCGGCGCGCGACAGGCCGGCGGCGGCGGGATCGGGCGCGTCGGCGCGGCCGGGCAGTCGGCCTTCCGCAAGCGCGCCAAGGAATTTTTCATGTACCGCCTGCGCCGCGTCCACCTGTCTCTCCTGTCGCGCGGCCGGTGGTTTCCGTTGCAACGAACCGGCCGATTTTTTCGCGCGCTAGAACGGGGCGTTTCGGCGCGCAAGCATCTCTTGCCTTGCCGAGCAGGCTCGCGCTACCAAGATCGGCAATGACCAAGCGGGGCGAGATCATCTTTTCAACATGATATCCATGTGGATCGCCCAGGCGTCGGCCGCTGCCGATACATCGAGCGCCGACACGGGCGGGGGCTGGCTGCTCGATCCCGAACTCGTCGATCCGGGCTATAGCCAGACGATCGCTGGCGGCGAGATTCAGACTGCCTTTCCGCCGCCGCCTCCACCCCCGCCGCTGACGCCCGAGTGGCTGAAATCGCTGCTCAACGCGATCGGCAATTTCTTCGAATGGAGCGCGCCCGCGGCCACGCCGCTGATGTGGGCGGCGGCCGCGCTCATCCTGCTGTTTCTCCTCTATCATTTCGTCCCCGCCTTTGCGCGGTGGGTCGATAATCTGCGCTTTCGCCGCAAACGCGGCGACGAAGACGCCGACGACCATATTGGACAGGCCGAGGCCGGGGCGGCGCGCGCGCTGCTCGCCGAGGCCGATGCGCTTGCCGCCGCGGGGCGCTTCGCCGAAGCGGTACATCTGCTGCTCTACCGCAGCGTCGAAGATATCGAAGGCCGCCGCCCCGGGCTCGTCAAGCCCGCGATGACCTCGCGCGACCTTGCCGAAGCGCACGACCTGCCATCGGTCGCACGTGGCGCGTTCAGCCGCATCGCGCGCGCGGTCGAGATCAGTCTGTTCGGCGGCCGGTCGATCGACGCCGGCGCGTGGGAGCAATGCCGCGCCGCCTATGCCGAGCTGACGGTGCCGAAGAATTGGGCGCGCGCATGAGCGAGGCCTCCACCGACGACCATGGCTTCAACCCGCGATTGATCGCCGCGGTCGTAGCGATCGGCGCGGTCGCCTTTATCGCGCTGTGGGCGCTGATCGCCCTCGGTCCGCAGCTCAGCAGCGGTAACGACGGCGGCGGCCATGCGCTGTCGAAGGCGGCGCCGGGCTATGCCGGGATCGTCGATCTTGCCGAGCGGGCGGGCGCCGAAGTCGAACTGCGGCGGCGGGTCGAAACGACACGCTATGAGGAATATGAGCCGCTGCTGGTGCTGACCCCGACGCACCGCACCCGCGCGCCCGAGATCGCCGAACTGCTCGACGTCGGGCGTCGGGGGCCTGCTCTGATCGTGCTGCCCAAATGGCAGACGATGGCCGTGCCGGGCCAGACGCAGAAGCCCGGCTGGGTCAGTGTCGGTTTCCCCGCCCGCCCGCCGGTCGCGATGCTGCCGCCCGCGCATTTCGGCGAAGTCGCGATCGAGGCTGCGGCGAGCAGGGCGCAGCAGATACCGGCGCGGCTTGCCGGGCATAGTTTCACCGCCTGGTTGCCGGACAATGTCCAGACGATTTCGGGGGACAATCTTGAAACGCTGATTGCCGGACCGGGCGGCGGCGCGGTGCTCGCGCAGGTCGGTGACCGCGACCTCTATATCCTTGCCGATCCCGACCTTATCAACAATCTCGCCTTTGCCTCGCGCGACCGGGCGGTCGGGGGGGCGATGCTGATCGACGCGATCGCCGACTATGCCGATGCCGACGGGCTCGCCTTCGACGTGACGCTCAATGGCTTCGGCGGCCAGCGGTCGCTGCTCCGCTTCGCCTTCGTGCCGCCCTTCATCGGCATCACACTTTGCCTCATCGGCGCCGGGCTGCTTGCGCTGTGGCAGGCATGGATGCGCTTCGGCCCGGCGCTGAAACCCGGCCGCGCGATCCCGGTATCGAAGGCGGCGCTGATCGCGAACAGTGCCGACCTGATCCGACAGGCGCGGCGCGAACTCGACGGCGCCGACGCCTATGTGAAGAGCCAACGCACCGCGATTGCACGGCGGTTGCACGCGCCCGCCGGACTCGACGATGCTGAAACCGGCGCATGGATCGACCGGCATCTACGCGGCGGCAGCGACCTTTTTTCCGCGCTCGCGCGGCGCCTGCCGCTCGCGCGCAACACCCATGAATTCCTCGCAGACGCGCAGGCGCTGCACGATATCAGGAAGGATTTACTCCGTGACAGCTAATCCGGTGGAACGCGTCCAGGCGCTCGGTGCCGCGATCGAAGGCGAGGTCGCCAAAATCGTGTTCGGGCAGGGGCCGTTGACGCGCATGGTGACGATCGCGCTGCTCGCAGGCGGTCATGTGCTGCTTGAAGGCCCGCCGGGAACCGCGAAGACCTTGCTTACACAGGCCTTTGCCCGTGCGACGGGGCTCGATTTCGGCCGCATCCAGTTCACCCCCGACCTGATGCCGGGCGATATTTTGGGGTCGAACCTGTTCAACTTCCAGACGTCGAGCTTCACCCTGACCAAAGGGCCGATCTTCACCGAGTTGCTGCTCGCTGACGAAATCAACCGCACCCCGCCGAAGACGCAGGCCGCGCTGCTCGAGGCGATGCAGGAGCGACGGGTGACGATCAATGGTGAGCCACATGTCATGAGCCCGCGCTTCACCGTGCTCGCGACGCAGAATCCGATCGAACAGCAAGGGGTCTATCCGCTGCCCGAGGCGCAGCTCGATCGCTTCCTGTTCAAGCTGGTCGTCGATTATCCCGACGCCGACGAGGAACGGCGGATCGTCGCCGACCATGGCGGGCGCTTCAAAAGCCCCGCGGTTGGCGACTTCGGCGTCACGCAGGTCGCCGACGCCAAGGCGATCGGCGAAGCGATCGACATCATCGCGACCGTGCGACTCGCCGAGGAGATCGTCGACTATATCGTCCGGCTGGTCCGCGCGACGCGCGAGAGCGCCGACCTCGAATGCGGGGCGAGCCCGCGCGCCGCGACGCTGCTGGCCCGCGCGGCCTGCGCGGCGGCGGCGCTCGACGGGCGCGACTATGTAATCCCCGACGACGTGCAGCGCCTTGCCGCGGGGGTGTTTCGCCACCGCGTCATCCTGTCGGCCGCCGCGGAGATCGAGGGGCGCAATGTCGAACAGGTCGTCGCCGCGCTGCTCGAACGCGAAGAGGTGCCGCGGTGATTAGCGATTTTACCAGATTCTCCCCGTGCCGCAGGCATGGGGAGGTGGCAGCGGCGAAGCCGCTGACGGAGGGGTATTGGCGCTACCCTCGCGACCCCTCCACCACCGCTTCGCGGCGATCCCCCTCCCCACCGCTTCGCGGCAGCGAGGATTTATCGCGATGATCTACCCCACCCGCCGGGCCATCTATCTGCTGCTCGCGGGCGCGCCGCTGGCGCTCGCGCTCGGGCTGATCCGGCCCGAGTTGTGGCTGGTCGCGCCCGGCTGGATCGGCGTGATCATCGCCTGCCTGATCCTCGACACCGTCGCGGGCGCCAATCCGCGCCAGCTGACGCTCGACGCGCGTTTCCCGCATCAGGTCGGCGTCGGCGACCCGTTCGATCTGTTGCTCACCGCAAGCGGCCGCAGCGTCCCGCCGCGCGCCGAACTCGCGCTCGCGCTCGACGAACGGCTCGCCGAAGGCGGGCGCCTCGCCAGCGACATGCGGCGTGCCAATTCGGGCGACACGCTCGTCCGCACGCTCGCGCTCAACGCGTCGCGGCGCGGACAGGCGCGGGTCGAGGCGCTGTGGGTCCGCTGGGCGGGGCCGCTCGGACTCGTCTGGAAACAGCGAAAATTTCCGATCGACGGCATGATCAACGTTGTGCCCAGCCTGCGCGCGGTCACCGACGAGGGCAGCCGGCTGTTCCAGCGTAACAGCTGGTTCGGCCTCCGCCAGCAGCGTTTTCGCGGCGAAGGCACCGAGTTTGAGGCACTCGCCGAATATCAGCCGGGGATGGACCGCCGCGCGATCGACTGGAACGCCTCGGCGCGCCACGTCAAATTGCTCGCCAAGGAATATCGCGTCGAACGCGACAATCGCGTGGTGCTCGCGATCGACAGCGGGCGGACGATGGCCGAGCCCGTCGGCGGCATGCCGCGCGTCGACCGCGCGGTGTCGGCGGCGCTGCTGCTCGCCTATGTCGGGCTGAAGATGAACGACCGCGTGAGCTTCTTCTCCTTTGCCGCCAAGCCGCAGGCGCTCACCCCCGCCTATATGCACACGCAGGATTTCCCGGCGCTGCAGCGCGCCGCGAGCCTGATCGACTATGCGTATGTCGAAAGCAATTTCACCCTCGCGCTGACTACCCTCAGCGCGCAGCTCAACCGCCGCTCGCTGATCATCCTTTTCACCGAATTCACCGACGCGACGAGCGCCGACCTGATGATCCGCGCCGCCGGGCGGCTGGCGCAAAAGCATCGTCTGCTCTTCGTCGTGATCCGCGACGAGGAGGTCGAGAGCGAGGAACGGCGGCGACCCGAGACGGGCGCCGACGTCACACGATCGAACGTCGCGGCGGCGATGCTGCAGGGCCGCCAGCTGGTGATCGCACGGCTCCAGCGGCTCGGCGCCGACGTGATCGAAGTGCCCGCGGACGCGATGGGGGCGAGCGCGGTCGAGGCCTATCTCGGCATCAAAAGACAGGGCAGTTTGTGATCCCGCCCGCCGTCTCCGTGCGTGCGATCGACGCGCCGGACTTCTCGACCAGCCGTTTCCGCGCCGAGCGCGAGGCCGACTGGATCGCTTTCGACCTTTTGTTGACCAAGCTCGAGAAAAAGGGCGCGAAGGCGCTGACCAGCGACGAGCTGCTCCAGCTGCCCCTGCTCTATCGCGCGACGCTGTCGTCGCTGTCGATCGCGCGCGCGACGAGCCTCGACAAGGCGCTGCTGGGACATCTCGAAGCGCTGTCGATCCGCGGCTATTTCCTCGTCTATGGCGTGCGCGAAAGCCGCTGGAACCGCCTTCGCCGCTTCTTCCTCTATGACTGGCCCGCAGCGGTGCGCTCGGTGTGGAAAGAGACGGTGATCATCGCGCTCGTCATTATGCTCGGCGCATTGACCAGCTATTCGCTCGTCTCGGGCAACCCCGAATGGTATTTCAACTTCGTCGATGAAGAGATGTCGGGCGGCCGCGACCCGCGCGCCACCGCCGAATATCTGCAAACGACGCTGGGGCATGGCAAGGCGGCTGCGGAGAAGGGCGAAAGCGGACTCCACGTCTTTGCGACCTATTTGTTCACGCACAACAGCCGCGTGTCGATCCTCTCCTTCGCGCTCGGTTTCGCCTTCGGCGTCCCGACGCTGATGCTCGAATATTATCAGGGGATCGGGCTCGGCGCGATGATGGCGGTCTTTTCCGCCAAGGGGCTCGGTTTCGATTTCGGCGGCTGGCTGTTCATCCACGGCACCACCGAATTATTCGCCGCCGCGCTGTCGGGCGCTGCGGGCCTGCGCATCGGCACCGCTGTCGTCTTTCCCGGCGCGCGCGGGCGGTTGCAAGCGGCGTCGGAGGCGGGGCGGACGGCGGGCAAGGTGATGGTCGGCGTGATCCTGATGCTGTTCGCCGCCGGGCTGCTCGAAGGTTTCGGGCGCCAGCTCATCACCGACACGGTGCTGCGCTACGCTACGGGCACGCTGATGCTGTTCTTCTGGCTCGCCTATTATTACATTCCGCGGCGCGAGGATGTGACATGACCGCCGCCGCCAACGCCAAACAGCGCGCCGCGAAAGCGAAGAAAATCCGCCCGTTCGTGACGCCCGAGGGCGTCGACCTCGAACTCAGGATCGCGAGCGCGGGGCTGCGCTTCGGCGCGCTGCTCGTCGATGTGGTGCTGATCCTGCTCGCGCTGTTCCTCTTTTCGCTGCTCATGCTGTGGGTCGGCCTCGCCTCGCGGTCCGACGTCACCGTCGCCGTGTGGCTGCTCGGTTCCTTCGTGCTGCGCACCTTCTGGTTCATCGGCTTCGAGCTTGGCTCGCGCGCCGCGACGCCGGGCAAGCGGCTGATGGGCATCCGCGTCGTCGCGCGCAACGGCGGCCGCCTCACCGCCGACGCGGTAGTGGCGCGCAATTTGATCCGCGAGCTCGAAATCTTCCTGCCGCTGATGATGCTGGGGAACGGCGTAGCGGAGGATATGGTGTCGGGGTGGATCATTCTCGCCGGGGTCCTCTGGTCGCTGACCCTCAGCCTCTTCCTGCTGTTCAACCGCGACCGGATGCGGATGGGCGATCTGATCGCGGGCACCTGGGTGGTAATGGCGCAGCGCGTCAAGCTCGACGCCGATATCGCGGTCGATGCGGCGGGGGGTGCGATGGCGTTTACCGAGGCCGAGCTCGCCGTCTATGGCATTTTCGAATTGCAGGAGCTGGAACGCGTGCTCCGCGGCCGCGATCCGCGCGCAATGCGCGAGGTCGCCGATGCGATCCGCGCCAAGATCGGACGTCCGGTCGCCGAAGAGGATGACGTCTTCCTGCTTTCCTACTACCGCCAGTTGAAGGCCCGGCTCGAACGCAAATTGCTGTTCGGCAAGCGGCGAGAGGATAAATATGCGAGCGACTGATAAAAGCGTAACCCAAGCTCTCCACAAGCGCCGATCGGTGCGCGCCTTTACGGACCAGCCGGTCGATCCCGCGCTGCTCAGGGAGATTTTCGCGGCGGCGCAGCGCGCGCCGTCGGGGGGCAATTTGCAGCCCTGGCAGGTGACGGTGCTGACCGGCGAACCCTGGCGGGCGGTGAAGGATGCCGTCGCCGCGCGGATCGCGATGGGGCGCGAGGGGCAGCAGCCCGAATATGACATCTACCCCCGCGAACTGACCGAGCCCTGGACCGACCGGCGGTTCGGGGTCGGCGAGGCGCTGTACGCGTCGCTCGGCATCCCGCGCGAGGACAAGCGAGGGCGGCTCGCTCGGTTCATGGACAATTACCGGGGTTTCGACGCACCGGTGATGCTTTTCCTCCATTGTTCGCGCATCATGGGCCCGCCGCAATGGTCGGACATGGGCATGTGGCTGCAGTCGGTGATGCTGCTGCTCGTCGAACATGGTCTCGCGAGCTGTCCGCAGGAATGCTGGGCGATGTATGGCGAGACCGTGCGCCGCACGCTGGCGCTGGACGAGGGGCAGATTTTGTTCACCGGGCTCGCGATCGGCTATGCGGACGAAGATGCTGCGGTGAACCAGTGGCCGGTGCCGCGCGCGCCGCTGGACGAAGTGATCGATTGGCAGGGGTTTTGACGATGAAAATGTCCGGGTTTCGCCATGCGGCGGCAGGGACGCTGATGCTGGCCGTCGCGGGCTGCGCCGCCATTCCTCAGCCCGCAGCGCCGCCGCCCGCGCCGCAGCCGGTCGCCCCCGCGCCGGCCCCCGCACCGCTACCGACCCCGACGGCCGGGTGGGAGGATCGCGCGATTGATCGCGGCGCGTGGCGTTATGATGCCGCCAGCCGCACCGCCGCTTTCGTGCCGACGGGCAGCGCCAACGCGCTGCTGACGATGGCGTGCGGCGGCGGGGGCATTCGCATGACCTCGGCGCTCGATGGCAATATCAGCCTGCGCACCAGCGCCGGCACCGACCAGCTCCGCTTCGACGGCGGCAGCGCGACCGTTCCGATCCGCGACCCGCGGCTCGACCGCATCGCCTTCAGTCGCGGCCGCTTCGCGCTGGAGGCGCCGGGCGGCGGCGCGCTGACATTGCCGGTGCAGTCGGAGATTGGCCGGGTGATCGAGGATTGCCGGGGGTAGTGGCGTCGGTTTGGGGTGGAGAGCTGACACTGCCACCTACGTCGTCATCCCGGGCTTGACCCGGGATCCCGCTTTTTGACGCACTCATTGACTTCGACCGTAAGCGGGACCCCGGATCAAGTCCGGGATGACGAGGATTGATGGGTCCGCTTCCGGCCGGAACCCTTCCTATCGTTGACTCGGGGCGGCGGCACCTAACCGCCGAGCTGGACCGTCCCGCCCTTGATCCAGCCCCAACGGCATGGGCCCTGATACTCACGCGCGTTGGGGACCGACTTGCCGACCCCGCACATGTCGGGGTCGGTGCCGGGCGCGGCGAAGACGACGCCGAACCAGGCGTCGTTCTCGGCCGCCTCGCACAGCGACACATTCGCGCCGCCGGCGAGCTTCGCCTTGACCGCGCGCGTTTCGTTCGGCGCCCAATAGACGTCGGTGCCGCCCGACTTGACGCGGCTGATGCTCGAACAGGCGGGCAGGCTCGGTCCTTCGGTACCGATCATCACCGCGCGCGTCGCGATGGGTTCGCCCGCGACGACGGGGGCGTTGTCGGCGGGCGGAGCGGGCTGGCTGCACGCGGCGAGCGAGGCGGCGAGGAGCAGGGCGAGGGGAGAAGCGAGGCCTTGTTTCATGCCCCTGAAACTAGCCGCCGCGGCGTCCCCGCGCAACGCTCGTCGCCCAAGGCCCGAGAGCCGCATTTTCGCTTGGGTTTTCGGGTCCGCGACCCTATATAATCGATATGACGGACACCCCAGAAAATACGGCGCCGGTCGCGCCCGCCAATCAGCCCAACAGCAACGCCTATGGCGCCGATTCGATCAAGGTTCTGAAGGGCCTCGACGCGGTGCGCAAACGCCCGGGCATGTATATCGGCGACACCGACGACGGGTCGGGCCTGCATCACATGGTGTTCGAGGTTTCGGACAATGCGATCGACGAAGCGCTCGCGGGGCATTGCGACCTCGTCCTGATCACGCTCAACAGCGACGGATCGGTCAGCGTCGAGGACAATGGCCGCGGCATCCCGACGGGTATCCACGCCGAGGAAGGCATTTCGGCGGCCGAGGTCATCATGACCCAGCTCCACGCGGGCGGAAAGTTCGAAAATACGAGCGACGACAATGCCTATAAGGTGTCGGGCGGCCTGCACGGCGTCGGCGTCAGCGTCGTCAACGCACTTAGCGAATGGCTCGAACTCACGATCTGGCGCGACGGCGAAGAGCATTGGATGCGCTTCGAACATGGCGATTCGGTGGCGCCGCTCAAGGTCAACGGCCCGGCGCCCGCGGGCAAGAAGGGCACGCGCGTGACCTTCTGCGCTTCGACCGACACGTTCAAAAATGTGACCGAATTCGATTTCGAGAAGCTCGAGCACCGCTATCGCGAGCTCGCTTTCCTCAACTCGGGCGTGCGCATCAAGCTCGTCGATGCGCGCCACGCCGAGCATGAGACGCACGACCTGTTCTATGAGGGCGGGATCGGGGCGTTCGTCAAATATCTCGACCGCAACAAGAACGCGCTGCTGCCCGATCCGATCGCGATCAGCAGCGAGCGCGACGGCATCGGCATCGACGTCGCATTGGAGTGGAACGACAGCTATTATGAAAATGTCCTCTGCTTCACGAACAACATCCCGCAGCGCGACGGCGGTACGCACCTCGCGGCCTTTCGCGCCGCGCTGACGCGTACCTTGAATGGCTATGGCGAAAAGTCGGGAATGCTGAAGAAGGAGAAGGTGTCGCTGACGGGCGAGGATATGCGCGAAGGCCTGACCGCGATCGTCTCGGTCAAGCTGCCTGATCCCAAGTTCAGCTCGCAGACCAAGGACAAGCTGGTTTCCTCCGAAGTGCGCCAGCCGCTCGAAAGCCTGATGGCCGACCGGATGACCGAATGGCTCGAGGAAAATCCCGCGCATGCGAAAGCGGTGATCCAAAAGGTCATCGACGCCGCCGCGGCACGCGAGGCGGCGAAGAAGGCGCGCGAACTGACGCGGCGCAAGGGCGCGATGGATATCGCAAGCCTGCCTGGCAAGCTCGCCGATTGTCAGGAACGCGACCCATCGAAGTGCGAGCTCTTCCTCGTCGAGGGCGACTCGGCAGGCGGTTCGGCGAAGCAGGGCCGCGACCGGCACGTGCAGGCGATCCTGCCGCTGAAAGGCAAGATTCTGAACGTCGAGCGCGCGCGTTTCGACCGCATCATCTCTTCGAAGGAGGTCGGCACGCTGATCCAGGCGCTCGGCACCGGCATCCGCGACGAGTTCAACCTCGAAAAACTGCGCTATCACAAGATCGTGATCATGACCGACGCCGACGTCGACGGCGCGCATATCCGCACCTTGCTGCTCACTTTCTTTTATCGCCAGATGCCCGAAATCATCGAGGGCGGTCACCTCTACATCGCCCAGCCGCCGCTCTATAAAGTCGCGAAGGGGCGGAGCGAGGTGTATCTGAAGGACGATACCGCGCTCGAAAATTACCTCGTCGATGCCGGGATCGACGCGCTGCTGCTCGAAACGCCGGGCGGCGCGCGGTCGGGGCAGGATCTGCGCGGGCTGATCGACCATGGTCGGCGCCTCCGCGCGCTGATGCGTTATGTGCCGCGCAGTCTCGATCACGGGCTCGTCGAGGCGCTCGCGCTCACCGGCGCGCTCGATCCCGATCTCGACACAGCGGGGCGTCACAGCGCCGCGGCGACCGCCGCGACCTGGCTCAACGCCGCCGAACGCGCGCTGACCGGCGGGGCCGAGGCGGTGTGGACCGTCGAAGCGGTCGAGGGCGGCGGCTATACCCTCGAACGCCGCTGGCGCGGGGTCAGTGATCATCATGCGATCGACGCCGGCTTCCTCGCCAGCCAGGAAGCGCGCCGCATGCACAAACTCGCCGCCGAACAGGCCGAAAGCTATGCGCGCCCAGGACGGTTGGTGAAAGCGACCGGTGCGGTCGTCGAGGTCGAAACTGACGTCGCCGACGGCGAAGAGGGCGATGTTCCCGCCGCGACCAACGCGAAGGCCAATCCGGTGACGCGTCCGTCCGAACTGCTCGAGGCGATCTTTGCGCACAGCCGCAAGGGGCTCGCGATCAGCCGCTACAAGGGGCTGGGCGAGATGAATGCCGAGCAATTGTGGGAAACGACCCTCGACCCCGTCAATCGTTCGCTGCTGCGCGTCGAAGCCGAGCAGGCCGATGTCGCGCACGAAATCTTCGAGCGGCTGATGGGCGACGAGGTCGAGCCGCGGCGCGATTTCATTCAGACGAACGCGCTGTCGGTTGCGAATCTGGACGTGTAACTTCGGATCGGTTCCTTAAAAACGCGTCGAATCGCACTTCCGGGCGCAAAATCTGTTCAGTTTAACGCGTGGCGGCTTGTTTCGGCAGGCCGCCGCTGCTTTTGGCGCTTCACCGAAAAGGGAGGATGCCATGCGGGCTCTTGTAACCTTAGTTATGCCGCTGATGCTTGTCGCGTCGGCTGCTGCACAGGACACCGACGCCGCCGCCCTCCCCGCCGTCGCGGCCAGCGCGATTCCCCTTGCCGACATCATCGAAGAAACCGAAATCGACGGCGGAATGGCGAGCTATTACGGCAATGAACTCGCCGGCAACCGGACCGCGAATGGCGAGCGTTTCGATCCCGGCGAGCTGACCGCGGCGCACCGCACGCTGCCCTTCGGCAGCATGGTGCGGGTCACCAACATGTCGACCGGCGACAGCGTAATCGTCCGCATCAACGATCGCGGACCCTTTTCGCGCGGCCGCGTAATCGACGTCAGCCACGCCGCGGCGCGCGAAATCGGCATGCAGCGCAGCGGCACCGCACGGGTGAAGCTGGCGCTGCTCGCCGACGATTGAGATATCGAAACACTTGGGAATGGCGACGGCCATGGGAAGGCCCGCTCCCACCCCAAAGAAGATATCCATCATTGAAGGTCAGTCGAATACCGACCAGCCCGCCGCATAGGCGAAATGTTCGAGTGCGACCGCGCCCGCCAGCGACGTCCCCGCCTCATTGAGCGCGGGCGACCAGACCGCGATCGATCCCTGCCCCGGCGCGATGCAGAGGATGCCGCCGCCGACGCCGCTCTTGCCCGGCAGGCCGACGCGGAAGGCGAATTCGCCCGAATTGTCGTAGTGGCCGCACAGCATCATGATCGCGTTGATGCGCCGCGCGCGGTGCGGTTCGATCAGCTGCTCGTCGGTGCGCGGGTCGCGGCCCTCCATCGCGAGGAACAGGCCGGCGCGGGCGAGCTGGCGGCACGACATCGCGATCGCGCATTGGCGGAAATAGACGCCGACGACGGTCTCGACCGGATGCGTCAGATTGCCGAAGGCGTCCATGAAATGCGCGAGGCTGCGGTTGCGCGCGCCGGTTTCGGATTCGGAAAAGGCGACGTCGAAGTCGATGGCGACACTGTCGTCGCCCGCGCGGTCGCGCATGAAGTCGACGATTTCGTCGGCGACCGCATCGCCGCTGCGACCGTCGATCAGTCGGTCGGTCGTCGCGAGCGCGCCAGCGTTGATCAGCGGGTTGCGCGGGATGCCTTGTTCGCTTTCGAGCTGGACGATCGAGTTGAACGCCGAACCCGACGGTTCGCGCCCGACGCTGTCCCACAGCGAACTGCCGACACGGCGCAGCGCGAGCGCGAGGGTGAAGACCTTCGACACCGACTGGATCGAGAAGGGCTCGTCGGCGTCGCCCGACGCGTGGACGGTGCCGTCGGGCAGCGCGAGCGCGAAGCCGAGCTTGCCCGGATCGACCTTCGCCAGCGCGGGGATATAGTCGGCGACGCGCCCTTTTCCGAGATGGTCAGCCGCGAGTGTCATCGCTTCGTCGATATGGTTGCGGAGATTGTCGGTCATGGGGCTGCTTTATCATCTTGATGCACATCGGCGAGTATTTTCATTTTTGCGAAAATATTATATGAATTGGAAATTAAATAGCGACTCGGGAGACAGGACATGGCCGATCATCCGCGTTCCAAGGGGCTTTCGAGCGCCGTCTGCTACAAGGACGCCAAGGCGGCGTTCCGCTGGCTGGAGACGGCGTTCGGGTTCGAACCCACCTTCGTGCTGCTCGACGATCAGGGCAATCTTGCGCACAGCGAGATGGAATATGGCAATTCGTCGATCATGATCGGCAATGAATGGTCGGACGATCATCGCAGTCCCGCGAACCTTGGCGGCAAGAATAGTCAGACGGTGCATGTCCAGCTCGGCCGCGGCGAGGATATCGATGCGCATTGCGAAACGGCGCGCGCGGCGGGGGCGGAGATCATCGCCGGACCCGAAACGCAATTCTATGGCGACCGCACCTATCGCGCGAAGGATCCCGAGGGGCATATCTGGACCTTCGGCGTGACGGTCGAGGAAAAGACGTCGGATGAATGGGACGCCGAAGGCGGCTTCACGACCAAGACGCGGCTCGACGATTGAGCGCCGCGCTCGACCGAATGCTGGGCGCGCTCGCCGACCCGAAACGGCGGCGCGCGATCGAGCTGCTCGGCGAGCGGCCGCGCAGCGCGGGCGAACTCGCGGTCGCGCTGGGGCTCGCGCCGCCCGCGATGAGCCGGCATTTGCGCGCGCTGAAGGAAGGCGGGCTGGTCGAGGATGGGCACCCGACCTTCGACGCGCGCGTGCGCATCTATCGATTGAAGGACGGCGCGACCGCCGAGCTCAAGCAATGGCTCGCCGAGACCGAGGCGCTTTGGTCGGACCAGCTCGCGAGCTTCAAGCGCCATGTCGAGGGTGGCGAATGAGCGCGGCGGTGATCGTCGCGCTGCGCGTCGCGGCGACGCCCGAGGCGGCGTTCACGGCCTTCACGCGCGACATCGGCAAATGGTGGCGGAGCCATCCGCTGTTTCAGCTGTCGCGCAAGGGCGACGGCGTGCTGCGCTTCGATCCGGCGGGGCCGGGCGGGCGGCTCGTCACGCGCTTCGACGATGGCGCGGAGTGGGAGATCGGCGCGGTGCGCCACTGGCTACCGGGCGAACGGCTGGCCTTCGCCTGGCGCTTGCCGAGTTTCCGGAACGATCAGACGACCGAGGTCGATGTGCGGTTCGAGGCGGTGGGCGGCGAAACGCGCGTCACCGTCGAACATCGCGGCTGGGACGCGATCCCGCAAAGCCATGTCGCGCGGCACGGATTCGAGCTGATGCTGTTCCAGCGGCGGCTGGGGGAATTTTGGCGGAGGTTGCTGAAGGGGATGAGCGGGGGGCTTTGAGCTGTTTTCCCCTCCCGCTTGCGGGAGGGGCAGCAAGGCTTGTCAGCTTGCTGGCTAGCCGCAGCGGGGAGGGTCCTCGACCGTTACAGGCCCTCCCCCCGACCCCCTCCCGCAAGCGGGAGGGGAGAAGAAGGGCAGCTACCCGCCGCTCTCAGCCCGTCCTCAATGCGCGCGATGTTCGCCCTTGACCCAGCGCACGGTGCCCGAGGAGGCGCGCATCACCACAGTTTCGGTGGTCATTACGCCGTCGCGGCGGCGCTTGACGCCGCGCAGCAGCGAGCCGTCGGTGACGCCCGTCGCGGCGAAGATCACGTCGCCGCTGGCGAGGTCTTCGAGGTCGTAGACGCGGTCGAGATCCTCGATGCCCCATTTTTTCGCGCGCCGCCGTTCGTCGTCGTTGCGGAAGAGCAGGCGGCCCTTGAACTGGCCGCCGACGCAGCGCAGCGCCGCCGCGGCGAGCACGCCCTCGGGCGCGCCGCCCGATCCCATATAGATGTCGATATTGGTTTCGGGGTTCGTCGTCGCGATCACGCCGGCGACGTCGCCGTCGGGGATCAGCGCGACGCCGCAGCCGATCGCGCGCAGCTCGGCGATGGTCGCCTCGTGGCGCGGGCGGTCGAGCACGCAGACGATGATCTGTTCGGGCTTGCAGCCCTTTTCGCGCGCGACCGCCTCGACATTCTCGCGCACGCTCTTGTCGAAACTGACCACACCCGGCGAATAGCCGGCGCCGACCGCCAGCTTGTCCATATAGACGTCGGGGGCGTTGAGCAGGCAGCCTTCCTCGGCGATTGCGAGCACCGCGAGCGCGTTGGGGCCGGCCTTGGCGGTGATCGTCGTGCCTTCCAAGGGATCGACCGCGATGTCGATCTTGGGCCCTTTGCCCGGCGCGTTGCCGACCTTTTCCCCGATATAGAGCATCGGCGCCTCGTCGCGCTCGCCCTCGCCGATGACGATCGTGCCGTCCATGTAAAGCGTGTTGAACGCGGTGCGCATCGCTTCGACGGCGGCGGCATCGGCGGCCTTTTCGTCGCCGCGGCCGATCAGCTTCGCGGCGGCGATCGCCGCGGCTTCGGTGACGCGCACCATTTCGAGCACGAGCACCCGGTCGAGGTTGCTGCCGGTATCCGTCATCTTTCGCACTCTCCGTCTTTACATGTTCCGCCCCGTCGGCATGGTGGGCGCCATATGGTCGCCCGCGCCACTTGTCGAGAACGCTTCGCCCGATTCGGTGCCGCTTTCACCCTGAGCTGTGTCGCCGTGGTGACCGGGGCGATGGCCGCAATCGCGCCGGCGGCCGCGCAGGTGCAGGGACCGCCCGCGCCGCCGCCGCCGCGCGACGCCGAAACGGCGGTCGCCAATGCGAAGGAGATGGTCGACCCGATCCGGCGCTGCAAACCCGCCGACGACGGCTCGATCAATGTATGCGGCACGGACACCGAACGTCACCGCCTGACCCCCGAGCTGCGGGCGATCGCGGGGGTAGGCCGCGAGGCGCCGCCCAAACTGCCGCGCGCCGAGGCGCGGGCGATGAGTCTCGACAAGCTGCCCTATAATTGGGTGTCGATCGGCGGCGGTTATCCGCCGGGCCCCGAATATAATGCGCTTTATGAAATGGCGAAGGAGCGCACCGATCCCGAAACGGGCGACCCGCCGCCGGCGGAAGGGGAGCCCTAAAGCGCTAAAATGGGCATGTGCATCGGCGCGCCGACGACATGGTCCGACGCGCCGAGGACGCCGAGCGCGGCGTGGATCGCGCGCGCGGGGCCTTCGTGGGTGACGAGCACGATGACGACGCCGTTGCCGTCCTCGCTGCCGCGCTGAATCAGGCTTTCGATCGAGACGCCGGCGTCGCGCATCGCCGCCGCGATTTCGGCGAGGACGCCGATGCGGTCCTCGACGATCAGGCGGACATAATGTTTGCCGACGCGCGCGCCGGCATCGGCGGCGGGCGCCGCGTCGAGCGCGTCGACGGGCATCGCGAAGGCGGGGCCATATTCATCGCGCGCGATGTCGATGATGTCGGCGACGATCGCCGAAGCGGTCGGTCCCGCGCCCGCGCCCGCGCCCTCGAAGAAGAGGCGGCCGACGAAATTGCCCTCGGCAACGACGGCGTTCAATGCGCCGGGGACATAGGCGAGCGGATGGTCGGCGGGGACGAGGCACGGCTGGACATGCTGATAAAGGCCGCCGCCTTTGTCGGCGCCGTCGCGTTCGGCCATGCCGATCAGGCGGACGCGATGCCCCAAGGCTTCGGCCTCGCGAATGTCGGCGGCGATCAGCCCGCGAATCCCGTCGGCGGTCACCGCGCCGATGTCGAGCCTTGTGCCGAAGCAGAGCGCGGCGAGAATCGACAATTTATGCGCGGCGTCGATGCCGTCGACGTCGAAACTCGGGTCGGCCTCGGCATAGCCCTCCGCCTGCGCGGCGGCGAGCGCGTCGGCGAAGCTCGCGCCGTTTCGCTCCATTTGCGTCAGGATATAATTGCAGGTGCCGTTGAGGATGCCATAGACGCGCGCGATCTCATTCGCCGAGGCGCCCTCGCGGATCGCCTTGATGACGGGAATGCCGCCCGCGACCGCGGCTTCATATTTGAGCGGCGTGTCCTTCTGCTCGGCGATCCGCGCGAGGTCGAGCCCGTGATGCGCGATCATCGCCTTGTTCGCGGTGACGAGCGCCTTGCCCGCGCCGAGCGCGTGGCGCGCGAGCGTCAGCGCCGACCCGTCGGCGCCGCCGATCATCTCGACGACGACATCGACATCGTCGGCGGCGACGATCGCGTCCATATCGTCTTCCCAGCGATAGGCGGACAGGTCGACGCCGCGGTCCTTGTGCCGGTCGCGCGCCGACACGGCGACGATCTCGATCGGCCGCCCCGCGCGCCGCGCGATCAGCTCGCGGTTGGTCTCGAGCAGCCGGACGACTCCGCCGCCGACGACGCCGATCCCCGCGAGCGCGACGCGCAGCGGCGGGCGGGGGGCGGTCGGGGCGGAATAGGGCGACATAAGGGGCTCCGGTCAAAGGCACGGGGCCGCGCCCCGTTATCGCGAGCGCCCTATCGGCTTTTCCCCGCGAAACAAGGAAGCTTTTCTGTTTCCGCGACGTGGAACGCTACGGCATCAACCCGTCGGCGGCGTCCGCGTCCGCGTGCATTCGCCGAGCGCGCCGAGGATGACGCCATAGTCCGACGCCGCCTTGCGCCGGTCCTCGGGCGGGGTTCCCGCAAGCTTGTTCAGCGGCAGCTGGCGCGGCAGGCCGCAGGCGAGGCGATACCAGGCGAGCGTATCGCGCGCGGGCACTGCCGCCGATCCGTCGACGATCTCGCCGAACGCCGCGGCCCAGCGCCGCGACCCGTCGGCGGCGGTCAGCACGGTGAGCGACACCGGATCGCCGGTCTCGGTATTCAGGAACAATTGCGTCTCCCCCTCGCCGGGGAGTGTGCCCGGGACGTGGAAGCCGTTCGCTATGCCGGTGATCGCGGGCGGCGCGCCGGGCTCGACCAGCTCGGTCAGGATCGCGCGCAATTGCGCTTCGGTCGCCGGATCCCACGGCAGCTGGGCATCGGGGGCGATCAGGCGGACGCTGCCCGTGTTGTTGGTGCCCGCGGCCGAACCCGCCACGGGGCCGGCGAAGATCAGGACCGGCTGCTTCCTTTTGAGCTTCGGCGGCTTGCCCCGCGCATCGAGCGGCAGGTCGACGAGATAGGAGATTCGCGCTGCGAGCGGGCCGCTGCCGCGAATCAGGCTGACGACGTCGGCTTCGACATAGAATCGGACATGACCCGCCGCGACTCCGGGCGCACGCTCGGGTTTCAGGTCGGTCGCGTCGCGGATGCGCGCGTGCAGCACGATCGGCGCCGCGGTCGCGAGGTCGGCGATGTCGGCATAGGTATAGGGGCTTGCCGCCGCGGCGCCCGCGGGCGCCTGCATTGCGGAAACACTTGGGATTCCAAGGCTCAAGGTCAAAATGCCGGCGATAGCGGCCGGGTGAGGGAGGCGCATGATCGATCTACTTTCCATCATCTGTGACACCGGTATCGGCGCCTGAATCCCCATCATGGGACAAGGCACATTAACCGCTGATAAAGGGTTTGCGAATGTGCCGCCACCGCGATAGGACGGGCCGCGAAGCGTCCGGCGAAAACATAATAAGCCGGATGTAGCGCCGTCGGGTCTGTGAAAACGCATCGGAAATCATCCGGGCATTTGGCAACCGTCCCGATGGTTGGGAATTGGTGTCAGGATGATCTAGCAAGGAGCGTCGTCCCTGAATGGCTTATGGTGATAATGTCGACCCTAAAAACAGGGTAGTGGCGATTGTCTTGGTTGGTCTGTTTACGGCAGTGCTGGGCTATGGCCTGGTCAACGGCTTGAATATCAGCATCGTCAAGAAAATCGCCGAAAAATTGGATGTGGTGGACGTCGAAGAGCCGCCGCCGCCGGAGGAGCCCCCGCCACCGCCGCCGCCGGACAACCAGCTGCCGCCGCCGCCGCCGGTCGTGACGCCGCCGTCGCCGATTCCGCCGCCGGTTACGACCAATACGGTCCAGTCGGTGCCGAAGGCGCCGCCGACGCCGCCGCCGCCCGTCTTCACGCCGCCGGCCCCGCCGGCTCCGCCGCCGACGCCCGACCTCAGCCAGGCCGGTACGCCGCGTGGCAATCCGGGGCGCTGGGCGACGAACGACGATTATCCGGCGCGTGCCATGCGTGAAGAACGCGAAGGCACGACGGGTTTCCGCGTGACCTATAATGCCGAGGGCCGCGTGACCGCCTGCGACGTCACGTCGTCGAGCGGCCACGCCGACCTTGATGCCGAAACCTGTAAGCTTATCCAGCGCCGCGGCCGGTTCAATCCGGGCAAGGACCGTGCGGGTAACCCGACAGGCGGCAGCTACAGCAATCGTATCCGTTGGCAGATTCCGCGCTGATCGGCGCCGGACCACCTGTTTTCGATTTTGAATATCTTGAGAGGGAATTTCCTATATGTTTAATCTGATCGCAAATGCCGCCGCTGCGGCGCCGGCTGCCGCTCACGACGCAGGCATGAGCCTGATGCCCGCATCGATGTGCGTGAAGGAAGAAGGCCAGAACCCCTACGGCCTCGTCCCCGCGCTCTGCGAAGGCGGCATCGTGTCGCAGGTTACCTTCCTCGTCCTGCTGATCATGTTCATCGGCACGCTCTACATCCTGTTCACCAAGCTGTTCGAACAGAATAAGGTGATCAACCAGGGTAAGGCGGTCGACGCCAATTTCTGGCGCGCCCCGACGCTGGCCGACGGCGCTTCGAAGCTCGAAAAGAACAGCGCCTATCGCCAGGTCGTCGAAGACGGTCTGCGCGCCAATGAAGAGCATAACAAGCTGACCGATCCCGTCGAAGCCCACGACTGGATGCACGGCACGCTCGAGCGTTCGCAGAACCACATCAATTCGAAGCTTAACTCGGGCCTCGCCTTCCTCGCGACCGTGGGTTCGACCGCACCGTTCGTCGGTCTGTTCGGTACCGTTATCGGTATTCTTCGCGCGCTCGTGAAGATCGGTGCGTCGGGCCAGGCCTCGATCGACACCGTCGCCGGCCCGGTCGGTGAAGCGCTCATCATGACCGCCATCGGTCTGATCGTGGCGGTTCCCGCGGTGCTCGCGTTCAACTGGCTCCAGAGCCGCAACAAGTCGATCGCCCGCCGTCTCTCGACCTTCTCGAACGACGTGCTCGGTTCGATCATGTCGAACGGCCAGGTGAAGCCGGCGACGCTCGCGCCGGCGAAGGCCGCCGCTCCGGCCGCCGCGCCGAAGAAGGCCTGATTGGTTCCTGGATCCCCGCCCCTCGCCGCATGGCGAAGGGTGGGGTCCGCTGGACGAGGGCGCAGGCCGATGGCCTGCCCACCCGAAGTCCATGACAGTAATTTTGTGACAGGATGCTAATCCTATGGCGATGAGTGTAGGCGACAGTGGCGGTGAAGACGCCCCGATGTCCGAAATCAACACGACCCCGCTCGTGGACATCATGCTTGTGTTGCTCATCATCTTCCTCATCACGGTTCCCGTGGTGGTGCAGACGGTGGACCTCAAGCTACCCGACGTGGCGTTTGAACCGACGACGACCAAGCCTGAAAATGTGTTGTTGTCGATCCGTTCGGCCGACACCGATGGTGACGGCCAGCCGAATGCCGACAGCAGCGCGTGCGAAGTCTATTGGGGCCAAACCCCGGTCGATTCGCGGCAATTGCTCGAACGTGGACAGGCAAAGCTCGAAAAGCTGCTCGAAGATATCGGCGGGCCGCAGAACATCACCGAAGAGAACTTCCCCGAAGTGCATATCCGCGGCGACGTCAACACGCCGTACCAGTGCATCGGCGGCGTGATCTATACGATGCAATATGCCGGCTTCCAGAAGATCGGGTTCATTTCCGAACCGGCTCCTGGCTCGGGCACGATGGGTCGCCTCTAAGGCGATCTTCCGTTTAGGAACGAAGGAATAATCGCATGTCCATGGCAGTTGGAGATCGGGACGAAAACGAACCGATGATGGACATGAACACGACGCCGTTGATCGACGTCATGCTCGTGCTCCTCATCATGTTCATCATCACCATCCCGGTCCAGACCCACGCGGTGAAGATCGACCTGCCGGTCCCGACCGACAGCCAGAGCAATGTCGACCCCGAAAAGAACAAGGTGATGATCGATCCCGCGGGAACGATCACCTGGAACGGTTCGCCGGTCGACCTTGCGCAGCTGGCGCAATATCTGGAACAGACCAAGGCACTGCCGGTCGAGCCCGAACTGCAGGTTCAGCCCGACCCCTATGCACGCTATATCGTCGTCGACAATGTCATGGCGGTGATCAAGCGCAGCGGCGTCGGCAAGCTGGGCTTCGTCGGAAACGAACAATATGCCCGCGTTTTCTGATTTCTGATCAGGGCCGTCAGGCGAAAAGAGATGGGCCGCGGAGCAATCCGCGGCCCTTTTCTTTTGTCGACGTCCAGCGCGGAAACCGAGCGAACCCAGTCCATTCCCGCACCTGCGGGAAGCCCGCTTTTCCTTTTGCCTTCGTGTCTTTGCGCCTTTGCGCGAAACAACAAAATCACGCGAAGGCGCGAAGAAAAAGCGGGATTCCAGGCCAAGCCCGGGATGACGAAGGGCCGGTTGCGGCCGGAAGCGGACATAAGAGCCTCCCCGCCCCGCGGGGAGGGGGGACCGCCGAAGGCGGTGGAGGGGGTTGGCAGCCTGAAGTGAGGTCGCGTGAGGACGCGAGCCCCCTCCGTCAGCCGCTGCGCGGCTGCCACCTCCTCACAAGTGGGGAGGATCTAACGTCCGCTTCCTACCCCAAAGCCGACGCCCGGGGGAAATCCGACATCGCGCCCGCCTTGACGTCGCGCGCGCGGCGCAGCATCCTTCGTACTATGCCGCGGCTCTACACCAGCTTCGCCGAATTCTGGCCCTTCTACCTGCGCGAGCACAGCAAGGCGTCGACGCGCGCGCTGCATTATGTCGGGACAAGTCTGGTGGTGGCGATCGCGGTCGCGGCGGCGGTCAGCGGCCGGTGGGGCTGGCTGGTCGCGCTGCCGGTTGCGGGCTATTTCTTTGCCTGGGTCGCGCATTTCGGGGTCGAGAAGAACCGGCCCGCGACCTTCACCTATCCGCTGTGGAGCCTCGCCGCCGATTTCAAGATGTGGGCGATGTGGCTCGGCGGGCGGCTCGGGCCCGAACTCGACCGGGCGGGGGTGTCGCGGGAAAATCGATCAGACTGAACGAAAGCCCTCGCTGGCGCTTGTTGCGAACCGTTCTTAATTTGACCGGGTTCGCCGCTGCTGGAGACGGGCCATGCCCACCGATCTGATCAAGACCTTTACCTATCTGTCGATCCACCTGACCATCGGGTTCAGCGTCGCCTATGTGATGACCGGATCGGTCGCGCTCGCGGGCGGGATTGCGATCATCGAGCCGTGTATCAATGCGGTCGCCTTCTTCTTTCACGAAAAGGCATGGCAGCGGGTGGGTGCGGGGCGTAAGCTGCTAGCCGCCTGAGGACTGCCGAGTCTGGCGCCTTTTTTCGTTTCCACCCTCGATCGAACCCCCATCAAACCCACCATCAAACCAGGAGAAATCGCATGACCGTCAATCGCGCATCGGCCCGCTATGAAGGTTTCGGCAAAGAGGGCAAGGGGTCGATCACGACCAAGTCGGGCGTGCTCGACAAGCAGCCCTATGGCTTTGGGACGCGCTTCGAGGGGCAGCCCGGGACCAATCCAGAAGAATTGATCGCCGCGGCGCATGCGGCCTGCTTCACCATGGCGCTGTCGTTCGGCCTCGCGCGCGCGGGCTATTCGGGCGACACGCTCGAAACGAGCGCCGCAGTGACGCTCGAACAGCAGGACGGCGGCTTCACGATCACCAAATCGGCGCTAACGCTGACCGGCAAGGTACCGGGGATCGACGCCGATGAATTCGCCAAGATCGCCGAAGAAGCCGAGAAGAATTGCCCGGTGTCGAAGCTGCTCGACTGCGAGATCACGCTCGAGCACAGCCTTGAGGGCTAAGCCGCATAGCGCAGCGGCGGCGGCAGCGCGTCGTCCATGAAGTCGAAGGCGCCCTGCGCGGGCGTGGGGAGTTGCCAACGCTGGAGCACGCGATGGCGGCTGTGGCCGACATGGCTTTCGATCAGGACGAGCTCGCGCGGGGTCCAGTTCCACGCGACCGGCACCGGGTCGAACATATGCCGGCCATAGCCGAGCGTGATATGCGGGCGGAGTCCCGACTGGCGATACCAGGGCGCGATCCCTTGCGGTGCGAGTAGCGCGACGATGTCTTCGTAAAGCTGGCGAATGGGGGCGATGCTGCCGGCGGTGACGAGTTCGGCCCCGGCATCGCGGCTGACGATCCGGCCGAAGGGAATGGAACTGGCGGCAGGCAGGCCGGCTTCGAAGGCCTTTGCGACGCGCTGCCGCAGGAAGGGATGCGGCACCGATGTTTCGTCGATCGTGCAGAGGGTGAGATGATAGTTCTGCGGCTTCAGCCCCGCGAACAGATCGCCCGAAACCGGCGGCAATTGACGCGCGAGCCAGCCGGCGCGGTCGGCGGCCAGTTGAAATCCCAGAAAATAGCGAAACATGGGCGACATGGCGGCTCCTCCGAATCGGATTAATGTTCCCATTATGTTCCTATCGATGGCTGGAGTCGAATCGTTCCCGCTACTCGTCCCCGATCGGCATCCGGGTGACGTGGATATAGCTTGCCTGCCAGCTGTCGCCATAGCGCCGGAAGATGTCGGTGAAGCGGATGCGGACGCGGAAAGGCCTGCCCGCAGAGCGCCCCGACAGGATAGCCTCGGCGCTCGCGAGGCCGGCGTCCTTGCCGAGCGGCAGGACGACCCGGTCCTTCAGCGTCACCGGGTCGTAATCATCGTCGGGGCCGGTCCAGCCATCGATGAAGAAGGTCTTGCCATAACGCTTGCCGCTGCCGTCGATGAAAATAAGGTCGTCGGCGACCATGCGGTCGAGCGCGGCGCGATCCTGCGCGATCTGCGCCGCGTCGAACGCGTCGGCAAAGGCGGTGAGGTCGGCGATGTCGCCCTGCGGCGCGTCGGCGGCGAAGGCGGGCGGAATCATGCCGATCACCAGCAGCATTGCTGTCATGCCTCGCATAATTCCTCCCCTTGGGACACGCATAGCCAATATAGGGCATGGTGTGCGCGGGCCTATGCGGCGCCGCAAGGTCTAAGTTGCAAGGCGGCGTTTCGCGAATTGGACATGCCGAGCGGATTCGCGCTTGATCTCAACCGCGGTTGAGCTTTCATAAAGTGGGCAGATGAACCCCAACGGAGCCTTGTCCATGTTGCACTATCCCGCTGACCCCGCCGATCCGGTCGATACCGGCGACGCGTCGCCGGACGCGGCCGACGCGTTCCTGCCGCGCTATTTCACGCGCATCGGCTATCGCGGCGCAGTGACGCCGACATGGGAGGTGCTCGCCGCGCTCCAGGCCGCGCACATCGCGGCCATCCCGTTCGAGGCGATCGACGCGCTGACCGGTGCCGGGATCGATATTGGCGCCGACGCGGTCGATGCGAAGCTGATCGGCCGGCGGCGCGGCGGCTATTGCTTCGAGCAGAACGGCCTGTTCCTCCGCGTCTTGCAGGCGATCGGCTTTGTGGCCGAGGGACTGATCGGTCGGGTGCGCTGGATGCTGCCCGACGATGCGCCGCCGACGCCCCGCTCGCACATGGTGGTGCGCGTGACGATCGATGGGCGGCCGTGGCTAGCCGACGTCGGCTTCGGCGCCGCGGTGCCGCCGCAGCCGCTGGCGATGGACCGCGAGGAAGCGCAGCCGACGCGGCACGAAAGCTATCGCGTCGTCCGGCAAGGCGGCGAATGGCAGGTCGCCGCCTTGATCGAGGACCAATGGCGGACGCTCTACCGGATCGAGAATGCGGCGCCGCCGGCGATCGATTATGAGCTCGGCAATTGGTACACCTCGGCGCATCCCGATTCGCATTTCCGCCATCAGCTGATCGCGGCGCGGACGACGGCCGAGGCGCGTTACGGGATGCGCGACAACCGGCTGACGACGCGGCTGATCGACGGGCGATCCGACCGCCGCTACCTGACCGCCGACGAAATCGAGCGCGCCTTGTCCGAAATCTTTCTGTTGCCGGTGCAGCGCCACTGGCGCCCGGCGATCGAGCGCGCGGCGACGGCGGAGATTGCCGGATAGTCGCACCATGGCTTGACTCGCCGGCGCCATCGCTTTCTCATGCTCCGACAAGGGAATAGCAGGAGCCAAAGCCATGACCCTCGCGACGTCGCAGCGGGTTTTCGAGCGTTTGACGGTCGCGCCGGCGACGCCCGGCATCGGCGCCGAAATATCGGGGATCGATCTCGCCTGCGAACAGGACGACGCGGCGATCGCCGAAATTCGCGCCGCGCTGCTCGCGTACAAGGTGGTCTTCTTTCGCGACCAGTTCATCACGGCCGAGCAGCATATCGCCTTTGCACGGCGCTTTGGCCCGCTCGAAATTCATCCCGCGACGCCGCAAGATCAGGCGAACCGCGAGGTGCTGCATATCGCGCACGGGCCCGATTCGCGTGGGCGCGAGAATTTCTGGCATTCGGACGTCACTTGGCGCGCCGAACCGTCGCTGGGGTCGATCCTGCGCGCGATCGAGGTGCCCGAGGTGGGCGGCGACACGCTGTTCGCCGACATGGCGGCGGCGTTTCGCGGCCTGTCGCCCGCGATGCAGGATTGGTGCCGCTCGCTGAGCGCCGTGCATGACATCGCGCGCGTCTTTGCCAAAAGGCTGGGCAAGAGCGCGCACGAACTGCACGAACAATATCCGCCGCAGCTCCATCCCGTGGTGCGCACCCATCCCGAGACGGGCGAACAGGCGCTTTACGTCAACACCGCTTTCACGAGCCATATCGAGGGATTGTCGGCAAAGGAGAGCGATTGGTTGCTCGCGCATCTCTATGCGCAGGCCGCGGTGCCTGAAATCCAGTGCCGGTTCCGCTGGCGCGCCGGGTCGATCGTCTTTTGGGACAATCGAGCCGCGCAGCATTATGCGGCGTCGGACTATTTCCCGGCGGTGCGGCGGATGGAGCGGGTGACGATCGCGGGCGACCGGCCCTTCTATCGCGACGAACGCTGAGGATCGCGATGAGCGACAAAAAGCCCGTGCTGCTGTCGGGCGGTAATCCGCAGATTGCCAAGGGCTATGGCGACGCGCCGGTGCAGGCCTATATCGCGGCGATGCCGGGGTGGAAGTCGCCCGCCTGGGCGCGGCTCGACAGGTTGATCGAAAAGACGGTTCCGGGGGTGGCAAAGGCGGTCAAATGGAACTCGCCCTTCTATGGCGCGCCCGGGCAGGGAGAGGTGCCGGCGCACTGGTTCCTCAGCATCCATTGCTTCGACCGCTATATCAAGGTCGCCTTCTTTCTCGGCCAGTCGCTCGATCCGGTGCCGCCGGTCGCGTCGAAAGGCGGCGACACGCGCTATTTTCATATCCATGAGGATGACGAGGTCGACGAGGCGGCGTTCGCCGAATGGGTGAAGCAGGCCGCGGCGCTGCCCGGCGAGAAGATGTGAGGAAGAGGCTATGGCGGCGGACCTGATCGATGCGAAGATCGCGGGGCTCGACGACTGGCGCGGCGACACGCTGGCGAAGCTGCGCGCGCTGATCCACGCCGCCGATCCTGACGTTGAAGAAACGGTGAAGTGGCAGAAGCCGTCGAACCCGGCGGGCGTGCCGGTGTGGGAGCATGCGGGCATCCTCTGCACTGGCGAGACGTATAAGGACAAGGTCAAGCTGACCTTTGCCAAGGGCGCGGCGCTCGCCGACCCCGCGAAGCTGTTCAATTCAAGCCTCGACGGCAACACCCGGCGCGCGATCGACCTGTTCGAGGGCGATAAGATCGACGAAGCGGCGTTCAAGGCGCTGATCCGCGCCGCGGTCGAGGCGAACCTCGAAAAGCCCGCGCGGACGAAGAAGGCCTAGTCGCAGCCGGTTCCTTCGGTGCGCGCGGCCCAGCCGATCGCGCCGTCCAGCATCTTGAGGTGCATGGGATCGCTCCACGCCTCGGCCTTATGGCCGAGCGCGGAGTAGAAGATGCGCGCGCGGCCCTCGCAGCGCCACCAGATGAGCGCATGGTCCGCGCCCATCCGGTATTCGGGGTCGAGGCGAAGCGTGCTTTCGTCGAGCGATGCGAGAATATGCGCGTCGGCGGCGGGCGGGGCGTCCCAGCTGTAATATTCGTCGGTCCAGCGCCAGCGCGCGGGCAGGCCGCTCGTCGCGGGATGGCTATGGTCCGCGATCGCGAGGTCGGCGGCCTGGAACTGGTCGGCGCCGCCGGGGTGGCCGGTGAACTGGCCGTTGCCGCGCATTTGCACAATCCAGTCGGGATGGCTGCCGTCGCCCGCGCTGTGGAGGCCGACGAAGCCGCCGCCCCTGGCGATGAACGCCTGGAAGGCTTTGCGCTGGTCGGGGGTATAGATGTCGCCGCTGGCGTTGGCGAAGACGATGACGCCGAATTTGGCGAGGTCGCGGGGATTGAAGACGGCGGCATTCTCGGTCGCATAACTGCCCCAGCCGCGGGCTTTCGCCAAGGCTTCGATCGCGGGCACCGCCTCTGCGATGCTGTCGTGGCGGTAGCCGTTGGTCTTGCTGACGATCAGCACCGCGGGGCGCTGCAGGTCGGGCAGGTCAGGCGTGACCCTGTCGAGCGTCGGCGCCGGGCGGCGCGGGTCGGGCGCTGTCTGGAGGACAAGCAGCAGCGCGGCGGCGAGCTTGGCGGCGGTGATCACTGGCCTCTCCCGATCTGTATCGAGCACAGGCTAATGACACCGGTGAACCTTCGCAAGCCACCGCAGTGCTTCGGGTGTTTTAGCGGCAGCGCACGTCGTTATTGCCGCTGCGTTCGATCGCACGCCCGGCGACCGCGCCGCCGACCGCGCCGAGCACGGTGCCGAGCGTCTTCGAATCGCCCGGTGCGATGACGTTGCCCGCAATGCCGCCGACGACGCCGCCGACGATCAGTCCGGTCGAGCCGTCGTTGCGGCGGCAATAATATTTGCCGTCGCGGCCGCGATAGACGCGGTCGTCGTTCGACAGGCGGCGTTCGCGGTAACGGCGATCGTTGCGATAATAATTGTCGGCATAATAGCCGTCGTAACGCGGGTCGGGGCGGTCGTAATCATAGCGGCCATATTGGTCGTAATAGCTGCGATCATAATAGCCGTAGCCGCCGTCGTCGTAGCCGCCGCCATAGCCGCCGGTCGAGGCGCAGCCGCCGACCATCGCGGTCGCGGCGGCGAGAGGCAGGATCATCAGCTTGTTCATCGACATCACTCCATTTCGTCGCGTGCCGGGCCAAGCGGGCGGGGCATGCTTTATGACCCCTCTGCATCATAGACCCGCGAGAGCGTTTTCCGTTCCGCCCTTGGCCGCCGGCGCCGGCGCGGGAATGACGAAATTGCGGGCGTGTCAGTCGATGATCACGTCCTTCCCCTCGGCCTTCAGCTTCGCGAGATTGTCCTTCATCGCCGCGAGCACGTCGGGCGGGTGCGGGGTCCAGCTTTCGACTTCGCCGGTGATGCGCAGCGGCGACCGGCTGCGATAGCTGCGGGTCGGGTTGCCGGGGAATTTCTTGTCGGTGAGGTTGGGGTCGTCGAACCAGTCGCCGGTCGGCTCGACGATATAGATGCGCTCGCGGCCCTCTCCGGCAGCGAGTTCGCAGCCCCAGATCGCCGATTCCAATGCGGCCGAGAAATAGATCCACGACAGCGGCTTGTCGGTGCCATAATTGCTCGCCCAGCCGGCGGCGAGCAGGTCGCCGATGGCGAGGTCGGCGCGGGTGCCGTGGTAGAAGGTCGCGCCCGCATCGGGGCCCGTGGGATGCGTGCCGGCCATCAATATTCGTTTCGCTCCGTGCGCAGCACCGCCTTGCCGTCCTTCCAGTTCACCTCGGCGGCGGGCTCGTCGGCCTTGCCGGGCGCGAAGAGTTCGTAGACGATCGTGCCGTCCTCCTGCGTGCTTTCGATGACGCGCGCGGGGGTGAAGGCGTCGGCGGGCGCGCCCGCGGCGGCGCGCACCGGCGCGGGGGCGTCGGCCCAGGCGATGTCGCGCTGCATCTCGACGACGCGCCAGGCGCCCGCTTCCTCGATCAGGTCGAGTTCGACCGGGCTGCCGTCGGGACGCGTCCCCTCGACATCGTAGAAGAGCTTGCCGCCGCGTTCCTTGCGCTCGGCCTCGGCGATCTTCATGCCGGGGATGCGCGCGAGCACGGCCGCGCGCACGCCCGGCGGCAGGTCGGCGGCAGCGACGCCGCTGATTTCGGCCGCAGGGCCCTCGGCGAGCACCGATTTTTCGGGCGCCGCGCTTTCGGGTTCCGCAGGCGCCTCGGCCTTGCCGCACCCCGCAAGCGCCAGCATCGCGCCCGCAATCATCCAGACCTGTCCACGCATCATCACTCTCCCATAAAGGCAAGTCATGTCAGCCTATCGGGGACCCGGCAACGTGTCGAGGCGGTCGCGGCGGGCGGAAGTTGTCAAACTTGTCATTCCCCTCGGGTAAAATGATACCCGTCGCTCAATAATCATCGTCGTCGTCTTCGCGACGCAGGTCGCGCGGGTCGATGCCGAGCGCGGCGGCGAGCAGCGCGGGGTCGGGCGGCGCGGGGGTGCCGCGATCCTCGCCCATATAAGCGGCGTCTTCGGCGAGGCCGAGCAGCCGCGCGAGGATCAGCGCGGGGCCGTCGAAATGCTGCACCGCCTCGCGTCCGTCGCGCCAGTCGCCGAAGCGCACCGGATCGCGGCGGCGGAGGATGAACTGGGTCAGCCGCTCGTCATAATAGCGCCGCTCGCCGATCTGTTCGCCCTGATAGAAAACGGGGCGCGATACGCCGTGCACCGCGCGCGACAGCGCCGCGTCGGCGAGCCGCCGCACGCCCATGTCGAGCGCGGCGTCCCACGCCAGCCGGAACGCCTGCGCCTCGGGCCGGCGGCGGAGGTTGTAGGCGGCGGTGGCCGAGAGCCCGACCGCGGCCGCCGCCTGCACGACGCAGGCCGTTTCGGCCAGCGCCTCGATAAAGCCGACCTGCCGTTCGGGCGTCCAGCCGTCGTGGCGCGCGCGCAGCGGCACGGGGGTGAGAGGGGCCGGGGCGGCATCGTCGTGCGGCGCGGCGGGGCGAGGGGGGATTTTTTCCTGCTTCATCCGAAAGGATGAACCAGACGCGGATATTTTAGGAAAGGCTTTTCGCGGGGGCGCGGTACGAAATAGGATCGCGCGCCGCGGTCATTCGCGGTCGTCGGAGGGATCGAGCCGCACCGTCCAGACCGGATGGCCTTCGGCGCTTCGTTCGATGTCGTGGCTGGGGACCATGTCGTCGCCGGTCTCGATCCAGCCGCGCCCGTCGCATTTGGGGCAGGCGTGGCGGATCGAGCGGTGGCTGATCAGGTCGATCTGGGTGTTCCACTGGCCGTAGCCGGCGCAGACCGGGCAGAGCGTGTCGAGATCGCCGCTGCGGTGGCGCCGCGAAATGCCGTCGAGCGCGTGCGGGTCGCCGGGGCCGGTGCAATGGACGATGTTCGAGGGGTGGGCCATGGGAAATCCTTTCGCGCTTTACGCCCGGCCCGGCCGGAACATCGGGGTCAGGACCGGCGAGCTTTCGGTGCGGATCTCGCCGATGCTTTCGAAGCCGAAGCGGCGGTAGAGCGGGATGTTGCGCGGGTTCGAGCTTTCGAGATAGGCGGCGCGGCCGTCGGCGTCGATCACCGCGATCGCCGCCTACAGCCGCGCCTTTTCCGCGGGTTTGCCGATCGTGATCGTCGCCATGGCTCGCCTTTCCTTTCCTGCCGCCCGCTTCGTACCGGGGCGCGCTCAGTCGCCGGGCGGCGTCAGCGCCCAGCGGCCGTGCTCGATATGCGTCGTCTTGCCGACAACGCTTTCCATCAGCAAGATTTCCCGCACCGTCCATTCGACCGGCGGCATTTTCAGCGACCGCAAGGTTTGAGAGCCCAGCCGGTCGCCGCGATAGTTGATCGTGATGTGCGGTTCGGGGGTGGTGCCGTCCATGATCGGCGCCTTTTCGCGCAGCAGATGGTTCACCAGCGCCTTCTGGAACGCCCGCGGCTCGGCGAGCGGCTCGCGCGTGCGCAAGGTCACCGCCTTGCGGTTCTCGATCCGGTCGAAGCGGAGCGGGAAAGGGGTCGCGGCGAAGGTGTCGAGCGCGGCGATGGTCGCGGGCAGCCACTCGGGCGGCGCACGGTGCAGGTCGTAGAGCGAGATGAGCGTGACATGGAGCAGGTGGGGGCCGCGCCCGGGGTCATTGCGCGGCAGCGCGGCGATCGCCGCCCGCACCTCCGGCGGCGGCTTGGCCATGACGTAGAGGGGGTTCCGGGCGCGCATGGGTGGGAGTGTAGCATGATGTGGGGGGCGACGGCGACGGGCGGCCGGCCTATGCGGCCCGGGGCTCTTTGCATTTAGCTGCTCGCCCCCTTCTCCATGGCTTTTGTTAGGAGTTGGTTTAGCAGCCCATGAGACCCCCATGTTGCCTTGGCATTTCCAGCCTCGACACCCGGCCAAAAGCGAGACGAGGCGTAAATGGCTGCCTGAATGTAAGGAGAGAATTGACCATAGACACCTCGCAAAGCAGTACGCCGTGCATGATCGCCAAATCGACCAATAAAATAAGCAGCAACAGCTCGCAAGGTCTCGTGCCTATTTCCATCCTTAAGCACATCCATCGCCAACTTCACTTGCCCATCGTCTGGCTTCGGCCCAAGCATTATTGCAGCGAGTATCCACATTTTTTGCCAATCGTGCAAAATGCTATCCGCTAGAAGTGCCTTTAGAAATTCTCTTACATTCTCTTCTTCGAGAAAATTGCTCAAATAAGAAGAATATATCTGCGCCATCGCGGGACGACGCTTAAAAGACTCAATTACATGGGGGACGGCATGTTGAGAGTTTGCCTTTGCAAACAATGGTAGGCAAAATCTCTCGACATTTTCTTCTTGTCCTGGATATTGATCGATGGAATTGAATAGATTTATTGTAGCAACCAAATCAATATTTTTAGAATTTTTTTCCTCGTCATCTTGATCTTCTTCGTCATCCCCTTCCCATTCTGACTGGAAGCCGTAGTCGGCATCGAATTCTTCGTCCTCAAATTGTTCAGATATTTCTTGAACGGCGGCTTGGAATAACGCTTCTAAGTCCGGCTCCATGGTTGCTAGAAGGTTCTTCGGCAAAATCGAGCTTTTGTTCTCATTGAGCGAGAGATCATATGACCTCATGAAAGGAATTAACTCTCGCAACAGGCGGTCGGCAGCGTCAACCGATTCTACAAAAACATAGAGGTCATCCACGTACCTCGCCGAAGGGATTCCCGCATCGTCTAAGAAGCGATCTACGGGGGCCATGTAGAAATTTCCGAATAGGTCAGAAGCGAAAACTCCCTGCACGATTCCTCTAGAGCTCCGATCTCCGGTGAAAGCGGTCAAGGTTACTTCAAGGCGCTGTGAAACCCATTTCTCAAAATTTGCATCATTTAGAACATTGATTAGAAGATGCTGATTAATCGAACCAAAATAATTTGCTACATCAAGTCGCATCACGTACTGAATATTATCTTTTGAAGAATGTTCAGTAAGGGCGCTTTGAAGGTCGTTCCAACATTTTCTGGTCGGCTGAAACATTGTTTCAGAACCTTGATCGGCGAGTTGATGGCTAAATGATCTGGAGCTATCGAGACGTTTTTCGATAATTGGGGCAGCTAGGTCGGCAAAAGCTTGATAAAGAAGCCTATCTTTCGGTGCAAGAATGCTCCCGGGTCGAGTATAAGCCGGTCCTAGTCGCTTGGACGCGCCAACCGGGATTCTAAAAGATTTTGGCACTTCAATAGTTAATGGGAGGCCCGGAGCATAAGCCCCGTCTTTTAGGTCAGAAGACAGCGCTTCTATAAGATGAGAACCGGCTCGAGCATAAATTAGGCCGAGATGCGGTGCGTATATGAAGTCTGTTTTGATGTCGTTTCGAACCCGCTTGAGCGCGAGTTCGAAATCGAGTTTCTCAAAATTTGGGCTTCCGATCCCAAACGGTTCCCCCAACTTAACGGCCATTTTTTGTCCCCTCCTTGAGAGAGCATAGTCGTTTGCCGTTGATTTAGTAAAGACCGGCCTACTGGAAGAGGATCAGTAGATGAGGTTTTTGGGATGATGAGTCTCAATCATGCTCCCGCCCACCAGCTCCCATATACAGTTCGCGCCCCGTATCCTCATAGACCTGGCTCATTTCCGCCATGCCCTTTTCGGCCTCTTCGGCGGCAATGAAGCCGGCGCTGTCCTGATTTTGCAGCTTCGCGAAGTCGCGGACCTCCTGCGAAATCTTCATCGAGCAGAATTTGGGGCCGCACATGCTGCAGAAATGCGCCGACTTGGCGCCCTCGGCGGGGAGGGTTTGGTCGTGGTATTGTTCGGCGGTGTCGGGGTCGAGCGACAGGTTGAACTGGTCGCGCCAGCGGAATTCGAAGCGCGCTTTCGATAGCGCGTCGTCGCGGACCTGTGCGGCGGGGTGGCCCTTGGCGAGGTCGGCGGCGTGCGCGGCGAGCTTGTAGGTGACGACGCCGACCTTCACATCGTCGCGGTCGGGCAGGCCCAGATGCTCCTTGGGCGTGACGTAGCAAAGCATCGCGGTGCCGTACCAGCCGATCTGCGCGGCGCCGATGCCGCTGGTGATATGGTCGTAGCCCGGCGCGATGTCGGTGGTGAGCGGCCCGAGCGTGTAGAAGGGCGCCTCGCCGCACGCTTCCAATTGCTTGTCCATATTCTCCTTGATCTTGTGCATCGGGACGTGGCCCGGCCCCTCGATCATCACCTGCACATCCTGCGCCCAGGCGCGCTTGGTGAGCTCGCCGAGCGTGTAGAGCTCGGCGAATTGCGCCTCGTCGTTCGCGTCATAGATGCTGCCGGGCCGCAGGCCGTCGCCGAGGCTGTAGGCGACGTCATAGGCCTTCATGATCTCGGTGATCTCGTCGAAGCGTTCGTAGAGGAAGCTTTCCTTGTGATGCGCGAGGCACCATTTCGCCATGATGCTGCCGCCGCGCGACACGATGCCGGTCATGCGCTTGGCCGCGAGCGGGACGTAGGGCAAACGAACACCCGCATGGATGGTGAAATAGTCGACGCCCTGCTCGGCCTGTTCGATCAGCGTGTCGGCAAAGATTTCCCAGGTCAGGTCCTCGGCGATGCCGCCGACCTTCTCGAGCGCCTGATAGATGGGGACGGTGCCGATCGGGACGGGCGAATTGCGGATGATCCATTCGCGCGTGTCGTGGATGTTGCGTCCGGTCGACAGGTCCATGACGGTGTCGGCGCCCCAGCGGATCGACCAGACCATCTTGTCGACTTCGCTCGCGACGTCGGACGCGACCGCGCTGTTGCCGATATTGGCGTTGATCTTGACGAGGAAGTTGCGGCCGATCGCCATCGGCTCGCTTTCGGGATGGTTGATGTTCGACGGGATGATCGCGCGGCCGCGCGCGACCTCGTCGCGGACGAATTCGGGGGTGACGTAATCGGGGATGCTGGCGCCGAAGCTCATCCCGTCGCGCTTGTACTCGGCGAGACGGGCGCGGCCGAGATTTTCGCGCTCGGCGACATATTCCATCTCGGGCGTGATGATGCCGCGGCGGGCGTAGTGCATCTGGCTGACGTTCTGGCCCGCACGCGCGCGGAGCACCTTGCGGCGCACGTTGGGGAAGGCGGGGACGCCGCCCGAGCGATCCGGGCCGAGCTGGCCGTTATCCTCGGGGCGAACCTCGCGCTGGGTGACTTCCTCGACGTCGCCGCGGGCGCGGATCCAGTCGCGGCGGAGTTCGGCGAGGCCCTTCGCGATGTCGATGGTGGCGTTCGGGTCGGTGTAAGGCCCGCTGGTGTCGTAGACGCGGACGGGGGGCTCGCCCGAATGCGGGTCGAGGTCGATCTCGCGCATCGCGACGCGGATGCCGCTGCCGGTCTGCGCCGCGACGTGAATCTTGCGGGAGCCGCGGATCGGGCCGGTGGTGACGCCGATGGGGGCGGGATTTTCGAATTTCGCGTCGATGTCGGCCATGTGCAGTCGCTCCATATGTTCGGAGCGAAGACGGTTCTCACGCGGTGAAAGCCGACCCTCCCTCCGCCGGTATTACCCGGATCAGGTTCAACGGGTCGCGGTCTATTCCGCTCTCAACCGGCCATCACAGACGCGGCTCCCCGGGGATGGGGAGGGTTATAGGCGGCGGCGGGTGCGCTGTCCATTGGCGATGGCGGCGATGCGGTGGTAAGGGATGGCGAGGAGAGTTGGATGCGGATGATGGCGGCGGCTCTATCGCTCCTGCTGGCGGCGGCAAGCCCGGCGGCGACGGTCGACGATCTCGGCTGGCTCGCGGGCGACTGGGTGAGCGAGACGGACGGGCGCTGGACCGAGGAAAGCTGGGCGGGCCCACGCGGCGGGATGATGATCGGCTATAGCCGGTCGGGGCGCGGTGAGGCGCTGCGCGAGTATGAATTCATCCGGATCGCGCGCGGCGACGATGGCGCGATTTCCTATATCGCGATGCCGCAGGGCGGGGCGCCGGTGGCATTCCGGCTGGTGCGGCATGACCCGGCGAGCGCGACCTTCGAGAATCCGGCGCATGATTATCCGCAGCGCATCGCCTATGTCCGCAGCGGCGCCACGCTGACCGCGACGATCTCGGCGATCGACGGGTCGAAGGCGCGGCGCTGGACCTATCGGCGGCGCTGAGCGGACGCGGGGAATCATGGCGGACAAGACGGGGCGGCTCTTCGCGATCATCGACAATTTGCGCCGGCGCCGGCGGCCGGTGACCGCCGAGGCGCTGGCCGAGGAGCAGGGCGTGTCGGTGCGCACGCTCTATCGCGATATCCAGGCGCTGGTTGCCCTGGGCGCGCCGATCGAGGGTGCGGCGGGGGTCGGCTATATGCTGCGCCCCGGCTTTTTCCTGCCGCCGCTGATGTTCACCGCCGAGGAGCTGGAGGCGCTGGTATTGGGCGCGCGCTGGGTCGAGGGGCGGCAGGACGGATCGCTGTCGCGCGCCGCGGGGCTGGCGCTCGCGAAGATCGCGGCGGCGAGCCCCGACGCGCTTCGGCAGCGGATCGACGAGGCGGGGCTGTGGCCGGTGAACAGCCGCTGGCGCGAGACCAACGCACCCTTGCTCGCGACGGTGCGCGAGGCGATGCGGGCCGAAAAGACGCTGCATATCGATTATGCCGACGAGAAGGGCCGGGCGAGCGAACGCGCGATCTGGCCGGCGGCGCTCGCCTATTTCGAGGAGAAGCAGATCATCGCCGCCTGGTGCCTGCTGCGGCAGGATTTCCGCAGCTTTCGCATCGACCGGATCGGCGCGGCGCGGATCGGCGACGCGGGGTTCGGGCGGCGGCGCGCGGTGCTGATGGCCGACTGGTGGCGGCGAAACGGCCATGACGCCGCCTCCTGACATGATCTGTCAGGGGAGCGGGCTAATTCCCTTCGAGTAGGGGCGCCGGGTGACGGCGCCGCCAGACCGGAGGATGAAGATGCTCAAGACCCATCATGGTTCGTGCCACTGCGGCGCCGTCAAATTCGAGGCCGACATCGATCTCGATGCCGGGACGGGCAAATGCAATTGCTCGATCTGCACCAAGAAAAGGAACTGGAGCGCGCAGATCAAGCCCGAGGCGTTTCGATTGCTGAGCGATCCCGCGGCGCTGTCCGACTATCAGTTCGGTTCGAACAGCGCGCATCATGTCTTTTGCAAGACGTGCGGCGTGTCGTCGTTCGGCCATGGCTATGTCGAGGAGATCGGCGGTGCCTATTATTCGGTGTCGATCGCGTGCCTCGACGATTTGTCGCACGCCGACATGGCGGCGCTGCCGGTGAGCCATATGGACGGCGCGGGCAATAATTGGTGGAACGCGCCCGAGGTGACGGGGCATATGTGAGCTTTCCTTCCTCATCCCGGACCTGATCCGGGATCCCGCTTTTTGGGGCATCGGCTGGCTTCGACCTCAAGCGGGACCCCGGATCAGGTCCGGGGTGACGATGATAGAAATATTGCCCTCAACCCGTTCGCCGCGCCAGATATACCCCCGCGATCATCAGCAGGATTCCTGCGGCGCGTTTCATATCGATCGCCGAGCGCAGCGCGCCGAACAGGCCGAAATGGTCGATCGTCGCGGCGCTGATCAGCTGGCCGACGAGGACGAAGAAGATCGCGTTGCCGACGCCGAATTTGGGCGCGATGAACGTCACCGCGATGACATAGAAGGCGACGAACAGTCCGCCGAAATAAAAATGGCCGGGAATGTCCGGCGTGAAGCGGATCTGGGCGATCGATCCGGTCATCAGCGCGCCGGCGGTGGCAATCAGGAAGGCGAGGCCGAAGAGGATCATCGACGCGGCCATCGGGCTGCCGAGCCGCGTCCCGAGCCCGCCGTTGAGTGCGGCGAGGATCGGGATGCCGACTCCGGTCAGCAGCATGATCGTGGCAAAGGCGGGGGCGGCGTTGTTCGCGGTCATCGCTGTGTCTCCTTCGCTGCCTGCGCGGCGCGATAATCGAGGACGGGCAGGCCGCCGATCCCCCAATTTTCGAAATCGACCTCGTCGATTGTGACGACGGTGGTCGCGGGATTCTTGCCGAGCACGCGCTGGAGCAGGTCGGTGACGCCGCCGATCAGTTCGGCCTTTTGTTCGGGGGTCGCATCCTCACGGGTGATGCGGATATTGACGTAGGGCATTATAGGGCTCCTTCGGCCGGCCAACCCGGCATGGCGGGAAAATTGGGCAGCGCGGCGATCCGGCGGACCCAGTCGCGGATCGCCGGCCAGCCGGCGATGTCGATCCCCGCGTCGCCCATAAGCGCGAGATAGGGACTGGCCGCAAGGTCGGCGATCGTCAGACGGTCGCCGGCGAGCCAGTCGCGGTCTTCGAGATGCGCCTCGATCACGGGCAGAATGCGCGCGGTGACCGCGGCGGCATGATCCTCGAATATGGCGAGGCCGAACTTGCGCGCGAGGCGAAGCGTCGCGGGGCCGTTCGCGATCTCGTTGGCGGCGTGCGAGAGCCAGAGCGCGACCTGACCGCGTTCTTCGGGGCTATGGCCGTCCCATTCGCCGGGACGATGGCGCGCCGCAAGATAGGCGAGGATCGCCTGGCTGTCGCGCAGACTGAAATCGCCTTCGACGTAGAGCGGGATCTGCGCCATCGGGGTCAGGGCGCGAAATGCATCCGACTGGCGCGCGGTGGCGTCGGTCAGCCGCTCCTCCCACGGCAAGTCGAGGAAGGCGAGCGCCATGCGGATCTTGTGCGTGTTGCCCGACAGGGGCGAGCCATAGAGGGTGATCATTGAAGGTCTCCGGACGATGCGGCGCGCAAGGCGGCGATTTCGGCGCGCAACTGATTGATTTCGGACGCCATCGGGCGAACCGCGGCGGAAATCTCGGCCTCGGTGAAGCGCGGGGTGATGTGCTGCGAGCAATTCCATTCCCAGCCGATGACGTCGACGAAGAAGGCGCGTTCGGGCGTCGCGCGATAGGTTTCGGGCATCAGCGCGGTGACCGCGGCGGGATCGTCGGCGAGTTCGACGATCGCCGCATGGCCGACGAGCTTCAGCCGGTCGCGGTTCGGATAGTCCATGAGGAACAGAGAGACGCGGTCGTTGCCCTTGAGGTTCGCAGTGCTGATATATTGCTTGTTGCCGGACAAGTCGGCGAAGCCGATGCGATTGCCCGCGATATGGCGCAGGAAGCCGGCGGGACCGCCGCGATGCTGCATATAGGGCCAGCCGTCGGCGGTGACGCTCGCCATGTAGAAGCTGTCGCGCGCTTCGATGAAGGCGATTTCCTTGGCCGTGAGGGCGTCGGGGGTGCCGTCGGCGTTCGCATCCATTTTTTCATAGGACGCGCGCGAGCCGTGGCGTCGCTGCTCGGCTTTTACGGCCTCGTCGAAAAGCGTGTGCCGGTAATTTTGCGCCATATGCAGGCCCTCTCGAAAGGCGCGAAGGGGACCGCCTTCGCTCGCGAGCGATTTTAGGCAATTGCGCTGATCGTTTTAATACGGGAAGATTGCACGACTTAATTTCGCATTCAGGAATAATCATGGACCGGTTGCTGACGCTGGAAATGTTCGTTGCGGTCGCGAGCGAGGGCGGATTCGCTGCCGCCGCGCGCAAGCTCGGCAGCTCGCCGCCCGCGGTGACGCGCGGGATCGCGGCGCTCGAGGCCAGGCTGGGGACGCGCCTGTTCCACCGGTCGACACGCGCGGTGGCGTTGACCGATGCGGGTGCGGGCTTTCTGGAGCAGGCGCGGCGCATCCTCGCCGAGCTCGCGGGCGTCGAGCGCGAGCTGCGCGGCGCCGGGGCCGAACCGCGCGGACAGCTGTACCTGACCGCGCCGGTGATGTTCGGACGACTGCATGTGCTGCCGGTGGTCGGCGAGTTGATGGCGCAGCACGCCGAGCTTGCCGTGCGGATGATGTTGATCGACCGCAATGTGCGGATCGTCGAGGAGGGGATCGACGTCGCGGTGCGGATCGGGCCGCTTGCCGATTCGGCGCTGAAGGCGAAACGGATCGGCCGGGTGCGCCAGATGCTCGTCGCGAGCCCCGCCTATCTCGCGCGGCGCGGGGCGCCGGCGACGGTCGAGGAACTGGCGGGCCACGAACTGATCGGCACGATGGGGCCGCGCTGGGCGGCCGAATGGCAATTCGCGTCGCGGCGCTGGCGGCTCGATGCGCCGCCGCGACTCGTCGTCAACAGCGTCGACGGGGTGCTGGCGGCGGCCGAGGCGGGGCTGGGGATTGCCAATCTCTTGAGCTATCAGCTCGCCGAGGCGGTCGATGCCGGGCGGCTGATTTCGCTGCTGGCGGACGAAGCGCCGCCGGCGCTGCCGGTCCATCTGCTGTTCGAACCATCGCGCGCGGGCTTGCCCTCGGTGCGGTCGTTCGTCGCCGCGATGAAGGCGCGGATGCGGGTGGCGGGGTTGGGTTGAGGGTGGGGTGGGGAGCGGACGTTCTCCCTTCCGTCATCCCGGGCCCCCTTCCGTCATCCCGGGCTTGACCCGGGATCCCGCTTTTTGAGGCGTCGACCGGTCTTCGGCATCAAGCGGGACCCCGGATCAAGTCCGGGGTGACGAATGAAGAGACGGCAGCTTCCGATCGGAAACCGGTCATTTGCCGACATCCCAAAGAAAAAGGGCGGCCCCATCCGGGACCGCCCTTGTTTCGTTCGCTGGCTGAAAGCGTCAGGCTGCCTTGGGCAGCGCCGCCTTTGCCTGCGCGATGATTGCGGTGAACACGCCGCCTTCGTTCATCGCGAGGTCGGCCATGACCTTGCGGTCGAGTTCGATGCCGGCCAGCTTCACGCCGTGCATGAACTGCGAATAGGTGAGGCCTTCAGCGCGGACCGCGGCGTTGATGCGCTGGATCCAGAGAGCCCGGAAGCTCCGCTTCTTAACCTTGCGGTCGCGATAGGCGTATTGGCCGGCCTTTTCGACCGCCTGCTTGGCGATGCGGATCGTGTTCTTGCGACGGCCATAATAGCCCTTCGCCTGATCCAAAATCCGCTTGTGCTTGGCACGCGTGGTCGTGCCGCGTTTGATGCGTGACATGGTCTAGCGCTCCTTACTTCAGGCCGTAGGGCGCCCAGAGGCGCACATGGGCCGCGTCCGAATCGCTGAGCACGCTGGTGCCGCGGTTGGTGCGGATATATTTCGCATTGTGGCTGCTCAGGCGGTGGCGCTTGCCGGCGACGCCGTGCTTCACCTTGCCCGAGGCGGTGAATTTGAAGCGTTTCTTCACACCGCTCTTGGTCTTCATCTTGGGCATTTTGGTCTCCTTTGAAGTCCGTTTGGGTATCGGCCTGGCAGCCCTTGTCGCCAGCCGACACAATCGGAAGGCGCGCGCTTAGGGGGATTCGCCCGGAAATGCAAGCGTTGTGGGATCAGAAACTCGCGCCGTCGACCTTCTGGATATTCAGCGCGTCCAGGTCGGCTTGCGCGACGCAGCGCAGGTTCACTGCCGCCATCTTCGCGCCGTCGGGGCCGGTGCCGACCGAAAAGCTCTGGCAGCCGCAGTCGGCGCAGAATTGATGATCGATGTTGTGCTTGTTGAACTTGTACGATGTCAGCCGGTCGGCGCCGCTCTCCAGCCGGAACCGGTCGATGGGCACGAAGGTCAGGAGGAAGCCCTTGCGGCGGCAGTGCGAGCAGTTGCAGCTCATCGCCGTGTCGGGGATGTCGCCTTCGACGCTGTAGGTCACCGCGCCGCAGTGGCAGCTGCCTTCATAAGCCATGTCCGTTCCTCTCCTTGCTTAGTGGTGACAGGCGAGCCCTTCGATCACATCCTCGAGCCGCGCCGGGTCGCCGAGGGCGATGACATGGCCCTCGCTCTCGCGGTGCAGCGGATCGCCGTTCCAGTCGCACATCGTCCCGCCCGCGCCCTCGACGATCGGCACCAGCGCGGCGAAGTCGTGAAGCTTGAGCCCCGCCTCGACCACCAGATCGATATGGCCGTTCGCGAGAAGGCCGTAATTATAGCAGTCGCCGCCGAAGAGCATCCGCTTGTGCGACGTCTTTGCCGCGAGCGCCATGAAATGCTCGCCGTCATGGTCGCTGAAATATTGCGGGCCGGTCGTCGCGAGCACGGCATCGGACAGGTTGCGGCAGGCGCGCGTGCGTGCCGGGGCACCGTTGAAGAAAGTCGGATGCCCGGTCGCGCCGACCCAGCGTTCGCCTGCGACCGGCTGGTCGATGATGCCGAGGATCGGCCAGCCGTCCTGCAGCAGCGCGATCAGCGTACCGAAGATCGGGCGGCCCGCCATAAAGCTGACTGTTCCGTCGATCGGATCGAGCACCCATTGGCGCGAAGCTTCGGGGCGCTCGGCGCCATATTCCTCGCCGATGATGCCGTCGCGCGGCGCCTCGGCATCGAGCAGGCGGCGCATCGCGGCTTCGGCGGCGCGGTCGGCTTCGGTGACGGGCGAGGCGTCATCTTTGGCTTCGTGGACCCAGTTCGAGCGAAAGAGCGGGCGGATCGCTTCGCCGGCGGCGTCGGCGAGGCGGTTGGCGAGCGCGAGGTCTGATGTGATCGACATGGCTTCGCGCTAGCCCAGCGCGCGCTGCGCCGCCAGCCCATGCAAAGCTATTTGCAGCCATTCGGAGCCCGATTTTATCAGTTTTACAAAAATGGTATAGATTGTAAAATCGCGTCCATGGCGGGCGATTTTCCTCTCGATCCGATCGTTGCGACCTTTGCGCGCTATGGGCTGCGCAAGGCGTCGATGGAGGATGTCGCCGCGGCGCTCGGCGTGTCGCGGCAGGCGCTTTATCTGCGCTACGGATCGAAGGACGCGCTGATCGAATGGGCGATCGGCGGGCTGATCGATACGTCGCTCACCGCCGCGCTCGCAAGCATCGAACAGCCGGCGAAGACGCTTGCCGAGCGGTTGGCCGACGCGCTCGACGCGTGGGCGGGGCGGCATATGGCGGCGCTGCGCCTATCGCCGCATGGAGTGGAAATCGTGGCGATGCTCCAACGCGATCCGCCCGAGGCGGTGCGCATCGCCGAACGCCGGCTTGTCGCCGCGATGGCCGAAGCGATCCGTTTGAGCGGCCCCGGATCGGCGGTGTCGCGCGCGGGCAGCATGGCGCAGGCCTTGTGCTGGGCGGCGCGCGGGCTGGTCCATGCGGTGCCCGATCATGCGAGTTTCCGGCGCCAGCTCGATTCTATCGTCGGCGCGCTCGTGGCGCGCTGACGCAGCCGCCTCTAAGAACGGTCAGTCGAAGAGCGAGGAGACGCTCGTCTCGTCGGCGATGCGTTTGATCGCTTCGCCGAGCAGCGGCGCGACGGTGAGCGCGCGGACCTTGCCGCTGTCGTTCACGGCGTCGGTCGGCTGGATCGAATCGGTGATCACCAGTTCGGTGAGTTCGCTCGCATCGACGCGCGCGACTGCGCCGCCCGACAGCACGCCGTGGGTGCAATAGGCGACGACGCCCTCGGCGCCCGCCGCCTTGAGCGCCCCGGCGGCGTTGCAGAGCGTGCCCGCCGAATCGACGATATCGTCGATCAGGATGCAAAAGCGGCCCGCGACGTCGCCGATAATGTTCATCACTTCCGATTCGCCGGCGCGTTCACGCCGTTTGTCGACGATCGCGAGCGGGGCGTTGTCGAGGCGCTTGGCCAGCGCGCGCGCGCGCACCACGCCGCCGACGTCGGGCGAGACGACCATCAGATTCTTGCCCGCGAAGCGCGCCTGGATGTCGGCGCTCATCACCGGCGCGGCGTAGAGATTGTCGGTCGGGATATCGAAGAAACCCTGGATCTGCCCGGCGTGCAGGTCGATCGCGAGCACGCGGTCGGCGCCCGAGGTGGTGATCAGGTTGGCGACGAGCTTCGCCGAGATCGGCGTGCGCGGGCCGGGTTTGCGGTCCTGGCGGGCATAGCCGAAATAGGGAACGACCGCGGTGATGCGCTTCGCCGACGCGCGGCGCAGCGCGTCGTTGATGATCAGCAGTTCCATCAGATTGTCGTTCGCGGGGAAATTCGTCGGCTGGACGACGAAGACATCCTGGCCGCGGACATTCTCGTGGATTTCGACGAAGACTTCCTCGTCGGCGAAACGGCGCACGCTGGTATCGGTCAGCGGCAGCTCGAGATAATCGGCGATCGCGCGGGCCAGCGGCAGATTGCTGTTGCCGGAGATGAGTTTCATGGCGTGCAAGGCCCTTTCGCGCGGGGTGGGATTGCGCGCCCCCTTAGCCAGCCGACGCGGCAAGGGGAAGGGCCATCTTGCCCTCGGGCGACCAAAGGGACGAAGCGGCGCCGAATCTTGTTTCAGTAGAACGGCAACCACGGCTAAACGGACGGCATGACACAGCAGCTTAGCATCGTCCTGTCGCAGATGACCCAGGCGGTCGGCGACCTTGCCGCCAATGCCGATGCGATGCGTGGCGTTCGGGCGCGGCACCCGGACGCCGATCTGATCCTCTATCCCGAATTCCAGCTGATCGGTTATCCGCCCGAGGATCTGGTGCTGAAGCCCGCGCTCGCCGAGCGGGCCGCGCAGCTGCTCGCCGAGCTTGCGGCCGACACCGCCGACGGCGGGCCCGCAATGCTCGTCGGGTCGGTCGAGCGGGAGGGCGCGAATCTCTATAACATCGTCGCCTTGCTCGACGGCGGGAAAATCGTCGCGACGCGGCGCAAGCACGAACTCCCCAATTACGGCACCTTCGACGAAAAGCGCGTTTTCGTTCCCGGCCCGCTGCCGGACATTGTCGAATGGCGCGGGGTGAAGCTCGGCCTGCCGATTTGCGAGGACGGCTGGCTGCCGGCGGTGTGCGGGCATCTCGCGGCGCAGGGCGCCGAACTGCTGATCTCGGTCAACGGCAGCCCCTATGAGATCGACAAGGACGACCGCCGGCTGACGCAGGTTTTCCGGAGCCGCGTCGCCGAAACCAAATTGCCGCTCATCTTCCTCAACCGCATCGGCGGACAGGACGAGCTGGTTTTCGACGGCTGTTCCTTCGTCTTGAACGACGACGGGCAGGCCGCCCATCGGATGATCGACTGGGAAGCCGAGGAGCGCGTCACGCGCTGGACGAACGCGGGCGACGGGCGCTGGACGTGTGAACCCGGTGCGATCGCCGAGTGGGAGGCGCATCCGGCCGACATTTATAGCGCGATGATCGTCAGCTTGCGCGACTATGTCGAGCGCAACCGCTTTCCCGGCGTCGTGCTCGGGCTGTCGGGCGGGATCGATTCGGCGATCTGCGCCGCGATCGCCGCCGATGCGCTCGGCCCCGACAAGGTGTGGTGCGTGATGCTGCCGAGTCGCTATACGAGCGAGGCGAGCCTGGACGATGCCGCCGAATGCGCGCGCATGATCGGATGCCGGCTCGACACGATCCCGATCGTGCCCGCGGTCGAGGCGTTCGATCAAATGCTCGCGGGCAGCTTCGCCGACCGCGAAGTCGACATCACCGAGGAGAATGTCCAGTCGCGCATTCGCGGGGTGACGCTGATGGCACTCAGCAACAAATTCGGCCCGATGCTGCTGACGACGGGCAACAAGAGCGAGATGAGCGTCGGCTATGCGACCATCTATGGCGATATGGCGGGCGGCTACAATCCGCTGAAGGACGCGTACAAGATGACGGTGTTCGCGGTGGCGAAGTGGCGCAACGAGAATGTGCCGCGGCTGTCGCGTAACCGGGTGACCCCGGTGATGCCCGACACTATCGTCACCAAGCCGCCGAGCGCCGAGCTGCGTCCCGACCAGAAGGATGAGGACAGCCTGCCGCCTTATGCCGATCTCGACCGGATGCTGCATATGCTGGTCGAGGAGGAAGCGAGCGTCGACGACGTGGTCGCCAGATATGGCTTCGATCGCGACGCGGTGGCGCGGATCGAGCGGCTTTTGATGCTCGCCGAATATAAGCGCCGGCAGGCGCCGCCCGGGGTCAAATTGTCGACGCGCAATTTCGGGCGCGACCGGCGCTATCCGATCACGCACGGGTTCCGCACGGGGTAGGCGGGGCTTGAGATATATTCGCGCAGAGGCAGCAGAGAGCGCAGAGATTTTGGTACACGCGGAGAAAGGATTCGGGCCGCCAGTCTCGTTTCTTCCATCAGCGGCGCAGTTTGCCGCAGCGCCAATGGAACGGGCCGCTTCGCGGCGGGCACAGCCTCTCCGCGTCTTCGCGCCTCCGCGTGAACCATCAAATCTGTCGCCACCCTGCGATCAAAGCGTCTATAGGCGCCGGCCATGACCGTCACGACCCGCTTCGCCCCCTCGCCGACCGGCAGCCTGCATGTCGGCAATGTCCGCACCGCGCTCCATAACTGGCTGTGGGCACGGAAGCACGGCGGGCGTTTCCTGCTGCGCATCGACGATACCGACCTCGAGCGGTCGAAAGAAGAATATGTCGATGCGATTCGCGCCGACCTCGGCTGGCTCGGTTTCGACATCGACGGCGAGGAGCGCCAGTCGGCGCGTTTTGCGCTCTATGAGGCCGAGTTCGAGAAATTGAAGGCGGCCGGACGCGTCTATGCCTGTTACGAGACCCCCGAAGAGCTCGACATTCGCCGCAAGATACTGCTCTCGCGCGGGCTGCCGCCGGTTTACGAGCGCAAGCCCGAAGGCGCGCCGGTTCCCGAAGGCGTGGCGCCGCACTGGCGCTTCCGGCTCGACCATGATGCGCCGATCGAATGGACCGACATGGTCCGGGGGCCGCAGCATTTCGAGCCGAACACGATGTCCGATCCGGTGGTGCGCCGCGCCGACGGCAGCTGGCTCTATCTGCTGCCGAGCGTGATCGACGACATCGCGATGGGGATCACGCATGTCGTGCGCGGCGAGGATCATGTGTCGAACACCGCGGTGCAGATCCAGATGTTCGCGGCGCTGGGCGCGACGCCGCCGCACTTCGCGCATGAGGCGCTGCTCGTCGGGACCGAGGGCAAATTGTCGAAGCGGCTGGGCTCGCTCGGCATGGCGAGCCTGCGCGAGGAAGGGATCGAGCCGATCGCGCTCGTCGCGCTGCTCGCGCGGCTCGGCACCAGCGATCCGGTCGAGCCGGTGACCTCCCCCGCGCCGCTCATCGAAAGCATCGACTTCGCGCGCTTCGGCCGGGCGCCGGCGCGCTTCGACGAGGCCGAGCTGGCGCTGTTGAATCAGAAGATTCTGCATCACACCGACCACGCCGCGGTCGCCGATCGGCTCCCCGCCGCGATCAGCGAGACGCGCTGGAATGCGATTCGCCCGAATTTGATGACGGTGGCCGAGGCGGCCGAGTGGCTGCCGGTGTTCGACGGGCCGCTCGCACCGCCGCCGCCCGCCGATGCGGGCGACCGCGCGGTGCTCGCCGCCGCGGCCGCCGCCGCGCCGGGCATCGACTGGACGAACGACCCCTGGCATGCGCTGACCGGCGCGGTGAAGGCGGCGACTGGGGCAAAGGGCCGCGCGCTCTTCCTGCCGCTGCGCCGCGCGCTGACGGGACGCGATCATGGGCCCGACATGGCCGAGCTGCTGCCGCTGATCGACAAGGACGAAGCGGTCGCGCGGCTGGCGGCGGCGGGCGGCTCATAACGAAAGCCGCTATTGCGCCCCTGCGAAGGCAGGAGCCCATCAACGAGGTTTTCGGCCCAACACCGCTGCTTGAAGGCCTGCGGCAGGAGATGGGCCCCTGCCTGCGCAGGCGCGCGCAGGGGAGGACAGAGTCAAGCAATCGGCTTGACAAGGAGGTAATGGTATAACATCATTACTGCGTGACCGGGCTGATGGCGGCGGTCGACAGCCGCCGGGGCCGGGTCGACAGGCAAGGAGAGATGCCATGACCCTCATACCCCTGATTTCGGCGATTGTGACCGCGCCCGAGGCGATAACAACCCCGGCCGCCGCCCCGGCGCAGCAAGCGCGCGGCAGCTATGGCGCCGAGAGGACCCATCACCCGTTCGCGGCGCTGTTCGCGGTGGGACTGCCCGCGGCGCTGGTCATTGCGGTGGCGCTGTCGCCGATGATCGTCGAGGACAAGCCGACGACCGTCACGCCGCCATGGACATCGATCACGCTGCCCAAACCCACCCCACCCGAACCCCGGCCCGATCCCGAACCCCAGACACAGCCGCCGCAAACGCAATTTACCGCGCCGCCGAGCCCGCTGCCGCCGGTGGTGCAGGACCCGCCCGAGGCGCCGCCGCTTCCGCCCTATGTCCCGCCCGTGGGGACGGGCACCGGGCCGTCGGTCCCGCTCGATCCGCCCGTCGCGCCGCCCAAGCCGAAGCTCGTGCTCGCCGACGTTGATCCGCGCTTTGCCGGCGCTTTTCAGCCCGATTATCCGGCGCGCGAGCAACGCGGCGGGATCGAGGGCACGGCGAAGGTCCGCGTGCTGATCGGCACCGACGGGCGCGTCAAGGCGGTCGAGCTGATCAGCGCCGACAGCCCCGCCTTTTTCGAGGCGACGAAGCGCCGGGCGCTCGCCCAATGGCGTTTCAAGCCCGCGACGCGCGGCGGGGTGCCCGAGGAAAGCTGGAAGGTGATGACCGTCCGCTTCGAGATACGGAACGGTTGAGGACCCACAACGGACCCCTCCCGGGCGGGCGGGCGATCGTGCCGCCCGCCCTTCGCTTTCGCTTGACAGAAAGGCCGAATCCCGCCAAAGGCGCCCGGATATTGGAGGGCGGCGCCTCGCGCGGCGCCCTTTCATGTTTTTCACACCAACGTCGGGGCCCCTAGTCCCGCCGCATCCATCGGGCCTCCGGCGGATGTGCAGTCATTTCGAGGAATAGGGCCATGGCCAAGCCGACGACCGTCAAGATCAAGCTGGTGAGCACCGCCGACACGGGCTTTTTCTATGTCACGAAAAAGAACCCGCGCACGATGACCGAAAAAATGACGGTGCGGAAATACGACCCGCGCGTGCGCAAGCATGTCGAGTTCAAGGAAGCCAAGATCAAGTGACGTATCTCCCGCGCGGCTGAGCTGCGCGGTTTGACATGCGTCATCCCCGTGGAAAAAGGGGATCCGGAAGGGCGGCCGCGTGCCGCCCTTTTTGCGTGTCGGGGATCGGGGCTTCGGGGTGGAGAGCGGACATTGCCCTACCAAAGGGAAACTGAATAGACCGCATCCCCGAGCGAAGACGAGGGGCCATGCCGAGCGAAGTCGAGGCAGCGTAGTTACGCGGTTCTCGCTCCGCTCGAACGAGCCCCTCGTCTTCGCTCGGGGATGCGGATTCTAAGTTGGCTCACCGCTCGAGGCGACGGCAACTACCGGCCGAAACCCCGTCAGAATTGATAGGCGAGCCCGCCGCCGAAAAGCCATTGGTCGGCGCTGCCGACGTCCGCCACGATCGGCGATTTGGCGAAGCGCGAGGCGATGCGGCCATATTGCGCGCCGCCGATCAGCGTGAAGCCCTTGCGCAAGTCGCCCGACAGCGCATAGGCGCCGGCGATCCCCAGCGTATATTTGCCCGCAGTCGCCTTGCGCCCCGCGCCGTCATAGACGGGAAGCCCACTCGCGGCGCTGCCCTCGGCATCGATGTCGTAATAATAGCGGCCGAAGCCCTTGCCGTAGAAATTCACCGAAGCCGACACGCCCAGATAGGCGCGCTTCGACAGAGGGCCGCCGTAATCGATCGTCGGCGACGCGGTCCAGCTGCCGTGGCGGCCCGAAATATCCTTTGACGCCGACATGCGGAAGCCGATCTGGTCATAGGCGCTGGTGAGGACGCCGGTGTGACTGACCCCGGCGAACAGCCCCATTTCGACCGCGACCTTGCGCTTGCCGAGCGCCGCGACCTGCGGGTCGTCGATCTTGCCGCTGCGGTCGCCGCGCAGGCTGATCGTCGGGCCGAACTTGAAATCGGTCTTTTGCCCCCGCCGCTGGCGGATCAGGTCGACCTGGAGATTGGTGCCGCGCGTCGAAAAGGAAAAGCCGCTGATCCTGCCGCGAAAGTAAAAGGCCGGCAGGGTGCGGCGATCGTCGGAGCCGTTGTATTTCGGCGTGTTCAAGACCCCCACGGCGACCGCGAAATAGTCGCGCGACCATGTGCGTTCGGGATCGTCGTCCTGCGGCCGCGCGGGAGGCAGCACGATATTCTCGTCGATCTCGGTGTTCTGGAGGTAGCGCGCCGGCGCCTCCTCGATACCCGCCGCGAGCGCGGTGTCGGCCGCGGAGGCCGGAAGATCATAGGGGAGCGGCGCCTCTTCGGCAGCGGCGGGGACGGCGGCGGCTGCGACGATGAATGGAATGAGGAGCGCAATTGGACGCGTTATGCGAAACACCATGGTCAAATCGGGCATAAGCGTCCGGTTCCTGTATATTTTGCCCCCTCCTTACGGGGGTGTAAGTAAACGGGCCGCCATTGCAACGGCTTCGTCTTGCCGAAGCACGCATTTCGACGCATGTGGCTTTCATGCACCAATGCTCCTTCGCCGCTTTCATATTCCCCCGCCGTCTCATTGGTTCCCTTGAGCTGCCCGGGTTTCGATGCGCATGAGCCGGATTCCGCGCCTGATCGGCTATGGCTTCATGGCGGCGGCCGCGCTGCTGGCGGCGGCGATGAAGAAGGAGGGTGTCGAGACGGTCGGACCGCTGCCCGCGGTCGCGGTGGCGCTGTTCCTCGGCATGGTCGGGGTGATGCTGGTGTTCACCGACCTGATGGTGCGCGGGCTTTACGCGCAGGTCGATGCGGCGAAGCGGCGCGAGGAAGAGGGCGGCGACTGATCCCTTTTCGTTCGACACTATCGGCGGTTATCTTTATGACGGCGCGATGACCGATCGTCCGCATACGCCGCTGCTCGACACGGTGGATGTCCCCGCCGACCTCCGCAAGCTGAAGCCCGAAGACCTCCGCCAGTTCGCCGATGAATTGCGCGCCGAGATGATCTCGGCCGTCGGCACGACGGGCGGCCATCTGGGATCGGGGCTCGGCGTCGTCGAGCTGACCACCGCGCTCCACTATGTGTTCGACACGCCGCGCGACAAGATCGTGTGGGACGTCGGCCACCAATGCTATCCGCACAAGATCATCACCGGGCGCCGCGACCGGATCCGGACCTTGCGGACCGGCGGCGGGCTTTCGGGCTTCACCAAGCGCAGCGAGAGCGAATATGATCCGTTCGGCGCGGCACATTCGTCGACCTCGATCAGCGCGGCGCTGGGCTTTGCGATCGCCAACAAGCTCAAGGACCAACCCGGCCGCGCGATCGCGGTGATCGGCGACGGGTCGATGTCGGCGGGCATGGCCTATGAGGCGATGAACAATGCGCAGCAGGCGGGCAACCGGCTGATCGTGATTTTGAACGACAATGACATGTCGATCGCGCCGCCGGTGGGGGGACTGTCGGCCTATCTGGCGAAGCTCGTGTCGTCGCGGCCGTTCGTCGAGCTGCGCGAGATCGCGCGGCGCTTCGCGCGCAAGCTGCCGCACCCGCTGCACAAGGCCGCGAAGAAGACCGACGAGTTCGCGCGCGGCATGGCGATGGGCGGGACGCTCTTCGAGGAACTCGGCTTCTATTATGTCGGGCCGATCGACGGGCATAATCTCGACCATCTGATCCCCGTGCTCGAAAATGTCCGCGACAGCGAGCATGGCCCGGTGCTGATCCACGCGGTGACGATGAAGGGCAAGGGCTATGCCCCCGCCGAGGCCGCCGCTGACAAATATCATGGCGTGCAGAAATTCGACGTCATCACCGGCGAACAGGCGAAGGCGCCGCCGGGACCGCCAGCCTATCAGAATGTCTTCGGCGAGACGCTCGCCAAGCTCGCCGAGACCGACAAGCGCATCGTCGCGATCACCGCGGCGATGCCGTCGGGGACCGGGGTCGACAAATTCGCCAAGGCGCATCCGGCAAGGACCTTCGACGTCGGCATCGCCGAACAGCATGCGGTGACCTTTGCCGCCGGGCTCGCGGCGCAAGGGATGCGGCCGTTCGCGGCGATCTATTCGACCTTCCTCCAGCGCGCCTATGATCAGGTCGTGCACGATGTCGCGATCCAGAATCTGCCGGTGCGTTTCGCGATCGACCGCGCGGGGCTGGTCGGCGCCGACGGTTCGACGCACGCCGGCTCGTTCGACGTCACCTATCTCGCGACCTTGCCCAATATGGTGGTGATGGCGGCGGCCGACGAGGCCGAGCTGGTCCATATGACCTATACCGCCGCCGAATATGACGATGGCCCGATCGCCTTCCGCTATCCGCGCGGCAACGGGACGGGCGTGCCGCTGCCAGCGGTTCCGGAGAAGCTGGAGATCGGCAAGGGGCGCGTCGTGCGGCAGGGCAAGACCGTCGCGATCTTCTCGCTCGGCACACGATTGGCGGAGGCGCTGAAGGCCGCCGATACGCTCGAAGGGCGCGGGCTGTCGACGAGCGTGATCGACCTCCGCTTCGCCAAGCCGCTCGACGAGGAACTGATCCGCAAGACGCTGGCGGGCCATGAGGTCTGCGTGACGATCGAGGAAGGCAGCATCGGGGGATTGGGGGCGCATGTGCTGACGCTGGCGAGCGACGAGGGGTTGATCGATGCGGGGCTGAAGCTGCGCACGATGCGCCTGCCCGACGTCTTTCAGGATCAGGACAAGCCCGAACTGCAATATGACGCGGCGGGGCTCAACGCGCCGCAGATCGTCGATACGGTGCTGAAAGCGCTGCGCCACAATAGCGCGGGCGTCGAGGAAGCGGGCGCGCGGGCTTGAACGGCTGGTGGTTCGCCGCCGGTTGCGTCGGACTATATCTGCTGCTGTGGGCTTTCACGTCCCGGAAATGGAAGCGGCAGGCGATCGCACTGGCCGCCCGGCGACCGAGTCCGGATCGCAACGACTTTATCGAACTTCTTAGCGACGACTGCGAAGGCGACGTTGCCGAGTTCGTCTGGACCATATTCACCGAAGAATATTCCCATTGGGGCGTCGAGCTCACGCCGCATCCAGATGATGATTATCTGGAAGACATGCCGATCGATCCGGAAAATCAGAGCGACTGGTTCGACGATTTCTGCGTGGCCTTCGCCGTGAGTTACGATGATTTCCCCGACTGGCCGCAGGGCGCGACGACGACGGTGCGCAATTATGCCCGCTGGCTGTCGGACGGCCGTCGGTTGCTGGCACGGTCGGCGGTATGAATTTCTTCAACCTCCTGCAATCGCTCGACGAGCTGCTGTACGAGGTGATGTCGTGGCTGGTCTTCTACCCCATCACGCTGTGGCGCACGCTGGTGCGGCCGCTGAAGATGATGGATTATTCGGACGTCGAACAGGGTGATGCGTCCGACCAGCAATATACCGATACGCTGAGCCCGCCGTTGTTCCTGCTGCTGTCGCTGATCCTGGTCCACGCCGCCGAGATCGCGCTGATTGGCAATGATGCGGTGGTCGCGCGCAAGGTCGGGTTGTCGGCTCTGGTCAGCACCAACACCGACCTGATCATCCTGCGTATCGTCAGCTACAGCCTGTTCCCGGTGATGATGGCGACGCGGATGGTCCGCGCGCAGACATTGCAGGTCAATCGCGACACGCTGCGCGCGCCCTTTTACAGCCAATGCTATGTCGCCGCGGTGCTGGCGATGATGCTGGGGAGCGCGGTGATCCTGATAAAGCTCGCGCACGACTGGTCGGTGCTCGCGGGCGGGGCCCTCGTGCTTTTCGCGCTGCTGTGGTTCGGCTTTTTGCAAACCGCCTGGTTCAACCAGCATCTGAAATGCGGGCGCCTGAAAGCCTTCGGCCACGCATCGCGCGCGATGGTCGAAAGCCTGGCCGTAATGCTGATCCTGTCGAGCCTGTTCAGTTAGGCGCCCGGGCATGAAAAGGGCGGCCGAGGCCGCCCCTGATTCCGTTGCCGGAACGGAGGGCTTACGCCCCCGGGATCGCCGCCTGGGCGTCGCGGCCGTCGCCTTCGGGGGCGGCGAGGATGTCGCGGACGACGAGGCCCTTGTCGACGACCTGGGTGCCGGCGCTGCCGACCTCGCTGCGGATGCCGGGGTCGGCGCGCGCGCCGTCGGCGGCACCGATGATCTGCGTCTCGCTCGCGCTACGCTGCGACGCGCCGCCGAAGAGCGCGCGCAGCGTCTGTTCGGCGGTCGATTCGCCGCCGGGGCGCGCGGTGCCGGGGGCGGGCGGGGTCAGCGAAAAGTCGGGCGGCACGACGAGCGGCGCCTGACGCGACACCATCATTTCGTCGGGGCGGTCGCGGCTGAACAGGCTGTTCGACCCGCAGGCCGACAGGGTGGTGGCAAGAATCGAGGCTGCCAGGATGGCGGTGGTCCGGTTCACGTCAAAAAACTCCTATGCGCCCCGTTTACTCGGCGGACGGCTTGGCGTCCGCGGCTGGGGCCTTTTCGCCCAAGAGCAGCGCGCGCGCAACCAGCAAAAGCACGCCGAGCGTGATGCAGGCATCGGCGACGTTGAAGATCATGAAGGGGCGGAAATCGCCGAAATGGAGGTCGGCGAAGTCGACGACATAGCCGAAGCGCACGCGGTCGACGATATTGCCGAGCGCGCCGCCGAGGATCATCGCGAGCGCGATCACGTCGCCCTTCGCCTGTTCGCGCGTCATCCAGAAGGCGACCGCGGCGGCGACGATCCCCGTCACCGCGACGAGCGTCCAGCGCGTCGTGTCGGTGCAGCTTGCGAACATCGACAGCGAAATGCCGCAATTTTCCGCCCAGGTCAGGTTGAAGAAGCTCGTAAGCTCGATCTGCCCCTTGGGTTCGAGCGACAGCGGGACGGTGACGACCCATTTGACGATCTGGTCGAGGATGAAGGCCGCGGCGGCGAAAATCAGGCCGAAGCGCAGATAGGGCGAACGTGTGCTGCTCATGCCGAGGTCAATACCGTGTCGCAGCGATTGCACAAGCTGCCGTCGGTTTCGACCTCGGGCAGGTGGCGCCAGCAGCGGCCGCATTTGTGGTTTTCGGTGCGCTTCACGTCCCAATCGCCCCGATGGACGGTCGAGGTGATGAAAATTTCCTCGAAATCGACGTCGCCGCCTTCACTTGGAAGCCAGACCTCGGCTTCGAGGCTGGAACGGATGATTTTTTCGCGGCGCAGCGGTTCGATGCGTTCGGTGATGAGCGCGCGGGTTTCGCGGATTTGCGCCCATTTTTCTTTCAACTCGTCATTCCCGCGAACGCGGGAACCCAGGGTGGGGTCAACCGACGCGGGCTCTGGGTCCCCGCTTTCGCGGGGATGGCGAAGGTTGGGGGGCGTGGGCCATTCCAGCAAATGCACGCTGCCCGCTTCCGGATAACGCGTGCCCCACACCTCTTCGCTCGTGAACACCAGCACCGGCGCGGCGTAGCGGATCAGGGCGTGGAAGAGGGTGTCGAGCACGCTGCGATAGGCGCGGCGCGTGTCGGTGCCGAGGGGTGCGGCGGGGCCGAGGTCGCAGTAGAGGACGTCCTTGCGGATATCGAAATAGAAGGCCGACAGATCCTCGTTGCAGAAATCGGCGAGCAGGCGTGTGTAGCTGTTGTAGTCGAAATCATCGACCGCGCGCGCCATCTTCGCGTCGAGCTCGGCGAGCAGCGAGAGCATATAGCGTTCGAGTTCGGGCATCGCCGCGACGTCGGTGACGCGTTCCTCTTCGGTGAAGCCGTCCAGCGCGCCGAGCAGGTAGCGGAAGCTGTTACGGAGCTTGCGATATTGGTCGGCGACGCCGGCGAGGATCTCCTTGCCGATGCGGTGGTCCTCGGTGAAATCGACCGACAGCGCCCAGAGGCGCAAGATGTCGGCGCCATAGTCGCGCATCAGGTCGATCGGGCTGATCGTATTGCCGAGCGACTTCGACATTTTGAGGCCCTTGGCGTCCATCGTGAAGCCATGGGTGAGGACGGCCTTGTACGGCGCCTGTCCGCGCGTGCCGCACGACTCGAGCAGCGACGACTGGAACCAGCCGCGATGCTGGTCGCTGCCTTCCAGATAGAGGTCGGCGCTATGCGTGCCGCCGTCGTGGCGGACGAGCGCGGGCCAGCGGCCGCTTTCGAGGACGAAGGCGTGGGTGCAGCCCGAATCGAACCAGACGTCGAGAATGTCGGTGATGCGCTCGTAATCGGCGGCGTTGTAGGCGTCGCCGAGATATTCCTGCGCGCGCGTGTCGCTCCATGCGTCGACGCCGCCTTCGCGGACGGCTGCCACGATACGGTCATTGACGACCGGGTCGTTGAGATAATGGCCGGTCTTGCGGTCGACGAAGAGCGTGATCGGCACGCCCCACGCGCGCTGACGGCTCAGCACCCAGTCGGGGCGGTCCTTGACCATTGACCCGATCCGGTTGCGACCCTTTTCGGGGACGAAGCGCGTGCGATCGATCGCGTGCATCGCGGCCTGACGCAGTGTCGGGGCGTCGCACAGGCCTTCCTCGGCGGGGTTGATCGCGCCGCCTTCGGACTCCCAGCGCTGCTCGCGCGGCGCCTTGGGCTCGATGTGCGTCATCACCTTGTCCATCGGCACGAACCATTGCGGGGTGCAGCGATAGATGACCTTGGCTTTCGAGCGCCAGCTGTGCGGATAGCTGTGCTTGTAGTCGGCCGAGGCCGCGAGCAGCGCGCCGGCTTCGCGGAGGTCGGAGCAGATCGGGCCGTCGGGGGCGTTGAACTTGGGGTTGATCACCGACCCTTGCCCGCCGAGCCAGCCCCAGTCCTCGCGATATTTGCCGTCGCCCTCGACCGCGAAAACGGGATCGAGTCCGTTCGCCTTGCACAGGTCGAAATCATCCTCGCCATGGTCGGGCGACATATGGACGAGGCCGGTGCCGCTGTCGGTGGTGACGAAATCGCCGGGCAGGAAGGGCCGCGGGCGCGCGAAGAAGCCGCCGAGCGCGTGCATCGGATGGCGCGCGATGGTGCCGGCGAGGTCGGAGCCTTTGTGCTTCGACAGGATATAAGCTTCATCGACGCGGATATCGGTCCATCCGGTATCGGCCAGAAGTGTCGGGAGGGACTGCTCCAGTCGCTTCGTGAAAGAGTCGAGCAGGTCGGAAGCAACGAGGAAACGTAACCCGTCGTTGTTGAATTTCTCTACAGCGATCCGGCGCGGATCGCCTTCTGGATACGGCTCGTCGTCGTTCCAGTCGTCCTGCCAGTCGATGTGAACAACGACTTGGCTATACTCAACCTCCGGCCCATAAGCCAAAGCCTGGTTGACCGGGATCGTCCACGGGGTCGTCGTCCAGATCACCGCATGCGCGCCGACCAGCTCGGGGATCGGGCTCTCGACGATCTCGAACGCCACGTCGATCTGGGTCGAGACGATATCCTCATATTCGATCTCGGCTTCGGCGAGCGCGGTCTTTTCGACCGGCGACCACATCACCGGCTTGGCGCCGCGATAGAGCATGTCGTTCGCGGCGAATTTGAGCAGTTCGCGCACGATCGTGGCCTCGGCCTCATAATCCATCGTGAGGTACGGATGGTCCCAGTCGCCGCCGATGCCGAGGCGCTTCAGCTGCTCGCGCTGGGTGTCGACCCAATGCTGGGCATAGGCGCGGCATTCGGCGCGGAATTCCTCGACCGGAACCTCGTCCTTGTTGAGCTTTTTCTTGCGATACTGCTCCTCGACCTTCCACTCGATCGGCAGGCCGTGACAGTCCCAGCCGGGGACGTAAGGCGCGTCCTTGCCCTTCAGCGTCTGGGTGCGGACGACCATGTCCTTCAATATATGGTTGAGCGCATGGCCGATGTGCATGTCGCCATTGGCGTAGGGCGGGCCGTCGTGGAGGATGAACTGGTCGCGGCCCTTGCGCGACGCGCGAATCTGCCCCTCGAGATCGCCCTCGAGCCATTTTGCCAGAATCAGCGGTTCCTTCTGCGGCAGGCCGGCCTTCATCGGAAAGTCGGTCTTGGGCAGGAAGACGGTGTCGCGGTAGTCGGGAGCGTCGGTCATGGCCCGGGCGCTTAGCGCAGATTTGCGTGGGAGCAAACCTTCCTCTCCCCTTGGGGGAGAGGGATGTGGAAGCTTGGCAGCTTGCTGCCTAGCTGGAGCTGGGTGAGGGTATCGACGTCGCGGACAAGCCCTCACCCGCTGCGACTAGCGAGCGAGCTCGCAAGTCTCGCTACCCTCTCCCCCAAGGGGAGAGGGTTTCACGTCTGCCGCGGCCGCAGCGCCGGGCCGACCTCGCGGATATCCTCGACCCAGATATAGCCGTTGAAGCTCGCGGGCACTTTGGCGAGTTGCTGCGGCGTGGTGAGGCCTTCGTTCGACTTGCCCTTTTCATAGGGGCCGAAGACGATCACGCGCGCGCCGACGCTGTCCATGCGCGCGATCAGCCGGTCGGGCCAGCCCCAGAAGGCCCATTGATAGTTGATCGGGATCGCAAGCACACCGTTCCGGCAACTTTCGGGGACGATGCCGGTCCAGCCGTAAGTCACATAATCCTTCGAACAGGCCAGCGCCTCGCGCCGCAGATCGAACGACCAGTTGTTTGGCAGCAGTTCGCGCATCCGCTTCACCGGGCGTTCGGCGCCGTAGAAGGCGTCGCCGATCTGCGCGCTGTCGCGGCCCGATGCTTTGAGGATCGCGAAGAGCTGGTCGGCCTCGCGGGCATCCTTCGACTTGAAGTTGAAGAGGATCGGGTGGACGGGAAGCGCGGCGAGGCCTTCTTCTACGGTCGGCATCTTGCCGATGCCCTTGCCGCGCAAGGGGAAGCTCTTACCGCCGTCGGCGGTATAGCCGTAACCGATATCCAGCGCCTTGAGCTCCGCCAGCGTCAGATCGCGCGTGTCGCCCTTGCCGTTCGTCCGGCAATCGACGGTCCAGTCGTGGAACAGCACCATGCGACCGTCCTTCGTCGGCGCGACGTCGACCTCGACCATGTTCGCGCCGAGCCCGACCGCCCAGCGCATCGATTCGGGAGTATTCTCGAACACCTCGTGCGTCGGCGGGTAGGCATGCGCGGCGGTGCAGGTGTCGCGGCCGAAGGCGGCGCGCTTGTCATAGAGGTGATAGACGCCGCGGTGCGCGATGAGTGTGGGCTTGCCGACGGGATCGGGGGCAAGGAAGCTCGCGTTCGACAGCGTGAACCACGCGACGAGCGCGGCGAAGAGCCAGAGTGCGATTTTCGTGCCGCGGCGCATCGGCTTTTTCTTCGGGCCTTCGAGCGCGGTGGCCCAGTCGTCCTGCGTCATGTCGTCCCCCATCCCCCTCTCCCCTTGCGGGAGAGGGTTGCGCAAGCTTGGCAGCTTGCTGCCTAGCTGAAGCTGGGTGGGGGGTAGCGTCATATCGATAACGCGCCGACCCCTCACCCGTTGCGACTAGCGAGCAAGCTCGCAAGTCTCACTGCCCTCTCCGCAAGGGAGAGGGATTAGATGTCGGCCAGCAACCGCTTCGCCGCGTCGCAATCGGCCGCGATCTGCGTCATCAGCGCGTCCATGTCGTCGAACTTCGCCTCCGGCCGGATGAAGGCGTGGAAGGCGACGTCGATTTCCTGCTCGTAGAGATCCTCGGCGAAGTCGAAGAAATGCGGTTCGAGCAATTCCTTGGGCGGGTCGAAGCTCGGACGGATGCCCAAATTGGCAGCGCCCTTCAGGATACGGCCGTCGGGCAGGCGGCCGGTGACGGCGTAGATGCCGTAGCGCGGGCGCAGATATTGCCCCATTTCGAGGTTCGCGGTCGGAAAGCCTAAGAGCCGGCCGTTCTTGTCCCCGTGCTGGACGATGCCGCGCACGGTGAAGGGGCGGGTGAGCAGGCGCTTCGCGGCTTCGCAATCGCCCGTTTGGAGGGCTTCGCGGATGCGGCTCGACGAGATCACTTCTTGCGTGTCGTCGACCGGCGCGACCATTTCGGTGAAGAAGCCGAGGCGGCGCGCATGGTCGGCGAGCGTGACGACATCGCCGCCGCGGCCCTTGCCGAAGACGAAGTCGGCGCCGGTCACGACCCCAGCGGCGCCGTAGCGATCGAGGAGCAGCTTCGTAATGAAATCCTCGGCTGTCGTGCCCGCGAGCGCGGCGTCGAAGGGCAAGGCGAGCATCGCGTCGGCGCCCGCCGCGGCGAATAATTCCTGCCTTTGGTCGAGCGTGGTCAGGCGGAAGGGCGGGACGTCGGGCTTGAAGAAGCGCACCGGATGCGGGTCGAAGGTCGCGACGATCGCGGGGCGGCCCTCGTCCTGCGCATGGCGGACGGCGCGGCCGACGACCGCCTGATGCCCGGCGTGGAAGCCGTCGAAATTGCCGAGCGCGATCACACCGCCGCGCAAGGGCCCTTCGATGCGGTCGTGGCCGTCTAGGCGGATCATGGAGATGGCGGCGTCAGCGGGATGAGCCCGGCCCTGAGCACGCGGACCGCGTTGCCGCCCATGACGGCGCGGATTTCATCGTCGCTGAAACCCGCGTCGATCAGCGCCTGCGTCACCTGGACCAGCTTCGACGTGTCGAAGCGCACGGTCGTGGCGCCGTCATAGTCGCTGCCGAGCGCGACGTGCTGGATGCCGACGAGGTCGCGAACATGCTTCATCGCCTTCGCGATGCTCGCGGGCGAGGTGTCGCAGACCGCGGCGTCCCAATATCCGATGCCGACGAGGCCGCCGGTCGCGGCCAGCCCACGGATCTGCTCGTCGGAAAGGTTGCGGTTGACCTTGCATGTCGCCTGCACGCCGCCGTGGCTGGACACGACGGGGCGGCGCGCCATTTTGAGGATGTCGGCGACGCAGGCGCTCGAGCAATGCGCGATGTCGACGATCATGCCCTTCGCTTCCATCGTCTCGACGACCTGCCGCCCCAGCGGCGTGAGCCCGCCCTTCTTGAGCCCGTGCATCGATCCCGCGAGATCATTGTCGAAGAAATGGGTGAGCCCGGCCATGCGGAAGCCCGCTGCGTAGAGCTTGCCCAAGTTGGCGAGCTTGCCTTCGAGGACGTGCAGCCCCTCGATGCTGAGCATCGCGCCGACGGGCACCGCCTTGCCGCTTCGTGCGGCGAGCAAGGCTTCGATATCCTCGGGGGCATCGACCGCGCGCAGCTCGCCCGCCGAAGCGGCGACCGCGCGGTGGAGCTTTTCGGCATGCCAGAGCGAGCGTTCGAGCAGCGAGTTCCAGGTGCGGACCGGCTGGAGCTGCGCGATCACGAGGGCCGTGATATTGTCGCTGTCGCCGCTATTCGCGTCGTAATTCTGACCCTTGGGCGACTTGGTCGTGCTCGCGAGGATTTGCAGCGCGACATTGCCGTCCTCGAGCCGCGGCAGGTCCATATGGCCGCGGTCGGCGCGGTCGAGGATGTCCCGTTTCCAGAGCAATGTGTCGCTGTGCAGGTCGACGATCGTCAGCGTCCGGTGGAGCGTCTTGGCGCGTTCGCTCACAGCCGGCAGCGGCTTGCCGTCGATCTTGTTCATTCCGCGCTCGAGCACGCCCGGAGCGAGGGCGAAGAAGGCGAGCGCGGCGACCGCGACGACGAGCAAGATGCCGATCAGCCAGCGACGCATGGCCTATTTCCTTGTCAGCGTGACGAAGCTGTACGCCGGGCGGCCGGCATCGTCGGCGGGATGGTCTTCGCGCGCCGCCTCGTGCCACCCGGCGGCATCGGGATAGTCGATCGCCGCGTCGCCCTTCGGTTCGAGCGCGACTTCGGTGAGCTCGATGCGATCGGCCAGCGGCAGGAAGAGGCGATAGATTTCGGCGCCGCCGATCACCATGACGTGCGGCGCGTTGGCGAGCTTCAGCGCCTCCTCGATCGTCGCCACCGGCTCGGCGCCCTCGTCCTGCCATTCGGGATCGCGGGTGAGGACGATGTGACGGCGCCCTTCGAGCACGGCGGGCAGGCTGTCGAAGGTCTTGCGCCCCATGATCATAGGGCGCCCCATCGTGATCTGCTTGAAGCGGCGGAGGTCGGCGGGCAGGTGCCACGCCATCTTGCCGTAGGCGCCGATCACGCCATTGGCGGCGCGCGCGAGGATCAGCGTGATTTCAGGGCGATTCATGAAGCTTCGGTTCCCACCCAGGTCGCGTGGCCGAGTTTGCGTCCCTCGCGCACCTCGGTCTTGCTGTAATGATGGACGTGGCAATTTTCGTCGGCGAGCAGCGCGGGGACGTCCGCGATGCCGGCGCCGATCAGGTTGCGCATCGTGACGGGCAAGGCCCGGGTCGCGGTGCTGCCGAGCGGCAGGCCGGCGACCGCGCGGATGTGATTTTCGAACTGGCAGGTCACCGCGCCCTCGATCGTCCAATGGCCGCTGTTGTGGACGCGCGGCGCCATTTCGTTGAACACCGGACCATCGGGGGTTGCGAAGAATTCGCCGGTGAGAACGCCGACATAGTCGAGTTCCTCAGCGATTTTCGCCATCAGCGCGCGCGCTTCAGCCTGCTGATCGAGGACGATTGGTGACGGCGGCAGGCTCGACGTCGCGAGAATGCCGCCTTTATGGACGTTGACCGGGCTGTCCCAGAAGCGGACCTCGCCATCGATGCCGCGCGCGAGGATCACCGAAAATTCGTGCGCGAAGGTCACGAAGCCTTCGAGCACCGCGGCGTGGCGGCCGATCGCGTCCCAGGCCGCATCGGCGTCGGCGGCGGTGGCGAGGCGGGCCTGTCCCTTGCCGTCATAGCCCATGCGCACCGTCTTGAGGATCGCGGGCGCGCCGACCTGTTCGAGCGCCGCATCGAGCGCGGCGCGGTCGGGCACCGCCGCGAAAGGCGCCGGGCGGCCGCCGAGGCCGGCAACGAAATTCTTTTCCTCCAGACGGTCCTGCGCGATTTTCAGTCCTGCGACGCCGGGACGCACCGCGACATGGCCCGACAGAAAACGCACCGTGTCGACGGGCACATTTTCGAATTCATAGGTGACGACGTCGCACGCCGCGGCGAAGGCGGCGAGGCGCGGTTCGTCGTCCCATGCGGCCTGGCTGTGGTGCGCGGTCACCTCGGCCGCGACGCTCTCGGCGTCGGGGGCATAGATATGGACCTTGTAGCCGAGCTGCGCCGCCGCGAGGCCAAGCATGCGGCCGAGCTGGCCGCCGCCCAATATGCCGATCGTCGAACCGGGAGGGAGCAAGTCAGGGTCCGTATTCAATTGCAGCAGCCTCGAGGCGCCCAAATGGCGAACAGGTCGGGCCGAAAGGCGCGCCGCAAGGACTGGTTGTCCTTGCAAGCGGCTTTCGGGTCGAGATGGAAGCCATTTGGGCGTCCCGAAGGGATTTGATCAAAATGGCTCATTGCTTCGTCAAGAAGCCTTGAAATATCGACATATGTCTGCGCCTTCTTTCCTCGCACTGAGCCATTTTGCTTCAAACCTCGAGGCTGCTGCAATTGAATACGGACCCTTAGCCCTCGCGAACGGGAATGGGTGCGACGCCGTTCGTCTGCGCCTCGCGCCATCCGACGAGCTTTTCGGCGAGGCCCGCGTCCTCGTTCGCGAGCAGCGCGGCGGCGAAGAGGGCGGCGTTGGTCGCGCCCGCCTTGCCGATCGCGAAGGTCGCCACCGGAATGCCGCCGGGCATCTGGACGATCGAATAGAGGCTGTCGACGCCGCTCAAGGCCGCCGACTGAACGGGAACGCCCAGCACGGGAACGCGCGTCATCGATGCAACCATACCGGGCAGGTGCGCCGCCCCGCCGGCGCCCGCGATGATCGCCTTCAGCCCGCGCTCCGCCGCGCTTTTGGCATAATCGACGAGGCGGTCGGGGGTACGGTGCGCCGAGACGATCCGCACCTCGTGCGCGATGCCGAATTCCTCGAGAATCTGGACCGCGTGCGCCATCGTCGGCCAGTCCGACTGGCTGCCCATGACCACACCCACACTGACTTTGGCTTGCGGCGCGCTGTCGCCCATCACCCGATCCCTCCTGCGGGCGACGATGAATCGCCGCCGCCTTCCCCCTAGCGACTGCTTTGCGTGCGAGCAACGGCGCGCAATTGATGTCGGGCGCGTTTACCGATTGGTATCAAGTCGCGGCTAGGGTTACCGCCTCATATCCGTCGGCATGTGGCCGGTGGAGGGTAGGGCGCGCCGGGGACAGGGCATGGATAGCGTAGGGGGGGTACGGATCGCGGTCGACCAGTTCGCCGCTGTACCCATCGACTCCATTGAGGACCAGCTGCGTGAGATACGCCGGGAACGCGACGCTTTGCGCCGCGAAAACCGCGTATTGAAGATCGCCGTCGCCGAACTGGAGCGCGTGTCCGAGCGCGACACGCTGACGCCGCTGTTCAACCGCCGCTATTTCCTGACCGCGATCCACCACCGCATGGCGCGGTTCGAGCGCCACGCCGAGCGCGCCGCGGTCGTATTCATCGACGTCAACCAGCTCAAATATATCAACGACAATTTCGGTCATGCCGCGGGCGACTTCGCCCTGATGGAAATCGCCAAGCGGCTAGCGGGTTCGATCCGCGCGACCGACGTCGCGGCGCGCATCGGCGGCGACGAATTCGGGCTGATCCTCGATCAGTCGAGCGAGGCCGGCGCGCGCGCGCAGGTGACCCGCCTGTGCGACGTGCTGACCGCGGCGCCCGCGCATTATGACGGGCACGAGATCGCCCTGTCGGCCTGTTTCGGCGTTGCGATGCTGCAGACCGGAATGAACGAATCGGACATATTGGCGGCCGCCGACCGCGACATGTATCGCTGCAAACAGGGACAGGGCGGGCCTTCGGGCCACCGCTAACTGCGCGTTAACCAAAAAAGCGCATCGTTTTCCCGACGACAGGGGGTGGACGATGCAAAACCAGACCGACCCATATCTCGACATCCAGAACCGGATCACCGGCCAGATCGGCGCGCTGGCCGAAGCCTTGCCGCATTGCGCGCTGGCGCAGATCGTGCGGGGAATCGACGATATCCGCTGCCTCGCGCGCGACAATGGCTTCGCCGCGGTCGAAACGCTGGCGAGCCGGCTCGAATCGGCGGTAGCGGGCGGCGGCTATCGCGCCGCGATCCTGACCCTAGAGCCTGCCCTGAAGGGATTGAGGCATCGTGATTGCCGCTGGAGGTTTTTCGGCAAGGAAGGCTGCGCCGGGCGGGCCGGTGGCCCGTCCAAGCGGCGTGACGCAGACCGAAAGACCTCCAGCAGCAACCCGCAGGGCGGGCCGGTTCTGGCCGATTGCCGCGTCGCTCGTCGGTCACGATGCCATAACATCGCTCCCTCCTCGCTTCTTGCACTCTGCCAGAACCGGCTCCGTCACGATGCCTCAATCCCTTCAGGGCAGGCTCTCTCTCGACGCGATGAGCGACGC
>CBINGC010000016.1:0-71210 GCA_966250105.1 uncultured Sphingopyxis sp. | reverse complement strand
GCCACCCGCACATAAAAGGCCCGCCTTCGCAGGAAGGCGGGCCTTTTTGTTTGGGGCGATGTCGTGGGAGCGGTGCCGGATGGCGGGTTGCGGCCGGAAACTGCCGTTTCTTTCTTCGTCACCCCGGACTTGATCCGGGGTCCCGCTTACGGTCGAAGCCAGCGGATGCCTCAAAAAGCGGGATCCCGGGTCAAGCCCGGGATGACGGAAGTGAGAGCGTGTTATGTCTACTCACCGCCCCTAAGCCGACACCGGCACGGCATCGCGAAACGCCTTCCCTCCACGCACCGCATCTCTCCCCCGCCGCATTAGGACAATGTCAAAGTTTCCACTTTATTCACCGTGTCGGATTGGGGGTTCGCCAGCATATCGGCGGCATTCCCGCATGAGATACGAAGCAGGATAAAACGGATGAGTGCATTCGGACGCCGACCCGGAACCGCTGGCCGCCCCGCCTTTGGCGTGGCGAAGCCGATGCAGACTGGCCCCGGCGTGCCCGGCGGCGCGCAATTCCCCGCGATCGACTCCGCGCCCGCCGAAGCTCCGCCGATTCCGTCGAACCTGACGCCCGAAGAAGAGGCGATGGAGCGGCTCAATCAGCGCTCGACCGCCGAAATGGCCGAGCCCGAAAAGGCGCAGGGTTTCGAGGCATCGGTCCACAAGATCAAGGAGCAGGTGTTGCCGCGTCTGCTTGAACGCGTCGATCCCGAAGCCGCGGCGACGCTCAGCAAGGACGAGCTGACCGAGGAATTCCGCCCGATCATCCTCGAAGTGCTCGCGGAACTCCGCATCACGCTCAATCGCCGCGAACAATTCGCGCTCGAAAAGGTGCTCGTCGACGAACTTCTCGGCTTCGGCCCGCTCGAGGAACTGCTCGCCGACCCCGACATCAGCGACATCATGGTCAACGGTCCGTACCAGACCTATATCGAGCGCAAGGGCCAGCTCGTCATCGCGCCGATCCAGTTTCGCGACGAACAGCATCTGTTCCAGATCGCCCAGCGCATCTGCAACATGGTCGGCCGCCGCGTCGACCAGACCACCCCGCTCGCCGACGCGCGTTTGAAGGACGGCAGCCGCGTCAACGTGATCGTCCCGCCGCTGAGCCTCCGCGGCACCGCGATCTCGATTCGTAAATTCTCGGCCAAGCCGATCACGCTTGACATGCTCTGCCAATGGGGCGCGATGAGCCAGAAGATGTGCACCGCGCTGAAGATCGCAGGCGCCAGCCGGTTCAACATCGTCATCTCGGGCGGCACGGGCTCGGGTAAAACCACCATGCTCAACGCGCTGTCGAAGATGATCGACCCCGGCGAACGCGTGCTGACGATCGAGGACGCCGCCGAACTTCGCCTGCAACAGCCGCACTGGCTGCCGCTCGAAACGCGCCCCGCGAACCTCGAGGGCAATGGCGCGATCCACATGGGCGACCTCGTCAAGAACGCGCTGCGTATGCGTCCCGACCGCATCATCATGGGCGAAGTCCGTGGCGCCGAATGTTTCGACCTCCTCGCCGCGATGAACACGGGTCACGACGGGTCGATGTGTACGCTTCACAGCAACAGCCCGCGCGAATGTCTCGGCCGTATGGAGAATATGGTCCTGATGGGCGACATCAAGATCCCGAAGGAAGCGATCTCGAAACAAATCGCCGACTCGGTCGACCTGATCGTGCAGATCAAGCGCCTGCGCGACGGTTCGCGCCGCGTCACCAATGTCACCGAGGTGATCGGGATGGAAGGCGACGTCATCGTCACCCAGGAACTCTTCAAGTTCGAATATCTCGACGAGGACAAGGACGGCAAGATCGTCGGCGAATATCGCGCAATGGGCCTGCGCCCCTATACGCTTGAGAAGGCCCGCCAATACGGGTTCGACCAGCCCTATCTGGAGGCGTGCCTGTAAGCTAGCCTTCGTCATTGCGAGGAGCCGAAGGCGACGCGGCAATCCAGAGTGTGCGTAAACCGCCCTGGATTGCTTCGCTTCGCTCGCAATGACGCAGCTCAAGGCAGATCTCTAGCGAAGGGCCGTTCTTTCTTTGCGACGTCGAAAGGAAAGGACGGTGCTTCGACAAGCTCAGCACAAACGGGCTTGGACGACGCCCATCTAACGTTCTGTGCTCTAAGGCTTCAACGCGAACGCCGTCGCGAACAGCGCCACCGCCGCCGATGCCAGCGCGATCCCGCGCCACGGCATGAAACCGACATTGTCGACGTCGCGGCGGTTGTTGCGGCGCCAGTTGGCGACCTCGGCGACGCCGAACAGCGTCGCGGCCGCAATCGCCACCGACAGCATCGACACTTGCATTGCCGCGCATCCCTTCGCAAACAGGGGCATTCCCCCGGTCTCCGCAAGGAGACGAATCCCTCAGGAGAGAGGTGCCCATATGCGTGTCCTGTCGTTTCTTGCAAGTGCCGCCGCCCTGATCGCCTTTCCCGCTGCCGCGATGCAGCATGACGGCCACGCCGGTCATGCCGCCCATCAGAGCGGCGATGCGATCGCCGCGGCGGTCGCCGCCCCCACCCGCACCCAGACCAATCTCGCGCGCGACCCCTATCGCCATCCCGCCGAAACCCTGGCCTTTTTTGGCGTGAAGCCCGGCGACACCGTGGTCGAGCTGTGGCCCGGCGGCGGCTGGTACACCGAAATCCTCGCCCCGCTGACCAAGGCCGGCGGCGGCACCCTTTATGCCGCAGCACCTTGGGAACGCGGGCTCAATCGGATCAAGGAATGGCAGGGCGCCAAACCCGATGTCTATGGCGCGGTTAAACTTGCGGAGTTTCCGAACGCGGGGACCAATCCCAAAGTCCCCGACGGCAGCGCCGACGTCGTGCTGACCTTTCGCAACGTCCACAATTGGCGATCGGGCGGCGCCGAAAACACCGCGAACGCCTTCCGGCAAATCTTCGCGATGCTGAAACCCGGCGGCACGCTCGGCGTCGCCGAGCACCGGCTGAACGAAAGCGACGATAGCGCGAAGGAAGAGAAATCGGGCTATCTCAAGGAAAGCACGGTCATCGCGCTTGCCGAGGCGGCGGGGTTCAAGCTCGCCGGCCGCAGCGAGATCAACGCCAATCCGAAAGACACCAAGGATTATCCCAAAGGCGTCTGGACGCTGCCGCCGAGCCTGACCGAGGGCGAGGCCGACCGCGCCAAATATGTCGCGATCGGCGAATCGGACCGCATGACGCTGAAATTCGTGAAGCCCAAGTCCTGAAGCACTTCGAATCCATCGACCCGGCGCTGCTGCTTAGCGCCTATGCGCAGGGGATTTTCCCGATGGCCGACGGGGCGGACGACCCGTCGGTCCATTGGGTCGAACCGCGGCTGCGCGCGATCCTGCCCTTGGACGGCTTCCACCTGTCGCACAGCCTGAAAAAAGTCATCGTGTCGGACCGCTTTCGCGTCACCACCGACACCGCCTTCGCCGACATGGTCGCGCTCTGCGCCGAGCCCGCGAGCGATCGGCCGACGACGTGGATCAATCCGGTGATCAAGGCGAGTTACGACCGATTGTTCCAGCTCGGCCACGCGCACAGCGTCGAATGCTGGCTGGACGGCGAGCTGGCAGGCGGCCTCTACGGCGTCACGCTCGGACGCGCCTTTTTCGGCGAATCGATGGTCAGCCGCGCGCGCGACGCCTCGAAGGTCGCGCTTGCACATCTCGTCGCGCGGCTGATCGCCGGCGGCTGGAAATTGCTCGACTGCCAGTTCATCACCCCGCACCTCGCCAGCCTCGGCGCGATCGAAATCCGCCAGGCCGACTATCTCGCGCGGCTCTATTCGGTGTTGGCGGGGGGCGAAGGCGCCGCGATCTTGGGCGGCGCGACCGGAGCGGGTGCCGGGGTCGTTGCGGGCGCAGGCGCCGCCGGGGTCGCGGTGCCCTCGCCGCCGTTCGTCGCGGGCGACTGGGCGGCGCTCGATGCCTTGGGCGCCGCCGCGCCGGTCTTGGGCGCCGAGCGTTCGACCGGCTCGCCGCCCGGATATGTCATCGCGCAGCTTTTGACGAAGACGTCATAGATCGGATGCTCGATCACGTTGCGGTCGGGCCGCTCCCGGAAAATCCAGCCCGAAAAGACGCGGCGCCATTTGTCGTCGCGCTGGTCCTGCACCGTCAGCTGGACGAAAGCCCCCGTTTCGGGCGGGTCTTCCCACGGCGCGGTCATTTCGCACGCGCGCATCCGCACGATCGCGCGGCCGACGCGCACCGACGTGCCGGGCTTCATCTCGAGTTCGCGAACCAGCCCGTTGCGCTTGTTGAGCAGGCCGACGACGGCGACGCGCTCGGCCATCGGCGTCGCGCCTTCGATGCCGCCGACTTCCTGCGGCACCCGTTCGGATTTGGCGGCGGTCGATACGGTCGCGCTGCCGCCCGCCTTCGACGGCGTCCGGTCGCATGCCGTCAGCGCGGTCGCCGCGACAAGCGTCAGGAGCGCGATACGGAGGGGTTGCGGCCGCACTGAGGCTCAGTCGGCGCCGGGCCGCCAGGCCTCATAATCGCCGGTCGCGGCGGCGCGGCGGCCGCCGCGTTCGAGCGCGCCGGCAGGGCGATAGGCGCCCGCGCTGCCGGTCAGATTCGCGCTCGGCTCCTTTTCCCACGCGCGCGGGGCGGGCAGAACGTCGGTCGGCAATTCGTCGAACGTGCCGTGCAGCCAGCCGTGCCATTCGGGCGGCACGCGGCTCGCATCGTTCGATCCATTATAGATCACCCAGCGGCGGCCGCCCTTTTTCGCGCGAAAATAGCGGTTGCCGAGGCTGTCCTCGCCGACCTTCTCGCCCGTGCTCCAGCTGTTCAGCAGCGTGCCGACGGTCGCGCCGTCCCACCAGGTGAAAATCTTGCCCAAAATGCTCATGGCTGCGGCGTTTACAGCCAAGGAGAGCGGTCGCGCAAGCGCCAAAGCTGCATCGCACTTCCCCTTTTTCCGTTTGCCCTGAGCTTGTCGAAGGGTTGTTCTTTCTTGCTGGCGTCGGAGGAAGGACGGTCCTTCGACAAGCTCAGGACAAACGGAAACAGAGGCTGGCTCAATCCTTCCAAGTCACCTTCGCCGTTTCGTCGATGCCGAGTCGGGCCGCTGTGCCGCCCGCGAGTTCGAGCACCGCCGAAACTTCGCCGCCGCTGACGACGGGTTCGAGCGATTCGGGGATGGTGTTTTCGGCGATCCGGTCGATGCTGCCGTCGGCGCGGATGAAGATCATGTCGAGCGGGATCAGCGTGTTCTTCATCCAGAAGCTGCCGATTCGCGGCTTGGCGAACGGAAAGAGCATTCCGCCGTCCTCGGGCAGGCTGGTGCGGAACATCAGGCCGCGGTCCTGCTCGGCCTCCGTGCGCGCGACCTCGACGTCGAACCGGTGGGTCTTGCCCACCATCGCAATCGTCACCGGGATCGTCGCCGCGCGCTCCGCCTCGCTCGCATCGCGGCTGCACGCCGCGATCGGCAGCGCGAGCGACAGGGCAAGGGCGGTCAAAATGGCGCGCATCGGCATTTCCTTCATCCGGGTGGTTTTCCGGGCCTAATCGAGCACCGCTTCCTCGTCCAGCGCCGCCAGCGCGGCTTCGTCCCCCGGCGGGACGGCGAGGATGCGGCGCGCGATCGCCATGCTGTGCCCCGCGCGCAGGAAGGCGGCGATCTGCCGCTCGCGCAGCTTCGCATCGTCGCTCGATCGCACCGCAAAGGGCCCGAACCGCCGCCGCCGCGCAAAACCGACCGCCGCCGCGACCGCGGCATTCTCCGCCGCCGCGATCGCATCGCCGCTGTCGTTCTCGGCGATACCATCGACGTAAAGCTGCGCCTTGACCCGCCGCACACCCAGACCGCGCCGCGTCATCGCGCCCGCGCGCATCGCGGCATATTGGCGGTCGTCGAGATAATTGAGCCGCTCCATCCGGTCGGCGATCGCCGCGCACGCCGCCATGGCGTCACCTTCCTCTATCCATTCGGATTCGCGGACTTTTCGGGACAAATAGCGCGTCAGCTTGGCGCGGCTCGTCGCGAATCGCGCGACATAGGCGAGCGCCAGTTCGTCGAGCTTGGCTGCGCCCAAAGGTCTTTTTGAACGGTCGGATGGGGCGCGGCGGTTGGCCATATGCCATGTTTGTGCCACAGTCGGGCCCGATTGAGAACGATCAACACCGCCATATTGGTCGATAACGCCCGGAAATGGGCGATTGTTTAAACAACACGAAGGTTCGCGCACCGACACATGGCTCAGAAAGATGACATGCTTGTTGCCGCGCGGCCGCTATCGCGGGATGTCGCAACCCCTATGACCGATACCGACATGATTTCGGCCGATGCGCTCGTGCCGACGCCGACCCTGTGCGCGCAGCCGCGCCGTTTTTCCGACTTCGCCACCGTGGGCGAGGCGCTCGACTATGCCGCCGCCGGCACGCGCGGGCTCAATTTCCACGATCCGCGCGGAAAGCTGGTGCGCCCCTATCCGTACAGCGAACTCAGGGCCGACGCGCTGGCCGCCGCTTACCGGCTGATCGCGGCGGGGGTGAAGCCGAACGATCGCATCGCGCTGATCGCCGAAACGGGCGCCGAATTCGCCGCGCTTTTCTTCGGCACCATCTACGCCGGCGCGTGGCCGGTGCCGCTGCCGCTGCCGACGAGCTTCGGCGGGCGCGATAGCTATGTCGGCCAGCTCGTTGTCCAGCTGACGAGCTGCGACCCCAAGATGCTGTTTTTCCCGCCCGAAATCGCCGCGATGGCGGTCGAGGCGGCCGAGCAGCGGAAGGTGCAGCCGGTCGACTGGAGCGAGTTCGAGACGCGCGCGGCGCCGGTCGCCGACCTGCCTGAACAAAAGACCGACGAGACCTGCTATCTCCAGTACAGCAGCGGTTCGACGCGTTTCCCGCACGGTGTCGCGGTCACGCACGGTGCGCTGCTCAACAATCTGTCGGCGCATTCGCACGGCATGGAATTGCAGGACAGCGATCGCTGCATTTCGTGGCTGCCCTGGTATCACGACATGGGCCTCGTCGGCTGCCTGCTCTCGCCGGTCGCGAACCAGGTGTCGGTCGATTATCTGAAGACCGAGGATTTCGCCCGCCGCCCGCTCGCCTGGCTCGACCTGATCAGCCGCAACCAAGGCACGACGCTCAGCTACTCGCCGACCTTCGGCTATGACATTTGCGCGCGCCGCATCTCGAGCCAGAGCCATGTCGCCGACCGGTTCGACCTGTCGCGCTGGCGCGTCGCGGGCAACGGCGCCGACATGATTCGCCCCGACGTGATGCAGAGCTTCGTCGACGCCTTTGCCGATGCGGGCTTCAAGGCGAGCGCCTTCCTGCCGAGCTATGGCCTCGCCGAAGCGACGCTCGCGGTCAGCATCATGCCGCCGGGCGAGGGCATCGTCGTCGAACTGGTCGAGGAAACCGAGCTGTCGGGCGCCGCGAACGACAGCGGCCGCCCGACGCGTTATCGCGCGATCGTCAACTGCGGCAAGGCGGTCAAGGACATGGTGATCGAGGTCCGCGACGAGGCGGGCAACGCCCTTCCCGATCAGACCGTCGGCAAAGTGTGGTGCACCGGCCCGTCGCTGATGACCGGCTATTACCGCGACCCCGAATCGACCGCCGCCTGCATGGTGGACGGCTGGCTCGATACCGGCGATATGGGTTATATGTCGGACGGCTACATCTATATCGTCGGCCGCGCCAAGGACATGATCATCATCAACGGCAAGAATCACTGGCCGCAGGATATCGAATGGGCGGTCGAGCAGCTGCCGGGTTTCAAGTCGGGTGATATCGCGGCCTTTGCGATCACGACGCCGGGCGGCGAGGAAACCCCCGCGGTGCTCGTCCAGTGCCGCACCAGCGACGAGACCGAGCGGCTGGCGCTGCGCGAGACGATCCGCGACCGCGTCCGCGCGATCACCGGCATGAACTGCCTGATCGAACTGATCCCGCCGCGCACCCTGCCGCGCACCAGCTCGGGCAAGCTCAGCCGGTCGAAGGCGCGCGCGCAATATCTCGCCGGGGAAATCCAGCCTTTCGCGATGGCGGCGTAGGTCGAGGGCGTCCGGTTACGAGCAAAACCAGCCGTCGCCCCCGCTTGCACCGCCACCAACCTGTCCTCGCCCGGCACAGAAATTCGCATCGAAACACGGTTACAGTTACCTTCGAGTAACCCCGGCACGCTAAACCAGCGGGCGTGAAAAGCCTGCTGACCGATCCGATAGCTGCCGAAGAGATATCCGTGCGGACCCTGTTGGGGTTGGGACCGCGAAACCAGGATGTCGGCAACCTCCGCCAGCTTCAGCTCGCGCCGCTTCGCGGCCGCGGCTCGCTCCGCCTGTTGATGGGCATCGGCATGGCGTTCGTCGCCGCCTTCACCATGGTCCACAGCGTGGCGCTGTCCACCGCCGGCGGCTGGCTGGCCTGCGCCCTGGCCTTCGCACTCTGGTCCTACGGCAAGTTCAACCGCCTGTCGCTCGGCGACCCCAAATTGCCGGGAGTCGCCGAATATCGGCTGTGCCATCGCCACGCGCTCTATTCGGCGCTGCTCTGGGGCGCCCCCTTCTGGTTGCAGGGGCTGGCCCCCACGCTCGACCATGTCCTGTCGATGTGGACGATCGCGGTGCTGATGATGGTCACCCTGTCGATCGCCGCGCACAGCCTCCCTCTCGCCTGCGCGCTGTTCATCGCTCCCGTCTCGCTATCGGCCGCGGCCGCGCTGACGCGCGCCGGCGCGCCGCAGCTCGCCGCGGTCGCGCTCGTCGCGGGTTTCCTGCTCTGCGCCTTCTGCGTCCGCTTCGCGCAAAGCCATATCCGCTTCCGACGCGCCGAAGAGACGTTGCACGAAAAGACCGAGACCGTCAGCCTCCTGCTCCGCGAGTTCGAGGAAACCTCGGCCGACTGGCTGTGGCAGACCGACAACAGCCGCCGCCTGATCCACGTCTCGCCGCGCCTGGCCTTCGCGCTCGGCGACACCGCCGAAAGCCTCGAAGGCGTGCCGCTGCTGCAGGCGCTTTCGGGCGACGCCTGGGAAACCGGCCTCTTCCCCAAGAGCCTGCACGACATGGCCGAGCGGATGAAGCGGCGCGAGAGTTTCTCCAACCTGATCGTGCCGGTGACGATCGGCGGGATGCCGCGCTGGTGGGAATTGTCCGCCTCGCCGCGCCTCGACGAAACGGGCAAGTTTCTGGGCTTCCGCGGCGTCGGCTCGGACGTCACCGAAAAGCGCGCGACCGCCGAACAGATCGCCAAGATGGCGCGCTTCGACAATCTCACCGGCCTGCCCAACCGCCTCAGCCTCAACGAGGATCTCGCCCGTGCGCTGAAACATGCGGTCGAAGCCAAGTCGCGCTGCGCGCTGCTGATGATCGACCTCGACCGCTTCAAGGCGGTCAACGACACGCTGGGGCACCCCGTCGGCGACAAATTGCTCGCGCAGGTCGCGGCGCGGCTCAAGGGGCTGATGGAGCGCGGCATGACGTGCGGGCGGCTCGGCGGCGACGAATTCGCCGTCGTGCTCCACAATGTCCCGTCGGCCGACGCCGCCGAAGGCCTCGCGCAGCGGATCATCACGACGATCAGCCGTCCCTATGTGGTCGACAATCATCAATTGTTCGTCGGCGCCAGCATCGGCTTCGCGATCGGCCCGACCGACGGCGCGACGGTCGAGACGCTGACCCGCAACGCCGACCTCGCGCTCTATAAATCGAAGGACAAGGGCGGCAATGTCGTCGCCGCCTATGTCGCATCCCTGCACGCGCAGGCCGAAGAGCGGCGCGTGATGGAACAGGAACTGCGCGGCGCGCTCGAACGCGGCGAGTTCGAGCTTTATTATCAGCCGGTGGTGACCGCCGCCGACGGCACATTGAACGGCTTCGAGGCGCTGATCCGCTGGAACAACAAGAAGCTCGGCAATGTGTCGCCGGGCCGCTTCATCCCGCTCGCCGAGGATGCGCGCCTGATTTCGCCGATCGGCGAATGGGTGCTGCGCACCGCATGTCACGAGGCGATGAAATGGCCCTCTAACCTGAAGGTCGCGATCAACGTCTCGGCCGACCAGCTCACCGACCCCAGCTTCGCCTCGGTCGTCGTCTCGGCGCTCGCACAGAGCGGGCTCTCTCCCCAAAGGCTTGAGATCGAAGTCACCGAAAGCGTCTTCCTGCGCGACGGCGGCGGCGCGGCACAGCTGCTCGATCAGCTGATCGGGCTCGGGATCCGCCTGTCGCTCGACGATTTCGGCACCGGCTATTCGTCGCTCGGCTACCTCAGGAAAACGCAATTTTCGACGATCAAGGTCGACCGGACCTTCGTCGTCGGCGCCGCGAAGGGCAGCATCGAATCGATCGCGATCATCCGCGCCGTCGTCGCGCTCGCCGACAGCCTCGGCATGTCGACGACCGCCGAGGGCGCCGAAACCGAGCTCGAGGTCGAAACGCTGCGCAGCTTTGGGTGCAGCAATATCCAGGGCTATTATTACGGGCGCCCGATGCCCGCGGCCGACGTGCTGACCCTGTTCCGCCGCCCCGGCGACGTGGCGACGGCGGCGGCGTAACCTCCGTCCTTCCCCCTGGACGGGGGAAGGATACGCAGCCTTATCGCGAAGCGATTAGGCGAAGTTGGATGGGGGTGATGGTGCGTCATCGGGCCATCGTATCAGGCCGAGACCGCACCCCCACCGCTGCGACTAAGCCAGCAAGCTGGCAAGTCTCGCTGCCTCCCCCATCCAGGGGGAGGAAAGGAAGGGCGGCCAGCCGAATGCTCTCAGCGACGAATTGAACGCCTTAACAAAAGGTTCCCCCGTCCACCGCATCCGCAGCGCGATTCGTCGCTAGACGGTTGGTGGAATCCGCATGGCATCGCAAAGACCCTGCAACGCTTGAAGACAAGCATCGGGGGGTCGCATATCATGCCGCATCGTCGTTACCTGGCTGCCGCCATCGCGTCCGTGATGACCGTCACCGGCCTGTTCGCGAGCGTTCCCGCCGCGGCGAAGGCCTATCTGCAATGCGTCCCCTTTGCCCGCGCCGAATCCGGCGTCGAAATCCACGGCAATGCCAAGACCTGGTGGTCGCAGGCGGCCGGCACCTATCAGCGCGGCGAAGAGCCGCGCAAGGGCGCGGTCATGGCCTTCGCCGGCACGCGCGGCATGCCGATGGGCCATGTCGCGGTGGTCAAGAAGATCGTCGGCGACCGCGAAATCCTGATCGACCATGCCAATTGGTCGCCGATCAACGGCCGCCGCGGCCAGATCGAGCGTGACGTCCGCGTCGTCGACGTGAGCGACGCCGGCGACTGGAGCATGGTTCGCGTCTGGTATGCCCCGATCGGCGACCTTGGCCTGCGCGCCAACCCGGTCGAGGGTTTCATCTACGCCGACGGCGCCCCTGCAGAGGCGCCGAGCTTCAAGGCGCCCGTCTGGTCACAAAATGAATGGAGACCCGGCAACGGCCTCGAAGTCGTCGCCGCCTCGCTCGGAAACTGAGCCTCCCCCCCCCCCCACCTTCCTAGGCTCGGCGAGCGATGAAGCCACTCAGGGCGGCCTGCCGCTCCGGGTGGTTTCTCTTTGGGGGCGGGATACTTTCCACCTGAATCGTCATCCCGGCGCAGGCCGGGATCTCGCCGGTGCGCAATGGCGATAGGGTGAGATCCCCGGCCTTCGCCGGGATGACGGAAGAAGAGGTGACGATCGGAGTCGGCCGCTCAATCCGCAGCGGCTGCGTCGCCTTCGCCGGCCACATCCTCGAACCAGGCTTCGACCGGGCCCGACAGCTTGATCGTCATCGGCTGGCCGAACCGGTCCTTCGACTTGCCCGCGGCGACGCGGATCCAGCCTTCGGAGATCGAATATTCCTCGACGTCGGTGCGCTCGGCGCCCTTGAAGCGGATGCCGATGCCGCGCTGCAGCACTTCCATGTCGAAATGCGGCGAGCGCGGGTTGGTCGACATGCGGTCGGGCGGTGTATCGGTCATTGGACTGTTTCCCAAAAAATGATGGCGCGGCCCTAGCGGGAGCGCGACCGCATCGTCAATGGAGAGGTGCTGCCGCGATGCGCCCGCGCAATGTCCGCGCCCCAGGCCCAGCATAGCCGGCGCTATAAGACCCGTCGAGATAGGCCCTTCTGGATGCGGTCTGGCCGTATCGTAAGGCAATGGAACCTTTATAATTTAAATCAATTTTACGAAATCTTGTCCCGTATAGAAACAAATTTAATATTTTCGGGAATACCGATAAGTCCGGCCTAAGGAAATTAAATAGTTAACTTAAGACCAATTATCCCCGATAATCCTGCCCCATTAGTTAAAACACTAACTTTGCTTGAATCAATCTGAACAAAGAGCGGAACTTTGTCCGCATTTCAAGAATCTCAAGACCAGGGACCAGATCATGTACGAAGGGGATTGCTCATGCCTTTGTCCTGTCTTGAATTTCGCCCAGCCCATCTCATTCTGATCCCGGCGTGCCTCGCGCTCGCGGCGTGCGAATCGTCGGGAAGCTACCGCGTCGGCAGCGTCGGTACCGCCGGACCGACCGGCGCCGCAGGTCCAGCGGGCCCCACCGGAGCGACCGGTCCTGCGGGCCCCGCCGGCCCGGCTGGCCCCGCCGGCAGCGGCCTTGCACTCGGCGATGCCGGCGCGCTTGCGGTCGGCGGTCTCGTCGGGCCCGGCGGCGTCGCGGGCACCGGCCTGCTCGCGAACACCGGCGATCCCGCCAACGTCAATCCGGTGATCGGCGGCGTACTCGTCAAGACCGGCGGGCTCGTCAATGTGATCGCCGACAAGGGCTTGCTGCTCGCCAGCGCGGTCGACAGCAAGCTGCCCGGCGACACCAACCTCGTCGGCACCGTCGTCGGGGTGGTCAAGAACACCGGCGTCGCGCTCGTCCAGACGGGCAATGGCCAGCAATATCTGGTCGACGGCCTGACCGCCGCGCCGGGGCAGTTGATCACCGCGACGATCGGCAAGGCGACCGCGCTCGGCACCCCCGGCGTCTCGCCGCTGATCGGCGCGAGCATCCTGTCGCCCGGCCAGCAGAACGGCAGTCTCTTGACCGTCGGCGTCGGATCGGGCGGCCAGCTCGTCACGCTCCAGCCCGGCGCCGGGGGCAACCTGCTCGGCGGCGCGACCGGCGGACTGACCGGCGGCCTCGCCGGCGGCACCTCCGGCAATCCCGCTGCGACGCCCGCCGCGCTGGTCGGCAATGTCGTCTCGACGGCGACCGGCGCCTTGTCGCAGGTGACCAATGGCGTGACTGGCGGCGCGACCGGCGGAACGCCGAGCGGCGACGGCAATGCCGTGACCGGGCTCGTCACCGGCGTGAGCGGAACCGTCGGGGGCGTCCTCGGCGGCCTGAAACCCAAAGGCGGCAACTGAAACCGCACCCGATGCGCCAGCTGCGCTTCGCCCGTGCCGCGGCGGCGGCGGGAGCCCTGCTCCTCCCCGCCGCGGCGCTCGCCGTCCAACCAGCGGCGACGCCGCTCGACGGCCGCCCGCCCCTCGCCCCCGACCGTAGCCGCGACCCGCTGCCCGACCCGGAGGCGAAGCCGCTTTCGCTCGGCAAAGTCGAACTCGGCGCGCGGCCCGACGTCACGATTCGTGAAATCCGCTTCGTCGGCGCGGGCGTGCCCGCCAATGTCGGCCGCGCCGCGCAGCGCTTCGTCGGCAAGCCCGCCTCTTCGGACAATCTCGCCAAGCTCGCCGCGGCGATGACGCGCGCCTACAACCGGTCGAGCGTCGCGCTCTTCACCCTCGTCATTCCCGAACAGGATCTGTCGGACGGCATCGTCACCGTCGCATCGGCGGAGGGCTATGTCGGGTCGGTGACGCTGAGCGGCGAGCGCGAGAGCGGCCCCGCGCCGCTCACCTTCCAAATGGCCTCCCCCCTCGTCGGCCGGCGTCCGCTGCCGCGCGCAAGCTTCGAGCGCGCGCTCGGCAATATCGCCGATATTCCGGGCGTCACCGTCACCCCGACGCTCGCGCTCGGCAGCGAACAGGGCGCGGTCGCGCTCGACCTCGCGCTCGATGCCAAGAAACCGACGCTCGGCCTCGGCTTCACGACGCGCACCAGCCGGTTCGCGGGCGACGGCATCGTCGAGGCGAACGCGCGCGGCCCCAGCCTGCTGCGCAGCGGCGACGAGACGCGGCTCACCGGCGCCGCCGCGCTCGACTTCAAATCCCTGCTCTATCTCGCGGCGAGCCATTCGACCCCGCTCGGCGCCGGCGGCACGCGCGCCGAACTCTCGGGCGCGGCGCTGCGCACGCGCCCCAAGGGCCTCGCGGTCGACGGCGAGGCGTGGAGCGCGGGCTTCGCCATCACCCACCCGCTGATCCGCGCGACGCGGCGCAACCTGATCGCATCGGCGCGGATCGATTATCTCGATTCGAAGAATGCGCTCTTCGGCTCGACGATCGCCGCCGAAAAGACATGGACCGCCAGCGGCAGCCTCGCCTTTCGTTTGAGCGAAGACCGTACCGTCGTCGGTGCGCGCGTCGGCGGCGCCAAGGGGCTCGATTTTGCCGGCGCGCGCGTCGATCCCGCGGTCGGCGAGGTCGATTTCGCCTATGTCGATGCCAGCGTCGAGGCGAACCAGGCGATCGGCAAGGCCTTCGTAGTGCGCGCCGCCGCGACGGGCCGCTGGACGCGCGACCGCCTGCCCGCCGCGCAACGCTTCAGCGTCGGCGGCGCGACTTTCGGCCGCGCCTTCGAGGACGGACTGGTGAACGGCGATCGCGGCTATGCGGCGTTCGGCGAACTCGCGCTCCGCCCCTTGCGCAGCGGCCGTTTTTCGAAGAGCGAAGTCTATAGCTTCGTCGACTATGCCGACGTCACGCTGCTCGAACGCCCCGCGATCCCGCGCACCGATTTCACCCTCGGCAGCTGGGGCGGCGGCGTGCGGCTTTCCTATGCCGAAAACGCCACCATCGGCATCGAGGTCGCCGACGCGTGGAACCAGCCGGTACCGGGCTATGATCAGGACTGGCGCGTCGCGCTCAGCTGGAAATTGTCGATCCGTCCATGACCGGCATGCCGATCGCGGCGCCCGACGCGTAGAGCGTTTCGGCGAGCGGATACAGCTCGCGCTCCTCGCGCTCGACGCGCATGGCGAGCAGGTCGAAGACGATCACCGTCTCGCGGCAGAAATCGGTCCAGTCGGCCGCGACCCGTTCGCTCGTCCATTTATCGTCATAGGCGATGAAATCGCCGGCCAGATCGCCCATTTCGATTTCAAAGTCGCGGGTGATCCGCATCAATTCCTGATCGCCCGTCGCCATCAGCCGCGGATATAATATCCAGTCCTCGCATTTCAGGTGGCGGACCAGATTTTCGCGGAGCTGCCCGCGCGCCGTTGCCAGCTCGGCCGCAGGCGGCGGATGGGGGGCACGGACCATGTCGAGGATGATCCGCGACATGGTGACCAGCGCCGCATGTTCGGCGCGCAGTCGCTGCATCTCGCGGCTTAAGGGCATATTTGCTCCATCGATGCGAGCGGTCCCCAAGCGCCATCATATGCAATCCGCGATGAAAGAAAAGCGAAACAACAGGGAAAATGACGCGCCGCCACGTGGCCCGATCGATGGGACAGCTGGCCCGAACGATGGAATCGGCGACGCATATCGGGTTGCCAAGTCAGGCAGCAAATCATAGGGCGCTATTGATTTTCCTTCGCAATAGCAGCAGCCTTCTTCCATGCAACGCACGACCATCCGCACATGGTTCCTGATCCACAAGTGGACGAGCATCGTCTGCACCGCCTTTCTGCTGATGCTGTGCGTCACCGGCCTGCCGCTGATCTTTCACGACGAGATCGACCTGCTGACCGAAGAAACCCCCGATTATGGCATGCCCGGGGTCGGATCGTCGGGCGAGGCTCCCGGCCTCAAACCGCTCGACGAAATGCTGGCGAAGGCGCTCGCCGCGCGCCCGGGCGAAGTCCCGGTGTTCATGGCCTTCGACAATGAGCAGCCGTCGATGACGGTCACCACCGCGCCGCGCGCCGATTCGCCCGCCACCGACATGACGATCCAGATCCTCGACCGATCGACCGGCGAAGCGACCTCGACCGTCGACGAAAGCGGCGTGATGCACTTTCTGCTCCAGCTCCACACCGACATGTTCCTGGGGCTGCCCGGAATGCTCTTTCTCGGGCTGATGGGTCTGCTCTTCGTGATCGCGGTCGTCTCGGGGGTCGTGCTCTACGCGCCCTTCATGAAAAAGCTCGACTTCGGCACCCTGCGCACCTCGCGCAGCCGCCGCGTCAAATGGCTCGACTATCACAACCTCCTCGGCATCGTCGCGCTCGCGTGGATGACGGTCGTCGGCTTGACCGGGGTGATCAACGCGCTCGCGACCCCGATCTTCGAATATTGGCAGCGAACCGAGCTCGCCGAGATGACGCGCGCCTATGACGGCAAGGGCGCGCTGCCGCCCGAAAATTACGGCTCGATCGACAAGGCGATGGCGGCGGCGCGCCAGGAAATCCCCGGCAACAACCCGCAGTTCATCGGTTTCCCCGGCGGAGCTTTCAGCAGCAAACATCATTATGCCGTCTTCTTTCAGGGCGACACGCCGCTGACCGAAGGACTGCTCACCGCGGCGCTGATCGATGCCGAGACGGGCGCCTTCACCGACGCGCGGCCGATGCCCTGGTATGCGAAGGCGCTCGCACTGTCGCAGCCGCTGCACTTCGGCGATTATGGCGCACTGCCGCTCAAGCTGCTCTGGGCGACCCTCACTATCTTCACGATGATCATACTCGGCTCGGGCCTCTATCTCTGGCTCGGCAAGCGCCGCTTCGGCACCGACGCGCTGGTGCGCGAGGTCGAGAGCGGCGGCGAGCTGGTCCCCGCCGAATGAAGAAGCGAAACGGCCTCCGCGCGATCTTCGCCGTCCCGTTGCTGCTCGCAATCGTCAGCCTCGTCGGCCTCGTCGTCGCGCTGACTGGTGATGGCTGGCGCGATGCGATCTCGTGGGCGCTGCTCGCCATACCTGTGTTTGCCGTCGGCTGGGCGATGCGCGCCCGCCGCACCTGAATCATATGTCGCGCGGGGTAGGGCCGCGCTTTTAAGGGGACTATAAGTGACCATATCGACCTTCCGCACCGCGCTCGGCCACTCCGCCGCGAGTGCGGCGCTTGCCCTATCCGCACCCGCCATCGCGCAGGAGGCCCGCACGGCCGACGAGATTCTCGTCACCGCGCAGCGGAGCAACCAGACCGAAGTCACCGCGGGCGGCAATGTCGGCATCTTCGGCACCAAGGCGGCCGAGGACGTGCCGTTCAACATCCGCAGCTATAACGAGGCGCTGATCCTCAACCAGCAGCCCGACACACTCGGCGAGGTTCTGGAGAACGACCCGACGATCCGCACCACGCTCGGCTTCGGCATCGCCGGCGAAGTCTTCGTTATTCGCGGCTTCGACCTGTCGTCGGATGACGTCGGCTTCGACGGCTTGTATGGCATCACCCCGCGCCAGCTTGTCGCCCCCGAGCTCTTCTCCTCGGTGCAGGTCATTAACGGCGCGAGTGCCTTTCTGAACGGTGCTGCGCCGGGCGGCAGCGGCATTGGTGGCAGCGTCAACCTCATTCCCAAAAGCGCGAGCCGCGACCTCAACCGCGTGACGCTAGGCTATGCATCGAAGGAGCATTTCGGCGGTGCCTTCGACGTGGCGCGGCGCTTCGGCGACGGCGGCGAATGGGGCTTGCGCATGAACGGCGCGGCCCGGCGCGGCGATATCGCGATCGATGACGAATTCCATTCCAGCTACGTCCTCGGCACCACGCTCGACTACGACAGTGGCCCCCTGCGCGCCGCGCTGAACCTCAACTACCAGCGGCTGAACCATGAATATTGGCGCGGACAGGTCAGCATCGGTGCCGCCGTACCGCGCGTCCCCGACGCCGACACCAATTATTCGCAGCCGTGGAGCCAGATTCTGACCAAGGATTTCTTCGGCTCCTTCAGCGTCGAATATGACGTGTCCGACGCGGCGATGCTCTATGCGAAAGTCGGCGCGCGGGACGGCCGCGAGGACCAGACCACCGCGAGCATCACCGTACTCGACGCGGCAACCGGCGCCGCGACGGGCAGCGGTTCCTATGTCCCGCGTGAGGACAACAACGAAGCCGCCACCGCAGGCATCCGCATCAAGCTCGAGGGCGGCGGCGTCAGCCACGAGATCAACGCCGGCGTCGCGGTGAGCTGGCAGGTCAACCGAAACGCCTATGACTTCGATCTCGTCGGCTACGCGACGAACCTCTACGATCCGGTCGTCGCACCGCGACCCGCGCCGAACCAACTTGTGGGCGGCGACCTCGACAACGTCTTCCCGATCGGCCGCCGCCGCCTGTCGAGCGTCTTCGTTTCGGATACGCTGGGCTTTTGGAACGACCGCGTCCTCGTCACTGCGGGCCTCCGCCTGCAGGAGATCAAGACGAAGGGTTATGCGTATAACGACAGTAACCCGCTTTTCGACCCCGTGCCCTTCCAAGCAGGCGATCAGACAAGCGGCTACAAGGAATCGGCGGCGACGCCAGTGCTCGGCGTGGTAATCAAGCCGGTGGAAGGCCTGTCTATCTACGGCAACCGGATCGAAGGGCTGGTCGCGGGCACCAACGCCCCGGCGACGATCGACGACGGCATGGGCAATAATATTCCCGTGATCAACGGCGGCGCCGCGCTGCCGCCGGTCAAGTCAAAGCAATATGAAGTCGGCGGCAAGCTGAGCTTAGGCCGCTTCAGCGCGGGCCTCGCGTTATTCCAGATCGACAAGCCCAACAGCTTCGTCGATCCCGTCACGATCATCTATGGCAATTACGGGACCCAACGGAACCGCGGTGTCGAGCTCACGGTCGACGGCGAGCCGGTCGATGGCCTCCGCATCATCTCCGGCCTGACCTTCAACGACGCCAAGCTGCGCCGGACCGAGGGCGGCGTCAACGAAGGCAATGACGCGGTCGGCGTGCCCGAAATACTCGCCAACGCCAATATCGAATGGGATTTGCCTTTCGCACCCGCGCTCACGCTGACCGGCCGGGTGGTTTATACGGGCAAGCAGGCCGCGAATGCTGCGAACACGCTGGAACTCGACAGCTGGACGCGCTTCGACCTTGGCGCGCGTTATGTCGCGATCCTGGGCGAAACGCCGCTGACGCTGCGCTTCAACGTCGATAATGTTGCCGACAAGCGCTATTGGGCCTCGGCTTACAATGCGTTCAGCGGTTCGAGGTTGCTGCAGGGCACCCCGCGCACCTTCAAGGCGTCGGCATCGATCGACTTCTGATCCTTGATATTCCTCCCTGTCACGAAGCGATGGGGAGGGGGACCGTTCGCGAAGCGGATGGTGGAGGGGACGCGGGATTGCGCCACCGCCCCTCCATCAGCGGCTTTCCCGCTGCCACCACCCCGTCGCTTCGCGACAGGGAGGATAATCCGCGGAACCCCTGGCCGCGCCGAACATTTGGAGTCGGGGCAGCGAAAGGGAGTGCCATGGCCGCACGCGCCTATTGGAAGGGACAGATTCGGCTCGCGCTGGTGTCGATTCCCGTCGAAATCTACGCCGCGACCAAATCGGGCGCCGCGATCAGCTTTCGCCAGATTCACGAACCGAGCGGCAAGCCCGTCAAATATGAGAAGGTCGTGCCCGGCATCGGGCCGATCGACACCGACGACATCGTCAAAGGCTATGAGATGTCGAAGGGCAATTATGTCCTGCTCGACGAGGAAGAGATCGAGGCGGTCAAGCTCGAGAGCAAGCGCACGCTCGAGCTGCTCCAGTTCGTCGACGCGGGCGACATCGACATCCTCTATTATGCCAAGCCCTATTATGTCGTCCCCGCCGACGAACTCGCCGAGGAAGCCTATATCGTCCTGCGCGAGGCGCTGAAGCGCACGAAGAAGGTCGGGCTCGGCCAATTGTCGATCCGCGGGCAGGAACAACTCGTCGGGCTGCGCCCGTGCGGCAAGGGCCTCGTTCTCGAAGTGCTGCGCTATGCCGACGAGGTGAACAAGGCGGCGAATTATTTCCGCGATGTCGGAAACAGCAAGCCCGACGCCGATCTGCTCGATCTCGCCGAAACGCTGATCGGCAAGAAATCGGGCAAGTTCGACGCGTCGGATTATCACAATCATTATGTCGACGCGATCAAGCGTGTGATCGCCAAAAAGGCGAAGGCGAAAGGAAAACGCGTACTCGAGGATGTCGAGGAACCCGGCCCGGTCGGCGGCGGCTCGAACGTCATCGACCTGATGGCGGCCCTGAAGGCATCGGTCGAGGGCAAGAAAAAGCCGCCCGCCGAAGCCGAAAAGAAAGCGCCGGCGAAAAAAGCCCCGGCCCGGAAGGCGCCGGCGCGCAAGCGGGCCTGACGGCGTGACGATGACGCCACCCTCTCCCCCTCCCCTCACGTACCCCTGCGAAGGCAGGGGCCCGCCACCCGATCTGCCGGTTTCCGCGAACGGGAAGGGGATAAGGAAAAGGACGGAAAATACGCCCCTGCCTGCGCAGGCGCGCGCGGGGTGTTGGACCCGATGACCCGCCCCGACCCCCTCGCCCAATATAACGCCAAGCGCGACTTCAAGCTGACCCCCGAGCCCGCGGGCAAGGTCGCAAAGGGAGAAGGCAACCGCTTCATCGTTCAGAAGCATGACGCGACGCGGCTCCACTACGACTTCCGGCTCGAGGTCGATGGCGTGCTCAAAAGCTGGGCGGTGACCAAGGGTCCGAGCGCCGACCCCGCCGACAAGCGCCTCGCCGTCCGCACCGAGGACCATCCGATGAGCTACGCCGATTTCGAGGGCGTGATCCCCAAGGGCGAATATGGCGGCGGCAGCGTGATGCTGTGGGACCGCGGCACCTGGGCGCCGATCGCGGGCAAGAGCGCGAAGGACATCGAGAAAGGCCATCTCCATTTCACCCTCGACGGCGAACGGATGAAGGGCGAATGGCTGCTCGTCCGCATGAAGCCGCGCGGGAACGAGAAGCGCGAGAATTGGCTGCTGCGCAAGGTGAACGACGCCTATGCGGGCGGCACCGACGATCTTGTCGGGCGCCAGCTGACGAGCGTCCTCACCGGCCGCACCATGGCCGAAATCGCGGGCGACGAGGGCGGCGAGCAATCGCTGAAGGGCGCCAAGGGCGAAGCCTTCGCGCAGAAGATGGCCGCCGCCGCCGCGCACAACAAAAAGGTCGCGAAGCCCGCAGCCAAGGGCAAGCCGCCCAAATTCCGCCCGCTCCAGCTCGCGACGCTCGTCGATGCGGTGCCCACGGGCAACGGCTGGTTCCACGAGATCAAATATGACGGCTACCGCGCCGAAATCGCCGCCGCGGGCGGCGACGTGCGCGTCTACACCCGCAATGGCCTCGACTGGACCGAAAAGTTCGCGCCGCTCGTCCGCCATGTCGCCGCGCTCAACCTGCCGCCCTGCCTGATCGACGGCGAGATCGTCGCCTATGACAAGGAGGGGAATCCCGATTTCTCGTCGCTCCAGTCGGTGCTCAAGCGCGGCCACGGCGCGCAGGACGAGGCGACCGCGCTCCACTTCTTCGCCTTCGACCTCCTCGAAGCAGGCGGCCAATCGCTCGCCAAGCTCGCCAATCTCGAACGCAAGGAACGGCTCGAAGCCCTGCTCCGCGATGCGCAGCCGCCGATCGCGGTCGCCGACCATGTCATCGGCGCGGGCGAGACGCTCTATGCCGCGATGTGCGGCGCGGCGCAGGAAGGCATCATCTCGAAACGCGCCGACGCCGGCTATCTCGGCCGCCGCACCAAAAGCTGGGTGAAGGTCAAATGCACCCGCCGCCAGGAATTCATCATCGTCGGCTGGAAACCCTCATCGACCAAGCAGCGGCCCTTCTCCTCGCTGCTGCTCGCGCAATATGAAGGCGACACGCTCGTCTACAAGGGCAATGTCGGCACCGGCTTCAACAGCGACAGCCTCGCCGATCTGGCAAAACGCTTCGCGAAGCTCGAACGCAAGTCCGCGGCGCTCGAAGTCGACAAGGTGGCGGCGCGCAAGGTCCGCTGGCTGAAACCCGACCTCGTCGCCGAGATCGCCTTCGCCGAATTTACCGCGAGCGGATCGGTGCGTCATGCGAGCTTCCTCGGGCTGCGGCAGGACAAGGAGGCGAAAGACGTGACCCCCGAAGTGAAACAGCCCGCCCCCGAGGCGGAAAGCGACGTGAAGATCAGCAGCCGCGAGCGCGTGATCTTCCCCGAAGCCAAGGCGACCAAGGGCGACCTCGCCGACTATTATGCCGCCGTCGCGCCGCTCATGCTCGCGCATATGGCGCGCCGCCCGATCAGCCTCGTCCGCTGTCCGCAGGGGCGCGCGAAGAAATGCTTTTTCCAGAAGCATGACTCGGGCTCGTTCGGCGATCATGTCCATCACGTCCCGATCCGCGAGAAGGACGGGAGCCACGAGGATTATCTCTATGTCGAGGATGCCGGCGGCATTCTCGCCTGTGTCCAGATGGGGACGATCGAGTTCCACGGCTGGGACAGCCATGTCGAAACGCTCGAAAAGCCCGACCGCATGGTGTTCGACCTCGACCCCGACGAGGGGCTCGATTTCGCCGACGTCAAGAAATCCGCGCTCGACATCCGCCGCCAGCTCGCCGACATCGGGCTCGTCAGCTTCGCGATGCTCTCGGGCGGCAAGGGCGTGCACGTCGTCGTGCCGCTCGACCCGGGCCACGACTGGGACGCGCACAAGGATTTTTCGAAACGCTTCGCCGAGGCGCTGAGCCTCGCGGAACCAGACCGCTATGTCGCGACGATGAGCAAGGCAAAGCGCAAGGGCAAGATCTTCATCGATTATCTCCGCAACCAGCGCGGCAGTACCGCGATCATGCCCTGGTCGGCGCGCGCGCGCGAAAACGCCCCCGTCGCGGTCCCGATCGGCTGGGAAGAACTCGCCGAGGTGAAGAGCGCCGGCCAATGGACGATCATGGACGCCGCCGCGCTGCTCGAACGCGCCGCGAGCCCCGAGCTCAAGGGCTGGGGCTTCGCCAGCCAGCCGCTTCCCGATTTCTGAGCGAGCGAGTCGCCACGCTGAAATTGGTTAGCAACCTAATAAGCATTCTAACAATACCAATCTGTTACCAAAAATACCTATTCACCGTTTTGAATGGGTATAAATCCGCGATGAACGGAGATTGACCGCAAAATTGGTCCGTATAAAATTCCCTCTAAATCGGCAGATATAGCCGATTGGCATGATAAGGAGGGAATTTGACATGACCAATGCGCGATATTGGCTTGCTTCGGCGAGCATTGGTACGATGCTTTTCGCGGCGTCCGCGGTGCAGGCCCAGACCGCGGCGCCCGCCGCCGAGGCCGCGGCCGAGAGCGAAATCGTCGTTACCGGCATCCGCGGCTCGCTCCGCGAAGCGATCGATGCGAAGCGCGACCTGTCGGTGATCGCCGACGTCGTCACCGCCGAGGATGTCGGCAAATTCCCCGACAAGAATGTCGCCGAGGCGCTCCAGCGCGTCCCCGGCATCGTCGTCAACCGCGAGTTCGGCGAAGGCGAGCGCGTCTCGCTGCGCGGCACCGCGCCGAACCTCACCAAGACTTTGCTCAACGGCCACAGCGTCGCGACCGCCGACTGGTTCATCCTCGACCAGGTCGCCTCGACGCGCAGCTTCAACTACCTCACCCTGCCCGCCGAGATCATCGGCCGCCTCGAGGTTTACAAGAGCCCGCAGGCCGACGTCGAGGAAGGTGGGGTCGGCGGCACGATCAACGTCATCACGCGCAATCCGCTCGACCTCGACCCGCTCACTCTCTCGGCGTCGGTGCAGGCCGCCTATTCGGACCTCTCGGGCAAGGTCGACCCGCAGGTCTCGGGCCTCGTCAGCTGGAAGAATGACGACGAGAGTTTCGGCGTCCTCGTCGGCGCCATCTATCAGAAGCGCCGCACCCGCCGCGACGGGCTCGAAATCTTCGGCTACCGCTCCTTCCCCGTCGGCGGCGGGCAGAGCGCGCTTGTTCCGACGCTGATCGGCTCGACGCTGTTCGAACAGGATCGCGAGCGTTACGGCGCCAATATCGGCATCCAGTTCCGCCCGTCGGACGCCCTCGAGATCAACATCACCGGGCTTTATTCGCGCTTCAACGCCGACAATTTCAACCAGAATTATATTGCGTGGGGCGAACAGGCGCTCGGCGGCGGCGGCACGATCAGCAATGCGGTGGTGCAGGACGGCGTCGCCGTGTCGGGCGACATCGCCTCGGCAACCGGCGGCACGACGGGCTTCGGCGTCGTTTATGACGCGATCGACCGGCAAGCGGTCGCCAAGACCGTCTCGGCCGACTTCGACCTGACCTGGCGCCCCGTCGACAGCCTCTCGGTCCATTTCAAGGCCGGCTGGACCAAGGCGAACGGCGACACGAGCAACGAGAATTTCATCGAATTCGCCGGCCCCGGCGCCTTCAGCTACGACCTCACCAGCGGCCGGCCCGAGGTCAGCTTCGCGAACCCCGATCCGCTGAATCCCGCGGGCATCCGCCCCGATTTCGGGCGCATCCAGTCGGTCACCAACGACGATGAGGAGAAATATGTCTATCTCGACGTCGAGAAGGAGCTCGAATGGGGCCCGCTCACCGCGCTCAAATTCGGGCTGAAATATACCGATCACGACCGCGTCGCCGAACGCTTCGCGACCAACGGCGGCGTCTTCACGCCCGGGCTTCGCTGCGACGGCGCGCCGTGCACCTCGGCCGATTTCGCGACCGGCGGCGGCATGCCCGGCGACTTCCTGGACAATATCGCGTCGCCCGGCACGCTCCGCGATTATTGGCGTGTCGATCCCGCCAAGCTGCGCGCCATCTATGGCGCCTCGACGTCGCCCGGAAACGACCGCTTCCTCGTCCCCGGCAACGCCTATTCGATCAATGAAAAGGCGTGGGGCGGTTATGGCCTCGCAAAGCTTGGCGGCGAGGGCTGGCGCGGCAATGTCGGCGTGCGCGTGATCGAGACGAAGCAGACGTCGGACGGCTTCATCATCGGCGGCGCGAACCCCGAATTCACCAACCCGTTCGGTGGCTTCACCCCGTCGCGCGCCAAACGCTCCTACACCGACATATTGCCCAGCGCGAACCTCTCGATCGACCTGTCGGACCAGATGGTGCTGCGCTTCAGCGCGGGCCGGACGGTGACGCGCCCCGATTTCGTCGACATCACCCCCGGGGTCGACCTCAATGGCACCTTGCTCACCGGACGCGGCGGCGATCCGAACCTGAAACCCTTTCGCGCCAATCAGCTCGACCTGTCGCTCGAATTCTATCCCGACCGCGAGACGATCGTCGCGCTCGCCGCCTTCTACAAGGATATCGAATCCTACATCGTCAACACGACCTCGACCGAGACTTTGCCGAGCGTGTTCGTCCCGGGGTCCGAGCCCGCAGGCTGCGTCGCGGCGGGCGGCGCCAATCCGAACCTGTTCAACTGCCCCTATCAGATCAACCGGCGCAGCAACGGCGGCGGCGGGCGCAACCAGGGCTTTGAATTCCAGGTGTCGCGCCCGATCTGGGCCGGCTTCGGCGCGGTGGTCAATTACACCTATTCGGACGCCAAGGCGAATAATGGCGACCCGATCCCGGGCAATTCAAAGCATTCGCTCAACCTGACGGGCTATTATGAGAATGACCTCGTCAGCGCGCGGCTCTCTTACAACTACCGGTCGAAATTCTTCATCGACATCGACCGCGCCGCGCCGCTCAACCAGGCCGCACTCTCCTCGCTCGACGCGTCGGTCAGCGTCAACATCACCGACAATATCGCGCTCACCGCCGACGCGGTGAACCTGACCAACGAGAAGATCGAGCAATATTCGGGCACCCGCGACCGCCCGCGCGCGGTCTACGACAATGGCCGCATATTCTATGTCGGCGCGCGCCTGAAATTCTGAGCGGCCTAGGACCCTTCCCCCTCGCTGGGGGGAAGGATAGGCCGGTCGTTTCCATTAACGTCATCCCGGCTTCCGGGATGACGTTTTCAGGACGGACGACTGCCCTCAGAAACGCCCTTCGAAGGCCAGCCCGATCATCCGCGAAACGCCGCACATCGCCCGCGATCGGTCCGCCCACCGCCGCGGCGAGGCGATATTCGCCGTCGGCGTCGGTGATCATCGCGCGCGCCTCGTCGCGCCAGTCGAAGCTCGGGTCGGCGGTCATGGCGGCGGCGCCTGCCTCCGCAGCACGACCCGGCATCGCCGCCCCGACCAGCAGGGAAAGAAGCACAGGTTTGAAAATCTCGGTCATTGCGACGGACCCCCCATGTCGCTATCGAGCGGGGCCGTCATTGCTATTGCGAATGCGAGTCAATAGTTAGGAGCGGTAAAGGGGGATGAGATGGAAGACAGCGCGCCGCTGATACCGGCCTTGCTGACATTGGTCGGTGCGGGAACCGGCACATGGATGCTGCGCAAGAGCTGGGAATCGAAAGACAGGGCGAACCGCGGCTGGGTGATGGGCGGCTGGCTGCTGATCGCCGCGTCCTTCATCCGCCCCGTCTGGGCACTCGGCAGCGTGCGCGGCTTCTTCATCGCGCTCGCGCTCGTCCCGGTCGCCGCGCTCGGCGTGGTCGCGGCCAGCTACACCGTACGCCAGGCAAAGGCCCGCGCCGCACGCGAAAGTCTCGCCCCCGAACCGTCCGACCGCGCGACCACCAAAGGCCGCGAGACGCTGCGCTGGCTGCTCGCGGGGCCGATCGGGATGATCGCCGCGATGGGCGTCGGCATCGCTTATGCCGCGCTCGTCCCCGGCGAACCGCAAACGCGCCTCGTCGTCGGCGGGCTCATCGTCCCCGTCGCGTGGGGCGCATGTATGGCGTGGACGCTCGCCGACAACCGCATCCTCCGCGCGACCGCCGTGCTCACCGGCGTCGCGCTCGTCAGCTTCACCGCCGCCATCGGGAAGGGCTTCGCATGACCGTCGCTCCCGCCCCGAAGCCCCCGAAACCCGCGAAGAAAAAGGACCTGATGTCGCGCATCCCCGCAGGCTTCGTCCGCGCGGTGCTGCGCGGCCACAGCAGCCTCGGCCTCGCCTTCGCCGCGCTCATCTATCTCATCTGCCTTTCGGGCAGCATCGCGGTCTTCGCGCACGAGTTCCAGCGCTGGGAAAGCGCCAGCGGCCCGCACATCACCGAGGCCGCCCCCGACGCCGTCCAGACCGCCTTCGCCGGCGCGATCGCCGCGGGCGGGCCGGGGGTCGAGCATGTCTATATCACGCTCCCCTCGCCCGATTTCCCGCGCCTGCTCCTCCACGTCGACGCCGATACCGACCGCGAATTCCTCGCCGACGCCAGCGGCAAGATCGCGCCCGGACAGGCATTCGCCTGGACCGAATTCATCACGCGCCTCCACATCAACCTCCACCTCCCCGTCACCTGGGGCATCTTCCTTGTCGGGCTGATCGGCGTCGCTCTGCTCTCCTCGCTCGTCTCGGGCATCCTCGCGCACCCGCGCATCTTCCGCGACGCCTTCCACCTTCGCTTGGGAGGGTCGAAGCGGTTGCAGGAGGCCGACCTCCACAACCGGCTTGGCGTCTGGGCGCTGCCCTTCCACATCTTCATCTCGCTCACCGGCGCCTTCCTCGGGCTCACGACGATCATCGTCGGCGTGCTCGGCATGGCGATGTTCAACGGCGATGCGAACAAGGTTTACGCGCTCTTTTTCCCGCCGCCGCCGGTCGACGATCCGCGCCCCGCGCCGCTACTCGACCTTCGTCCCATGTTCGCCAAGCTGCCGCAGGACGGCGGCCGCCTCACCTATATCTTCACCGAACATCCGACCGAGCAAGGCGGCGCCGCGCTGTTCAACGTCAAGCAGCCCGACCGCATGGCGGGCACCGACAGCTACGCCTTCCGCCGCGACGCGAGCCTCTACAATGTGCAAAAGGCGGCGGACAATAATCTCGGCGAGGATCTGCTCGGCGGCATGGGCCAGCTCCATTTCGGCTGGTTCGGTGGCGGAATCGTCAAGGTCATTTATTTCGCGCTCGGCCTCGCGCTGACCTATCTCGCCGCGAGCGGAGTCAACATCTGGCTCGCCCGCCGCCGCGACAAGGGCCGCCCCGCCCCCCGTTGGGAACGCGCTTGGGCCGCGACCGTCTGGGGCCAGCCCGCGGGCTTCGCCGCCGCCGCCGTCGCCGGCCTCGCCACCGCGAGCGCCCCCATCGCGATCGGCGCCTGGCTCGTCGTCTGCGCCCTCTTCCTCCTCGCCGCGATCCGCCTCTCCGCGCCAAGCCTGTCGCGCATCGGCCGCCGCGCCACCGGCGCGCTGACCCTGCTCGCGGTCGCGGTCCACCTGGCCTTGCGCGGAGGCCTCGCCGCCGCCGACCCGATGGCGTGGATCGTCAACCTCAGCCTGCTCGCGGGCGGCGCCCTGCTGCTTCTACCCCGACGCCGCCGTTCCGCCGCATCGGCGCAGGAGCCACAGCCCGCCTAGGCCGGCTCGCGCTCCACCGGCCGCGTCTTGGCAAAGGGGCTGAGCCCCATCCAGGCCTCGATGCTGTCCGAAAGCGCATCGTCGCCGGTCAGCAGCAACCGCCGGTCGCTCGCGGCGGCGGCGAGCGTGTCATAGCCCATCCAGATCGCGGTCATCGTTTTGAGGTCGGCCGCGACATAGAGATCGACGTCGGTCCCCGGATCGACCGAGCACAGCTCGGTTTCCTGCCCGGGGTCGACCACGAGCCACCACGATCGGCGGTCGGCTGGCAGCTCGGCATAGCGGAACTGCACGACGACCTTGCGATCGGGCATGGGATCGAGGACGAGCCCGCGCCGCATGTCCCACATGAGCAGCTGCACATCCAGCCGTTCGAGCGACAGGTCGCCGTCGATCCAGCGCTTGCCCCAGACGCCAAACGCCTCGACCACCGGCGCAAGTTCCTGCCCCGCACGCGTCAACCGGTAATCGAACACCCCCGACTCCCTTGCCACCGGCGTCCGGTGGACGATCCCCGCGGCTTCGAGGTCCTTCAGCCGCTGCGACAGCAGCGCCGGCGACATGCGCGGCACGCCGCGGCGCAAGTCGTTGAATCGCGTCGATCCCGCCGCCAGCTCGCGCACCAGCACGATCGTCCAGCGCGTGCACAATATCTCCGCCGCCATCGCGACCGGACAGAATTGACCGTAACTGGCGTTCGCCATGATACACTCCTTCCGCGGCGCTTATACCTCATGAGTCGCACCGCGGGCGAGTTCAGTTTCTGTACCGGGCCGATTCAGTTCCTGAACTATCCGCCGCGCCGCCGGGCCGTCATGCCATCGCCAGCAAGGATGCTCAGGAGATGACCATGTTAGTAGCAGCACAAACCAAGACCCCCGAATATTGGTACGAAATCGCCGACCGGATCGCGGACCGGATCGCCGCCGCGGCCGAAGCGCACGACCGCGACGGACGCTTCGTCGCCGACAATTACGCCCTGCTCCGCGAAGCCGGGCTGATCGGCGCCGCGGTGCCCGTCGAGCTCGGCGGCGACGGGCTCGACTATGCGACGCTCTGCGGCATCGTCCGCCGCCTCGGCCAAGGCTGCGGTTCGACCGCGCTCGCCTTTTCGATGCACTGTCACCAGGTCGCCGTCGCCGCGTGGCGCTGGCAGCATATGCAGGCGCCGACCGACGCGCTGCTCCGCCGCGTCGCCGCCGAAAACCTCGTCCTCGTGTCGAGCGGCGGGTCCGACTGGCTGCAGGGCAGCGGCACCGCGACGCGGGTCGAGGGCGGCTACCGCATCGACGCGCGCAAGGTCTTCTCCAGCGGCTGCCAGGCGGGCGACCTCCTGATGACGAGCGCGGTCCTCGACGACCCCGACGAAGGGCCGACCGTCCTCCACTTCGCGCTGCCTTTCAGCGCCGAAGGCGTGACGATCCTCGACACCTGGGACACGCTCGGCATGCGCGGCACCGGCTCGCACGACGTCGAGCTCAAACAGGTCTTCCTCGCCGACGCCGCGGTGTCGGGGCGCCGGCCGCAGGGCAAATGGCATCCGCTGTTCCACATCATCAGCATGATCGCCTTTCCGCTCATCTATTCGGCCTATGTCGGGGTCGCCGAAAGCGCGCGCGACGCCGCGCTCGCGGCGGCGCGGCGCAAGCCCGAAAGTCCCGCGCTCATCGCGCTGGCGGGCGAGATGCAGACCGTTTTCTGGACCGCCGAGACCGCGCTCACCGCGATGATCGCTACTGCGACCGCCGCGAGCCCCGGTCCCGAAACGACGAGCGCGGTGATGACCGGGCGCACCGTCGCGGGCCGCGCCGCGATCCGCACCGCCGAGCTTGCGATGGAGCTCGCGGGCGGCGGCGCCTTCTACCGCGGATCGGTGATCGAGCGCGCCTTCCGCGACGTCCAGGGCGCGCGCTTCCACCCGTTGCAGGAACCCGCGCAGCGCGACCTCGCCGGCCGCCTCGCGCTCGGCCTCGACATCGACGGCTAGGGCGCGGACTTTGCGAGCGGCGTCACTCCTGCGCGGGCGGGGGTGGCGCCGCTCGCTTCTTCCGCGCCTGCCGCCACGAAGGCCGCTTCTTCACCGCCGCCACGCCAGCATCGGCCGCCGGCGCGAGCGGCACCGCCGGCGTCCGCTCGCCGCGCGCCTCGGCCGCCTCGATCCATTCGCGATAGCATTCGGGAATTTCGCCCCCCGCCTCGACCCAGTCGGCCTCGCCCGCGAAGCTTGGCGGCGGATCGGCATCGGCCGGCCCCTCGCCCATCTGCAGCGGTCCGTAATAGGGCGAGTCACGCTCGCGCAGCCGCACCAGTTCCACCCCCGGATCGTCCAGTTGCAACGCGACCGCATCGAGTTCGCCGCCCGCCACCGCCGCATTCAGCGCGCGCTGCCGCTCGGCGAGCGCCAGCAGCGCCGCGCCGATCTCGGCCTCCGCCTGTTCGTCGAGCGCCACCCCCTCGAACCCTTCGAGCAGCGCCGCGGCATCATCCTGCGCCGCCGCCGGATCGCCCGCCCCCGCCGCCGCGGGACCATGGATCACCGTCCGCACCGTCGTCGTCGAAGCCTCGGCCACGGCGCCCGCCGCATTCACCCCACTCTCAATCCCGTTCGTGTCGAGCCCCTCGACTGCCTTGGCAGGCGCTCGGGATAAACTTCCGCCAAAGGCGGAAGTCGAGACACCCGTCGGGCTACCGCCAGTCACCGCCCCCGCGCTCGCCCGCGTCGAAAAATAGTTGATCGTCGTGCGCTTACCGCCCGCATCCTGCCCATAATGGCGGAGGCAAAACATCAGCAGCGCGTCATTATGCTTGCGCCTGAACCCCATCAGCTTGCCCGCGACGAAGACGGGCACCAGATAGCCGTCGATCGCGCGTTCGAACGCGACATCCTTCAGCCGCGCCACCCCGAAATCGAGCGCCGCCTCCCACGCCCGCCGAAAGCTCTCCGCCCCCGCCGCGCGCCGCAACGTATAGCAATTCGTCTGCGCCATATTGACCATCGCCGCCGCACGGCTGACCGACCCCGTATCGGCGAGCGCCGCGATAAACGCCCGCTGCCGCTCGGGCGTCCACCCGTCGTGCCGATATTTGCGCGGCACCGGCGTAAAGTCGGGAAGTGGCGGCCGCGCCTCGGCCGCAATCGGTGTCCGGTTCTGCATGATAAGCCCTCCTCCATATGTCTCGAGCGAAGTCGAGAGACCAAACCGGACAGGGTATGACGGAGGGGAGCAATGTAGGAAAGGATTTTGTTTACGGTTTGTTCTAGTCCATTTCGGATGCTCTGAAACTGAAATCCGATGACTTCTCGACAGCGACATGGCAGGACGAAGGGTGAACGACCACTTGCGACAACGTCGCTGATCAGGCAGGTTTAGACATGGGCAAGAACTCCAAAATGGCTCCTCGACCTGTTATTGATCTGTTCTCTTGCGGGGGCGGAATGAGCGCCGGTTTTGCCGGCAGACCCGGCTGGCGCCTAGCTGCTGCAGTCGATCTTGAGGTAGCCAAGCCATCAGGCAAAGCGGCAGGCGAGACGGGGTGCAACGCAATTTATGCCGCAAATCATGGGCTGGCACCAGTTTCTGCCGACCTGTCAACGATGGACCCTCGCGATTTAGCGGCGGCCGCGGGCGTTGCCGTCGGCGAGACGGCGTGCCTCATCTCATGCGCTCCATGCACTGATTTTAGTAGAGCCAACCCGGAAAATCATCTCAGCGACCGCAAACGGAACACGTTAGTCGGTAGGACCGTAGATTTTGTTCGGGAGTTGATGCCATGTACAATCGTCATGGAAAATGCACGGGAACTTGTCACCGGCAATCACCCGCAACACCTCGACGGCCTAATTAAGGCGCTTAAAAAGCTAGGTTACGACGTTCGCGTCGATGTTCATTTTCTCGACCGTTTTGGCTTGCCGCAACTCAGAGAGCGCGCCTTAGTTATTGCTCATCGCGATGGCCCCGCGCATACGCTGGAAGATCTTTGGGAAGGCTATGCAATTAACCCTGTTGCAACCTCGGTACGTTCCGCGCTTGAGCGCCTAGCCGAGTGGTTGCAGTCAAACAGGGACGATGAATTTGCAAGCGTAGCGCCCAATACCGGGCCCTTGGTAACCGAACGCCTCCAAGCCACACCGGCCGATGGAGGCGGATGGGTTGATATAGCCCGCAACGCAGAGACAAGGCATCTTTTGACCGCCGACTGCCTACGTCGATGGGAAAAAGGAGACCTGGGTTCGCACCCGGACGTATACGGACGCATGTGGTGGGACCGACCCGCGCCAACGATAAAGCGGGAATGTGCCCATGTCGGTAACGGCCGTTATGCGCATCCGTCGGAAAACCGTCTCCTTACCGTTCGAGAGATGGCGACGTTACAGGGCTTCCCGTTTCACTACAGGTTTCCGGCTCGCGCCGTGTCAAATCGCTACAGAGCGATCGGAGATGCGGTTCCGCCGATGATTGCGTGGCAAATTGCTGCCTGCGTGCAATGGATGCTCGACGGACGCCGCCCGGAACCATATGAATGGGTCATGCCTGAAACGGTGCTACGGATCACCGACATCCATCGCGCCGAAGGCGTAAAGAACAAGCTAGCTGCCTAGGCCGCACCATTCGCGGACGTTATCCACGAAATGCAGCCAATGCTCAGGGTTGCGTTCTCGACCACCGTCCCAGCCCCAACAGTGGTGCAGATTGAAGACGTGACTGAACCGGCGCACGTCGCGATTGTTCATCGTCCGACCCTGTTCGCCCCCTTCAATAATCTCCCGATTTAGAAGTGCCATCATCAGGAAGCGATCAGTTCGCAACTCGGTTTGAGTTTCACGGGACGCCAAACCCATTCGCTCATGGAGATTAGCGGGGTCAGTAGCCGTCTTAACCTCGCCGACAGCGAACTCATGCAACAACTGCCGCCGGGCAGCCGCGTCCTTCCGCACTGCGTTATAGGAATTCAGCGCTTCCTTTGCAGTTTCGAATGGCCGCTTGAGCGACTGAAAGATGTTTGCGTCCTTGCTGCTCGCGAAGACGATCGCACGGCCATTACTCAGTAATAATGCTTTGAGCGTTGGATCGTTGATGGATCGGCGCCATTCAAAAATTTCGGTGGGTGATCGAACATTTGGAGGCGGCAATGGTCCTTCACGGTCCACGATGGCGTTTACATCACATGCGAGAATCGCATCGACGAACGCTATCGCCGCGCCAGTCGCGCCGATCGCTCCGGTCAGGTTTTGCGTCTGACCGTGAGTCTTAATGCCAGTTTGGTACGTGACGAAAGACGATGGGTCGAAACCATCGCGTCGTACCCAATCCAGCCACGCGTTTAGGCGAACGGTTTCTGCGGCCGTCGCTGCGCGATCGGGTCTGCTTCGGCCCGATAGAATCGGAAACAACCTCTTTCTTAGCTTATCGGAAAGCCCAGTCATCGACAGAAAATATGACGACGCAGGAAATCCGCGCCGGTCCATCGCAACGTCGATGTGTAGATACTTCATCCCGGCGCGAGCTTGCGCATCGACGCTTTCAGGTATGATACCGCTATCCACAAGCAACAGCGCATCGGACCAATCCGGATCAATCGCGCTCTCAACATCAGCGGCATGGGTGGTGGGAGCCGAGAGTTGCGTCCTAATGACATCAACGTTCACGCGAGCGAAAGCCTCAATGAAAGCAAAAATTTCGTCTCGCGTCTGCGCCGCCGCTAGCAATTCGTTGGAAACACCTTCTCTCATCTTCCCCCCAATTCTGAATCACCCTCATATAGATAAAGATGCTACACGCGGCGCTTCCAATTGTCGTTACCTAGGAGTGACCTCGCGCCACTCCCCCAACTCAAGCTCGCCTATCTCCCACCTCCCGATCCGCCACCGCACCAGCCGCAGCGTCGGATAGCCGACCGCGGCGGTCATGCGGCGGACCTGGCGATTGCGACCTTCGGTGATCGTCAGTTCGATCCAGCTATCGGGCACGCTCTTGCGGTATCGCACCGGCGGGTCGCGGTCCCACAGCTTCGGCGGGTCGATGCGGCGGGCGGTCGCGGGGCGCGTCGGGCCGTCGTTCAGCGTGACGCCGCGGCGCAGCGCGTCGAGCGCGGCATCGTCGGGCTCGCCCTCGACCTGCGCCAGATAGGTTTTGGGCATCTTGTGCTTCGGCGACGAAATCCGCGCCTGCAACGCACCGTCGTCGGTCAGGATCAGCAGGCCCTCGCTATCGCGATCGAGCCGGCCCGCCGGATAGACGCCGGGCACGTCGATATAGTCGGACAGCGTCGCGCGCGGGCCGCCTTCGCTCCCCGCTCCGCTCGCGGCCATGCTCTTGTCGGTGAATTGGGACAGGACGCCGTAGGGCTTGTTGAACAGGATCAGGCGGGCCAACGTCGCGTCCTCCGGATCACCCTCAGCACTTAAACTGCTGTGTTCCCCCGCGAAGGCGGGGGCCCATCACCGGACCGTGCACAATGGCACCGGCAGGAGATGGGTCCCCGCCTTCGCGGGGACACATTCCATTTTCGTCGGCGCTATTACGCCGCTTCCTTCTTGCGCGACGCCTTCTTGCGCTCGTGCGGATCGAGCAGCGCCTTGCGGATGCGGATATTCTTCGGGGTCACTTCGACCATTTCGTCGTCGTCGATATAGGCGATCGCCTGTTCCAGCGTCATGCGGCGCGGCGGGGTCAGGCGGATCGCGTCGTCCTTGCCGGTCGAACGGAAGTTCGTGAGCTGCTTCGACTTCATCGGGTTGACCTCGAGGTCGTCGGGCTTCGCATTCTCGCCGATGATCATGCCCTCATAGAGCGCCTCGCCGGGCGAGACGAACAGGATGCCGCGCTCTTCGAGCGGGCCGAGCGCGTATGCAACCGCTTCGCCATTGCCGTTCGAGATGAGGACGCCGTTCTTGCGGCCCTCGATCACGCCCTTGTACGGGCCATATTTCTCGAACAGGCGGTTCATGATGCCGGTGCCGCGCGTGTCGGACAGGAATTCGCCGTGATAGCCGATCAGGCCGCGCGACGGGCCGCTGAAGGTGATGCGCGTCTTGCCGCCGCCCGACGGGCGCATGTCGGTGAGGTCGGCCTTGCGGATCTGCATCTTCTCGACGACCGTGCCCGAATGTTCGTCGTCGACGTCGATGACGACGGTTTCATAGGGTTCGGTGCGCTTGCCGTCCTCATCCTCACCATAGAGGACCTTCGGGCGGCTGATGCCGAGTTCGAAGCCTTCGCGGCGCATCGTTTCGATGAGCACGCCGAGCTGAAGCTCGCCGCGGCCCGCGACGTCGAAGCTGTCCTTGTCGGCGCTTTCGGTGATGCGGATCGCGACGTTCGTCTCGGCTTCGCGCATCAGGCGGTCGCGGATCATGCGGCTCGTGACCTTGCTGCCCTCGCGGCCCGCCATCGGGCTGTCATTGACGGCAAAGCGCATCGACAGCGTCGGCGGATCGATCGGCTGCGCGGCGATCGGCTCGCTGACGCTCGGGTCGGCCACGGTGTTCGCGACGGTCGCGTTGGTCAGGCCCGCGATCGCGACGATGTCGCCGGCGCGCGCTTCCTCGACCGGAACGCGCTCGAGCCCGCGGAACGCCAGCAGCTTCGACGCGCGGCCGGTTTCGATCACCTTGCCGTCGGCGTCGAGCGCGTGGATCGGCTGGTTGACCTTGACCGTGCCCGACTGGACGCGGCCCGTCAGGATGCGGCCGATGAAATTGTCGCGGTCGAGCAGCGTCGCGAGGAAGGTGAAGGGGCCTTCTTCGTCGAGGCCGGGCGTGGGCACATGGCTGACGATCGTCTTGAACAGCGGCTCCAGCGTGCCTTCGCGCGCGTCGGGGCTGTCGGAGGCGAAGCCGCCGCGGCCCGAGGCGTAGAGGATCGGGAAGTCGAGCTGTTCGTCATTGGCTTCCAATGCGAGGAAGAGTTCGAACACTTCGTCGAGCACTTCGGCGGCGCGCGCGTCGCTGCGGTCGATCTTGTTGACGACGACGATCGGCTTCAGGCCGAGCGCGAGCGCCTTGCCGGTCACGAACTTGGTCTGCGGCATCGGGCCTTCGGCGGCGTCGACGAGCAGGATGACGCCGTCGACCATGCTCAGAATGCGCTCGACCTCGCCGCCGAAATCGGCGTGGCCCGGGGTGTCGACGATGTTGATGCGCGTCGTGTCGGCGCCTTCGCCCCACTCGACCGAGGTACATTTGGCGAGGATGGTAATCCCGCGCTCTTTCTCCAAGTCATTGGAATCCATGGCCCTTTCCTCGACGCGCTGGTTGTCGCGAAAGGTCCCCGACTGGCGGAACAGCTGGTCGACGAGAGTGGTTTTTCCATGATCGACGTGGGCGATAATGGCGATATTGCGCAGAGACATGCGGAAACGGGCCTTGATGGGAGGAGGCGGCGCCCGGAGCGCCGCGAAACGCCGCGCCCCTAACAGAAGTGGTGCTGCGGCGCAACATGATTGCCGACGACGCTCGAACTAGCGAAGTGCGCGGTCGAGCCGCTTCCTGTCGTAGAGGGAGCGCGCTTCTGACCCGCGGAGACGCCGCGCCAGCCCGGCGTCGAAACCGCGCTTCCAGCGTTCGAGGGCCGGCCGAACCTCGCGGGGGTCGGCGCGATCTCGCCGATCGCCTGCAATTCGCGCGACGACGCAAGCAAGGCGTTGCGGTCGCGGGCGAAACCCGGCCCCGCATAGCGCTCGGCGATCAGCCCCAGCTGATGCCGCATCGCCGCGATCGCCAGGCGCACGCCCTGCGAATCGGCGCGATCGATCATCAGCTGCGCCCCGACAGCGCCGTCAGTGATGGCCAGAAGCTGATCGTCCAGCCGCCGCACAGCCCTCCGCTCGCCCGGGCAGGGCCGAACCGCGCGAACATAGGCGGCGAGCGCATCGAGCATCGCGGGCGTCGGTTCCTGCCCGCCGAACTCCTCGACGATCAGGTCGCGAATGAAGGCTTCGAGCGCGCGCGTTCGGGGATCGCGCGACACCTTCCCCGGCTTCGCCAGATCGGGAATCGCGACTGGATCGAAGCGGGAGTTGCCGCGCGCCGCGCTGAAGAAGCTGTTCGTCACATCGGCGGTCCCCGGCCCCGCCGGAACGCCGGCGAGCAGGAAATGCGGGTTGTCGCGCCCGTTGATATGGCAGCTTGCGCAGCTCAGCCCGGCCTTCGCGGCCTGCCCGCCGAGCAAGGTCGGGGTCGCGAACAGCGCCCGGCCGCCGCGGATCATATCATCGTCGTCGGCCACACAGGTCGCGGGCTGTTCCGACAGCAGGGCAAGCTCGGCCCCCGGTGCGGTCCAGCGCAACTGCTCGAACGCTGGCGGCGTGCCCGGCGTCGCGGCAGCGCCGAGGAGCAGCGCCGCGAGCGCGATCAGCTTGCGGATGAGCGCCCCGCCGCGATCCAGCGCCGGAGCTCGTCTACCTCGTGGCAACCGAAGCCGCAGATCGCTTCGAGCTTCGCCAGATGCGCCTTCGCCCCCGCGACGTCGCCGCGGTCGAGTTTCAGCTCGCCATAATATTCAAGCGCGCCGCGATGCGCCGGCGCGATGGCGAGTGCCTCGCGATAATAAGTCTCGGCAGCGTCATAATTTTTGAGCTTGCGGTTCGCGAAGCCGAGATAGGTGAGGATGTCGGGATGCGGCCCCGCCGCCCACATCGCGGTGTCCAGTTTCGCGATCGCCGCTTCGTAGCGATGCTCGTTGATCATCCCGACCGCGGCGACATAGGTCGCATCGAGCGTTTCGGCCGACGCCAGCCGCACCTCGGGCGCGATCGCGCTCCGCGCCTGCGGCCCCGCGGCCACCGCCGCCTCAAGCTTGGCGATCGCATCGGTCAGCTTCGCCGCGTCGGCGCAGGTTCCCGCGCAGCCTTCCCGCATCGCCTTCAGCGCGCCCAGTTGCGCGTCCGCCTTGTCGGCCTTGCCGAGCTTCGCCTGCGTGATGCCAAGGTCGCGGCGCGCATCGACCATCTTCTCGTCGTAGCGCACCGCGGCTTCGAGCGGCTTCACCGCGCGCGAAAACTCGCCCTGCGCCATATAGCTCGCGCCGAGCAGATAATTGGCCTGCGGATTCTTGGGCACCGCCGACACGACCTTTTTGAACGCTTTCGCCGCCTCGTCATATTTGCCCGAGGCAAAGGCGTCAGCGCCCTTCTTGTAATCGATCGTCGGGTCGTAACTGCTCTGGCTGGGCGGCGCGCTGCTCCCGCTCCCGCCGCTTCCCGCCGCAAAGGCGATCGGCGCGGCGAAGGCCGCACAGGCGGCGAGCATGGCTAGTGAAGACCGGTATCGCATCGCGAGTCTCTCCTCGGTCGTTGCGGCGCCAGCTTACCACAGCCGCGGGCGTCGCGGAACGGCTCAGATCATTGCGATCAGCCGCTCGACGTCGTGCGCCGCGGTGCGTGCCGCGCGGACGAGGTTGGCATGAAAATCACCCGCGCTGTCGTCGTTCGCGTCATCGGTCACCGCCTTGATCGCGGCCCACGGAAGCCCGAGCCTTGCCGCAACCTGCGCCACCGCGCCGACCTCCATATCGACGAGCGTCGCGCCAAGCGCCGCCAGATTGGCGGCAGCATCGGGACAGGCGACGAAACTGTCGCCGCTCGCGATCCGCGCGCGCGGCAGGCCGAGCCCCGGATCGGCCATCGCCGAAAAGTGCGCTTCCCCCGCTTCGCCGATCGGCCATTCGCCGGCGCGGTAACGACGAAACACGCCGGGCTGGTTCGCGCCATAATCATGCTGCAGCGCCTCGGCGATCCAGTAAGCGCCCGGCGCGGCGCCGAGCGACCCGCAGGTGCCGGTCATCAGCAGCATGTCGGCCTCGCCCGCAAGCGCCCCGGCACAAAGCGCGGCGTTGACCTTGCCCAGCCCGCAAGTGGCGATGACGAGATCGTGACCGTCCACGGCGATACGCCGCTCGGCGAACGGCCCTGCAGCGCGGGCAGCGGTGCCGGGAAAGAGCGCGTCGGCCTCTTCGGGCAGGGCGGCGAGGATCAAGATGTGAGCCATCGCGCCTCTCTATCGCCTCTTGCCGGCTTGCCAAGCGCGAGCTGGCCCGCCATCGCTCGTTCCAATGCTGTCCCGCATCTTCCCCGACCGTTTCGTCCCCGTGCTGCTTGGAACGATCTTGCTTGCGAGCCTGTTGCCCGTGCGCGGCGCAGCGGTGCCGATCGCGGGAGGGCTGTCGACCGCTGCGATCATCTTCCTCTTCTTCCTCAACGGCGTGCGCCTGCCGCGCGAAGACGTGCTCCACGGCATCCGCAATTGGAAGCTGCAGGGGAGCGCGCTCGGCTTTTGCTTCGGCGGCATGGCGCTGCTCGGGCTCGCGGCGCAGGCGGCGACCGCCTCCGTCCTGCCCGCGACGCTCGCGCTCGGCTTCCTTTTCCTCGGCATCCTGCCCTCTACCGTCCAGTCTGCCACCGCGGCGTCGAGCCTCGCCGGCGGCAACGTCGCCGCGAGCGTCGTTGCCGCCGCGCTGCTCAACCTCAGCGGCGTCGCGCTTTCGCCTTTGCTCTTCGCGCTGCTCGCGGGCAGCGAAGGTGCAATCCATGGCGAGGCGGTGCTGCGCATCGTCTCGATCCTGCTCCTGCCCTTCATCGCCGGACAACTTGTTCAACGCTGGCTGCGCCCGTGGGTGCTCGCGCGCCGCGGCGTTGTGACCTTCATGGATCGCACCGCGATCGCGATTGCCGTTTATGTCGCCTTCTCCGCGGCGGTAGTTGCCGGCATCTGGGGCCTGCTCGACGGGCGCGAGATCGCGGTCGTGCTAGCCGCCGTGGCGGTGCTGCTCGCGCTCTCCTTCGGCGGCGCGTGGGCGCTCGGCGGGCTGCTCAAACTCGCGCGGCCCGACCGCATCACCCTGCTCTTTTCGGGGGCGCAGAAAAGCATCGCGGTCGGCGCGCCGCTCGCGGCGACGCTGTTCCCGCCCGCCATCGCCGGCATGGTGCTCGTCCCGATCCTCGTCTATCATATGGCGCAGTTGATCCTGTCCGCCTGGATCGCTCCGGCGCTCAGGGCGGAAAAGGTGTAGTGCTTGAATAATACAGGTCCGCATGCCATATAGGCATACGGTAAGGGGCTGGAAGGAAGACGAATGAGCGAAGTGACCGCGACAGCGACGGCAACCGACGAGCTGAAGCTGACCCCGCCCGATCCCGTGCCCTCGGTTTCACCCGAAAAGGCCGCCGGCCTCGTCCCGCTGTCGACCGATCAGAAATCGAAGCTCGGCGAACGTGTCGACGGCTTCATCGACGACCTTGTCGCACAGGACGTCAACTCGCCCGCCTTCGGGCAAAAGGTCGACCAGATCACCAACATGGGCCGCAAGGAAATGCTGGAGGCGGCGAGCCATTCGAATCGCTTCCTCGACCGCCCGATCCGCGCGATGGACCGCGACACCGACATCGGCCAGAACCTCATCGAGCTACGCACCACGGTCGAGCGGCTCGACCCGTCGGCGAACGGCAAGCTCATCTCGAAGCGCGGGTTTCTCGACAAGATCTTCGGCGGCAAGATCAACAATTATTTCGCGCAATACCGCAGCGCGCAGACGCATATCGGCGGCATCCTGACGGCGCTTTCCAACGGCAAGGACGAGCTCCTCATGGACAATGCGGCAATCGACGTCGAGCGCCGCAAGATGTGGGAATCGATGGGCAAGCTGGAACAGATGGTCCACATCGCCCAGACGCTCGACGAGAAACTCGAAGCCAAGGCGAACGAACTCGACGGTATCGACCCCGCGAAGGCGAAGGTGCTGCGCGAGAACGCGCTCTTCTATGCGCGCCAGCGTACGCAGGACCTGCTCACCCAGATGGCGGTGACGGTGCAGGGCTACCTCGCGCTCGACCTCGTCAAAAAGAATAATGTCGAGCTGGTGAAAGGCGTCGACCGCGCGAGCACGACCACCGTCGGCGCGCTCAAGACCGCGATCACCGTCGCGCAGGCGATGACGAACCAGAAGCTGGTGCTCGAACAGATCACAGCGCTCAACACCACGACCGCTAACATCATCGACGGCACGTCGAAGATGCTGAAGGACAATACCGCGCGCATCCACGAACAGGCGGCGTCGAGCACGATCCCGATGGAGACGCTGCAACGCGCCTTCCAGAATATCTACGACACGATGGACGCGATCGACACCTTCAAGCTGAAGGCGCTCGACAGCATGAAGACCACGGTCAACACGCTCGAGGGCGAAGTCGCCAAGTCGAAGGGCTATATCGCGCGCGCCGAGGGTGCGAGCCAGGCGCAGGCGAGCGTCGGCGGCGCCGACAGTCCGCTCGCCGCGCTCGAAGGCTAAGCAATGAGCATGAGCGAAGTCGACAAGATCCGGATTACGGCGGCCTCGGCGATCGAACGGTCGCGCGAGCGCCGCCGCCCGATCGGCACCAAAAGCGTCGCGCTGCGCCGCCAGCATCTCTACAAGAAACTCGGCCGGATGCTGATCGCGGGCGGCATCGTGCTGATCGGCGCCGCGGTGTTCGGCGCGCTGATCCAGCCGCTCGGTTTCACGGGCCTGCTTGCACTGTTCATCCTCTTGATCGGCGTTGCGGTGCTGTTCGGCCGCTCGCCCTTCCCCGAACCGCGCCAGGCCGATTTGCCCAAGGCGGACCTCAAGCAGCTCGCGGGCCGCACCGAAATCTGGCTCGAGGCGCAGCGCCCTGCGCTTCCCGCTCCCGCACGCCAACTCGTCGACGGTATCGGCGTCCAGCTCGACCTGCTCGCGCCGCAGCTCCAGACGCTCGATCCCGCCAGCCCGGCGGCATCCAACATCCGCAAGCTCGTCGGCGAGGATTTGCCCGAGCTTGTCGCGGGCTATCAGCGCATCCCCGCGGGCCTGCGTACCGAAACCCACGCTGGCCGCACCCCCGACGAGACGCTCGTCGGCGGCCTGAAGATGCTTGAGGGCGAGATCGGCAACGCCGCGCGTAGCCTCGCCGCGGGCGAACTCGACAAGCTCGCGACGCGCGAACGCTATCTCCAGCTCAAATATCAGGGCATCGACGGCGAGGATGTGCCCGCCAGCTAGGCGTTCGGTGCCCTAGGCCTGACGCCAGCGTTGCGTGCCAAACCACAGCAGCAGGATCAGCAGCAAGGGCGGCGCGAGACCCCAATGCGTCGGCCCAGCTAGCGGCGCGAGCAAAGAGGTGGACGACAGGAGCCATAACGCCGCGAGCAACGCGCCAACCGCGAGCACCTCAAACGCGAAGCTGCGCCAGAAGCGCCGCCGCGCCCGCGCATAGGCCGCCTGCGCATCGATCAAGCGCTCGACCTCGTTCGCAAAGCCGCGGTCGCCGGGGCGCTCGGGCGGCGCCAGCATCGCGGCTAGCACCGCGTCCATCTCCCGATCGTCGGGCACCGTCATCGGTCCGCTCCTTCGCCGGTCATCTTCTGCGCCTTGGCGCGGCCGCGCAAGACCAGCGACTTGAGCGTACCCAATGGCACGCCCATGATCGCGGCCGCTTCACCATGCGACCAGCCGTGACCGAAGCAAAGCGTAAGCGCGGCGCGTTCCTGCGGCGACAGCGCAGCGAGCAGGCGATGGGCATCGATCGCGGCATCGCTTGCGGGCCGCGGATCGGTCGCGGTCGATGCCTCCTCGCCCCCCGCCAGCCCCTCGCGCCGGCGCGCGGTGCGCTGCTGGTCGAGGAACAGCCGCCAGCCGATCCCCATGATCCAGGCCGCGTAACTACCTTGCCCCCGAAAATCGCCCGCGCGCTGCCATGCGCGGACGAAAGCTTCCTGCGCCAGATCGTCGGCGTCGCACCCCGCGGCGCGGGACAGAAAGGCGCGCGATCGCCCCTCGTGCCGTAGTACGAGGAGCTGGAAAGCGGCGCGATCTCCCCCTGCGACACGCTGGCTGAGAGCCCAATCCTCATCGGCGCGTGCCCCATCACGCAGCGGCGCGCTCCTCGGCAGCCGCCGCACGCGCGAGGCGGCGGCGGACGAGGAGGGCGATGCCGACGAATACGGGAAAGAGCGCGGCGCCCGCCGAGGTGCGGATCAGCTGCTCATGCCCCTGGATCAACCCGAAGCCCGCCATCGCCAGACCGATCGCGAGCAGCACCAGCGCGTTGCGATCATCGCCCGGCGTGTCGGGGCTCTGGCCGCCGAGATGTTCATAGGGTTTGTTGAGCTTGTCGATCAGCGGGCTGACCGCATCCGATTTCGCATCGAGCGCGCGGCGGATCGAACGGTGGAGCATCCACGCATGGAGCAGCCGAGCAAGCAGAAAAAAGCCGACGACGAACAGCGCGACCATCGTGATATTTTCGAGCAGTCGGAAAAATCCCTCGCTGACCGCGACGAGCTCGGTGGTCGGCGGCGGCGGGGGCAGGAAAGAGGCAACATCGCGCGGATCGATATAGGCCGCGACGTCGGCGGGGCTGATCGACTGCGCACCGGTAACGGGCACGGTGACCGCTGCCGGCGGAACTGCGGCGGGTGCGGCAGGGGCGGCGGCTGCCGCGGCGGTAATCAGCTGATCCAACATCTATCTCCTTCATGCCGCGCGGCATGGTGAAAACCACAGGCGGCGGCCTCCGGCAAGGCGGGGATGATCCGAACCGGGGAGTCGGATCAACCGCCGAGCGAAACCGCCGCCCGGACCGGCGCAGCCGCCGATCACCTTCTGGACGACGCGGCGCGCACCGATGGATGCAGGCCAGCGGTCTTTTTTTGACGTCGCCCGAAGCGGGCGAAAATGCACCGCCCTCCGGCGGTCAGCCGACCGCCGGAAGCGAGCGGAGCAATTTTTTGGCGTAGACCCGTCCCGCGCCGACGTCGGTGCCGTTTCGCAGGATCACGCGCACGCCCTTACCCGCCGACCGCCGGACGCTCGCGATCGCGCTTCGCCGCAGCAGCGCGCGGCGATGCACGCGGACGAACTCCTCTTCGGGAAGGTCGAGGTCGGCCTGCGCCGCCCTGATCGACCCGCGCAGCAGATAGGATGCGGAGGCGGTATGCAGTCGGACATAGTCATCCTCGGCGGTGATCATGTCGATATCGGCGCGCTGGATGCAGGTCAGCGCGCCTGCGGTCCCGCGCAGCCACAATTCGTCGTTGCGTGGCCGCACCCCCTGCTCGTGATAACCCGCGCGCAGGTCGTCGATCACGGCGCGCATCTGGGCGATTTGTTCGCGCGCATCGGCCGCGGCGAGCCGGTCGTGCGACCGGTCGATCGCCGCGCGCAGCCGCGAAACTTCGATGGGCTTCAGAATATAATCGATCGCATGCGCCTCGAAGGCGCGGACGGCGAAATGATCGAACGCCGTCGTGAAAATGACGCCCGGAACCTCCTCTTCGCGCAACCGGTTCAGAATGTCGAAACCCGTTCCATCACGCATCTTGATGTCGAGCAGGACGATATCGGGTTGCAGCTCGGCGATCTTCGCGACGGCCTCGCGGCAACCGCTCGCGGAGCCCACATGTTCGACCTCGGGAAGCTTCGCGAGGATCAGTTCTAGCCGCCGGAGCGCGAGCGGCTCATCGTCGACGGTCAGGACCCTTATCATCACCCGGCATATCCCAGCGGCAATTCGAGCGTGGCGCGAAAGCAGGGCGCGGGCAACCGCTCGGTCGACAGTTTCGCGTCCGTGCCAAAGCGATTGGACAGCCGGTCGCGAACATTGCGGAGGCCGGTCTGCGTGCCGCAAATGCCGGTATGAAGCGCGGACGGCGAACAACTGTTTTCAACCAAGACCTTCAGCTGGCCCTGGTCCTCACGCGCCGCGATCGCAATCCAGGCGGCCCCCGCGCCGACCGTTCCGGCGCCATGTTTGACGGCATTTTCGACCAGCGGCTGCAAGAGAAAGGCCGGCACCGCCGCGCGGCCGAGCGCCCGGGGCAGATCAATCCGGATGTCGAGGTCGGGATAGCGAGTCCGCTCGATTTCCAGATAAGTGGCCTGTAGCGCGATCTCCTCCGCGAGCGAAATGTCGACGTCGGGATTGGTGGCGAGGTTGACGCGGAAAAAACTCGCCAGCCGCTCGACCATCGCGTTGGCGTCCTCGGCGCGGCCGTCGAGGATCAGCGCCGATACCGCGTTGAAACTGTTGAACAGGAAATGCGGATTGATCTGATAGTGGAGTGCCTGAAGCTTGGCCGACTGCGCCATCGTGCGAAGCTGCGCCGAGCGCCGCTCCTCGGCGCGCGCCTCGAAGCCATATTGAACGGCGAGGTAGAGGCCGACCCACGCCAGAAAGAACCAGGTCCAGGGCACAAGGGTGCGGATCACCGCGCTGCCGTCGATCGCAAGCTGGACCGGCTCGCCCCTCGCATAGACCAGCGCGAAATAGGTGCACCAGGCGAAGAGTTCGGCCGCGACGAGCGAGGCGAAAAAGACGATCGGCGCCTTTTGGCGCCAGCTCCGCCGGCTCAGCTTCCGCAATATCATGTGAATGCCGAAGCAAAGCGCGAGGCCGATCGCCATGAGCATCAGCCGCACCGCGGTCGCCCGCAGGAGGTGCGGATGATGATCGAGCGCATCGGCGACCCATAACGCCAGCGTGTGCAGACCCCAGAAAGCACCGGTAAGCCAGAGGATCGCTTGCCGCCGCTGCCGTTCGAGGCCACCCGGCCGGGCGGGCGTGGCCAGTTCGTAGACGGTGGTGGGGGGAAAGGCCGCGACCTGGTTCATCGCGCGATTATCGCAGGAAGGCGAGAGGCTGTCGACCGACGTTCGGCCGCAGATATCGTGCGTTCACCCGCGCGGAGACGGTCGAATGCGATGCGCGGACGAAGGCACCAGCCTTCGTCCGCACGCCGGGCCGGCGCCGAGGGGGACTGGTCCGCGGCGCCGGAAACGCGACCCTTAAAAGCGCATGCTCGCGGTCAGACTGTAACGGCGTCCGAGGACGTCGTAGGTGGTTGGATAGGTGTTGCCCGAGTTGAGCGCGGTCGTTCCGACATAATTGCTGACGAGCGGCGGGTCCTTGTCGAGCAAATTCTGGACCGACAGCGTCAGCGTGAAGATGTCGGCGACCTTGGCCCGGTACGTCAGGTCGAAATAGCTGTAGCTCGGAATATGCAGATAGTCGGGCTCGATTCCGTCGGCATCCAATATCCGCTCATAATCGGCGCCGTCGAGCCAGCGCCACAGCAGCGAAATGTCGCCAAAATCGTCTATCTGCGCCGTCGCGCGCAGGTTGAAGCTGTATTTCGGCGTGATTTCGCCCGCGAAGAAGCCGCAGTTCGAACTATATTGGCCGACGCATTCGCGGTTGATGCTGGTCGGCGAGGCCTTGAATTTCGACTGCTCGGTCCAGTTGCCCGACAGGTCGAAGTTGAGCCGCCCGAAACCGGTGGGCAAGCCGTAGTTGATGCGCAGATCGACCCCCGAGGTGGTGATCGTCCCCTGATTGGTGAGCAGCGCGATCTGGCCCGGCGTATCGCCCCCGCCGTTCAGCGAGCCGTTGAGCGGATTGCGGCGGATGAGCGCGCAGGCCGCCGCATCGCCCTCTTCGAAACAGGGGCCGAAGACGTCGTTGGGCGTCGGCAGCGTGATCGCATCGGTGATCTTAATATGATAATAGTCGGCCGTGATCGCGAGCCCCGGCACCTGCGGCGGCATCACGACCAGCCCCAGCGTGTAGGAATCGGCGGTTTCGACGTCGAGATTCGGGTTGCCGCCCGCGGTCTGGTTGATCTGGCCCGACGAAGGCGCCGGAATATTCCCGATCGTGCCGGCGGGGGCGCCTTGCGCAATGCAGATCGCGGTGAGCGCGGCGTTGCCGACCGGACTCGATCCCTGGCACGGATCTTCGGCGAGGTTCGCGAGACCCGTGGTGATCGGGGTGAAGAGCTCCGAGATATTCGGCGAGCGCACCGAATGCTGATAGATGCCGCGCAGCTTGTAACCGCGGAACGGCTCCCACGTGCCGCCCGCCTTCCACGTCGTGCTGGTGCCCGTGTTCGAATAATCCGACAGGCGGATCCCCGCTTCGGCGGTCAGGCTATCGATGCCGGGCACATCCTCGACGATCGGCACGATCAGTTCGCCGAAGATTTCCTTCACGTCATAGCTGCCCGAAAAGGACGGCGACGGCGCGCCCGTGCCGAGCACTTCGTCCTGCGTTCCAAAGGCGACGTCGGACACCTGCGACGCGCCATATTTGCGATATTCCGCGCCCAGCGCGAAGCCGATCGGCGTTTCCCCCGCCAGGAAATTGCCGAGCTCGCCCGAGATGCTGCCGCTGACGACCGACAGGCGCGTGCTGACCGTCGAGCCCGCCGGCTGGTTGAAGAAGGCGATCGCCTCTTGCGTAATATCGGTGCCGTCGCCGAAGAGGTTGATCGGCACGCAGCCGTTCGACGGATCGGCGCATTCGGTCGTGCTGTTGGCGCGCAGCGCCTGCTGCACGCGCGATTTCAGGCCCCAGTTGATATTGCTGTTCTTGCGGTCCGATTCGCCATGCAGACCATAAACGTCGAAATCGATCGTATCGGTGATCGACCCGCGAACGCCGGCCCAGAGCTGGAACTGGTTGGTCGTCAGGTTGCGGATGCGCGGTCCGGCCTCGACGAAGCGGCGGTTTATCACCGTCGCGACCTCGCGGTAATCGGGATCGTTCGGACTGGTCGCGGCGCCCGCGGCGGCGCAGTCGGCGGCCGAGATCGCGTTCGACGCGCAAACCTCCGACCGCACGGCGTCGGGCAGGAACGGGTTGTTCAGCGGCAATTGCCAGGTGTCGCCGAACATCCCCGACGAGGCGAGGCTGAGCTGCACCTTCGAGCGGGTGAACATGCCCTTGGCATAGACTTCGATGCCGTCGGCAACCTCATATTGCGCCGCGCCGAACATGTTATAGCGTTCGAGCGGGGTCTGAAAATAATTGTCGGGAGCGAAATTATAGGCGTCGCGCGACCCGACATAGTCGCGCAGCGCGCCGTCGGCGGGGTTGTAGATGCGGTTGTTGATGCGCGTCGGCGTCGTCGTTCCCGAACCGACCAGGCTGCCGTCGAGGAAATAGGTGTCGCGCGAAACCGCGCGTCCCCCTTGGAGCACCGGCTCGACCTTCTGATAGCCGATGTTCAGCACCGCGTTGCCGCGGCCGTCGTCGAAATTGGCGCCGACCGTCACGTCGAAGCGATAGCGCGCGCCGTCGCCGCGCTCGGTCATGCCGACCGTGCTGGCCAGCTCGACCCCCGCAAAGTCGCGTTTGGTGATGAAATTCGCGACGCCCGCGATCGCGTCGGCGCCATAGACCGACGAGGCGCCGCCGGTCACGATCTCGGCACGCTCGATCAGCGCGACGGGAATGATATTGAGGTCGGTCTCGCTGAGCAGCGACGACGGCACCAGCCGCGTCCCGTCGAGCAGCACGAGATTGCGGTTGGTGCCGACGCCGCGCAGGTTGAGCGACGCGAAGCCCGCGCCGCCGTTGTTGACCGCGCTGTTGGCGCCCGGCGACACGCCCGGAAGCGCGCCGATCAGCTCTTCGGCATTGGTCGCCTGACGCAGCCCGATTTCACTCTCGCCCACGACCTGAACGGGGCTCGACTGCTCGAGATTGGGATTCTGGATACGCGAGCCAGTGACGACGATCGGCGACGCATCCTCGATCACCGTCTCGCCGCCCGGCACGTCCTGCGCATAGGCCGGCGATACACAGGCGGCGCTTCCCAGCAATGTCGTCGAAAGCAGATAATGACGCGGTCGAAATTTGCCCAACATGTCGATTCTCCCTGTATTGTCCGTTTTATGACGCGAGCCGGGCCCAGCGATGCGCCGCGAGCGCGATCGGCAGGCCGAAGAGGAACATGTGCGATGCAAGGTCCGCGAAGCTGAGCGACATGCCGGCGGCCGGGACCGCGAAGTTCGAGAGCGGCAGCACGGCGCGGTTCATCACGAAATAGACGGCGACGCCATAGAGCGGCCCGGTCAGCCACGGCGATTGCCGCGCCACCGGCGCGATTCGCGCGGCGACGAACACGAAGGCCGCGGCGAACAGGAAGGAGAGCAGGAAATGGCTCACCAGTCCCAAGGGCAACGGAGCGAAGCCCGTCCGCGCCGCGGGGCCCAGCAGCCCCGACGCGATGCTCCGCAATATGTCGGCCGGGCCGACGCCTTTCAGCGCCCATGCCGTAAAGGCGAAAGCCAGATCGAGAGCGCCGCCCGCCAACCCGCCGATCAGGATCGCCTTGACAGGCGCCTCCTGCCCCGCTGCCGCAACGACATGAGTAGCCTCGATCATCTTCGTCCCCTTTTCGTCTCGAAAGGGGCGCTAACGCGGGCGGGTCGTCACTTGGAGCGTGTCGCCGCCGATCGTCGCGACGATGCGGCCCAACGCAGGCCGATCAGGCGAACGTCGCGGCCGGCGGGGTGAACGGCCGAGCACGCGCCCGCCAACGCGCCGCTTCGGTCGGAACGGCCGCCATGTCGGTGATGGGAAGTTTTCCCCGCGCCCATATGATGGCGGCGGCAGGATGTGTCGGCTTGCAGTTAGCGCCGCTCTTCGAAGTCATTGCGATCGCAGAAGTTTTTCGAAATTGAGCGATTACGTCTTTCATCAACAGCCGCTCGTTTGAGCGTTTCTTGCATTTAGATCCGCGAACTGGCGGGGGTCGAGAGGTCGCCCGAATCTAAATGAGCAGCGATTGAGCGGCGCAACACTCCATGATAGCCTTGTCCAAACGGCAATCATCGCGGGCGCTGCAACGCATCGCCCCACTCTGCATTGAAAATGAATAATCTCGTGAGCCACCGGCTGCGCGGGCCATGATGATCGGGACATGCAATGACACCATCGGACGACTACCAGATCTCGCGGCGTAATCTTCTCACCGCCAGTGCCGCGACCGTCGCGGCGGCGACCGCCGTGCAACCGGAAAGCGCGGATGCAGCCGCCCCCGGGGCGGCGCACAAGCCTCCGGCTGCGACCATAGCCTTTCGCGTCAACGGCGAGCCGCGCGAGCTCGAGCTCGATACACGAACGACGCTCCTCGATGCGCTGCGCGAACATCTCCGCCTGACCGGCACGAAAAAAGGCTGCGATCACGGCCAATGCGGCGCGTGCACCGTTATTGTCGATGGACGGCGCATCAACAGCTGCCTCAGCCTTGCGGTCCAGCATGACGGTGACGAGATTGTGACGATCGAGGGTCTCGGGCGCGCAGACGAACTGCACCCGATGCAGAAAGCCTTCGTCGAGCATGACGGTTATCAATGCGGCTATTGCACCCCGGGTCAGATATGCTCGGCGGTGGCGGTACTCGACGAGATCAGGGCTGGCATCCCGAGCCATGTGACGGCGGACCTCAACGAAGCGCCTGCGGTCACCCCGCGCGAACTGCGCGAGCGGATGAGCGGCAATATCTGCCGCTGCGGCGCCTATTCCAACATCATCGATGCCATCCAAGATGTCGCTGGAGCGAACGCATGAAGAGCTTCACCTATGAGCGCCCCGACACGCCCGCCGCCGCAACCGCCGCCTTCGCGCGCAGCGAGGGCGCGCGCTTCATCGCCGGCGGGACCAACCTGCTCGACCTCATGAAGCTCGAGATCGAGACGCCGGCGCACCTGATCGACGTCAGCCGTCTCGGCTTCGACAAAATCGAGGCTACCAAGGCGGGCGGCCTCCGGATCGGAGCGATGGTCCGCAACACCGACCTCGCTTCGGATGCCCGCGTCCGGCGCGACTATGGATTGCTTTCGCGAGCGCTCGTCGCGGGCGCGTCGGGCCAGCTTCGCAATAAGGCGACGACGGCAGGTAATCTGCTCCAGCGGACGCGTTGCCCCTATTTTTACGACACGAACCAGCCTTGCAACAAGCGCAAGCCGGGCAGCGGCTGCGCCGCGATAGGCGGCTTCAGCCGTCTTCACGCGGTAGTGGGCGCCAGCGAAGCATGCATCGCGACCCACCCCAGCGACATGGCGGTTGCCATGCAGGCGCTCGACGCCACGGTGGAAACCATCGACGCGGCAGGCAAGGGGCGAAGCATCGCCCTGGCCGATTTTTATCGCGCGCCGGGATCGACACCGCACCTCGAAACCGTGCTTGCGCCGGGCGAACTGATCACCGCTGTAACGCTACCGAGGCCGGCCGGCGGCACCCATATCTATCACAAGGTGCGCGACCGGGCCTCCTACGCTTTCGCGCTGATATCGGTCGGTGCGATCGTCCAGCCCGACGGCACGGGACGGGTCGCGCTCGGCGGCGTCGGCTACAAGCCGTGGCGGGTCGAGGCCGCGGACGCCGAGTTGCCGCGAGGCGCGAAAGCGGCGACGGCCGCTCTCCTCGCCGGCGCGAAGCCAAGCCACGAGAACGCCTACAAGCTGCCGCTGGTCGAGCGCACGCTCGCCGCGGTGCTGATGCAAGCGAAAGGTTGAGGCGATGAAGTTCGACACGCCAGCAACGGAAAATCCGATCGATCGCCTCAAGGTCGTCGGCAAGCCTACGAACCGGATCGACGGCCCCCTCAAGACGAGCGGCACGGCGCCCTATGCTTACGAACGGCACGATGTCGTCCCCAATCAGGCTTATGGCTATGTAGTCGGCTCCGCGATCGCCAAAGGCCGGATCGTTTCGATCGATACCGCGACCGCGAAGGCCGCGCCGGGCGTGCTGGCGGTGGTGACCGCAGCCAGCGCGGGCAAGCTCGGCAAGGGCGATTTCAATACGGCACATCTCCTCGGCGGCCCCGATATCGAACATTATCACCAAGCAGTCGCGCTCGTCGTCGCGGAGAGCTTCGAACAGGCCCGCGCGGCGGCGGCGCTGGTGCGCGTTCAATATGCCCGCGCGAAGGGCAACTTCGACCTTGCCAAGTCGCTCGACAGCGCGATCAAACCCCCGCCCGCCTTCGGCACCGAAGCCGACACGCGGTTCGGCGATTTCGACGCGGCCTTCGCGAGCGCGCCGGTCAAGCTCGATGCGCGCTATACGACGCCCGATCACAGCCATGCGATGATGGAGCCGCACGCCTCGATCGCGAGCTGGGACGGCGACAGGCTGACGCTCTGGACGTCGAACCAGATGATCGCCTGGTCGGCCGGCGACGTTGCGAAGACGCTCGGCATCCCGAAGGATAATGTCCGGCTCGTCTCCCCGTATATCGGCGGTGGCTTCGGCGGGAAGCTGTTCGTCCGGTCCGACGCGCTGCTCGCGGCTCTCGGTGCCCGGGCGGCTGGACGGCCGGTCAAGGTGGCCCTTCCCCGCCCGCTGATGATCAATAACACGACGCATCGTCCGGCGACGATCCAGCGCATCCGGCTTGGCGCGACGACCGACGGCAAGCTGACTGCGATCGGCCATGAAAGCTGGTCAGGCGATCTCAAGGGCGGCAGTCCCGAGGCCGCCGTCGCCCAGACGCGCCTCCTCTATGCCGCGCCCAACCGGATGACCGCGATGCGGCTTGCAACGCTCGATCTGCCGGAAGGCAATGCCATGCGCGCGCCCGGGGAGGCGCCCGGCCTGATGGCGCTTGAAATCGCGATCGACGAGATGGCCGAAAAGCTCGGCATCGATCCGGTCGCCTTTCGCATTCTCAATGATACGCAGGTCGATCCCGAAAAACCCGAGCGCCCCTTCTCGCAGCGACGACTGAACGAATGCCTCGATCTCGGCGCCAAGACGTTCGGCTGGAAGAACCGCAACCCGAAGGCTGGACACACCCGCGATGGACGCTGGCTTGTCGGCATGGGCGTGGCAGCCGCCTTTCGTAACAATATCAACGAAAAGTCGGCCGCACGCGTGCGCCTCGACCGCAACGGTGCGGTGACCGTGGAAACCGATATGACCGACATCGGGACGGGCAGTTACACCATCATCGCGCAGACCGCGGCGGAGATGCTTGGGGTGCCGCTCGACCGCGTCGACGTGCGCCTCGGCGACTCTCGCTTTCCGGTGTCCGCAGGGTCGGGCGGTCAATGGGGCGCGAACAGCTCTACCGCAGGGGTCTATGCCGCCTGCACGAAGCTCCGCGCTGCGGTCGCCGGGAAGCTCGGCCTTGATCCGACATCGGCAATTTTCGAGAATGGAAAGGTGCGGGCGGCCGGCAAGAGCGTCGCGCTCGCCAAGGCCGCAGCCGACGGCGATCTCATCGCCGAAGACATCATGGAATATGGTGATCTCGCCGAGAAGTATCAGCAATCGACCTTCGGCGCGCATTTCGTCGAGGCTGCGGTCGATGCCGCGACTGGCGAAATCCGTATCCGCCGGATGCTGGCGGTGTGTGCGGCCGGCCGCATTCTCAACCCGAAGGCGGCACGGAGCCAGGTGATCGGCGCCATGACGATGGGCGCGGGCGCCGCGCTTATGGAAGAGCTGGCGGTCGACAAGAGGTTCGGCTTCTTCGTCAACCATGACCTTGCCGGATATGAAGTGCCCGTCCATGCCGACATCCCGAGCCAGGATGTCATCTTCCTCGACGAGGTCGATCCGACGACATCGCCGATGAAGGCTAAGGGCGTTGGCGAACTCGGCATCTGCGGCGTCGCCGCGGCGGTCGCTAATGCCGTCTATCATGCCACCGGCGTGCGTGTGCGCAACTATCCGGTGACGCTCGACAAGCTCATCGACAAGCTTCCCGATCTCGCATGATGACGGCGGCGCCTCAGGGCAGGTCTTCGGGACGATCGATATCCGCAAGCTCGTGCGGGCCCGCAGCGACGCACGAGGCGCCGACCAGAAGCTCGCGGGCGCCCTTGTCCCCGTTCAGCCGCTGGAGCTCTCCGAAATGCGCCGCACCGAAAAGCGCAGGAGGCATGGCAATTCCCCCTCTGGCGGAGGCGACGATCGGCGCGGCTGTTTCGTCGAATGCCGAGAGAAGGGATGCAAGATGGTGTCCGCTCACGAACGGCATGTCGGCAAGCCCGATCAGCAGGCCATGGGCTCCAAGCGCTTGGGCGCGTTCAGCACCGAGCGCGAGCGACGAGGACAGGCCCCGGTCAGGCGCACGATTGACGATGATTTCGAACTCGAGACTCGACAAGCTGGCGATCAAGGGACTTCCATCGCGACAGATCGCGATCCGCCAGCTTGCACCGAGCGCGGCCAGCCGGCGCGCGGCGTGCAGGCCAATCGGAATGCCGTCCAGGCGGGCGAGGAGTTTGTCCGCGCCGAAGCGCTCCGATTTCCCTGCCGCGAGCAACAGCACCGCGACCTTGCCGGCATCGATCATCGAGCAATCTCCCGCGACGGGCCTGCCGCGATGTATCGACAGCGTTGGTGCAAAATGACCGGCCTCGCAACCTCCCCGATCGACATTCTGAATTTCCTGATTGGCTGCGAGGAGAAGGGGCGAAGCGGAATTCTCGTAACGCTTGTCGGCATCGAGGGAAGCGCGCCGCGCGCGATCGGGTCGCAGATGGCCGTGGCAGACGACGGAGACTATGTGGGGTCGCTTTCGGGCGGGTGTATCGAGGCGGCCGTGGCAGCCGAAGCGATCGACGCTCTTCACAGCGGCGCGCCGCGCATGGTGCGCTACGGGGCGGGCTCGCCCTATCTCGACATCCGCCTTCCTTGCGGCGGCGGGATCGATCTCCTGTTCACCCCAAGGCCCGACATTTCCGTTCTCAGGAAGGCAGTTGCGCTCCTCGAGGCGCGGCGGCCGGCAAATCTGACGCTCGGCGACGACATATCTGCACGTGAACCGGTCGGCCCGTCCGGCTGGGAGAATGAAAGGTTCGCGGTTACCTACACCCCGCCGCTTCGGATTCTCGCGTTCGGGCAAGGCGAGGAACTTACCGCCACGGCAAAGCTGGCACACGGTTTCGGTGCTCGCATCGAAGCCTACACGCCGTACCGCCGCGATGTGCGGATGCTGGCCCGCCAAGGTATCGCCGCCACGCTCCTCGAGTTCCGCGGCGCGGTCCCTCGCCTACGGTCCGATCCCTGGACCGCTATCCTGTTTCTTTTCCATGATCGCGATTGGGAAGAGGCTCTGCTTCCGTGGGCTCTGGGCCTTCCCAATTTTTATATCGGAGCACTCGGCAGTCGCGCTTCGCACGCAGCCCGAACCGCGATGCTTGAAGCCGCCGCCCTGCCACCAGAGAAAATAGGGACTATCCGATCCCCGCTGGGCCTCATCCCTTCCACGCGCGACCCTGCCACCTTGTCGATCTCCATTCTCGCCGAGATTGCGGAAACCTACATGATCGACGCATATCTTCCGGTTGCCCGGTTGGGCATGCTGACTGGATCGGGCTCAGCGCAATAGGCAAATAATGGCCGAATCCGACATTCGCCCCCCCCCCCCCCTGGTTGCGGCGAATGCCGCGCGATCATCCGTCCCGCGCGCTGATCCACCCTCAGGTGACGGCGAAAAAGCTGGCCGGCCAGCAGGCAGTGATCGCAGTGGGCTGACCACTGGCTTCACCCATATCGTTCGGGTGGGACGCGACCGCCCCCCGCTGATGACACGCGGCGACGAGCTCAGGCCGCGCTGAGATAATCCTGTCCCGCTTGTAAACGATCGACGTCCTGGCGCGGGGGTGCTCCGAAGAGCCGGCGATATTCCCGGCTGAACTGCGAGGGACTCTCATATCCGACCGCAAATCCTGCTGAGCCGGCACTCGTCCCTTCGGCCAGCATCAGGCGCCGCGCCTCCTGAAGCCGAAGCTGCTTTTGATATTCGAGCGGCGTCATGCGCGTAACCGCCTTGAAATGCTCGTACAGCGAGGACTCGCTCATGCCGGCAGCCGCGGCGACGTCGCGAATACGCAGCTGCCTTCTGAAGCCGTCGCGGATCAGGGCGACGGCTCGGCTCACCTGGCTAAGATGGCTGTCGGCGGCCGCCAGCTGCCGCATCGTGGACCGGTGCGGGCCGGTGAGCAGCCGATAGAGAATCTCGCGCTGGATCAAGGGTGCAAGCGTGGGAATGCTCTGCGGCTGCTCCAGCAGCTTCACCAGCCGGCAAGTCGCATCCACAAGCTCCGGATCGCTCGGATAGACCGCAAGCACCGGCGACCGTGGTTCGTCATATGTTGCCGCGCCTTGCCCGATAACCAGGTCCGCGAGCGCCGAAATGTCGAGATCGATCTTGCAGCAGAGATAGGGCTCGACCGGACTCGCCTCGATGATGTGCCCGGTAAGGGGGAGATCGAGGGACACGACGAGATAGCAAGAGGCATCGTAGACGAGGCTGCGGTCGCCGATCGACACCCGCTTGGCCCCTTGGGCGATCAGGCAAAGCGACGCGTCATATACGGACGGTATGGGTAAAGTCGGCTGGTCCGCCCGGAACAATGACAGGCAAGGAAGAGCCGTGCCATACATGCCGGTCCGGGGGGCGTGGCGGGTGATGATGTCGGTCAGTTGCGCCATATTATCCATGCGGTCTCTTTCCCGCAGAATCGAACGCATCGCAAGTCGCCCATGCAAATTTCCGGAGGATCGTGCAATACACGCGGTCGATCAATCTACCGGTCCGGACCATCTTCGCGCCATCTCCGACCCACCAGATCGACAAAGGAGTGAAGCATGACTGGAGTGACTGACAAGATAGTGCTCGTGACCGGCGCATCGAGCGGGATTGGCGAGGAAACGGTACGCGAACTGGCTCGGGCAGGCGCGCGGCTGTTCATCGGCGCCCGCCGCAGCGACCGTCTGGAGGCGCTGGCGCAGGAACTTGGCGCACAAATAGCCTGGCAGGAACTGGACGTGACCGATGCCGACAGCTTTGAAGCTTTCGTCGCCGCTGCCGAAAGCCGTTACGGGCGGATCGATGCGCTCGTCAACAATGCCGGCGTCATGCCGCTGTCGCCGCTCGCGGCCCTCAAGCGCGACGAGTGGAAGAAGATGATCGACGTCAATATTCATGGCGTCCTGAACGGCATCGCCGCCGTCCTGCCGCGTTTCACGGCGCAGCAGTCGGGCCATGTCGTCAATGTCGCCTCGATCGCGGCGCATTTCGTGATGCCGACGGCGGCGGTCTACTGCGCCACCAAATATGCGGTCTGGGCCATTACCGACGGCCTGCGGCAGGAACATGACGATATCCGCGCCACGATCATCTCGCCCGGCGTCGTCGCGACTGAACTGGGGAGCGACATCACCGTCGAGGAGATCGCCGGGGCGCTTCAGCAATGGCGCGAGAAATCCTTGACGCCCGATGCGATCGCCCGAGCTATCCGGTTTGCGCTCGAACAGCCCGAGGGCGTGGACATCAACGAGATCGTCGTCCGGCCAACCGCCGCGGGCATGTAGATACTCCTGCCGGCGCCAAACTCGCAGCCCGTGTCGGCCTTAGCCGAGGTGTTTTGTCGCCCGGCGGTATGACACGACGCGCATGCCGTAATGGGATGGTGGGGATGGAAGCGGGAGCGAATATCGCTCCCGCTTCCATCCGGTCACAGCTTTGGCATCAAAAGGAATGGCGCATGCCGAACGCGATGCTGCGTCCGCGGAGCGGCGACTGCTCCTTCACAAATGACGTGTGCGAAAACGCCAGTTCGTCGAGCAAGTTGGTACCGCGCACATAAAATTCCACCGTCTTCATCCCAGCGAGATCGAAGCGATAGCTAAGCGTCGCGTTGAGCATGTCATAGCCGTCTGTGCGCGTCTCGTAGGACGCGAATTTATCCTGCGCGAACATGTGATAATATTCGAGTTCGCCCGACAGCGGTCCGGCACTATGCTCGTAACGCGCGCCCAGCCGTCCGGGCGGGATGCGCGGTAAATTGTCGTCTTCGCTTTTCAGCCGGGCGTCCACATAATCGCCGAACAGCGCAAGACGAGCGGCCTGCGACAGGCGGTATCCTATCTCGCCGTCGATACCGAGAAAACGTGCCTTGGCCGCGGTGTAGATCAGGAAATTATGAGGAACGCCGCTTTCGGTCTCGGTCTCGATCAGGCGCGCGAAGACATAGTCGTCGACATCCTGATGAAAGAGGCCGACTTCGAATTCGAGCGCGCCGCCCGTCTTGCGGAAGGTCAGATCGACCGAATTCGTGCGTTCGAGTATATCTTCGGCGGAAAGGCCATTGTCTTCGAGAACCGGATTTCGCGATGCAAGCCCGAGTTCATAGCTGTTGGTCGCGAGATTGTTGCCACGCGCATAAAGTTCGCGGACGCTCGGCGCGCGTTCGGTATGACCGAGCGAAAGCGCGACCGCATAGCCGTTTCCGATATTCCAGTTCGCGCCGAACGATGCCGAGAAGGGATCGTGCTTCACGGGCGGATTGCGGGTCTTGAAGGCGTCGACCGCTTCGTCCTCGATAGACTGGCGCCAGTCGGGCCCGTACCAGCCGGCGAAAAGGTCCTGATATTCGGGCGAAAGGGTCTCACGGAAACGTGGCACCGCGGCACTGAGCTTGCGCCAGTCCTTGCGGACGGCAAATTCGAGGTCGACCGGGCCGACCGAGCGCCGCTCGTTCAGAAAGATGCCGAAATTCTCCGTAAGATAATAGTTCGGCGGAACGAGTCCGTAGGCGTTCTCGGGAAACGGCTTGTGCAGGTCGTTGACGTTGATGCCGCTGAACTTGCCGTCGGTATATTGAACGCCGATCGTGCCCATGAATCCGAGAATCGGCTTGTGGGTCAGCTCGAAACGCCCGTCCCAAACCTGGTTGGTATAGCGGGTAAACAGGAGGTCGCCGTCGATCTCGTCATGCGCATAGTCGGTGTAGGATAGTCTGAGGCGCGTCTGCGAAAAGCCCGGGAGCAGATCGTCGAAGTCGAAGCGTATGTCGACGCGGTCGCTTTTCAGGCGGATCGACGCGGTATGGCTGTCGGGCGAGCCGAAAGGGTCTTCAAATCCGCCGTGCGCCTCGCAATGCAGGTCGAGGCCGTGCGTGTGGCACACCCCGTTCAGATGGCTGTGACCGGGCAGGCCATATTCGCTTTCCATGCGCGTATAGGCCGCGCCGATATAGCCCTTCGACATGATCCAGGACGCACCCGCCGAATAGCTGGTGGCCTCCGCGAACGAGTCAGTCAGCTTATCCGCCCCATAGCCATCGGGAACGTCATAATCGCCGGCCTTGCGGCGCGCGCCTTCGGCGTGGATCGCGAACGGACCTATGCCGGCGGTGACACGGCCGACGAGAGTCTTTTCCTCATCGCCTGTTCCGTAACGAACCTCGGTCGCGCCGGTGAACCCGCCCTCGGGCACCGCCTTGGGCACTTTGCTGTCGATAAGGTTGATCGCGCCGTTCGTCGCATTGCCGCCATAGCGGACGGCCGCGGGCCCACGCTGGATCTCGATCGCGTCGAGCAGCAGCGGGTCGGTCGTGATGGCATGGTCGGGCGAGACCGACGAAACATCGAACAGGTTGGCCCCGTCGGTGAGCACCTCGATGCGCGGCAGGGTCTGGCCGCGAATGACCGGGCGCGACGCGCCGCCACCAAAATTGTCGAGATGGATTCCGGGCAGTCCGGCGAGGGTTTCGCCGAGGCCGCCCTGACGGCGATGCGCCAGCTCGTCGCCGGCAAGCACCTGGACCGGGAGCGGCGCTGCCCTTTCTTTCGGCGCGAGCGAGCGGCCGGTGACCACGATTTCCCCCGCGCGCCGGGGACGATCTTCGCCGTCAGCGCCGGTGGGCTCCTGCGCCACAGCGGAAAATGGAGCCGCTATGCCGGCGGCCGTGGCAGCCAGAATAACCACCGTGCGGTGAAACTTATGCGTTGTCATGAAATCACCCCTTCGTAGAAAGGGGGGCTGCTAGATAATGATATGTTATACCGTCAAGTTCAAATTAATGATGGAGCGAAAGGGTCGGGACCCTGACGCGCACAGCGCAGCTCTCCACCGAACTGAAAGCTCGGCTTAAGACCCGGCCGAAAGCAAATGAATCGGGGGCATCGCCGACACCCGTCTGGCGCCCGCGCAAGGCGGGTTTAAGGTTGATGTTTGCGGCTGCGGCTCAAACGGGGGCGCAAAGCGGCCCTCGAGCTGGCACATTCATTGTGCGAACTGATTCGCCAGTGGAAGGACGACTATGATTCGCCGGCGCCCGCCCCAGTATCCCCGCCTTAGCGGCGCTCCATGGCGGAATGAATGTTGGATGACGACGCCAAGAGCGCAAAGATGCCCAGTTATTTCAGTAGCTTGGCGTGGATGCTGGATGCCCCGCGAGGATTCGAACCTCGATAGGCGGTATCAGAAACCGCAGTCTTACCATTAGACGACGGGGCACCAGAGGCGGGCGCAATATGGCCCGGCGCGCGCGCTGTCAAGGCCGCTGGGGCGGCCCGTACAAGTCCGCTTGCCCTGCCGCATTTCGCCGCTAGCATCACCCCATAACAAAAGGGGGCCGCGCGCAGGCGCGGATGCCCGAAGGAGTGGGTTGATGCGTCATGTCGCGATCGTCGGGTCGGGGCCCGCGGGCTATTACACCGCCGAAACATTGCAGAAAGCGGACGATATCGCGGTCGATGTCATCGACCGGCTGCCCGTGCCCTATGGCCTGATCCGCACCGGCGTCGCCCCCGACCACCAATCGATCAAGGCGGTGTCGCGCCGCTACGAAGGCACAGCGCTCACCGACAATGTCCGCTTCGTCGGCCATGTCTCGGTCGGCAGCGACGTGACGATCGACGAGCTTGTCAGCCTCTATGACGCGGTCATTCTCGCGACCGGCGCACCGAACGACCGTCCGCTCGACATCCCCGGCGCCGACCTCCCCGGCGTGATCGGCAGCGCCGCCTTCGTCGGCTGGTATAACGGCCATCCCGATTTCGCCGATCTCGATCCCCCGCTGGGGGCCCCCGGAGTCGCGGTGATCGGCAACGGCAATGTCGCATTGGACGTGGCGCGCATCCTCGCCAAGACTCCGCAAGAATTCGGGGGCAGCGATATCGTCGCGCACGCCCGCGATGCCCTGGCGGCGAGCGCGGTGCGGCATATCCAGATCCTCGGCCGCCGCGGCCCGCATCAGATCGCGATGACGCCGAAGGAACTTGGCGAGCTCGGTCATCTCGAGCGCGCGAGCCCGCGCGTCGACCCCGCCGACCTGCCCCCCGAGGGCGACGACGCGATGCTCGAACCCGGGATGCGCAAGTCGGTGACGCACCTCCGCAGCTTCGCGGCCAACCCCGTCGCCAAGCCGGTGACGATCGATTTCGACTTCTTCGCGATGCCGGTGGCGATCGAGGGAGACGGCAAGGTCCAGCGCGTCGTCGTCGAGCGCACGACGCTGGACGCCGACCTTCGCAGTCATAGCACGGGCGAGACCTATGCGATCGATGCAGGTCTCGTGATCAGCTGCATCGGCTATCAGACGCCGCCGATCCCCGGCGTTCCCTACGAACATGGCCGCGGCCGCTTCGCGAGCGACGACGGGCGGATCCTGCCCGGACTTTACGCGGTCGGCTGGGCGCGGCGCGGGCCGTCGGGGACGATCGGCACGAACAAGCCCGACGGCGCGCGCATCGGCGAGATGGTGCTGGAAGACATCGGCCGCGGCGCGGGCAAGGCCGGACGTCCCGGGCTCGACGCGCTGCTCGCCAGCCGCGATGTCGTGCCCGTCACCTTCCGCGACTGGCGCCGGATCGAGGAGGCGGAGGTCGCCGCCGCGCTCGACGGCAATCCGCGCGAGAAATTCACCAGCATCGAGGCGATGTTGCAAGCCACGGGGCGGTGAAAGAACCGGTCCGCACCGCGCTGCGCGCAATGCTCGCGCTCGCCTATGGCTATGCCGGCTGGCGCCATCTCGTCACGCCTGCGCCCTTCCTCGCGATCACCCCGCCGTTGGTTCCGCGGCCCGAAATGGTCGTCGCCGCGACCGGCATCGCCGAGATCGCGGGCGCGGTCGGCCTGATGATCCCGGCAACGCGCAAGGCGGCCGGCTGGGGCCTCGCGCTCTATGCGCTGTGCGTCTGGCCCGCGAACTTCCACCACGCATTTGCCAATATCGCCATCGGCGGCGAGACGCTCGGCTGGTGGTATCACGGCCCGCGCCTCGCCGCGCAGCCGCTGATCATCTGGTGGGCACTCTGGGCGAGCGGAGCGGTGGATTGGCCGTTCGAAAATCGGCGCCAGGCAATCAAATAAATCCGTGTCCCCGCGAAGGCGGGGGCCCATCTCCTACCGGCTCCATTTTTCGCCGCCCGGAGCTGGGCTCCTGCCTTCGCACGAGCGCAAGCGCTATTTCGCGACCGGCGTTTCGATCGGCGGCTGGCCCTTCTGGCTCGCGGCATAGGCCTCGACCGCCTTCAGCACGCGGAGCATGTTGCCGCTGGCGATCTTTTCGAGCTCGGCCTGGCTGTAGCCGCGTTTCGCGAGCTCGACGAAAAGCGCCGGATAACCCGACACATCCTCCATGCCGACCGGCGCCGAATCCATCCCGTCATAATCGCCGCCAAGCCCGATATGGTCGACGCCGATCGTCTTTTTGAGATGATCGATATGATCCGCCACCTTCGCGACGTCGGTCGTCGGCGCCGGATTGGCCGCGTCCCACGTCTTGAGCGCGGCGTCGGCCGCCGCCGGGTCGCCGGGATACATCGCCTTCAGCCGCACCTGTTCGGCCGTGCGCGCCAGGCCCTGCGCGCGGACATCGGCGTCGAGGAAGCCCGGCAGCAGCACGATCATCACGATTCCGCCATTCGCCTTCACCGCGGGCAGCACGCTATCGGGCACGTTGCGCGGATGCGGATTGATCGCGCGCACGCCCGAATGGCTGAACATCACCGGCGCGTGCGAGGTTTCGAGCGCGTCCTTCATCGTCGCTTCGCTGACGTGGCTCAGGTCGACGATCATCCCGATACGGTTCATTTCGCGAACCACCTGACGGCCGAAATCGGTGAGCCCGTCGTGCGCGGGCACGTCGGTCGACGCGTCGGCCCAGCTCAAATTCTTCGAATGCGTCAGCGTCATGTAGCGCGCGCCGAGATCGTACATCTGGCGCAGCACCGCGAGGCTCGATCCGATCGAATGGCCGCCCTCCATGCCGAGCATGCCGGCGATCTTGCCCGCCTTCATCGCCTTTTCGAGTTCGGCCGAGGTCGACGCGAGCATGAGGTCGCCGGGATAGCGCGCCACGAGCCGCTTCATCACGTCGATCTGCTCGATCGTCTGCTGCACCGCGAGCGGCTCGTCGGGATTGCTCGGCACATAGACCGACCAGAATTGCGCCCCGACGCGGCCCTTGCGCAGCCGCTGGAGGTCGGTGTGCATCGCGATCTCGGGCGGCGTTGCGTCGGGTTTCGCGGTGTCGGTCGTGTCTTCGAAATCGAAGCCGTTGATCATATTGCCCTCGCGCCCGCGCAGCGCCCACGGCACGTCGTTGTGCCCGTCGAACACCGGCGCGCGCTTGAGCGCGGCTTCGGCGACGGCTTCGGGAGACTTTTGCGCCATGGCGGGGGTGGAGACGAGGGCGAGAGCGGCGAGGCCGGCGAGCAACGAGGACTTTGTCATGGCGCGCGACCTTAAGTGCCTGAGCCGGCGGTGCAAGCCTTGCTTGACGCAAGCGTCAAGGCCGCGCAGCATCGGTCCATGACAGCCTTCGACGACTGGCGCGCACGATCGCCCTATTATGACGAAACCCACGAAGCGCTGGCGCAAAGCGTCCGCCGCTTCGTCGCGCGCGAGATCGCGCCCAACATCGATCGCTGGGAGGCCGAGGGCGAGCTGCCCCGCGAACTGCACAAAAAGGCGGCCGACGCGGGCATCCTGAGCCTTCGCTATCCCGAACAATATGGCGGGCACAGCGAGGGTTTCGACAATTTCCACAGCCTCGTCGTCACCGAGGAACTCGCCGCCGTCGGCGCGGGAGGGCTCGGCGCTTCGCTGATGACTCACGGCATCGGCCTGCCGCCGATCCTCGCATTGGGGTCCGACGAGCTGAAACAGCGCGTCGCGCCGCCGGTGCTCGCGGGCGACAAGATCATCGCGCTCGGCATCACCGAGGCGGGCGGCGGCAGCGACGTCGCGAACCTCAAGACGACGGCGGTCAGGGACGGCGATGATTATGTCGTCAACGGCGGCAAGATGTTCATCACCAGCGGCATGCGTGCCGACTGGCTGACCTGCGCGGTGCGCACCGGGGGGCCGGGCGCGGCGGGCATCTCGCTGCTGCTGATCGAGATGGATGCGCCCGGCGTCGAACGCACGCGGCTCGACAAGATGGGCTGGCGGTGCAGCGACACCGCCGCGATTCATTTCGGCGACGTCCGCGTCCCCGCCGAGAACCTGATCGGCCCCGAAAACGGCGGTTTCATCGGCATCATGCGCAACTTCAATTCGGAACGCCTCGGCATGGCGATGGGCTGCTGCGCCTATGCCCGCGTCGCGATGGCGGAGGCGGCGGAATGGGCGGGGCAGCGCGAGACCTTCGGCAAGCCGCTCGTCGGCCACCAGTCGATCCGCATCAAGCTCGCCGACATGGAACGCCAGATCGAGGCGACGCAGGCGTGGGTCGACCTCTGCGCCTGGCAGGTCAAGGAGGGCAAGGACCGCCCCGCCGACTTCGCGATGCTCAAGGTACAGGCGACGCGGATGCTCGAGGCCGTTGCGCGCGAGGCCGCGCAGATTCTCGGCGGCGCGAGCTATATCACCGGCAGCAAGGTCGAGCGCATCTACCGCGAGGTGCGCGTCAACGCGATCGGCGGGGGCAGCGAGGAAATCATGCTCGATCTTGCGGGACGGCAATTATTTGGAGGAAAGAAGTGAACGAGATCGCGCGAAGCTGGCCCGCCGAGGCCGAAACCCTCCTGGGCGACCTCGTCGATCTTCGCCGCGCGATCCACCGCGAACCCGAACTCGGGCTGCAAAATCCGAAGACGCTCGCAAAGATCAAGGATGCGCTCGCCGGGCTGCCGCTCGAATTTCGCGAGGGGCCGTCGACGACCGGACTGATCGCGATCCTGCGCGGCCCCGCGAACGGGCGCACCGTGCTGCTGCGCGGCGATATGGATGCGCTGCCCTTGCTCGAGGACACCGGGCTCGATTTCGCGTCCGAAACGACCGGCGCGATGCACGCGTGCGGGCACGATACGCATGTCGCGATGCTCGTCGGCGCGGCGAAGCTGCTGTGCGCGGCGCGCGACCGGCTAGCGGGAACGGTGATGTTCATGTTCCAGCCGGGCGAAGAGGGGCATCATGGCGCGCGCTTCATGCTCGATGACGGGATCATCGACCCGCTGCCCGACGCGGCCTTCGCGCTCCACATCATGCCCAATGCGCCGCACGGGATTTTCGCGGGGCGCGCGGGGCCGCTGCTCGCCTCGTCCGACGTCCTCTCCGTCATCGTCAAGGGCGCGGGCGGCCATGCGTCGATGCCGCACGATGCCGTCGACCCGATCCCGGTCGCATGCTCGATCGTCACCGCGATCCAGACCATGGTCACGCGCCGAATCTCGGTCTTCGACCCCGCCGTCATCACCATCGCGAAGATCGCGGCGGGAACGACGAACAATATCATCCCCGAGACCGCCGAGATGCTCGGCACGATCCGCACGCTCTCGCCCGAACGCCGCGCGATGGTCGCGCGCGAGCTGCAACGCCTCGCCCCCGCGATCGCCGAAGCGCATGGCTGCACCGCCGAAGTAACGATCGAGGAGGGCTTTCCCGTCACCATCTGCGACAGCCGCGCGGTGAGTTTCGGCCAGTCGGTCGTCGAGGAGACGTTCGGCGAGCAAGCCTGGCTGACGATGGACAATCCGGTGATGGGCGCCGAGGATTTCTCCTACGTCCTCGACAAGGTGCCGGGCGCGATGTTCTGGCTCGGCGCGAGCGAGGCGGGCAGCGACTGGCGCCAGTGCTGCGGGCTCCATTCGAACCGCATGGTCCTCGACGAAAGCGTCATGGCGCGCGGCGCGGCATTGCACGCAGCACTCGCGGAGCGGTTTTTGAACGAAGGGTTTGCCTAATTTAGCCTCGCACGAAGACGCAAGAGGACGGCTTTACCGCGTGCGGGAGGGGAGAGCCGTTATCCAGAAGCCTTCGTAAAGCGCGCCCAGATCGGCAGGTGATCCGACGCGCGCGCGGCGAGGGCGCTGCGGTGGACGCCCGCCTCTACCGCTTCGAGGTCGGGGGTGGCAAAGATGCGGTCGAGCCTGGCGACGGGGCGGCGGCTGTGAAAGCTGTGGCCGGTATCGACGAGCCGGTGCTGTGCGCCGAAATCGGAAAGGCAGCCGCCGGTTGCGCGCCATTCGTTGCAATCGCCCATCAGGATCGTCGGCAGCGGCTCGCCCTCGGCGACATGGTTCAGGATCGCGCGCGCCTGCTGGCGGCGGCGCAGCCCCGAAATGTCGAGGTGCATGCCGACGACGCGCAGCCGCGTATCGCCGATGCGCACCGTCGCCGCAACGGCGCCGCGCGGTTCGAGCGTCGGCAGGTGGAGCGCATGGCTCTCCTCGACTTCGGCACCCTTGCGCACGAGCAATGCATTGCCGTGCCAGCCGATCGCATAGGGGCGCCCGCTGAGCAGGTCGACGGGGACATAGTCGCTATGCTCCTCGAACATATGCGGCGGGATCGCGCTCGCGCGCGTGCCGAAACGCCGGTCGGCCTCCTGCAATGCGACGATGTCGGCGTCGAGTTCGCCGAGCACCGACAGCACCCGGCCGGGATCGCGGCGCCGGTCGAGCCCGATGCCCTTGCGCATATTGTAACTGGCGACCTTGATCATCTGCTTTTCAAGCGCTCAGGCCGCGTTTCCGTTCCCGCCGCCCTCGAACTCGGTCATCAGCATGCGTGCTTCGTCCAGATCCTCGTCGAGCACCATGATGCGCACCGGGATGAGCAGCCCGACGCTTTCGGCGATATTCATGCCCGCGTCGAAGCAGACCGCATGCACCCCCGCGCTTTCGAGCCGGCCGCGCAGCAGTTCGGCCTCGGCGCCATTGGGCAATCGGACGAGTTCGACGAGCGGCATCAGGCGGTTTCGCCCGTAATGAAACGGTCGGTGGGGCGCGTCGGCAATCCGTCGATGCTTTTCGTGCGCTCCTTGAACTTTTCGACCCACAGGGTGCGATCGGCCTGGCGGTGGTATTTCTGGAGCGTGTCGCGTTCATGCTGCAATTCCATCATCGGCACGCCCCAGCCGCAGCTCGTCTGCACGCTTTCGACGTCGATCACGAAAATCTGGCGCGTCCCGGGAAGCAGCGTGAAATGCGCCGCAAACGCCTCCCACTCATCGTCCTGCGGAAGCACCGGGCGGCCGCGGCCATAGATGCGCAGGATCAGCGCGCTGCGGTCGAAGGCGCAGAACATGATCGTGATCCGGCCGTCCGCCGCGAGATGCGCGTGGGTTTCGTTGCCCGACCCGCCGAGGTCGAGATAGGCGACCTGCGTATCCGACAGGATCTTGAAGCTGTCGGCATAGCCTTTGGGCGACAGGTTGATCCGGCCATCGGCGGCGGCGGTCGCGGTGAAAAACACCGGCTGTTTCGCGATGAAGGCGATATGTTTGTCGGTCAGCGTATCGGTGAATTCGGCCATGGATCTTCTCCGTGTAGGGTCAGAACCCCGTAATTCCGCGTTCGAGGCGTCGAAATGGCGAAGATATCGGGTTCGGGCGGGTGCAGCGGGTAGCATCGCTACCCGCAAGACCGCACGGGCCCGAGATCGAAGCCATTTCGGCGTCCCTTCGGGATTTGACCGATTTTGTCCATTGCGTCGTCGGCAAGTCTGGAAATATCGACATATTCCTGCGCCTTGCCTCCTCGCACTGAACAAAATCGCTTCAAACCTCGATCGCGGAATTACGGGGCTCTGACCCTAGGCGTGCCTATCACCAATTCTTGCCCTCTTCTATCGCCGCTTCCTCGTCGGCACGTGTCGCGCGGCCAAGCGCTTCGTTACGGTGCGGGAAGCGGCCGAAACGATCGACGATGTCGAAATGTTTTTGCGCATAATCCTGGAACATCGGGTCGTCGAACCCGCCGAACAGCCGCAGCGATTCGCGCTGGTCGCCGATGTCCTCGCTGTGCTGGAAGGGCAGGCAGGCGAACTGGCGCCGCTCGTCGGGCCAGGCTTCGTGCCAGCCGCGTGTCACGATGCCGCGCGCGATCGCGCGGGCGAGGCTGTCGGTCGCAAAGGCGTCGGCGTGGCCGCGATAGATGTTGCGCGGCACCTGGTCGAACAGGATCGTCGCGGCGAGCGCGGTGTCGGGATCGGTCAGAAAGGCCTCGGCGGGTTGTGAGCGCAAGGTTTCGTGCCAGCCTTCGGCAAGGTCGCGGACCTCGGCATCGAACGCAGGGCCGCCGCCGTACCAATCGTCCATGCCATGTTCGTCGAACCAGAAGGCAAGCAGTTGCTTTGCCCAGTCGGCGGGGGGCGGGGCGGGCGATGGATCAACGTCGTTCGTCATTGCGAGTGCAACGAAGCAATCCAGAGCGCTTTACGCAAGCTCTGGATTGCCGCGTCGCCCCTGATCGAGTCCGGGACTCCTCGCAATGACGGAACGGATGCCCCTTATTCGGCCTTGGCGCGGCGGTACGGCACGAATTCGCCGAGCGACACGAAGCCGCTGTACATCCGGCTCGTCCGATCGTGCAGTTCCAGCGTGTCGATACTGCACAGCTGGCTACCCGTCGTCCGGAGGACGAGGATATCGTCGTCGTCGAGCGATTCGGCACCGCCATCGGGCCGGTTGACCCACAGGGTGCTGCCCACCTTGTAGACGATCGCGGTCTTGTCGATGATCTGCGAGCTGCGCGTCGTCGAGAGCGGGATACATTTCTGCGGCTCGCCGGCCACGCGGCCTTCGAGCAGCTTGGCAAGCTCGGCCTCGGGCTCGAGCTTTTCGCGCGCGGCGGCGGGGGCGGCTGCTACGGCCGCAGCGGCAATAAGCGCCGGGATGAGGTGACGCATGGTTCGACTCCTGTCTTCATCATACCCTACCCGGCGCCCCTTTACGCCACTCGGCGTGAACAGGGGCTGACTCGCCGCTGTTTCAGCACGCCCCGTCCGGGAGCGGAATCCCGAAAGGCCCCTTGCACTTCTTCTTTTTCGCGGGTTCGGCGGGGGTACTGCCGCCCGTCGGTGCCCCGCCCGCCGATCCGCCCATCCCGCCGAAATCGGCGCCGATCATCAGCATCGTGTGCGAGCGGAAGCGGACTTTCGCCGTCCAGTCGATGTTCCATGTCGCATTGCCCGCGGGCTTGGGCGGATAGGAGAAATTCGCCTCGGGCCCGAAGGCATTCAAATTGCCGATCAGCATCTCGCCCGACGCCTTCTTGACCTCGGCGGGGATCTGGCAGCTCGTCTGGGCGGGCGGCATCACGATTCTTTTCGTAATGAGGTTCGCGACGACCGACGGCGGCAGCCAGTCCCACAGGCCGCCGCCGAACTCCTTCGACGCGCTGCTCGTCCACCAGACGATGTCGCCCATGTCGTTCCCGCCGCTGCCGCCCGACATGCCGCCGATCGTCCAGGCGACATAGCCCGTGGCGTTCGGCACCGAATTCCAGCGGACCATGACCGACTGGTCGCCCTGGATCGCGGTCGAGGCGCTGAGCCCCTGCATATAATCCTGCGCGAGGGTGAAGTTGATGTCGGAGCCGATATTGCTCGCGACGCGGTGCGCGCCGAGCAGCGACGAGCCCGATCCGGGTTGCCGGCCGCCCTTCTTGTTCGGCCAGTCGATATAGGAGCGGCTGTTCGCCTTGCTCACTTCGCGGATCACCGGGACCGCGCTCGAAAAGAGGTTCGGCGGCATCTGGCCCGCGGCAACCTTGGCGAAATCGATCACCACCGGCTGTCCGGGGCCTGCCTTCGCGCCGCAGCCCCAATAGAGAAGCAGGCGGCCCTTCGGCCGCTCGAACGGTGTCGTTCCGGTCTCTTCCTTGCCCTCTTCCCAATATAGCGGGACCGATTTGCCCATCTTCGCCTGCTGCTGAAAGAAATGGTCGCCCTGCGGCGGCGGCGCGGTGGCCGCATCGTTCGAGCCGAGGCGAAGCAGCAGCTGGTGCGCGACCTTGCTCGACGGATCGCCGCCGAACATCATCCCCATCGCGCCGCCGATGCCGCCGCGCCCGCCAGCCATGGCGGCAAAGCCCGACATCGTCGCGACGTCCATTTCATAACGTTCCTTGGGGCCGGTGGTCTTTTGCGCCGAACCGGGAACGGCGGCGAGCATCGCGGCGACGGCGGCCACGGAAACGAAACGCAGAGTCGAACGCATATTACCCTCCCTGTTGCGGAGGATGCCCCCGCGGATGATGCGACCGATTCCTGTTCTGTTTGGCTATGCTATATGCGCGGGAGGGGCGAACGCCAAGTGAGCAAGGTCACAGGCTTTCTTCAGAGTTAAAACGCGAAAGGCTCCACCTTGCGGTAGAGCCTTTCCGACCACACGACAGCTTCACTAGCTTGGTATCGCCGTTGTGAAGCCCGCTGTCTCCATTGAAGGACACAGTCTCCTAGCCCGATACCGAAGCAGAGCGGGAACGAACGTGATATATCACTCTAAAGGTGAATTGTCAATGAATCGAGCCCTAAGCCGCATAAAACTGCGATTTTCACCTGCCGAAATTGATCGGGATTGAGCATCCCTGCCACGAAAACTCGTTTGTTGCCATTCGGCTTGCGACCGGCTTTAAAACGATCCAATCGCGAGTGGGCTACTGTCGCGATCATATCACATTTTGCCCACATGTTGGGGTTATCGAAAGGTGCTGGCAGAGGATTGGTAAGCTCAATTTCACAATGATGAAGTTCAATATTTTGAGGTGGCGTGGTACTTAGCGGCACAACCGCAACCAAATCTGCGCGACGTCGCAGGCGTGGTGAAATTACCACGACCGGCCTCATCTTTGTCATCTCGGGCGCGACAAACCCCGTACCATAATTGCAAAGCAGGATTTCGCCCTGCTTTGGGTAATACATAATCCCCATTAAGCTCGCCCCCGAGGATTTGGATCAGGCCGTCCCGCCCACCGTGAGCCCGTTCACGAGCAAGGTCGGCTGGCCGACGCCCGCGGGGACGCTCTGGCCGC
>CBINGC010000015.1:0-72244 GCA_966250105.1 uncultured Sphingopyxis sp. | reverse complement strand
CACCCCGCGACCATAGTGGCTTAGCCCTTGATGTCGATGGTCTCGGACGTGAACTGATCGTTGGTGTAGACGCAGATATCAGCGGCGACCTCCATCGCTTTCCTCGTCAGCACCGCAGGGTCCTTCTCATAATCGGCGAGCGCGCGCGCCGCCGAGAGCGCATAATTGCCGCCCGAGCCGATCGCCGCGATTCCGCCCTTGGGCTCGAGCACGTCACCGTTGCCGGTGATAACGAGCGTGACCTCCTTGTCGGCGACGATCATCATCGCTTCGAGATTGCGCAGATATTTGTCGGTGCGCCAGTCCTTGGCGAGTTCGACCGCCGCGCGCAGCAACTGGCCGTTGTGGCGTTCGAGCTTGGCTTCGAGCCGTTCGAACAGCGTGAAGGCGTCGGCGGTCGCGCCCGCGAAGCCGCCAATGACGCTGCCGTCGTGGAGGCGGCGGACCTTGCGGGCATTGGGCTTCATCACCGTCTGGCCCATCGACACCTGGCCGTCGCCGATGATGACGACCTTGTCTTCGCTGCGGGCCGAGAGGATGGTTGTTCCGTGCCAGGGCGCGGCACTTTGCGCATGGGGATTGGTCATGCGGCGGGATATGGGCGATGGCGGGCGGGGCCGCAAGGGGAGCGGGTGAGGCTCCTCAGGCGGGCCAGGTCAGGAGCGCGTGGGCGCCGTCGCCAATCCGGATCGCCGTCGGATCGTCAAGAAGCACCGCTTCACCCAGCTTTACGTCCTCGCCTGCGACGCTGCAGCCCCCCGAGAGCGGCACGAAGGTCAGCTCGCCGGTCGCCTGTTCGAGCAGCGCCGGATCGACTGGCGCGGCAAGCTGCGCGAGAAAGAAATGGGGGCCACTCACCAGCATGCGGTTGGTGGCGGGATCTACGACGGTGTCGCGTGGGTCGTGCACCGGGCCGGGGTTCGAGACCTTCAGCCCTTCATCGAGATGCAGTTCGCGTGGGCGGCCGTAATCATAGAGGCGGTAGGTGCAGTCGACATTCTGCTGGACCTCGACGACGGTAAGGCCGGGGCCGATCGCGTGGATCGTGCCGGCGCGGTTGTAGACGAAATCATTGGTCTGCGACGGACGCCAGTCGATCATATCAACTATCGAACCGTCGAGCGCCGCGGCGTGGAGTTCCTCGCGACTGCTTGGGCGATTGAGACCGACGCCGAGTTCGGCGCCAGGCTGCGCATCGAGGATCAGCCAGCATTCTTCCTTGCCGCGCGGAAATCCGGCGGCGCGCGCGGCATCGTCGTCGGGGTGGACCTGAATCGACAGCCGTTCCGAGGTGAAGAGGAATTTGACCATGATCGGCGCGTCGTCGCCGGCGGGGTTGGCGAACCAGATCTCTCCGATGCGGCGGCCGCCGAAATTGCCGAAATCGGCGGGAATGTCGGTGCGGCCCCACGGCTTTTCGACGACGATCGTTTCGAGGCGGGTCAACATCGCTTCAGGATGCGGGCCAGCCATGCGAGCGTCAAGCGAAGAGCGTCAGGCGGCCCTGTGCAGCCGACTGCCTGCCGCGCCGTTCGGCTGGTCGAGCCAGAGGCCGCGCGTGTCGTACACGATCTTGTCGCCGCGTTCCTCGATCGGGATCGACTTGAAGAGGTCGTGGTCGACGAGGACGATCAGCAGGTCGCAGCCCGCCAGCGCGCTGTCGAGGTCGATCAACTGGGCGCCGGTGCCCGCGAACTCCATCGGCAGGCCGCGTGCATAGGGCTCGACGATCTCGATCTGCGTGCCGAAGCGGCGCGCGAGCGCGGCGGCAACCTCGACCGCGGGGCTTTCGCGGAAATCGTCGATATTGGGCTTGAAGGCGAGGCCGAGGCAGGCGACGCGCGCCTTCGGATGCTGCGACACGAGCATTTCGGCGGCGCCGATGACATGCGCGGTCTTGGCGAGATTGACCTCGCGCGCGGTACGGATCAGGCGGCTGTGATCGGGGGCGCCATGGACGAGGAACCAGGGGTCGACCGCGATGCAGTGGCCGCCGACGCCGGGGCCGGGCTGGAGGATGTTGACGCGCGGGTGGCGGTTGGCGAGGCGGATCACCTCCCACACGTCGACCCCCATATGTTCGGCCATCATCGACAATTCGTTGGCGAAGGCGATGTTAACGTCGCGATAGCTGTTTTCGACCAGCTTCACCATTTCAGCGGCGCGCGCCGATGTGGTGACGCAGGCGCCGCGCACGAACTGGCGGTAGAAGGTCATCGCGCGGCGCGCGCAGCGCGGGGTGATGCCGCCGATGCAGCGGTCGTTGTCGACGAGCTCGACGAGGATGCGCCCGGGAAGCACGCGTTCTGGGCAATAGGCAACGAAAATATCGGCGGCGCCGGAGCAGGCGCCCGGAACCTTGAGATCGGGGCGGAGCTCGGCGAGTAGCGCGGCGACCTTTTCGGTGGTGCCGACGGGCGAGGTCGATTCGAGGATGACGAGATTGCCGACCTGAAGCTGGGGCGCGATCGCGCGCGCGGCCGACAGGACATGGCCGATATCGGGGCGATGCTCCTCGTCGTGCGGCGTCGGCACGGCGATGACGAAGACATCGGCTTGGGCGACTTCGGTCGAGGCGGTGAGCGCGCCGCGCGACACGACGCCTTGGACGAGCCCGTCGAGATCGACTTCCTCGATATGCACCTTGCCGTTGTTGACGGTGTCGACGACATGCTGGCTGACGTCGACGCCCGTAACCTTGTTGCCCGAGCGCGCGATCAGCGCCGCGGTGGGCAGGCCGATATAGCCGAGGCCGAGGACGGTGACCGTCTGTTCGCTATCAATGGGCACGCGCAACAATCTCCGCTATTCGCTCCGCCGCCCGGCCGTCCCCGAAGGGGTTATGGGCGCGGGCCATGGCGTTATAGGCGCTTTCATCGTCCAAAAGGCTGAAAATTTCCGAAACGATGCGATTTTTATCGGTGCCGACGAGGCGCGCGGTGCCCGTCTTGATCCCCTCGGGCCGCTCGGTCGTCTCGCGCATCACGAGCACCGGCTTGCCGAGCGAGGGCGCCTCTTCTTGCACGCCGCCGCTGTCGGTAAGGACGAGACTGCTCATCCCGAGCAGGCGAACGAAATGCGGATAATCGAGCGGGTCGATCAGCGCGACATTGGGCAGATTGCCGAGGATCGGCTCCATCGCGCTGCGGACATGGGGGTTGGGGTGGACGGGAAAAACGACCGCGACGTCGTCGCGCGCCGCGACCCCCGCGATCGCGTCGGCGATGGCTTTCATCCCCTCGCCAAAATTCTCGCGGCGGTGTGAGGTGACCGCGATAATCTGCTTGCCCGAAAGGCGCGCGGCCAGCGCGTCGAGACCCGCGGCGAGCGAAGGCTCGTCGTCGATCCGCGCTTTTGTCGCGAGCAGCGCGTCGATCACTGTATTACCCGTGACGTGAATCCGGTCAGCGGGCACATTTTCGGCGCGCAAGGCGGCTGCCGCGGTTTCAGTCGGCGCGAAATGCAGATCGGCGACCGCGCCCGCGACCTTGCGGTTCACTTCTTCGGGCCAGGGATGATAGATATTGCCGCTGCGCAGCCCCGCCTCGACATGGCCGACGGGAATCTTGCGGAAATAGGCGGCGAGTGTCGCCGCCATCGTCGTCAGCGTGTCGCCATGGACAAGGACACGGTCGGGCCTTTCGCGATCGAACGACTCGCCAAGGCCGGTGACGAGCCGCGCGAGCAGGGCGTCGAGCGACTGGTTGGGGGTCATCACGTCGAGATCGACGTCTGGGGTGATGCGTGCGATGTCGAGCACCTGATCGAGCATCTCGCGATGCTGCGCGGTCACGCAGACGCGGGTATCAAGGCCGGACCGCTCCCGGAGCGCATGAACCACGGGAAACATCTTGATCGCTTCCGGGCGGGTGCCGAAAACCGTCACGACCTTCATCTTCGACTTCTCCGTCCTGTGTCTGGGCGCGCTGCCTCATCGTCAAGGCACGCATCGCTAGCAGCGCATATCCTTCGACGCGCTTAAGCCGTCAACTAAGCGATATCCGCTCCGCAGCGCCGTCACGCAACTTTCGGCGACCGTTCGCGTATGTTGTCAACCGAAGCGGGCGTGACTAGGGGGATATCCGAGCATGGCTCCTCGTTGCGCCGGTTCTCATCCTTTTGACGGTAGAATTGATTGCTTACCCATGTTCTGGAAACGTAAGGCTAAATCGTCCTCGGCGCCTGCCTCCTCATCCGGCGACTATTCGGTTCCGGTGGGTCGGCGCATATATGCGATTGGCGACATTCACGGACGCGACGATCTTTTCGCGCAGATGATCGATCTGATCCGGGCCGACCACGCGGACCGCGACAACGCGGACGTCACACTCATATTGCTCGGCGATCTTGTCGATCGCGGTCCGGCCTCGGCGAAGGTGGTCGAGCGGGCGATCCGGTTACGCGACGAATTTCCAGACACGCGCCTGCTGATCGGCAATCATGAAGAATGTTTTCTGGCGGCGCTGACTGGCGATGTACGCCGCTTACGCTATTTCATGCGCATCGGCGGCGACGCCACGATACGCAGCTATTGGCAGGACGATGCTAATTTCGAAGACCTGACATTCGAAGAAGTCGCCGAGCGGCTCCCGGGCCTGGTTCCGGCGCAACATGTCGATTTTCTGGGATGTGGAGAGGATGTGATCGAAATCGGAGATTACGTCTTTGTCCATGCCGGCATTCGTCCGGGCGTACCGCTCGAGAAACAGGCGCTTTCCGACTTGCGCTGGATACGCGACGAGTTTCTGGACAGCATGTCGGACCATGGAAAGATCGTCGTCCATGGCCACAGTATCACGCCGCAGCCGGACGAACAGATCAACCGGATCGGGGTCGACGTCGGTGCTTTCCGTTCAGGGGTCTTGGCGGCACTGGCACTCGAAGGAACCCAGCGTCGTTTCCTTTTCGCGCGAGAATGCGATAAGATGTTAATTACCTGAAATTTTTCGATTTCCTTGATTTCTTCGGACGTGCGCCAGTATCGCGCGACGGACAGCGAACTTGTCAGAAAGGGGAGGGGTCCGCTAAGCCCCCGGCCTGCTGACGATTCGGACAGAAAAGTCTCGGCGCACGCTCTGAAAGCTCGAACGAATAATGAACCGATCAAGATCAAGGACCGTGCGTCAATCCCCCACCTTGTCCGATAGATGGTCATTGTGGTCTCCTGTCGTCTTTCTTGCGCTCGTGTTCCTTTTGGGCGGAGCTTCGCGAAGCGATGTGGAATCGCTGCCGGCGCTTCGCTTCATTTGCGTATTATTCGCCGCTGGATATGCGTTCGCGCTGACGCGCGATGACTGGCGGCGCATCCGGACCCCTTTGATTCTCCTTGGTCTTCTGACCCTATGGTTCATCGTCCAGCTGATACCGCTCCCGCCGGGCATGTGGCACGCCCTGCCGGGCCGCGAAGAAATTATCGCGATCGACCGTCAGCTAGGCCTTGAGGATCTCTGGCGTCCTATCAGCCTTGCGCCCTCCTTGACGTGGAACAGCCTGCTCGGAATGACAGTGCCCTTTGCGGCGCTGCTGATGGCGGCGCGTCTGCCGGTCGAGGCTTATCCGCGCGTGCTTTACGCGCTGGTCGCGATTGCCGGCGTTGGGGTTCTGATCGGGTTTTTCCAGATCGCCGGGGGCGTGGACAGTCCCGCCTATCTCTACCGCATCACCAACCGCGCCTCGATGACGGGCGTCTTCGCGAACCGCAACCATTATGCGGTTTTCCTCGCTTGCATGGTGCTGGTGTCGGCAACGCTGCTGCGCGACCAGTTCGGGATGCGTCGCCGTAATCCGCAAATTATCGTGCTTCTATCAGTTGCGGGGGTTCTTTTCGGTGTGACGAGCCTCCTCACTGGATCGCGCGCCGGATTGGCGATGTCGCTCGCATCATTGTTGTTTGGCGGCATGATCGCTGTGCGGGCGTGGCGGGCATCGACGTCGCCCAAGCCTGCGGCCGGTCCAATCTGGCGCTGGAACAGGCTGGCCTATCTGGTTCCGATCCTGCTGATCGGAATTGTTTTCGCAATCGATATGTTTTCAGGGCGAGTGACCGCGCTCGACCGCCTGGCCGCCAAGAGCGTGGGTGACGATATGCGCGTGATCGCATGGCCGATCATTACCGCCATGATCGGACATTATTGGATTCTGGGCAGCGGCGTGGGCAGCTTTGCGCCAGTCTACAAAATATATGAGCCCGACCGTCTCTTGACGCCGAGTTATTTCAATCACGCTCATAATGATTGGGCGGAAATCCTGATGACCGGAGGGGTGCCCTTTTTGGTCATTCTGGTCGCGACGATCCTCTGGCTCGGCTATCGGGTCCGCATACGGGGGCTCGATCGGCTTATGGGCGGATATCGCGGTGATTTCAGACTGCTGAGCCTGACGATACTCGGAATGCTCGCGGTGGCCAGCTTGGTCGACTACCCGCTTCGCGTACCATCGCTTCAGGTCTTTGCCATCCTGTTTACGGTCATGCTGGCTTGCCCCAAATCCCTGGGTAGCGCGAGGGATTGACCTTGCGACGCCCGTTCTAGAATCTATAGCGTATCTCGCCTCTTCACCGCCGGGAAACAATTTTGCACATGATGGTCAAGCGCACTCTTCTTTCGTTCCTGCTGCTCATTCTCTGCGGCTGCATGGGCAAGCCCGCACCGGTTGCCACCAACCCGGCTGGCCGGACGGTCGCCCTTGCCGAATTGCCGGAGCCCGGCGCCGAGGACATCGTACGGTCGTCGCGGCTTGCCTTCGTCGGTCCGTTCACCGAGTTGCGGGTAGAAGTGTATGGCGTTCCCGAAATGCAGCGCGATATCTTGACCGATGGCGAGGGTAATTTTTCCTTTCCTCTGATCGGCACAATTGCCGCTGCTGGCAAGACGCCCTCTTCGATCGAAGCCGAGGTGACGCAGAAGCTTGCCGCGGAATATGTTCGAAACCCCCATGTCACCGTGAATTTCAAGTCGCCCAACAATAATTCGCTGGCCCTGCAGTCGCTGTCCGTCACCGTGGACGGACAGGTGACCAAGCCCGGTTCCTATCCTGTGGTCGGTCGCGTGACCCTGATGCGCGCCGTCGCGCTGGCTGGCGGCGTGACCGAATTTGCAAAGCTCAACGACGTCATCGTGTTCCGCAAAGTGGGTGAGCAGCAATATGCCGGCCTCTACAATTTGGAAGCGATCCGGCGCGGCAATTATCCGGATCCCGAAATTTTCGCGAACGACCTCGTCGTGGTCGGCGATTCGCCTCAGCGGCGCCTGTTCAAGGATATCCTGCAGTCAGCGCCGCTGCTCACGACGCCCTTGATCGTTCTTACTCAAAATAATCGCTAGATTGGACCAATGCAGATGAAATCGTCTGTCGGCACTCAGATGGCCGAAAGCCCGCTGGACCCCTCGTTGATCCCCTATGGATATGGGGACGGCGAGGAGGCTGAGCGGGGATCGCGACTTGACATGGTCGAGCGCGTATTCGCGGCCGTCCTCAACCATCGATGGTGGCTGGTCGGCAGCATTGCCGGCGCCCTGACGCTGGGTCTGTTGCTGACCTTTCTTGCCACACCGCAATATTCATCGACTGCCCGCGTCGAGATTCTCCCCTATGCTCCGGTCGAAACTTCGGTCGCGGAGGATCAGAACCGACCGGCGATCAACAATCTGGAATTTTATAACACCCAATATTCGCTGCTGAGATCCCGGTCGCTGGCGGATCGCGTCGTTCGCGCCGGCAATCTGCTCGCCGACAAAGATTTTCGCGCGGCATTCGAATTCGACGGGGACGGCGGGGTGCTGGCCAGCACGGACCGCCGCCAACAGGCCGAAGAGATGGCGGCCTTGCTGCTCGAGCTTGTCGAGGTGGAACCCGTTCGAGCCTCGAGCCTCGTCGATGTCACCATTGCGACTCCCAATCCGCGTCTCTCGGCCAAGCTTGCCGACCTCTGGGCAAAGCAGTTCATCGCCGCGACTATCGATCGCCGGTTCGCCGCGACATCCGACGCGCGGCGCTTTCTGGAGGACCGGTTGACGCTGCTGCGCCAAAGCCTGGAACAATCCGAGCGAGCCCTGGTAAATTATTCGACTAACAAGAAGATCGTCACCCTTGCGACCGAAACCAATGCGGAAGGCAGGACGCGGACGTCGCAGACGCTGGTTGGTGCGGAACTCGCGGCGACCACCTCCGCCTTGGCACGGGCTCGCGAAAACCGCGCCGCGGCCGAAAGCAACCTGGCAAGCACGTTGACCGGTGCCGCGCAGGTGAACAGCCTTGCCATCAACAATCTCCGTCAGCGCCGCGCCGAGGCGGCTGCCGAACTCGCGCGGCTCAGCACTACTTTTGAGGATGGCTATCCCGGTATCGTGTCGCTTCGCGCGCAGCTGGAGACCCTTGACCGGAGCATCAAGGCCGAGGAAGCGCGATCATCGCGTGGCAATCGCGAGACCTATGAAGCGGCGGTGAAACTCGAGCGCGATCTGCAGGCTCAACTGGACGAACTGACAGCTCGCTACAACAGCCAGCAGCGCCAGTCGATCGAACTGGCGATTCTGCAACGCGAGGTCGATTCAAACCGGCAGCTTTACGAAGGACTGCTGCAACGCTTCAAGGAAATCGGCGCGGCTGGGGTCGGGGCGAACAATATCTCGATCGTCGATGCCCCTAACGTCGAAACGAGTCCCTCCAGCCCCAACCTCGTTCTGAACCTGGCGATCGCCTTGTTGCTCGGAACGATCGTAGGCGCCGGTCTGGTGTTCCTGCTCGAACAGATGGACAACTCGGTCCGCGATCCGCAGTCGATCCCGACGCGCTTCGGCGTGCCCTTGCTGGGCTCGATCCCCGAGGTGGTCGACGGGGACGTATTCACGGCGATGTCCGACAAGAAATCGGAGGCCTACGAAGCCTATCTGTCGCTGATGACAAACCTGTCGTTCCTCACCGATCATGGCGCGCCAAAGGTCATAATGATGACTTCGTCGCGGCCGGCGGAAGGCAAGAGCAATTCGGCCATCAGTATCGCCACGGTGCTGGCGTCGTCGAACAAATCGGTAATCCTCGTCGATGCCGACGTGCGAAATCCGTCGCTCAATCGCTATCTGGAAATTCCGAACCAGAAAGGGCTCAGCCATTATCTGACCGGCGACGACGATCTCGCTTCAATGATCATGCCCTTCTCGACACGGGGCTTTTCGGTGATCACGGCGGGCAAGACGCCGCCGAACGCGGCGGAAATCCTGGGACTCGATCGCCTCTCGACCCTGCTCGATACGCTGAGTCAGCAATATGACCATGTGATCGTCGACGCGCCGCCGGTGCTGGGGCTTGCCGATGCGCCGCTGATCTCCCGGCGGGTCGAGGGCGTATTGTTCGTCGTCGAAGCTAACTCGACGCGCACCCGCGCCATCGCTACGGCCCTGTCGCGGCTGCGCATGGCCGGCGCCCGCATCTTTGGCGTTGTGGTGACAAAGGTTGGACGCAAGAACCAGATTTACGGTTATGGCTACGGCTATGGTTACGGATATGGCTATGGCGCTAACCGCGATGCCGAATGACACGCGCGTTCCTTCGCTTTCGGAAGGGATGACATCGTGAAATGGGGTCGAGCCATAGGATGGACGGCCGCGCTCGCGCTCGCGGGGTTTGTAGGCTTGTCGAGCTTCGTGGTGGTAAACCAGGTCCGCGTGCCCGCCCGGGCGCTCGCGATCGGGGTGGAGCCCACCGGCGTCGCGCAAGGGCGGATGGCCTTTGATCTCTACCGGCGGGCGCTGGGCGCCGACCGGAATGCGAAGGTAAAAGCCGGCTGGGAAAATATGGCACGCCGGTCTTATGCTGCCGAACCGCTGGAAACGGGGTCGCTTGGCCTGATTGCGGCGGCTTGGGCCGATAAACCCGACGCGAAGCGGCTGGCCTTGCTGCATGCCGTAGGCAAACTGAACCGGCGTGACGGATTAGTTGCGGCCCAGCTGATCCAACTCGCGGCGACCACCGGTGATCGGAATACGGCGTTTCGCTGGATGGCGCACACCATCGAAACCGACGCGGCCGCGCGCGGCGATTATGTCCGGGCGATGGCGGAGGTTACAGCGCAGGATGGCGCCGTGAACGCGCTATTGCCCTTGATCGGTCCGCGCCCGTCATGGACCGATCAATATTGGCAGCATGTGATCGGCCGTCCGAACAGCCTGGCCAACGCTGCTGCTCTACGTGGCGCGCTGGCGCGCGAGCCCTGGAACCAGCATGAGATCGAAGATTCCGAGCGCGCGCTGATCGGCGCCCTGGTGAGCCGGCAGCAAATGGGCGAGGCGCAGCAACTCGCGCAGGCTCTGGGTCAACCGATCCCGTCGCTGCGGAATGACGGCAATCTGGTCTTCAACGGCGACTTCGGCCATTCTCCCCGTCTCCCTCCGTTCGATTGGTCGCTTGCGGCCACCGGCGCGCTCGCTGCATCCATCGATACCGGCGGCAAGGCCTTGGCCATGTCGGCGATCGGCGGTGCCCAGACCTACGCGGCGCGGCAATTGATATGGGTGGAACCAGGGGTTTACCGATTGGGATGGACGCTTACCTCCGACGCCGCGAGCGCCCCGCCGATTTTTGCGACCCTCCGTTGCGCCGAATCACCCGCGGCCGAGGGCGGCGACTTCGTTCGTCTGCCCATGAAGACGGGGAAGGCCAGCATGCGTCTGCGCGTACCAGACGGCGATTGTCGCTGGCGTTGGCTCGCGATCAATGTCGCCACCGATGACGCCGCGATGGGTTTTGACGCGGCGCTGCGAAATATTTCGCTCGTGCGTGGCGTGCGCGCCAGCGACCAGGCTGCCGAAGAGGGCGAGTAAGCTCGCTGGCGCGCGGGGCGCCGCGGCACGCGCGATTTCGATTATGATGATGTGTAACCACCCAGCAAGGACAGTCTATGGCATCCGCTTTTCCTGACGGACAATCCAGCGCCCCGGCGTCGCCGCCGCGCCGCGTCCTGATCACCGGCACAGCGGGCTTCATAGGTTTTCACCTGGCGAAGCTGCTGCTGGCAGAGGGATTTGTCGTCCACGGATATGACGGCATGTCCGATTATTACGACGTAAAGCTCAAGCGGCGCCGTCACCAGATGCTGCTTCAACATGCGGGATTCGCCGCTACCGAGGCATTGCTGGAAGACGAAAAACGCCTGTGGGAGGTCGCCGAAGCCTTTCGCCCCGACATCATCGTCCACCTCGCGGCGCAGGCGGGCGTCCGCTACAGTCTCGAAAATCCGCGCGCCTATATCGACAGCAATGTCATCGGCACGCTGAATGTCATGGAAGCGGCGCGCAAGCTCGAGGTGCAGCATCTGCTGATGGCATCGACGTCCTCGGTCTATGGCGCGAACGAGGAGATGCCCTTCACCGAGACCGAAAAGGCGGACACGCAGCTGACCATCTATGCGGCGACGAAGAAGGCGAACGAGAGCATGGCGCACAGCTATGCCCATCTGTGGAATCTGCCGACCACGATGTTCCGCTTCTTCACCGTTTACGGCCCATGGGGGCGCCCCGACCTGGCGCTGTTCAAGTTCGTCGACGCGATCCTCGATGGGCGCCCGATCGACATCTATAATCATGGCGAGATGTATCGCGACTTCACCTATGTCGGCGATCTGGTCCGTGCGATCCGGCTGCTGATCGACGCGGCGCCGGTGCGGCCCGCTAACGCCGAAGCGATCGAGGAAGGCGACAGCCTGTCGCCCGTCGCGCCTTACCGCGTCGTCAATATCGGCAATTCGGACAAGGTCCGCCTGCTCGATTTCGTCGATGCGATCGAAAAGGAACTCGGGATCGATGCGGTCCGCAATTATATGCCGATGCAGATGGGCGACGTGCCGGCGACCTGGGCCGACGCCTCGCTGCTGCAGCGGCTGACCGGCTATCGGCCGCAGACGCCGTTTCAGGATGGAATCGCCGATTTCGTCCGTTGGTTTCGTGACTATTACGCGAAGTAGGATATTATGACCGTCCTCTCCCAATGGCTCGGCGACGCTAGGATTGCCATCATCGGTCTCGGTTACGTCGGACTGCCGCTCGCGGTCGAGTTCGGCGCGAAATTCCCGACGCTCGGTTTCGATATCGACGCGGCGCGCATCGCGTCGCTGCGCGCGGGGCACGACCACACGCTGGAAACCGAGCCCGAAGAGTTGGCACGCGCGACGCAGCTTAAATTCAGCACGGATCGCGAAGACTTGCGCCGCTGCAATGTCTTTATCGTAACCGTACCGACGCCGATCGATGCCCACAAGCGCCCCGATCTCGGCCCGATCCTTGCCGCGTCGGACACGGTCGGGCGGGTGCTTAAAAAGGGCGATACGGTGATTTTCGAATCGACCGTCTATCCCGGCTGCACCGAACAGGATTGCGTGCCGGTGATCGAGAAGCTGTCGGGCCTGACATTCAACGAGGATTTCACCGTAGGCTACTCGCCGGAGCGCATCAATCCCGGCGACAAGCAGCACCGTCTGCCGAATATCTTGAAGGTCACCTCGGGCTCGACGCCGGACGCGGGTGAGCGGGTCGACGCGCTATATCGGCAGATCGTGACGGCGGGCACCTTCCTTGCCGAAAGCATCCGCGTCGCCGAAGCCGCGAAGGTGATCGAGAATACGCAGCGCGACCTCAACATCGCGCTGATCAACGAGCTTGCCATCATCTTCGGCCGCATGGGTATCGATACCGAAGCGGTTCTGGAGGCGGCGGGAACGAAATGGAATTTCCTGCCTTTTCGACCGGGTCTGGTCGGTGGGCACTGCATCGGGGTCGATCCCTATTATCTGACGCATGCGGCCGAAGCGACCGGCTATCACCCGGAGATTATCCTGGCGGGCCGCCGCCTGAATCACGGCATGGGCGCTTATGTCGCCGAACAGATGGTCAAAGCGATGCTGAAGAAGCGCATCCAGGTCGACGGCGCGCGCGTGCTGATCCTCGGCCTCGCCTTCAAGGAAAATTGCCCCGACCTGCGCAACACGCGGGTGGTCGATGTCGTGCAGGAACTCGCCGAATATGGCGTGACGGTCGATGTGATCGACCCGTGGGTGGATGCCGAGGAGGCCGAGCGCGAATATGGGCTTCGTCCGCTGACCAAGCCGGCCGAGGGACATTATGACGGCATCATCCTGGCGGTCGGACATAATCAGTTCCGCGAGATGGGCGCCGACGCCGTGCGGCGCTTGGGCAAGGCGGACCATATACTCTATGACTTGAAATATGTATTCGGCCGCGGCGAAAGCGATCTGAGGCTTTGAGCCGTGGCAGGTCGCTTACCGGGCGTTGGCAGAAACCGACATGGCCATGATATTTCGAATGGAAACGCGATGAAGCGCGCCAATGTCGCCTGGAATATCTTCGGCCTGGGCGCGCCGCTGTTGTTCGCGGTCGTCGCGATTCCGGTCCTGTTGCATGCGATTGGCGACGAAAAGTTCGGCATCTTCATGCTGGCGTGGGGACTCGTCGGCTTTTCGAGCATCCTCGATCTTGGCATCGGCCGTGCCACAACGCATGAGCTTTCCAAGCGCGATAGCGGGGAGGCCGCGGGCCGCGTCGGAGTGATTTTCGGCACGGCGGAGCGCGTGGCCTGGACCAGCGGGCTACTGGGAACGCTGGCGGTCGCCGTGCTGATCCAGTCGGGCCTGTATCGGTCGTTGAACTATTCGTCGGCGTTGGAGAGCGACGTGATCTGGTCGGCGTGGATCGTCGCAGCGACGATGCCGTTGCAGGTCGTCAGTGCCATGTATCGCGGCGTCAATGAGGCTTATGGCCAATATCGCGGGATCAGCATCATCCGTGTCGCACTGGGCGTCGCAAATTTCCTGCTTCCTGCGCTGGTGTCCTTTTTCACGACCAATCTGACGGCGTTGATCGCGACCTTGCTGGTTTCGCGACTGGTTGCGCTCGCGGCTTTCCGGATACTGGCCATACGCCAGATAGAACCGGACCTCGCGGCGGAAGGCGGAAAGAGTGTATTTGAACGCGCTGCGGCGCATAGTCTGCTGGGCTTTGGCCTTTGGAACACCGTGAGTTCGGTACTGAATCCTCTGATGGCGCAAAGCGACCGTTTTATTATCGGCGCCGTCCTTACGGTTGCGGCAGTGTCGGCCTATACCGTTCCCTATGAGGTGGCGACCAAGCTCCTGATCATTCCAGGCGCGGTAACGACCGTCCTCTTCCCTGCCGTTACCGCCAGTCTGGTGCGTAACCAGGCGGAAGCTTTGCACATATTCTGGCGCTGGTTTTTTGCGACCACGGCGTCGATGGTCGTCGTGTCAACGGCTTTCTATGTCGCCGCGCCTTGGTTGTTGGGGCTTTGGCTCGGGACAGCGCTGCCCGAAGGCGCGGTATTCGTCGCACAAATCATCGCCATCGGACTGGTCCCCTATACGATCGGGACGCTGATGGTTTCACTGGTACACGCCTATCGGCGTCCGGACGTAACTGCCAAATCCCATCTTTTGCAGGCTCCCCTCTACCTCGGGCTATCCTATTGGGCGATCCGGCATTACGGTGTAGAAGGTGCGGCCATCGCATGGAGCATTCGCGTCGCCGTCGACGCCTTGGTCCTGCTGATTTGGCATTTTCGCGCCAATCGGGATTCTGGGTTGGGCACCATCGGCATCTTCAAGAAGAGATTGGCGAAGTAATATCCATGCCGCGTTTTCTGGAACTCTTCTTGTGGATCGTTCTCGCCATGTTGACCGTGGTACTTCCGAACGCGTTCAAGGAAGTGTCCGGTGGAATTCTGTTGATTTTGGCAGCTTATTATCTGTTCGTGCCGAAGCGGACCGGCATAGACAGGAATTTTCTACTGATGTGGGTGGCATCTTCCGTTGTCACTATTGGCTATCTATTTATCGGATATTTGAATGGCGCGCCCGAGGATGCCTATCTTCAAATACCTTTTATCTATATTATCTCGCCGATGTTGTGGGCGATAGCGCTACACGGCGTGATCCTGAGATATGGTATCGTGAAAATCGTCGATGCGCTGGTGATTCTGACGGTGGTGGCGATCGCATCCCAGGCATTCTACTTTTGGGCCTTCAGCGCACTCGGACCGCAGGCTGTCGAATTCATGGCGGGCAATCCGAACGTTGATCTGTCGGAGCATTCGTCGGCCGCCGTGATGTACGTCTTTGGCTCCATGATCTTTCTCTACGGTGGATTGATGGCCTCGCCCGAGATCGTCAGGAGCAAGTTGCTGCGATATTGGCTGATATCGCTGGCTTTCGCTTCAACTTTCACGTCCGGACGAAGTGCTCTCATTCTCTCGCTCTTTTTGGGCGTGGGTGTCAGCCTCGTCGCGTCGCCGATGTTCGTCAGGAAACGGTCGTCGAATTCGATATTGAACATCGCCATGGCTGGCGCTGTATTGGCTATTTGCGGGGCCGTTCTCGCGCAATTATATGGCATCGATATTCTGGTTCCGCTGGAGGCCCTTCTAGAAAAAATCGTTTCAGCCGGCGGCGCAGGACGAAGCGATTATTTGCCCTATTTGTTCTACGGAGCGGTTGAGGACAGCTTTCTCGGAGCGGGTCACGGGATAGGCGTTCAATATGTTGTCAACGAACGCTATCCATGGCGCTATGAAATCGTCGGACTTGCGACGCTCTATCGCGTCGGCATCGTTGGGACGATTATCTATGCGCTGCCGTTCCTTTTAGCGATGACGAAGTCCATTCGACTGTGGCGCGCCAATCTTTTGATCCCGCAAGAGAAATTCCTTTGCGGCGCTTCGATTGCAGCTTTTGTAGGGGCGAATACCAACCCTTATATAGAGGCTTACGCGTTCCAGTGGATGTATGTTCTTCCGTGCCTCTATTTCATCGGTTTGCGCAGATCGGGCGGAACAAGGGCTGCGACACGGCCTGCCGGTTTCCCGCAGACCGTGGCAGCTTGAGGCGGTCCCGGGCTCACAGCAATCATTAGGTCCACCGTGCCCCTCAATCTCCTCCTCCTCAGCCGCTACGATGCTCGCGGTGCCAGCAGCCGGTTGCGGACGCTGCAATATGTCCCGGCGCTCGAGGCGCACGGCTTTGCGGTCACGCATTTGCCGCTGTTCGGATCGGTCTATCTCGACACAATCTATCGGTCGGGCGGATGGCTTGCGGGTCGCGCGCGCAGTTCGGGGCGGGTGGCTGCCGCGATGACGCGGCGCCTCTCGGCGCTGCTCGGCGCGCGCCGCTATGACGTCGTGTGGGTCGAAAAAGAGCTTTTTCCTTATCTTCCCGGGCTGTTCGAGCGACTACTCGCGCGCGTGGGCGTGCCCTATGTGGTCGATTATGACGATGCGATCTTTCATCGCTACGACCGGGCGCGGTCGCGTCTCGTGCGAGGGCTGCTCGGCGCAAAGCTCGATCCGCTGCTGCGCGGCGCCTTCGCGGTGACGGTCGGCAATTCCTATCTGGCCGATTATGCGCAGCGCCATGGAGCGCGGCGAGTCGAGTCAGTGCCGACGGTCGTGGATATCGACCGCTATCGCCACGTGCCCGAGCCGGTGGGGGAGGCGTTTCGCATCGGCTGGATCGGCAGCCCTTCGACCGCGCCCTATCTTTCCATCCTGCATGCACCGCTACGCGCGCTGGCGGCCGAACGGCCAATTCGCCTGGTCACGGTGGGGGCGCCGCCGCTCGACGTGCCGGGCGTGCCGGTAGAGCAGCATGCCTGGACGCTCGACAGCGAGGCGCGGCTGATCGAGGGATTCCACGCCGGAGTCATGCCGCTGCTCGATTCGCCGTGGGAACAGGGCAAGTGCGGATACAAGTTGATCCAGTATATGGCGTGCGGACGCCCGGTGATCGCTTCGCCCGTCGGGGTGAACGGGACGATCGTCGGCGGCAACGCGGGCTTCATGGCAGCGGATGGGGCCGAATGGCTCGACGCGTTTCGCGCGCTCGCAGAGTCCGCCGAACGCCGCGCGGCGATGGGCGCAGCCGGACGTGCGCGAATCGAACAGGGCTATACGCTGCAGGTCATGGCGCCGCGCGTCGCCGCGCTGTTGGCCGAGGCGGCCGCATCGCGCCGCGGAGCGACGGCATGAAGGTTCTACTCGTCTGTAACAGCGACGGCGCTCTTTATGTCTTTCGCAATCCGCTGATCCGTGCGCTTGTCGATGCGGGGAACGAGGTCGTCGGCATCTGTCCGGACGGCGATTATATCGAGCGGCTGCGCGCGATGGGCGTACGCATCCATCTGGTCGAATTCGCGCGCCATTCGGTTTCGCCGTTCCAGAATCTGGGCCTGCTTCACCGGCTGTGGCGCATCATCCGCGACGAAGCGCCCGACGTGGTCCACGGTTTCACCCACAAGTCGGTGATCTACGGGTCGCTCGCAGCACGGCTGGCGCGGGTGTCGCGGATCGTGATGACGGTGACCGGGCTGGGAACCTTGTTCATCCGCGACGATGCCCGCGCGCGGCTCCTTCGCCGCGCGCTGGTGGCGCAATATCGTATCGCGCTGTCGCATCGCGTCAGGGTGCTGTTCCAGAACCCCGACGATATGGAAGAAATGGTTTCGCTTGGCGCGGTGAGGCGGGGGCAGGCGCAACTCACCAACGGTTCGGGCATCGACCTGTCCGAATTCGAACTGCCGGGCGCGGATATGACGGCCCGAATGCGCGCGATGCTCGCGCACGAGATTGGCGCCGACCTGGCGAACCGGATGGTCGTGCTCTTTCCTGCGCGCGGGGTGCGCGAAAAGGGGTTTCTCGAATATTATGAAGCCGCGCGCCGGATCGGCGAGGCGGCGCCGGGGCGATATTGCTTCGTGCACCTCGGCCTGATCGACAGCGCGACGAGCGGGCATTTTTCCGCCGATAACGTCGCGGAGTTCGCTCGCGCGCATGGCGTTCACTATCTTGGGTTCAAGGACAATATCCGCGATTATATGATCGCGTCGGACATTGTCGCGCTGCCTTCCTATCGCGAAGGCGTGCCGCGGTCGCTGATTGAAGCGCTGGCGCTTGGCAAGACGATCGTCGCTACCGATGTCCCCGGTTGCCGCGAGACCGTCATCGACGGCAGCAACGGCTTCCTCTGCGCGCCGCGCAGCGCGGAATCGCTGGCCGAGGCGATGATGCGGATCGATCCGGCGATGATAGAGGGTGCCCGTTTGCTGTCGCGCCGCTATTGCGAGGAGAAATTCGACGTGGCGCATCTGAACGCCCTGACCTTTTCACTTTACGGTTTGGAGACCGGACGATGATGCAGATTTCGTGCGCCTGTTGCGCCGCATCGATGCAGGCGATCGGCAATTTCGGGAAATATGACCATTTCCGCTGCGATTCCTGTGGTTATGAATATTTCAAAAGCGACGACGCCACGCAGTCGACCGATTATGAGGGCGACACCGATTATCTCGACGACCTTGAGCTTTTTCCCGAAGCCGGGGACCGAATTCAGTGGCATCACCGGCGCGCGCTCGACTTTATCGGAAAGCGAGTGCCTTCCGGAGGCGAGACGCTCGACGTCGGGTGCTTCGACGGGTTTTTCGTCCGCCAGCTCCGCGACCGGGGATTCGACGCCCACGGCGTCGATTTCAACCGTACCGCGCTCGACTGGGGTCGGCGGCAGTTCGGGCTCGACGAACGGATTTCGAATCGTTCGGTCGCGAACCTGCTGGCCGAGGGCCGCCGCTTCGATGTCGTGACCATGTTCGAAGTTATCGAGCATCTCGACGATTTCGATCCGGTGCTGCGCGATTGCGTCGCATTGCTCAAGCCCGGCGGTCATCTGGTGATCTCCGCGCCCAACAACGAGATGAGCTGGCGACCTCCGCTGGACTTTCCGCCGCACCATCTGTCGCGGTTCAGCCCGCGCTCGCTGCGCAGCATGGCAACGCGCTTCGGGCTCGATCCGGTCAGTTCGGCGGAGCAGAGCAGCCTGTTCGATCTCGTCCGCAACTATACCGGGGTCCGATTCCGCAGCGAGGATTCGGCCAGCATGCGCGGCGGCGAATTTCGCCATCGCGGCATTGTCGATCCGCTTCGCCGCATCGCCAACCGGTCAAAATGGGCGGTCTATGCGTTGCTGTGGCCGATCGACAAGCTGCTGCACGCCGTGGGCTTCCGCTATATCGGACAGCTGATGATCGCACGGAATGCGGGCGGGTAGAATGAGGGTCGCGATCATAGGGTCGGTCGGCGTGCCGGCCCGCTACGGCGGTTTCGAAACGCTCGTCGACAATCTGGCGCGCTATCACGAGGCGCAGGGCGTTGCGTGCGCGATGACCGTCTATTGCAGCGCCAAGGCCTATGACGAAAGGCCGGGGCGCTTCCACGGCGCTTCGCTCGTCTATGTGCCGCTCAACGCGAACGGGCCGCAGAGCCTGCCCTATGATTTATGGTCGATGCTGTCGGCCTGGCGCCGGGACGCGGACGTGCTGCTGGTGCTCGGCGTCTCGGGCGCGATCGGGATCCCGCTGTTGCGGTTGCTGTCACCCATGCGCATCATTACCAACGTCGACGGCATCGAATGGAAACGTGCGAAGTGGAAGGGGATATCGCGCTGGTTCCTGCGCCTTTCGGAGCGGATCGCGTCGAAATGGTCGCACGCCGTCATCGCCGACAATGTCGAGATCGCGCGCCATATCACGGCGTCCTATGACGTCGAATGCAGCGTCATTCCCTATGGTGGCGACCATGTGCTGGAAATAGAGGCAAGCGCCAGCGCGGCCGAACTCGGCTTGCCTTCGCGCTATGCATTGTCGATCTGTCGGATCGAGCCCGAGAATAATGTGGCGCTGATCCTCGAGGCTTTCGCGCGTGGGAATGCGCTGCCGCTGGTCTTCGTCGGCAACTGGAACGCCAGCTCCTATGGTCAGGACCTGCGGCGGACCTATGCGGACGTGCCGCACCTGCACCTGCTCGATCCCATTTACGACGCGGGCAAATTGCGGACGCTGCACGACAATGCGGCGCTCTACATGCACGGCCATTCCGCCGGGGGCACCAATCCCTCGCTCGTCGAGGCGATGCATTGCCACGCGATGATCTTGGCGTTCGACTGCGGATTCAACCGCGCGACGACCGAGGACGCCGCCGAATATTTCGCGAGCGCCGACCAACTCGCCGCGTTGCTCGAACGGATCGCCACGGGCGACTTGGAACCGCGCCCCGGTATCATGAAAGAGATCGCCGACCGCCGCTATCGCTGGTCGGTGATCGCCCGGGACTATTTCGAACTTATCGGCTGCGCGGAACCTGCCAGGGCCGGCGCCGCCATCCACGACGACCCGCCAGCATTGGCGAGCAACGGAGTATGACCATGCGGAAGGGGATAATTTTGGCAGGCGGATCGGGCACACGGCTCCATCCGCTGACCTTGCCGGTCAGCAAGCAATTGATGCCCATCTATGACAAGCCGATGATCTATTATCCGCTGTCGGTCCTGATGATGGGCGGCATTCGTGACATTCTGATCATTACCACGCCGCAGGATCAGGAGGGTTTCAAGGCGCTTCTCGGCGACGGGGCGCAATGGGGGCTGGCGATCGAATATGCGGTCCAGCCGAAACCCGAGGGGCTCGCGCAAGCCTTCACCATCGGCGCCGACTTTATCGGAGGCGAGCCCTCGGCGCTCGTCCTCGGTGACAATATCTTCTACGGTCACGGTTTTCCCGAATTGCTGCGCGCGGCGGACGCCCGCACCTCGGGCGCCACGGTATTCGGCTATTATGTCGCCGATCCCACTGCCTATGGCGTCGTGTCCTTCGATGCCGAAGGTCGCGCCGAAACGATCGAGGAAAAGCCGGCCAACCCCAGATCGCACTATGCGGTAACCGGGCTGTATTTCTACGACGATACGGTGGTCGAGCGCGCGCGAAGCATCAAGCCGTCGGCGCGGGGGGAGTTGGAAATTACCGATCTCAACCGGCTCTATCTCGACGAGAGCAAGCTCAACGTCGAGATCATGGGGCGCGGCTTTGCCTGGCTTGACACCGGAACGCACGGCTCGCTCCTTGATGCCGGCAATTACGTCCGCATCGTCGAGGAAAGACAGGGGCTGAAAATCTCTTGTCCCGAAGAGATCGCATGGAGAATGGGATTTATCGACGATGGCCAGCTCGAACGGCTGGCGGAACCGCTCAAGAAAAGCGGCTATGGTCGATATCTGGCGTTGCAACTCGCGGCGGGCAAGTGATGAAACTGACGCGCACTGCCATTGAGGATGTCGTCATCATCGAGCCCGCGGTATTCGGCGACGACCGCGGCTTCTTCATGGAATCGTGGAACGCGGCGCGCTTTGCCGAGGCGGGGATCAATGCGGCGTTCGTTCAGGACAATCATAGCCGCTCCGCGCGCGGCGTGCTGCGAGGTCTGCACTATCAAGTCAACCAGCCGCAGGGAAAGCTCGTCCGCGTAGCTGCGGGACGTGTATTCGATGCGGTGGTCGATCTGCGCGCGGCGTCGCCCAGCTTCGGGAAATGGGTCGGCGTGGAACTGTCTGCCGACAACAAGCGTATGCTGTGGGTTCCGCCGGGTCTGGGGCATGGTTTCTTGACGTTGGAGGATGGGACGGACTTTCTCTATAAGTGCACTGAATATTATTCGCCCAAGGACGAGCGCAGCATTCGGTGGGACGATCCAACGATCGGGATCGAGTGGCCTCTGGATGGAATGACGCCGCGGTTGTCCGCGAAAGACGAGGCAGGACGGTCATTATCGGAAGCTGAAATTTACGAATGAAGATATTGATCACAGGGGGGAACGGGCAGGTCGGCAAGGCCTTGGTCGCGACCGCGCCGCAAGGCTGGGACATTGCGGTCGTGGGGCGCGATGCGGTCGATATTGCCGATTTTGATGCCGCGCGCGCAGCGATCGACGCGGCGATACCTGATATCCTGATTAACGCCGCGGCTTATACGGCGGTCGATCGAGCCGAAAACGACGCGGACAGCGCCGACCGGATCAATGGCGCAGCGGTTGCCAATCTGGCCGACGCCTGCGCGGCGCGGGGTGTGCGGTTGGTTCATTATTCGACCGATTTCATCTTCGACGGTTTGTCGTCGCGGCCCTATTCTCCCGATGACCGGCCGGCACCGCTGAGTGTCTATGGCCGCAGCAAGCTGGCCGGGGAGACCGCTGCGGCGGCAATTCCGGCGAATCTGATTCTCCGCACGAGCTGGGTTTATTCGGCGGGTGGCGCGAGTTTTCTGGGTACCATGTTGCGACTGATGGCCGAACGCGACGAAGTACGCGTCGTCGCCGATCAGGTGGGAACCCCGACGCACGCCTTGTCGCTGGCGCGCGCTACTTGGCGGCTCGTCGAAAAGAATGTCCGGGGAGTCCACCATTTCACGGATGCCGGGGTTGCATCCTGGTATGATTTCGCCGTGGCGATAGCGGAAGAAGCGCGGGCGGTCGGTCTTTTGGACCGCGATGTCCCCGTCATCCCGATTCCGGCGGTCGACTATCCCACTCCCGCGCGAAGGCCCGCTTTCTCCGTCCTTGACAAGACGAGTTGCTGGAAGCTTCTCGGCGCACCGTCCCGGCACTGGCGAGCGGAGCTGCGCGACGCGCTCGCTTCGCTGGCGGGTCATGAAAAACATGAAGGAAAGCAGACAGAATGTCTAACCTGCTCGTAACCGGAGGAGCCGGATTCATCGGCGCCAATTTCGTCCGTCATTGGCGCGAGCGCCATTCGGATGACGGGCTGGTCGTCCTCGACGCGATGACCTATGCTGGAAATCGCGCCAACCTGGACGATATCGACAACGTCCAATTCGTTCAGGGCGACATTCGCGATGGTGCGCTCGTTCAGCGGGTGCTGCGCGATCATGCCATCGACACGCTGGTGCATTTTGCAGCCGAAAGCCACGTCGATCGATCGATTCACGGCCCTGACGCCTTTATCGAGACGAATGTGCTGGGGACGCACGACCTGCTGAAGGCGGCGAAAGCCGAGTGGCTGGATAAGGGAAGCGGCAAGCCGCACCGTTTTCACCACGTCTCGACCGACGAGGTGTATGGAACCCTTGGCCGCGATGATCCGGCGTTCAGCGAAACGACCCCCTACGCTCCCAATTCGCCCTATGCCGCATCGAAGGCATCTTCGGATCACCTGGTTCGGGCCTATCACCACACTTACGGCTTGCAGGTCACGACATCGAACTGCTCGAACAATTATGGCCCGTACCAGTTTCCTGAAAAGCTGATCCCGCTTTTCCTCATCAACGCGTTGCATGGGCGCGATTTGCCGATTTACGGCGACGGACAACAGGTGCGCGACTGGCTTTACGTCGAGGATCATTGCCGGGGCATCGAGCTTGTCCTCGACAAAGGCAGGGTGGGCGAATGCTACAACATCGGCGGTGGGGCGGAACTGCCCAATCTCGATGTGATCGACACGCTGTGCGCTGCGGTCGACCAGGCTTTCGCCGAGGACGGCGACCTTGCGCGGCGCTTTCCCGACGCTGCCCCGGTGAAGGGGAAGGCGACGGCGACGCTCAAGAAACATGTCACGGATCGGCTTGGACACGACCGCCGCTATGCAATCGATGAACGTAAGATACGGTCCGAATTGGGCTATGCGCCGGCCCGCGAGTTCGCCGATTATTTCGGAGCGACGCTGCGCTGGTATCTCGACAATGAATCCTGGTGGCGTGCGGTGATGGACGGCAGCTATCGCGATTGGGTCGAAGCCAATTACGATCGCCGCGTTGCGGTTTGAGCCGGGGACGGAAGAAAGTTCGGACATGCACGACATGACCAGAAGATCACCCGTCGAGGGGCAATCGACCGGCCAGCGCCTCAGCTGGGTCCGGTTCTGTTCCTCGCTCCGCGTGCAGTTAGTCGTTTGTCTTGGCGTAGGCGTTTTGTTGCCCGTCGTGATTTTCTTCCTTGGCGACGTAGCCGCGGCGAGCAGAAGCCTGCTTTTGCAGAATACCGTTCTGCTCGCGGCGCTCGCGATAATGGTCTCGGTGGTTTTGATCCGCAAGTTCGGGGAGTTCCCGGGAACGGTTGGAGCACGATATATTTTTCCCAGCTTCGCCGCGACCTATAGCTGCGCGACGGTTCTCATCCTGTTGCTGCGCGCGCCTTACAGCGGGGCGCTGCTCTTTCTGACCTTCGCGGCGAGCCTTATGGCGCGCTTCCTGATGAATGCCGTCGAGCGCCGGGGTGATAATATCCTCTATCACCTCGTGCCGGGCGGGAACATCGATCGGATGCGGGACGCGGTCGCAAGCCATTCGGTGGTCCTGACCCAGCCGCGCGTACCTTCGGGCCCCAACGCCGTTCTCGTCGCCGATCTCCATTTCGACCATCCCCCGGAATGGGAGCGGGCTTTTGCGACCGCGGCACTCAACGGGATTGGCGTCTATCACTATAAGCAGGTTTGGGAGGCGCAGACCGGCAAGGTTCGCATCGAACATCTGTCCGAAAACGGTCTGGGATCGCTGCTTCCCAGCAATCCTTATGCGAAGATGAAGCGCGCGATTGACATATCATTGACGATGGTCGCGTTGCCCATTCTTTTGGTGCCGCTGGCCGTCGTCGCGTTGCTAATCCGCCTGGATTCGCCCGGATCGGTCTTTTTTCGACAAGAACGGATCGGCTATCGCGGGAAATCCTTTCGCGTGCTCAAATTCCGCACGATGCGCGATGCCGCGCCGGAGGACGGCGACGACAAGGTCCATGCGGCAATCACCCGCGATGACGACGACCGCGTCACCCGGATCGGTCGCTTCCTTCGCCAATCTCGTATCGACGAACTGCCGCAGATCCTCAATATCCTCCGCGGCGAGATGAGCTGGATTGGTCCCCGTCCCGAAGCGCGCCCGCTGTCCGAATGGTATGAGCGGGAGATTCCCTTCTATTCCTATCGCCACATCGTCCGGCCGGGAATTACGGGTTGGGCGCAGGTCAACCAAGGACATGTGGCCGGAATCAGCGAGGTTCATGACAAGCTGCGGTACGACTTCTATTATATCAAGAATTTCTCGTTGTGGCTCGATCTCGTCGTGTTGTTCAGGACGGTCTTGGTGGTTGTTCACGGTATCGGCGCAAAATAACGGCGTTGCCGGCCTCGAGGGTCCATCGGCTTCGAACACGAAAACTTGCAATTGGTGCGGCTAAGCTCGACATAAGCGCCAGCCGGGAGCTGCCGCATGGATTTCGCGTTCGACAATAGTTTTCATGACGACATGGAGGGTTTCTACGCTCCCGCCGAAGCCGCGAAGCCCGCGGCGCCGAAGCTGCTTCTTTTCAACGATGCGCTTGCCGAGCGGCTGGGGCTCGACGCCGGAAATGCCGATCGCGAGGAATTGGCGCGGCTCTTTTCCGGTCAGGCGTTGCCGCCCGGCGCCGACCCGCTCGCGCTCGCCTATGCCGGGCATCAGTTCGGGCGTTTTTCGCCGCAGCTCGGCGACGGGCGCGCGCTGCTGCTCGGCGAAATCGTCGCGCCCGATGGTGCGCGCTTCGATGTTCAGCTCAAGGGATCGGGTCCGACCGCCTTCTCGCGCAACGGCGATGGCAAAGCGGCGATCGGCCCGGTGCTGCGCGAATTCCTCGTGTCCGAGGCGATGGCGGCGATGGGCGTGCCGACAACTCGCGCGCTCGCGGCGGTCGCGACGGGCGACAGGGTGCAGCGCGAACGCGCGCATCCGGGGGCGGTATTGACGCGGGTCGCTAGTAGCCACATTCGCGTCGGCACCTTCCAGTTCTTCGCCGCCCATTTCGGCGCCGACCATGTCACGCAATTATCGGATTACAGCATCCAGCGGCATTTTCCCGACCTTGCCGAGGCGGCCAATCCGCATCTTGCGCTGCTCGACCGCGTCACCGGCTTGCAATGCGAGTTGATCGCCCATTGGCTGGGAGTCGGCTTCATCCATGGCGTGATGAACACCGACAATGTCGCGATAAGCGGCGAAACGATCGATTACGGCCCCTGCGCCTTCATGGACCGCTTTGCGGTGAACACGGTGTTCAGCTCGATCGATGCCAATGGCCGCTATGCCTATGGCCGTCAGCCGCAGATCATGCACTGGAACATGGCGCGCTTTGCCGAGGCGTTGCTACCGGCGATCCACCGCGTGTCGCCGGAGGACGTCGAGGCGGCGAAGGCGATCGTCGATGCGATCCCGGGCCGGTTCCGCGCCCGCTGGCATGCGAAGGTCAGAAAGAAACTGGGGCTGAGCGGCGAGGGGGCCGACGACGGCGAATTGATCGACAGCCTTTTCGACGAACTCGAAACGCACAGCGTCGATTTCACCTCTTTTTTTCGCGCGCTCGCGATGCTGCTGCGCGGCGACGGCGCAATGCTCGAAAGCCTGCTGCCCAGTTCCGACGCGATGGCGCCGTGGATCGCTCTATGGTGGGACAGGATCGCGCACGACGCGGCGGGGCCGATCGAACATGCCGCGGCGATGGACGCGGTGAACCCGCTTTATATCCCACGCAATCATCTGGTCGAGGAGGTGCTGGAGGCGGCCGAGGCCGGCGATCTCGCGCCTTGGCTCCAATTGCTCGGCGTGGTCCGCAATCCTTACGAGGTCCGCCCCGGGCTCGAACGCTTCACACTTCCCGCCCCGGCCGATGCGGGGCCGTACAAGACGTTCTGCGGCACCTGACGCGGCCGCGGTTGAGCGGGTGCATCGCAGTTGCTAGGGACGGCGCCGCATCACTCAGAGGATAAGTCATTGGCTCCAGCATCTGTTTCGCCCGTCAAGATCGCCGTCGTCGGCACGGGCTATGTCGGCATTTCCAACGCGATATTGCTGGCGCAGCATAATGAGGTCGTCGCGCTCGACATCGATGCGCGCAAGGTCGAGCAGCTCAATGCGAAGCAATCGCCGATCGCCGATCCCGAGATCGAGGATTATCTGGCGAACCGGCCCCTGAACCTGATCGCGACGACCGATCGCGACGCGGCTTATGCTGGCGCGCGCTTCGTCATCGTCGCAACGCCGACCGATTATGATCCCGATACCAATTATTTCAACACCAGCACGGTCGAGAAGGTGATCGCCGATGCGCTCGTAATGGCGCCCGATGCCCTGATCATCGTCAAATCGACCGTCCCGGTTGGCTTCACCGACCGGATGCGCGCCGAGCATGGTAGTGACGCAATCGTCTTTTCGCCCGAGTTCCTCCGCGAGGGGCGGGCGCTTTACGACAATCTCCATCCCTCGCGGATCATCGTCGGCAACACGCATCCCCGCGCGGCTGATTTCGCGCGCCTGCTGCTGGAAGGATCGCTCAAGCCCGATGCCGCGATCCTGCAGACGGGGAATACCGAGGCCGAGGCGATCAAGCTGTTCGCCAACACTTATCTCGCGATGCGCGTCGCCTTTTTCAACGAACTCGACACTTATGCCGCCGCGCACGGCGTCGACCCGCGCCAGGTGATCGAGGGCGTGTGCCTCGACCCCCGGATCGGCAGCTTCTACAACAACCCTTCCTTCGGCTATGGCGGCTATTGTCTGCCGAAGGACACCAAGCAGATGCTCGCCAATTACCAGGATGTGCCGCAGAATCTGATCCAGGCGATCGTGTCGTCGAACACGACGCGCAAGGATTTCGTAGCGTCCGAGGTGATCAAGCGTGGGCCCCGCATCGTCGGCATCCATCGCCTCGCGATGAAGGCGGGATCGGACAATTTTCGCGCCAGCAGCATTTTGGGCGTGATGAAGCGCGTCAAGGCGAAGGGGATCGAAGTGATCGTTTATGAGCCGCTGATCGACGAGGAGAGGTTGTTCAATTCGCGCGTGATCCGCGATCTGGACGCTTTCAAGGCCGAGGCCGATGTCATCATCGCGAACCGCGTGACCGACGATCTCGCCGACGTCGCGGGCAAGGTTTATAGCCGCGATCTGTTCGGCGCCGATTCCTGATTGTTTCCCCGGGACGCAACTCGCCGCATCGCCGGGAACTGTCCCGATCTCGGCGAGTTAGCGTGGGATTAGGGGAGAAACGGGTTGCACTGCCATATCTCGCGAGCCACAACGATGCACCGGTGGCCAGCAGATGAAACAATCTGATTTTCTTCGCAGATTATGTTGGCGCCCGCACCGGCGGATGCGCCCGCTGCTGATCGGCGCGACGTCACTCATCGGCTTGGCTTGGGCGAGCGCCGCGCAGGCGCAGGATGTCGCGCCGCCGAAAGTGGTGCCGACGCTTGATGCCGATTCGGCGGAGATCGCCGCCCCGTCGCCGCCGCCGCCCGAAGCGCAATTGCCCGTCGTCGAGCCGATCATCGAGGATGAGGAATTCGAACGATCGATCCCGCCGATTCGTGCCGAGGACGATGCCGAACTCGATCGGCCGCTCGAATCGATCGCCGAATTCGAGAAGCGTCAGGCGGCCGAAGCGGCCAGGCGCGACGCAGCGGGCACCGGCGATAGCGAAGACGCAGCGAGCGCGACCGCGCAGGCCCCGGCCCCGCAGGTGGACGGGGTGCCGGTTCCCGCGCTGGCCGACGGCGATGCGGTCGAGGCGATCGGCGATGCGCCGATCAGCGACAGCGAACTCGCCGCGCCGCTGCCGCCGCTTGAAAATTTCGACGTGGAACCCGTTCAGTTCGCCGAGCCCGAAGACGACAGCGACAATGTCGAGATCGCCTATACGGTGCAGGTCAACGGGCTGAGCGATGCCGACGACAGCACCGATGTCGATCTTGCCGACCTGTTCGGCGACCTGTCGGCGCTCTACGACGGCGACGGCAAGGCCGACAATGCGGCGATGATCCGCGCGCGCCTCTCGGCCGACGGCGAACTGATGCAGCGCATTCTCGCGTCCGAAGGCTATTATGACGCGGTTGTCGACACCCGTATCGACCGCGGCCCGCGCGAGGAGGGACAGGAGCGCCGGCGCCGGTCGACCACCGCGGTCATCGATGTGAAGCCTGGCAAACGCTACACTTTGGCCGACATCATCATTGAAGCCGATCCGACCGTTCCGCCGAACCTGATCGCCGACAATTTTCCGCTGAGCGTCGGCGAGCCGATCGTCGCGCAGCGCATCCAGGGTGCCGAGGCAGCGATCGCGCTCAAGCTGCCCGAGGAAGGTTATCCCTTCGCCAAGGTCGGGCAGCGCGACATCTTGCTCGACGGCGCGACGGGCGACGGCGTCTATACGCTGCCCGTCGATATCGGCAAACGCTCGCGCTTCGGCGGGATCGAGACGACAGGAGACCTCGCCTTCGACGCCGAGCATGTCGAGGTACTCGCGCGTTTCAAGCGCGGTGACCTCTATGACAGCCGAATGGTCGACGATCTTCGCCAGGCCCTCGTCGCGACCGGCCTGTTCGCGACCGTCGCCGCCGAACCGCAGCCGACCGGCGAGAGCGCGGGCGACGACACCGAATATGTGACGATGCTGGTGACCCAGCAGGAGGGGCCGCCGCGCACGCTGGCCGCAAGCGCCGGCTATGGTACGGGTCAGGGTATCCGGGTCGAGGGCAGCTGGACGCACCGCAACCTGCTGCCACCCGAGGGCGCGCTGACCTTCCGCGGCGTGCTCGGAACGCAGGAACAGGGGATCGGCGCGACGCTGCGCCGCTCGAACGCCGGGCGCCGCGATCGCACCTTCGAACTCGTCACCGAAGTCACGCGCAACACCTATGACGCGTTCAACGCGATCACCGGCCGTGTCGGCGCGCGCGTCAGTTATGATTCGACACCGATCTGGCAGAAGAAATTCACCTATGCCTATGGGGTCGAACTGATTGCGACGCGCGAAGATGATTATGATTTCGCCACGGGGAACCGGAGCTACGACTTCTATACGATCCTCGGCCTGACCGGACAGGTCGGGATGGACCGGACCGACAGCCTGCTCGATCCGACCAAGGGCTTTCGCATCACGAGCCTGATCCAGCCCGAAGGCTCGCTCGCCGGGAGCTTCTCACCCTATGCGCGGCTCCGCACCGATATCAGCGGCTATTATCCCGTGACCGACAGCATCGTGCTCGCGGGAAGAGTGCGCGTCGGATCTATCGTCGGGGCGGCGCGTGAGCGGCTGGCCCCGTCGCGGCGCTTCTATGCAGGCGGTGGCGGATCGGTGCGCGGCTTTGGTTTTCAAGAGCTGGGCCCCAAGGACCCCAACAACGATCCGATCGGCGGCCGCAGCGTGAACGAGGCGGCGTTCGAGGCGCGCTATCGCTTCGGTAATTTCGGCGTCGTCGGTTTCGTCGATGCGGGGCAGGTCTATCGCTCGTCGGCGCCGACATTCCAGAATCTGCGCTTCGGCGCGGGGATCGGCGCGCGCTATTACACCAATTTTGGCCCGATGCGGCTCGACGTCGCGACGCCGATCGGGCGCAAGCCGGGTGAGGCGCGGGTCAGCGTCTATGTCTCGATCGGGCAGGCCTTCTGATGGCCGGGGAGGCGCCTTTCGCCCCCGACGACGCTGCGCCGGAAGAGCCGCGGTCGTGGCTGCTCACGATCCTGCGCTGGGTCGGGCTCGCCCTGCTAGGGCTCGTCCTGCTCTTTGCGCTGTTCCTTATTGGGCTCAACAGCGATGCCGGACGGCGCTTCGTCGTCACCCAGATCGAGAAATATGAATTCGAAAACGGGATGAAGGTCGGCATCGGCCGGCTCGACGGCTCGCTCTATGGCGAGATGATCGTTAGCGATTTCACCCTGTCCGATCCGAAGGGCGTTTTCCTGCGCTCGCCCGAGCTTCGTGTTGATTGGCGGCCGATCCGCTATTTTGCGAACCATATCGATGTCAGGTCGGCGACGGCGAAGACGCTGGTGATGGAGAAGGTCCCGGCGTTCAAGGCGGTGCCCGATACGGGCGAGCCGCTGCTGCCCGACCTCGATATCGATGTCGGACTGCTCCGCGTCGACCGCTTCGTCTTCGAGCCCGCGGTGGCCGGCGAGCGGCAGGTAGCGACGCTCAGCGGCAAGGTCGCGATCGCCGATCGCCGCGCGCAGGTCAGCGCCAACGCCGAGACGATCAGCGGCGGCGGCGGGCAGGGCGATGCGCTGAAGCTCGTACTCGATGCGGTGCCCGAGGCGAACCGGCTGACGGTCGCGCTCGACCTGACCGCGCCCCAGGGCGGCGTGATCGCCGCGATGGGCGGGTTCGAGGAAGTGCTGACCGCGAAGCTCGCCGGGCGCGGCGACTGGAAGGCGTGGAACGGCAATCTGACCGCGAATCTCGGCACTGCGCCGCTTGCGCGCGTCGCGCTGACGGGGCGGGACGGAACCTTCGCTGCCAAAGGAACGGCGCAGGCTTCGCGGCTGCTGACCGGCCCCGCGGCTGAGTTGCTGGGGGCCGAAACCGCGATCGACCTCACGGCACGGCTGCAGGAGCGCAAGGCGGCGGTCGACGGCCGGCTTTCGTCGGACGCGGCGCAGCTCGGGATCAGCGGCGGGCTCGACCTTGGCGCCAACCGGTTCGACGGGTTGAAACTCGCGGCCAATATTCTGCGCCCGGGCGCGATCGCGCCGGCCGTGCGCGCGAGCGGTCTGCGCGCGACCGCGACGCTCGACGGCGAATTCGCGCTGCCGACGGTCGATTATCAGGCGAATGCGAGCAGCCTGGCGGTCAACGACATTGTCGTCGAGGGGCTGAGCCTCGCGGGCAAAGCGCGCGTCGATGCCGACCAGATCGTCATTCCGGTCGCGGGGCGCGCAGCGCGGATTCGCGGGCTCGACACCGTCGCGGGCGGGACTCTCGTGCAGGTCCGCCTCGACGGCGATCTCGCTTATGCGGACGGCCGCATCCTCAGCGATAATCTGCGGCTGCGTTCACCGCGTATCGACGCGAAGGCGATCGTCATCGCCGATCTCAACAAGGGTTTTTATACCGGTGCGATCGACGGGCGGATCAACGATTACCGCATCGAAAGCGTCGGCATCTTCGACATCGACACCGATGCGGACCTGAAGACCGCGCCGCGCGGCGGGTTTGAGATCGTTGGCAATGTCCGCGCGCGCTCGACGCGATTATTCAATTCGGGAGTTCGCGATTTCCTCGGCGGCAATGCGACCGCGTCGAGCGCGGTACGTTACGGCACCGACGGTATGATCCGCTTCTCCAGCCTCCGTCTGTCGGCACCGCGCCTGCGCATCACTGGCGGGCAGGGGAGCTATGCGCCGAACGGTCAGATCCGGCTGACCGCGCGCGCGAACTCGACCGATTATGGTCCGATCGGCGTCCAGCTTGCCGGGACGATCAGCGACCCGCGTGCGGTGGTGACTGCCGAGCGACCGGGGCTCGGCATCGGGCTCGCCAATCTCGTCGCGCGGATCAATGGCGCGCCGAACGGCTACCGCCTCGCGGCGACGGGCGACACCGACTATGGGCCGCTGTCGGCCGACGTCGTGCTGCTGATGGCGGCGGGGCCGTTGACGATCGACGTCGAACGCGGCGACCTGGCGGGCATCGGGTTCAACGGCCGGCTCGTGCAGAGCGAGGCCGGGCCGTTCACCGGCCAGCTCAACGCGTCGGGACAGGGGTTGGGCGGGCTCGTCCGGCTGGGCGCCGCTGGCGAATATCAGACGGCGGCGATCAATATCCGCGCAAACGATGTCGTGCTGCCCGGCCCGGCGCAACTCGCGGTCGGCTCGGCGATCGTCGATGCCGACGTCACTCTCTATGACCAGCCGCATATCGTCGCCGACATCCAGATCGCCGACACGCAAATCCGCGAATATGATATCGCCGTCGGACGGGTGAAGATCGACTATCGCGATGGCCGCGGCAAGGCGCAGGCGCTGGTCGAGGGAACGAGCGGGGTGCCGTTTCGCATCGCCGCGAACGCCGACCTGACGCCCGAGCTGTGGCGCGCGTCGGTGCAAGGGCGGGCGACCGGCATCAATTTTCGTACTACCACGCCCGCGCGCATCATTCCCGGCGCCGACGGATATGAATTGCTGCCGACGACGGTCAATCTCGGCCGCGGCAGCAGCGCGCGTGTCGCGGGTCGCTTCGGTGATGGCATCATGATCCAAAGCCGGCTCGAGCGCGTCAACATGGCGATCCTCAACGCCATCTATCCCGACATGGGGCTGGGCGGCCGCGCGACGGGCAGTCTCGATTTCGAACAGGCGAATTCCGAGAGCTTTCCCCGTGCCGACGCGCGGCTGACGATCACCGGCTTCACGCGCACGACCGCCGCATCGGTGAGCCAGCCGGTCGACGTCAATTTCGCCGGCAAGCTGCTGGCCGACGGCGGCGAGGCGCGGGCGGTGATGCGCAAGCGCGGCAGCGTCATCGGCCGGGTGCAGGCGTCGCTGCGCCCGCTCGGTGCCGGCGCGGGCAGTTGGACCGAGCGGCTGATGGCAGCGCCGCTCGGCGGCGGCATTCGCTACAATGGCCCCGCCGACACGCTCTATTCTTTCTTCGGTCCCGCCGATCAGCACGTCGCGGGTCCGGTCGCGGTCGCCGCCGATTTCAGTTGCAGCGTCGCCGACCCCTGCCTGGAGGGCGTGGTGCGCGGCAAGGATATGACGTATGAGAACCAGACTTATGGCACCAAGCTGACGAATATCGTCGTGAACGGCCGTTTCACGGGCAACCGGCTGGAGATAGAGCAGCTGACCGCGAAGGCCGGCGACGGCACGGTACAGGCGAAGGGTTTCGTCAGCCTCGCTTCGGCCGACGGTTATCCGATGAACATCGCGGCGACGCTCGACAACGCGCGGCTTGCGCGCAGCGAGAACATCGCCGCGCGCGCGACGGGCAATTTGACACTCGAAAAGGTTGCGGGACAAACCGCCTTGCTCTCGGGCAGCCTTCGCCTTCCTGAAACGCGCTATCGCATCGTACGCGAGGGCGCGGCGCAGGTGCCGGTTCTGACCGGCGTGCGGCGCAAACCCCCCGCCGGGCGCCAGAGGATCAGCGGCGACGGGCTCGCGGCGGTCGGCGGCAGCCTGTTCGACCTCATCCGCCTCGACATCGCGCTGAAGGCGCCCGACGAGATATACGTCTCGGGCATGGGGCTCGAATCCGAATGGAGCGCCGATATCGTGCTCCGCGGAACGACGCAGGCGCCGCAGGTGACCGGCGAGATCGAACTGGTGCGCGGCACGCTCGGCTTTGCGGGTCGCTCATTCGAGCTTAAGGAAGGGAGGGTGACCTTCCCGACCGGCGATGCGTTCGATCCCGCGATCCGCCTGATCGCAGATGACACGATCGAAACGGTGACGGTCACTGTCAGCGTGACGGGGCGTGCGAGCAATCCGCAGGTCGCCTTCTCGAGCGTTCCCGGTCTGCCGCAGGACGAGATCGTCTCGCGCATCCTGTTCGGCGATTCGATTACCACGCTGTCGCCGCTGCAGGCGGTTCAGCTCGCTTCGTCGCTCAACACGCTGAGTAGCGGTGGTGGGGGGCTGAGCCCGCTCGGCGCGCTTCAGTCGGCGACGGGAATCGACCGGCTGCGCGTGCTCGGACCCGACGATACCGTCGGGCGCGGGGCGGCGCTCGCCGCCGGCCAATATATCACCAAGGACATCTATCTTGAGGTCATCACCGACGCGCGCGGTTATACCGCAACTCAGCTCGAAATCAGCCTGACCCGGGCGCTGTCGCTGCTCAGCCAAGCGGGCGGCTCGGGGCAGTCGAACCTCAGCATTCGGTACCGCAAGGATTATTGATGCGCGCCGGTCTTCTGCTTGTGCCGATACTGATGCTCGCGGCCTGCAAGGACGAGCCTGACTTCGATACGCGCTACGACAAGGCGGCGAAGGAAATCGAGGCACGCGCCAAGGCGATGGATGCCGACATTGCGGAGTCCGAAAAGGCGGCCGCGGCGGCGTCGAAGGGCTTGCAAGCCGAGGCCAAGCCGTCTAACCCGCCCGCGTCATCTGGGGAGTAGCCAGCCGTCCTTCGGGACGGGCCGCCGCGTCAACATACTTGGCCGAGAGGTCATGGTGCGGTGGAAGCGGGAGCACCGCTTGGGCGAGACCAATGGCATCGACCTTCGTCCAGGCCGGGCGGCGGGTCCGATGTCTATTGGAATCGCTTGCCGCCCGGCCCCGGAGTCATCATGGAAGCCCTGTTCACCTCGACCGCGGTCGTCGCGCTCGCCGAGATCGGCGACAAGACGCAGCTGCTCGCGATCCTGCTCGCGGCGCGTTTCAGGCGGCCGCTGCCGATCATTTTAGGCATATTGGTTGCGACGCTCGCCAACCATACGCTCGCGGCGCTGCTCGGCGCGTCGGCGGCGGCCTTTCTCGACAGCCCGGTCTTCCGCTATGCGATCGGCGCTTCGTTCATCGCGATGGCGGCGTGGGCGCTGGTCCCCGACAAGTTCGACGACGACGACGCGCCGAAGCCGCGCTTCGGGGCGTTCCTGACGACACTCATCGCCTTTTTCCTCGTCGAGATGGGCGACAAGACGCAGGTGGCGACGATCGCGCTGGGCGCCCAATATCACGATGTCGTCGCGGTCACCGCGGGCACGACGCTCGGGATGATGATCGCCAATGTGCCGGCGATCTTCCTCGGAAATGAGCTGCTGAAGCGTGTCGATCTCGCGAAATTCCGCGTCGTTGCCGCCGGCCTGTTTCTCGTGATCGGCCTGTGGGTGCTCGCCCAGACCGCGGGCTGGATCGGTTAGTCCGAATTGCGCCCGGCGAGCGTGCGCTCGAAGTTCCAGCTCGACGCGCACATTGCCTCGAGACCGCGCTCGGCCTTCCAACCGAGCTCGCGCGCCGCGCGCTCGGGACTGGCGAAGCAGCTTGCGACATCGCCATCGCGGCGCGGTGCGATGCGATAGGGGATGCTCACGCCATTCACGCGTTCGAACGCCTTGACCATGTCGAGCACCGAATAGCCCTGACCGGTGCCGAGGTTCCAGATTGCCAGCGGTTCTTCGCTCTTTGCGATGGCGCCGAGCGCGGCGACATGGCCCTCGGCGAGATCGACGACGTGGATATAATCGCGCACCCCGGTGCCGTCGGGCGTGCCGTAATCGTCGCCGAACACCGACAGTTCGGCAAGCCGCCCGGCGGCGACGCGGCTGACGAAAGGCATCAGATTGTTCGGAATGCCGTTGGGATTCTCGCCGATCAGCCCGCTGTCGTGCGCGCCGACGGGGTTGAAATAGCGCAAAATCGCAATGCGCCATTCGGGATCGGCGGCGGCGACGTCGGCGAGCATTTCCTCGATCATCAGCTTCGTGCGACCATAGGGATTGGTCGCCGACGTGGGGTGACTCTCGTCGAGCGGCAGATATCGCGGCTGGCCATAGACAGTGGCGCTTGACGAGAAGACGAGCGTCTTGGTCCCGCAATCGGCCATCGCTTCGAGCAGCGAAAGGGTGCCGCGGACGTTGTTGTCGTAATATTTCATCGGCTCGGCGACCGATTCGCCGACCGCCTTCAGCCCTGCGAAGTGGATCACGGCCTCGATCGCATGGTCTTGCATCACCCTGCGCAGCGCGTCGCCATCACGGATGTCACCGGTGACGAGCGGAACAACATGGCCGGTGATCGCCTCGAGCCGGTCCATGACGGCGGGATCGCTGTTAGACAGATTGTCGAAGCAGATGACGCGGTGCCCGGCCGACACCAGCGGCGCGGCGACGTGGCTGCCGATATAGCCGGCGCCGCCTGTCAGCAGAATATTCATGCCTTGTCCGTCTCCATTCGTGAGTTCTCGTTCGACGCAGGGCCTATTCTATCGGCTCCATCCTGCCAAATCATTGCCTCCCGCCTCGGCGTAACTTTCCCACCTTCCCCCGCGAACTGGTGACGATGCCATCCTCCGCATCGTCCATTTTCTCAAAGGGAGATTATCCATGACCAATGCACTGAAACTGTCGCTCGCCGCTTCGGCCGTTCTTGCCATGGCCGCCGGCACCGCGATCGGCGGCACCGCGGTCGCCGCCGAGGGCGCCAAGGAAAAATGCTACGGCGTTTCGCTCAAGGGAAAAAATGACTGCGCCGCCGGGCCGGGCACGAGCTGCGCCGGGACATCGACCGTCGATTATCAGGGCAATGCCTGGAAGCATGTGCCCGCCGGCAGCTGCGTCAAGATGGGCGGCACACTGACCGCGCACAAAGGCAATGCCAAGCCCGTCGCCAAGAAGGGCTGACGAGGCGTGACCGCTTCCCTGCGTTCGCCGCTGCCCGCACGCGCCGGCATCGGGCTCAAGCCGCAGCATTATGCCGATGTGCTGGCGGCGGCGGAGCAGGGGACGGCGCCCGCCTGGGCCGAAGTCCACCCCCAGAATTATTTCGGCGCGGGCGGGCCGCCGCATCGCTGGCTGACCGCGATCGCGGAGCAACTGCCGCTGAGCTTTCATTCAGTCGGGCTGTCGCTGGGATCGGCGGCGGGCGTCGATCGCGACGAACTCGACGCGCTCGCGGCGCTTTGCCGTCGTTATAATCCTGCGATGGTTTCCGATCACCTCAGTTGGAGCAACGGGCCCGACGACAAGTTTCCGGATCTCTTGCCGACCCCTTATAGCCATGCCGCACTCGATCATTTTACGGGCGAGGTCGGCCGCGTTCAGGACCGGCTACTTCGGCCGATGCTGATCGAAAATCCTTCGCGCTACCTCGCTTACGCGGGCGACGATTGGGGCGAGGTTGATTTCCTGCACGAGCTTTGCCGGCGCAGCGGCTGCGGCCTGCTGCTCGATATCAACAATGTCGAGGTCTCGGCTTTCAATCTCGGGCTCGATCCGGTGGCCTGGATTAATGCCTTCGATCCGCGGCATGTCGGCGAAATCCATGTCGCGGGCCATGCGGTCAAGGATGATGATATGGGCGGATTGGTGGCGATCGACGACCATGGATCACCGGTGCGCGCGAGCTGTTGGGACCTGCTGGCGCTGTTTCTGGGCCGGTCGGGGCCAAGGCCCGTGTTGATCGAATGGGATAGCGCGGTTCCCGACTATGCGACGCTGATCGCCGAAGCCGCCAAGGCCGACGCGCTGCTGCGGGCGCCGGTCCATGCTTGAGCAGGCACAGGCGGCTATCGCAGCGACCTTGCTGCAAGGGCCAGCGCACCTGCCGGCCGATCTGTTCGCAGGAAGGGAGGCTGCCGTGCTGCGCGGGCTTCGTATCCATGCCAACACCATATCGCACGCGCGGCTTGTCGCGCTCGAAGAGACGTTTCCGCGCACCCGCGTTTATCTGGGCGAGGAGGAGTTCAACCGGCTGTCGCGCCGGTTCGTCGAGGAAGGCGGCGCGCGGCGGCGCGCGCTGAACGACATCGGCGCGAGCTTTGCCGACTGGCTCGCCGATCAGTCTGCCGCCGACATGGCGCGCGTAGAATGGGCGTGGCTCGAAAGTTATCACGCTGCCGATGCGCGCGCGCTGGCGTTCGCCGATCTGGCCAGCCTGAGCCAAGCTGACCTGCTCGGTCTCGCGGTCCGCCGGCACCCGGCAACGCGCACAATCGCGCTCGCCAGCGATGCCGCGCGGCTTGTTGAACCGGCATTTGCGGCCGACACGCGCGCGCTACTCGTCACGCGTCCCGATGCCGATGTCCGCCTGTTCGCGATCGAGCCTGCCGCCGCGGCGGCGCTCGGCATGGCAGGCGACATCGCGCCGCTTGGTAACCTGATCGCCCATCTCGCCGAACAGCATCCGGACGGCGGCACCGCGATCGCTGGGCTGATCGAGGCCGGAGCTTTCGAGAGGGTTTGAGTGATGGATGTGATTACGGGACTTTATGACAAGGGCGTAGCGATCGCCGGCTCGCGGCTCGTCGAGGGCGCTACGCTGTTGCTGCTGCGCGTCGCGCTCGCGGGCGTATTTTGGCGCTCGGGGCAAACAAAGGTGGTCGAGGGAAGTTTCCTGCGGATCGACCCGTCGCAATATGATCTGTTCCGCAGTGAATTTTCGGGTCTGCCGCTCGAGCCAGCGATCGCAGTGCCGCTGACGACCTTTTCCGAGCATTTATTTCCCGCGCTGCTGCTATTCGGTCTCGCGACGCGACTTTCGGCGGGGGCACTGCTCGTGATGACGCTCGTCATCCAGATTTTCGTCTTTCCTGAGGCCTGGTGGCCGGTCCACTCGCTGTGGGCGGCGATGGCGGCGATCCTGATCGTGCGCGGCGGCGGGCTGTTCTCGCTCGACGCGCTGATTGCTAAGGTGCGCGCGAAATGAGCATCGACGAACCTTCGCTGGCGCGCTTGATGGCCGCATCGCAGCGGGGGGATCGCAGCGCCTATCGCGCGTTGCTCGTCGATTGCCGCAAGTGGCTCGAACGTTATTTCGCGCGGCGGATCGCGCCGCACCATATCGACGATCTCGTCCAGGAAACGCTCGTGTCGATGCACCGCAAGCTCGCGACCTGGGACAGCGGACGGGCGTTCCTGCCTTGGCTCGCTGCGATCGCGCGCTATCGCTGGATCGACATGCTGCGCCGCCAGCGCGACGAGGCCGAACTGGGTGATAACGACGCCGCGGTCGGTGCCGAGGACGAGGCTGTCCATGCACGGCTCAGCATCGATCATCTGCTCACGCTGCTGCCGCCGAAGCAGGCGCAGGCGATCACGCTGGTCAAGATCGAGGGCGCGTCGATCGCCGAGGCATCGCAGATTTGCGGGCAGAGCGAATCGCTCGTCAAGGTGAACATCCATCGTGGGCTCAAGAAGCTCGCCGAACTGATTGAAAGCGAATGAGATGAAGGACGCATCGATCGACAATTTGATCGACGAGTTGACCGGGGACTTGACGCCCGTCCGTCCGCGGCGCGTTGCGCGCGGGTCCATGTGGGTTGCGGCCGGTTGGGTGGCGGGCGCTACGGCGTTGTTATTGCTGTTCGGGCTACGTCAGGATCTGGCGGCACGCGGAATGCCGCCGCTATCGATGCTCGCTTTCTGGCTGACCGCGGCGACGGGCCTCGCCGCGACATGGAGCGCGCTGCGCATGGGATTGCCGGGAGTCGGGCGCGACTATGGCGGCTGGCGCTGGGCGGTCGGCGCCTCGCTGTCGCTGCCGCTCGCGGCGCTGGCGGCGTGCATCACCGACGGCCATGCCGCTATGGAAGCCGCGCGCCACGGCTTCGGCTTGCGCTGCCTCCTGCAAGGCGTAGCGGCAGGGCTCGGCGTCGGTGCGGCGCTGTTCTTTTGGCTCCGGGCGGGCGCGCCGACGTCGCCGACGCGCGCGGGCTGGGTCATCGGTATCGCCGCGGGTGCTGCCGGCGCGACGATCGTCGCGCTCCATTGTGCGAGCGATGACGTCGTGCATATCGCGCTCTGGCACGGCACAGCGGTCCTGCTTTCAGCGGTTGCCGGACGGTTGATCCTGCCGCGCTTCCTGCGCTGGTAGGCGCGTCACGACGCCGATAACGGCGAAATATGGTGAGCCCTGCTGGGTTCGAACCAGCGACCTACTGATTAAAAGTCAGTTGCTCTACCGACTGAGCTAAGGGCCCATCCGGCGCCGGAATGTCGCGGCGCGCGAAGTGAGCCGTCGCCCTAGTGCGCGGAGGCGCGCCGGTCAACCGGCTTCGGACGCGTCAGACGCGCCGCGAGTTGACGTATGCTGCGTCCGGTCAGCGGGTGCTGCCATTCGGGGACGATCGCGCGCAGCGGGCCGAGCACGAAGGCGCGCTGGACCATGGCGGGATGAGGAATCGTCAGAGTCGCGTCGGACCAGACGCCGCCCGACCAGAGCAAGATATCGAGATCGAGCGTCCGCGCGCTCCAGCGTTGGCCGGTGCGGCGGCCGAAGCTCGCTTCGATTTCCTGTAGGCGTTCGAGCATCGCGGGCGGGCTCAGCGGCGAAGCGACGAGCGCGACGGCATTGGCATAGCGCCTGCGCGAGGGCCCGAGCGGATCGCTCGCGATGATCGGACTCGCATCGACCGCTTCGATGTCGTCGCTCTCCAGCGCCGTGAGCGCCGCGAGCAGCACCGCGCGCGGATCGCCATAGCGCGCGTGGCGGCGGTTCGACCCGAGGCCGATCGCATAGAGGGCCAAGGGTTCCCTTGATGTCGGCATTGCGTTGCTCATGCCGCCGCGCCTATCGCAGACCTATGGAGATTGGTAGCCCGTTACCCGGAACCGAGCCGCCGCGCGATTGCCCGCGCTGCCCGCGGCTCGTCGCGCTGCGGCGCGAATGTCAGGCGGAATATCCCGATTGGTGGAATGCCCCGGTCCATGCGTTCGGCGATCCCGATGCCTGGCTGGCGTTCGCGGGGCTGGCGCCGGGCAAACATGGGGCGAACCGGACGGGGCGGCCGTTCACCGGGGACTATGCGGGTGACCTGCTGTTCGCGACGCTCGCCCAATTCGGGCTGAGCCGGGGGCGATATGATGCGCGGATCGACGACGGGCTGAGGCTCGACGGCGCGATTATCGTCAACAGCGTCAAATGCCTGCCGCCGCAGAACAAGCCGATCCCCCTGGAAATCGCGAATTGCAGGCCATTTTTCGAGACGCAGCTGGCGGCGCTCCCGAACGTGCGCGTGATCATCGCGCTCGGGCGGATCGCGCATGATGCGGCGCTGCGCGCGGCGGGCGAGCGCCTCGCGGCGCACCCCTTCGCGCATGGCGCGGTCCACGCGCTGCCTGATGGGCGTCGCCTCGTCGATAGCTATCATTGCTCGCGCTACAACACGAACACCGGGCGGCTAACGGCCGAAATGTTCGCTGACGTCTTTCGCACCGCGATCGCGATCCGGAATCAGACGAGCGGCCCGAATTCATCGACCAGTCCGCGGTAAAGCACGCGCTTGAACGGGACGATCAGTTTCTCGATCTCGTTCAGTCCGGCCCACTTCCAGGCGCGAAATTCCTGGTGATCGGTGTGGATGTTAACGTCGCTATCCTCACCCATGAAGCGCATCAGGAACCAGTGCTGGCGCTGGCCGCGATATTTGCCGCCCCACATCTTGCCGATCAGATGATCGGGCAGGTCGTAGAAATATTCCTCGCGGCTGCGCGCAATGATCTCGACCAGCCCGCCATGTACGCCGGTTTCCTCGCCGAGTTCGCGGATTGCTGCCGTTTCGGCGTCCTCACCATCGTCGATTCCGCCCTGCGGCATCTGCCACGCCTCGCTCGTCGTATCGAGCCGTTGGCCAACGAAGACGCGGCCGTCGCGGTTGGCGAGCATGACGCCCGCACAGGGGCGATAGGGGAGTTTACTATGGTCGATCATGGCGCCCCGTTAGCTTCGGCGACGATCGCCTTCAATACCGTCAATGCACCGCGAATATCTTCGCGCGCGCTCGGGATGCCCTGCGACAGGTTGATATAGCCGTGGATATTGCCCTTCGCCTCCCGGTAGGTCGTGGGCACGCCGGCTCCGATCAGCTTCGCGGCATAGGCGCGCCCCTGATCGCGCAGCGGGTCGAGGCCGGCGGTGATCAGCAACGTCGGCGGCAGGCCTTCGGCCGGGAAATCGAGCGGCGATGCGCGATAGTCGGCGGGGTCGGCGGCGTAATGATTGCCGAACCAGGTCATGCCGCCCTGCGTCAGCAAATGGCCCTCGCCGAAATCGCGATAGCTTTGCCAGTCGTCGTGCGTGGTCACGGCGGGATAGATGGGATGGATCGCGATCACCGGTTTCGACGCCGGCTTGTCGCGCAGCGTCAGCGCGGTAGCAATCGTCAGATTGCCGCCGGCGCTTTCGCCCGACAGGACGAGCCCGGTGCACGGAATATTGTCGGCGACCCAGCGCGTCGCGGCTTCGCAATCTTCCGGCGCGGCGGGGAAGGGGTGTTCGGGGGCCAGGCGATAGTCGACCGCGATCACCGGCATGTCGAGAAGGCGCGCGGCTTCGGCGCAATAGGGGTCATGCGTATCGAGGTCGCCGATCACCCAGCCGCCGCCATGATAGAAGACCATCACCGGGCCGGCTTCGCGGGTCGGACGATCGTCGTAGATGCGGATGGCGATGTCGCCGGCAGGTCCCGGGATCGTCCGATTCTCGACATGCGCGATCTCGCCGCGCGGGACATCGGCGAGCTGGCCCATAGCCCGGAACATCTCGCGCGCGCCTTCGGGCGGCATGTCCTCCATCTTCGGGCCTTCCTGCGCGTTCAGGAAGGCGAGGAAAGCCGCCACGTCGGCGCGTGCTTGCTGGGTGGTGCCGTCGGTCATTCGCATCTCTCCCTGATCGATATTTTCGCAATGCTATTCGGGATCGGCGGGGTAAATTCAATCCCGAAATGAAACTCACCTGCGCTTCGCCCTTTGCGGCGCACAATTTTTTCTCAATTGCGGCTTGAGACGCAGAGGCCTAGGCCCATGTCACAGGTTGAAAAGATTTGAGGCAGAGGAAAAAATGGCGACAGCGGTAGAGGACCGGGCCGACGGCGAGCGCCAGTCCCCCCTTTCGGATGCGGTGGTGGTTCGCTTTGCCGGCGATAGCGGCGACGGGATGCAGCTGACCGGCGGCCAGTTCACCCTGTCCTCGGCGCTCGCGGGCAATGATTTCGCGACCTTCCCCGATTTTCCCGCCGAGATTCGCGCGCCGCAGGGCACGCTCTTTGGCGTCTCGGCCTTCCAGATCAATTTCGGGTCTTCGGCCATCGACACCGCGGGGGATGCGCCCGACGTGCTGGTCGCGATGAACCCGGCGGCGCTCAAGACCAATGTGCCGCAGTTGAAGCAGGGCGGGCTCATCATCGCCGATGAAGGCGAGTTCAACGACCGCAACCTCGCCAAGGCGAAATATGAGGCGAACCCGCTCGACGACGGCAGCCTCGCCAAATGGCAGCTGCTGAAGCTCAATATCAGCCAGCTGACGATGGACGCGGTGAAGCCCTTCGGGCTCGGCAACAAGGAAGCCCTGCGCTGCAAGAATATGTGGACGCTGGGGCTTGCGCTCTGGATGTTCGATCGCGACCGTCAGCCTCTGATCGACTGGCTCAATGCCAAGTTTGCGAAGGCGCCCGATCTGGCCGCGGCGAACGTCGCCGCGCTCAACGCTGGGCACGCCTATGGCGAGACCGCCGAGCTGGCAGGGCCGCTCAAGCAGCATCATGTCGATCCCGCGCCGGCGGCGCCGGGCCTCTATCGCACGCTGACGGGCGCCGAGGGCATTGCGCTCGGGCTCGTCGCGGGGGCGCAGCTGGCCAAGCTTCCGATGTTCTTCGGCGGCTACCCGATCACGCCAGCCTCAGCGATCCTCCATCATCTGTCGCGGCTCAAGGAATATGACGTCACGACTTTTCAGGCCGAGGACGAGATCGCGGCGATCTGTTCGGCGATCGGAGCGAGCTATGGCGGCTCGCTTGGCGTGACCTCGTCGTCGGGCCCGGGCATCGCACTGAAGGGCGAGGCGATGGGGCTCGCGATCATGACCGAGCTGCCGCTCGTCATCGTCAATTCGCAGCGCGGCGGGCCGTCGACGGGCCTGCCGACCAAGACCGAGCAGTCGGATCTGTATCAGGCTGTCTATGGCCGCAACGGCGACGCGCCGATGCCCGTCGTCGCCGCGCGTTCGCCCGGCGACGCGTTCGAATGCGCGATCGAGGCGGTGCGCATCGCGGTGCAATATATGACCCCGGTGATGCTGCTCACCGATGGCTATATCGCCAACGCCGCCGAGCCATGGGCGGTGCCCGACCTTACGACCTATGAGGCATTCCCGGTCGAGTTCCTGACGGAGGTGCCCGAGGGCGGTTTCAAGCCCTATGGCCGCGACGAAAAGCTCGCGCGTCCATGGGTCAAGCCGGGCACGCCGGAGCTGCTCCACCGCATCGGCGGGATCGAAAAGGAACTCGATACCGGCCACATCAATTACGCGCCGGGCAATCACCAGGCGATGACCGACATCCGCAAGGCCAAGATCGACGGCATCAAGGTGCCCGATCAGGTCGTCGAACTCGGCGCCGAGGGCGGCAAGCTCGCGGTCGTCGGCTGGGGATCGACCTTCGGCCCGATCCATCAGGCGGTGCGCCGCAAGCGCGCCGAGGGCCAAGACGTCAGCCATGTCCATATTCGCCATATCTGGCCGCTGCCTGCGAACCTCGGCGAGCTTTTGAAGAGCTATAACCGGGTGATCGTGCCCGAAATGAATACGGGGCAATTGAAGACGGTGCTGCGCGACCAATATCTGGTCGATGCGAAGCCGGTGAACAAGGTGTCGGGCCAGCCCTTCACCATCGCCGAAATCGAAGCCGCCATCGAGGAGGCACTGGGCTGACGCGGAAGCGTGTTGCCCCGAGAGGATATGCAATGAACGAGATGACGACCATCGCGCGGACGACGACGCTGAAAGATTGGGAAACCGATCAGGAAGTCCGCTGGTGCCCCGGCTGTGGCGATTATGCGATCCTGAAGGCGGTGCAGCGCACGATGCCCGAGATCGGCACCGCGCCCGAAAATACGGTGTTCATCAGCGGCATCGGCTGCTCGTCGCGCTTTCCCTATTATATGGAAACCTATGGCTTTCATACGATCCACGGCCGTGCCCCGGCGTTCGCGACGGGGCTGAAGCTCGCCAACCCCGAACTCGATATCTGGATCGTCACCGGCGATGGCGACGGGCTGTCGATCGGCGGCAACCACACGATGCATCTGATCCGCCGCAATCTCGATTGCCAGATCATGCTCTTCAACAACGAGATCTATGGCCTGACAAAGGGGCAATATTCGCCCACCAGCCGTGTCGGGACGACGAGCCCGTCCACGCCCTATGGTTCGGTCGACCGCCCCGCGCAGCCCGCGGCCTTCGCATTGGGCGCGGGCGCGCGCTTCGTCGCGCGCGGGTTCGACGTGTCGAAGGAACTGCCGAACGTGCTGAAGGCGGCACATGCGCACAAGGGTGCGGCATTTATCGAAATTTTTCAGAACTGTATCGTCTATAACAAAGACGTGTTCGAGGATTTCGCTGCGCCGAAGGGCGCCGAGGACCGGCAGCTCTGGCTCAAGCAGGGCGAACCGATGCTTTATGCCAAGGGCACCAGGGGCATCGCGCTCGACGCCGGGGCGCTGCACCTCAAGACCGTCGATGTCGTCGATGGCGACTGGCAGGCGGCGGGCGTGATCGTCCATGACGTCACCAACCGCAGCGTCGCGCACATGCTCGTCGAGATGCGTTTCGGCGAATTCCCGATGGCGCTCGGCGTCCTTTACGACGATCCGCGCCCGACGTTCGAGGCCGATGTCGTTCGTCAGAACAAGGCGGCGGCCGAGGGCAAGAAGGCTGATCTCCAAGGCCTACTCAAGAAGGGACAGACCTGGACGGTGACGGAAAGCGGGCCTGAGCTCTGATCTTTCGCCGCCATGGATAATCTGACGCACAGCCTTGTTGGCGCGCTGCTTGGGCAGATGGGGCTCAAGAAGAAGACCGGGCTCGCGATGCCGACGCTGATCATCGCGGCGAACCTGCCCGATATCGACGCGACCTGCGCAATTTATGGCATCGAATCGCTCTCGATGCGACGCGGGATCACGCACGGGCCGATCGCGCTCATCCTGCTGCCGATCCTGCTATGGGCGCTGATGCTCGGATTCGATCGCTGGCAGGAGCGGCGCGGCAAAAGGCCGGCGGGGCGGTTGCCGGTTCATAAGAGCTGGCTGCTCGCGCTCGCCTATATCGGCTGTCTCAGTCATCCGGCGCTCGATTGGCTCAACAATTACGGGATCCGCCTGCTCGAACCGTTCAGTCCTCGCTGGTTCTATGGCGACAGCATTTTCATCATCGATTTGTGGATATGGATCGCGCTCGGCGTGTCGATCTGGCTCTCGCTCCGCCGGGAGCGGCGCGCCGCGGCGCGCTGGCAGCGGCCGGCATGGATCGGTTTCGCGGGCGTATGCGCCTATGTCTTCGTCAATGGCCTGATCACAGGCGCCGCCGAGCGCATGGCATTGATTGCGCTCGATGCGGGCGGACGGAAAGACGCGCTCGTCGTGGCGAGCCCGCCGCCGCTGGCATTCTGGAAACGTGACGTCTTCTGGCGCACGGACGATCGCTACGGCACCGCGAGTTTCGTGCCCGGCCTGGGCGGCAACGTCGATTTGACCGGCAGTCCCACGGGCATGGACGATCCCCGGATCGGAAGCTGGACGAAAGCCAATCCCGCGGCGCGCGCTTTCCTGTTCTGGTCGCGGATGCCCGTGGCGGAGCGCGATGGCGACGCGATCCTGCTACGCGATCAGCGTTTCATGCATCCGCTCGCGCAGGAGCGTTTTCAGGTGCGCCTGACCGCGCCCGATACCGCGAGCCATCCCGAATGAGTGCGGGCGCGTGACGTCATGGCGGCGCGCGTTTCAATCGATTGTCAGCGCGGTGCGTTTGAGGCAGGAAGGGGGCAATGAACACGCATGTCAGCCCGCGCCGCGGTAAGGAACTGCTCCGCGCCGATCGCGCCTATCGCGCGGGCGGCGGCATGGCACGGCTGATCGCGCTGGCGCCCGCGCGCCTTTTCCATCGCATGCTCGACCGGATCGACGCGGGATTGGCGCAGGGCACGATCGAGGGCCATCTGCCCGATGGTAGCGTCCGCCTGCTCGGCGGGCGCGGGAAGGGGCCGGTCGCGGTCGTCCACCTTAACAGCTGGGCGGCGCTCGCGCGCCTCGCACTGTCGGGGTCGGTCGGCTGGTATCGCGCTTGGGAAGCGCGCGAATGGTCGTCGCCCGATCCGGTGCCACTGTTCGACCTGTTCATGCGCAATGGTGAGGCCTTGGGCAAGGCAGGGCGAGCGCGGGGGCCGTGGCGCTGGCTGAACCGCGCAATCCATGCGCTGAACCGCAACGACCGCCGCGGAGCCAAGCGTAACATCCACGCCCACTATGATTTGGGCAATGATTTCTATCGCTTATGGCTCGATGATGCCATGAATTATTCGAGTGCGTTGTTTGCCGATCCCCGCCAGTCGCTCGAGGATGCGCAGGCGGCAAAGGTCGACGCGATCCTCGACCGGCTCGACCTGCGTTCGGGGAGCCGGCTGCTCGAAATCGGCTGCGGCTGGGGGGCGCTCGCCGAGCGCGCGGTCGAGCGGCATGACGTGCTTTACACGGGGATCACGCTGTCGCCGGCGCAGGCCGAAATCGCCGACGCGCGGCTTCACGCGGTCGACCTGTCGGGACGTTCGCGGATCGAGCTGTGCGATTATCGCGACGCGCAGGGCCCCTATGACGCGATCGCCAGCGTCGAGATGGTCGAGGCGGTCGGAGAGGCCTATTGGCCGGCCTATCTCGACGCGATCGCACGGTTGCTGCGCCCCGGCGGCAAGGCGGCGATCCAGTACATCTTGATCAACGATGCGCTGTTCGAACGCTATGCGGCGAGCAGCGATTTCATCCAGGCCTATATCTTTCCCGGCGGCTGCCTGATTTCGGAAAGCCGCTTTCGCGCGCTCGCCGAGGCGCGCGGGCTCGCTTGGCGCGACGTGCGCCGGTTTGGCGGCGACTATGCCGAGACGTTGCGCCAGTGGCGCGAACGCTTCGACGCGGCGGTGGCCGCCGACCAGCTCCCGGCAGGGTTCGACGAGCGCTTCATCCGGCTCTGGCGCTATTATCTGCAATATTGCGAGGGCGGCTTTCGCGGCGGCGGGATCGACGTCGCGCAAGTCACGCTTGAAAAGACAGCCTGAAAACAGGGGAGGACATCATATGCGAAGATTTTTGGCGGCGGTGCTGCTCGGCACCGCGGCGGCGGCATGCAGCGCGCCCGCGACAACGCAAACCACCGACCAACTGTCGAAAGATCTGCCAAAGGATTTGAATGTGCTGTTCTGGACCCAGGATCAACGCGACGCCGCCTTCCGCACGATGGAGACGGTTCCGAAGGTGGTCGTGAACACGGTGAAGGCGGGCGGACCCGTCTATCCGCTGCCGCAGGGCGAACCGCTCGACCTCGGCGCCGATGTCGATGCCTATATGGCCAAGCAACGCAACGCGGGGCTGATCATCGTGCAGGACGGCAAGGTCCGCCTCGAGAAATATGCGCTCGGTTATGGCGCGGCGGGGCGTTGGACAAGTTTTTCGGTCGCGAAGAGCTTCACCTCGACCCTCGTCGGCGCGGCGGTGAAGGACGGCTATATCAAGAGCCTCGACGACAAGGTCACCGCCTATATCCCGGGGCTCAAGGGTTCGGCCTATGACGATGTCTCGGTAAAGCAGTTGCTGACGATGACATCGGGCGTCAAATGGAACGAGGATTATACCGATCCCAAGTCCGACGTCGCGCTGTTCAACCTGCAGAAGCCCGTCGCGGGCGAGGACATAACGGTCAGCTATATGAAGACCTTGCCGCGCGAAGCGCCGGCAGGGTCGAAGTGGGTGTACAAGACCGGCGAGACCAATTTGATCGGCGTGCTCGTGTCGAGCGCGACCGGCAAGACGCTCTCGCAATATCTGTCCGAGAAGATCTGGCAGCCGTTCGGCATGGAGCAGGACGCGGTGTGGATGCTCGGCGCGACGGGGCATGAGATCAGCGGCTGCTGCATGTCGGCTAGCCTCAAGGACTATGCGCGTTTCGGTCAGTTCATCCTGAATGGGGGCGTCGCGGGTGGTAAGAAGGTGCTGCCCGACGACTGGCTCGCAGCGGCGACGACGAAGCAGGCGGGGATCGACGTGCCGGGTCGCGGCTATGGCTATCAATGGTGGACCAACGACGACGGCAGCTTCGCCGCGCAGGGCATCTTCGGGCAGGGCATCTTCATCGACCCCAAGCGCAAACTGGTGATCGCGTCGAACGGCAATTGGCCGACCGCGACCGATCCCGAAGGCGTCGGTGCGGCGCGTGAGGCCTTCTACAAGAGCGTGCAGGCGGCGGTGGATAAGGAGGCCAAATAGGCCAAACAGAACGTCGCCCCCGCGAAGGAGTGAAGGGTCGGGTTGTCCCCCGGACAACCCTTTGGACATGCCGGGGCATGCCCAACCCTTAACTGGCCGCAATCGGCATAGCGCAAGGTTGCCAGCGGCCCCGCCTTCACGGGGGCGACGAGTTTTATTCAGCCGCCATATTCGTCGCGCGCTGGGCCAGCCACACCGCCACGAGCGGGACAGCGACGCCCAGCACCATGATCCACCAGCTGTCGGCGAGGGTGACTGCGCGGTAGAGCGCGGCGCCGATGACAGCGCCAGCAACGATCCAGCCTGGGCCGCTGCCCGCCGACACGCGCATCGCGAGCCAGCCGCCGGCGAAGGTTCCGATGAACCAGCCGACGATCAGTGCGATCGTCGATCCCACGGGGATCAGGATTTCGCCGCTATTGGGGTCGTAAACATCGGGGGAAATTTCGCTGCCGGCATATTGCGCCAGCCAGATCAGCCCGAAAGCGACGACGATGCCGATGATCGCGGCGATCGCCGATCGCAAAAATGTCTTGGTCATTGTTCCCGCGCCCTCGCAAACCCTCTTATGCGAGTGTCTTAGCGCAGGAAAACGAAGATGGCGTTAAGCTTTTTCCATGACCTTGGGCAGCGCGTGGAACGCGGTGCTGTCGAAACCCTCAACCATCAGATCGGCGACAAATTCGCCGACCGCGGCTGGGTCCTTGATGCTCTGCGGATCCTCGCCCGGATAGGCGCGCGCGCGCATCTGGGTGCGCGTGCCGCCGGGGTCGAGGATCGCGGTGCGCACGGTCGAAATGTTGCGCATTTCGGCGCCATAGCTCGTCACGAGCGTCTCGAACGCTGCCTTCGACGCCGCATAGGCGCCCCAATAAGCACGCGGCTCGCGCGCGACGCCGCTCGACAGTGCGACCAGCCGGCCGTTTGCGGCGCGGCGCAGCAGCGGGTCGAAATTGGCGATCAGCGCCTGCTGCGCGATCAGGTTGAGCGTCAGCAGCTTGTTGAATTCCTTGCCGTCGATCGCGGCGACGGGGGTCAGCGTGCCGAGCATCGCGGCGTTGAGCACGAGCATGTCGAGCTGCTGCCAGCGTTCGGCGATTGCGCTGGCGAGGCGCGCGATGCTGTCGCCATCGGTGAGGTCGAGCGGTGCGATCGTCGCGCTGCCGCCGGCTTCGTGGATGCGGTCTTCGAGTTCCTCGAGCCCGCCCGCCGTGCGCGCGGTGATCACGACATGCGCGCCGCGTGCGGCAAGCGATTCGGCGATCGCTTCGCCGATGCCGCGGCTCGACCCGGTGACGAGCGCAACCTGGCCCGCCAATTCTTTAGACGTCACAGTCATTGCGTCAGACAACCCGTTCGGCAAGCAGCGAAAATTGATCTTCCAGTCCATGCTCGTCGAAATCGGTCAGCGTGGTCGGATAGTCGCCGGTGAAGCAGGCGTCGCAATATTGCGGGGCGTCTTGCTTGCGATCGGCTTCGCCCAGCGCGCGATAAAGACCGTCGATCGTCAGGAAGGAAAGGCTGTCGGCGTTGATGAAATTCGCCATCTGGCCGACCGTCATCTGCGCCGCGAGCAATTTTGCCCGTTCCGGCGTGTCGACGCCGTAAAAGCAGCTGTGCTGGGTCGGCGGGCTCGCGATCCGCATATGCACTTCGGCGGCGCCGGCATCGCGCATCATCTGCACGATTTTGAGGCTGGTCGTCCCGCGCACGATCGAATCGTCGATGAGCACGATGCGCTTGCCCGCGATCAGTGCGCGGTTGGCGTTGTGCTTCAGTTTGACGCCCAGGTGGCGGACCTTGTCGCCCGGCTGGATGAAGGTGCGCCCGACATAGTGCGAACGGATGATGCCGAGTTCGAACGGAATGCCCGATTCCTGCGCATAGCCGATCGCCGCGGGCGTGCCCGAATCGGGGACAGGGATGACAAGATCGGCATCGACCGGATTTTCGCGCGCGAGTTCGGCGCCGATCGCCTTGCGCACCGAATAGACGCTCGTCCCGTCGACGATCGAATCGGGGCGCGAGAAATAGACATATTCGAAGATGCACGGCCGCGCCGATTGCTCGGCGAAAGGGCGGTGCGAGGTGAGCTGGCCATCGCGAACGATGACGAGCTCGCCCGGCTCGACCGAACGCACGAATTCGGCGCCGACGACGTCGAGCGCCACCGTTTCGGACGCGAGGATATGTGCCTCGCCGAGCTTGCCGATCACGAGCGGGCGGATACCGAGCGGATCGCGGCAGCCGATCATGCCTTCGGCGGTCAGGCAGATCAGCGAATAGGCGCCCTCGACCTGCTTCAGCGCGTCGATGAAGCGGTCGAGCAGCGAACGATAGTTCGACGTGGCGACAAGGTGAATGATCACCTCGGTATCGCTGGTCGATTGAAAGATCGAACCGCGGCGGACGAGCACCTTCTTCAGCGCCGCCGCATTGGAGATATTGCCGTTGTGCGCCACCGCGAAACCGCCCGTCGACAGGTCGGCGAACAGCGGCTGCACGTTGCGCAGCGCGGTCTCGCCCGTCGTCGAATAGCGGACATGGCCGGCCGCCGAATTGCCGGCGAGCTGGCGCATGATGTCGTCGCGGTCGAAATTGCCCGCGACATGGCCCATCGCGCGATGGGTGTGGAAATCCTTGCCGTCAAAGGCGGTGATGCCCGCGGCTTCCTGTCCGCGGTGTTGCAGGGCGTGAAGGCCCAGCGCGACAACCGCCGCGGCGCTGTCGGCGCCATGAATACCAAATACGCCGCACTCCTCGCGGAGCTTGTCGTCGTCGAAAGGATGGGTCGTCAGCATGTCATTCCAGGGGCAGGGGCCAGGGGCAGGGGGGCAGTGACTGCGGCGCATATAGGGACGGGAATCGCAAATGTCGCCCCCCTAATCACGATATTGTCACATGGGGTGCGACGGGCGGGGTGGCAGCGGCTTCGATCCTGTTCTAGAGCGCACTTCATGGATGATCAGCGCGACACGACCGACCGATTTCTTCCGCGTTTCGATGCCGCGGGACTGGTGACCGCGATCGTCATCGACGCCGACAGCCATGTCCTGCTGATGGTCGCCCATATGAACGAAGAGGCGATCGCAAGGACGCGCGAAACCGGGCAGGCGCATTTCTGGTCGCGCTCGCGCGCTTCGCTGTGGCGCAAGGGCGAAACGTCAGGCAACGGGCTGACTTTGGTCGAGATGCGCGTCGACTGCGATCAGGATGCGCTGCTCCTGCGCGTGCGGCCGGCGGGCCCCGCGTGCCACACCGGGCGGCGGTCCTGCTTCTATCGCCGCGTTGAGGCCGACGGCGCGCTGACCTTTTTGGCGGACGATGCGCAAGATTAGCGCCTTGACGCCACTTCTCCTTCCGTTCGTGCTGAGCTTGTCGAAGCACCGCACTTCTTTTCCGGCGTTGAGAGAAGAAAGGACGGCCCTTCGACAAGCTCAGGGCGAACGGACTATATCGGTCGCATGGCTGCCCGCCGTCGCACTCGTCATTTCGCCATTGCTCGCGGGGTGCGAGCGGCCAGAACCCGAGGCGAAGGGGATCGATGCAAGCAATCCGCTCGAGGTCGCGGCGCGCGAGCGCGGTGTCGTTCGCGCGGAAGCGGGCTCGCCGGTCGGGGTGTTCGAACGCAGGCACGACCTCGGCCGCGACGCGATGTGCGTCGTTCCCGACGAGGCTGGGAAATGGCGCTTCGCGATCACCGCTTCCTTCGGAACGACGCTGTCGTGCCTCGCGACCGGAACGATGGTGCGTGAGGGCGACAAGTGGCGGATGCGTTTTGCGGGTGCGGAGGGCTGCGAGGCGCTGGTGCACGAGGAAGAGGATGAATTGCGCCTGCCGGGACGTCTGCCGCCGCAGTGCGCGCACCTCTGCCCCAACCGCGCCTCGCTTTCGGGTTTGCGCCTGCCGCGCGCGAGCTGGTCGGTCGATGATGCGCAGGACTTGCGGATTGCCGATCAAAGCGGCAATATAGTGCGTCCTTGCGCGGGGTGACCTGCCCCGAAATCGCTCGATCCGGCGCTATTGACGTTCACGTCAACGGAAACTAGTTTCACCGGCATGACCGAACCCTACGGCCACGCCCATATCGATACGCCCGATCATCTGGGGCGCGAGCAATTCAGCATCACCGACTTGTCGACCGAGTTCGGGGTCACGGCGCGTGCGCTGCGTTTCTATGAGGATGAAGGGCTCATCAGCCCGTCGCGCAAGGGGCTGTCGCGCATCTATTCGAAGCGTGATCGCGCGCGGCTCGCGTGGATCCTGCGCGCAAAGCGCACGGGGTTCAGCCTCGCTGACATTCGCGAGATGATCGACCTTTACGACGTCGGCGACGGCCGCAAATTGCAGCGGCAGGTCACGGTCGAAAAATGCGAGGAGCGTATCGCGCTGCTTCGCCGTCAGCGCGACGATATTGACTCTGCTGTAGATGAGCTGTCACGCTTCATCGATATGGTGAAGAAAGTCGACGCGGGCCGCTAGGCCGCCCGGCTGCTCATCCTAGCCTCCCCAGGCAAGCCGACATCGAACTGCTTTTCAGAAGGATTTCTCATGCCCGTCTATCGCGCTCCCGTGCAGGACACGCTTTTCCTCCTCAACGATGTGCTCGGGATCGAGCGTTATGCGAACCTGCCCGGCTTCGCCAATGCGACCCCCGACATGGTCGAGGCAGTGCTGACCGAGGCGGGCAAATTCTGCGAGGAAGTCCTGTTTCCGATCAACCAGTCGGGCGACCTCGAAGGTTGCACGCGCCACGAGGACGGATCGGTGACGACGCCGAAGGGTTTCAAGGAGGCGTATAAGGCCTATTCGGAAGCCGGCTGGGGCCTGCTGACCGCGCCCGAGGAGTTCGGCGGGCAGGGGCTGCCGCACGTGATCGGTTTCCCGGTCGAGGAATATCGCAATGCCGCCAATCAGGCGTTCGCCATGTATCCGGGGCTGACGCAGGGCGCGACCGCCGCGATCCTCGTCAAGGGCTCGGACGAGCAGAAGGCGACTTATGTTCCCAGGATGATCGCGGGCGACTGGGGCGGGACGATGAACCTGACCGAGCCGCATTGCGGCACCGACCTCGGTCTCATCCGTACCCGCGCGGTGCCGAATGTCGACGGCAGCTATGCGGTCACGGGCACGAAAATCTTCATCTCGTCGGGCGAGCATGACCTGACCGAGAATATCATCCATCTCGTGCTGGCGAAGACCCCCGACGCGCCCGACAGCGTCAAGGGCATCTCGCTGTTCATCGTGCCCAAGTTCATCGTCAACGACGACGGCTCCCTGGGTGATCGTAATACGCTCTCGTGCGGATCGATCGAGCACAAGATGGGTATCCATGCGAATTCGACCTGCGTGATGAACTATGACGGCGCGAAGGGCTGGATGGTCGGCGAGGAGAATAAGGGCCTCGCCGCGATGTTCGTGATGATGAACGCCGCGCGCCTCGGCGTCGGCATCCAGGGGCTGGGGCAGGCCGATGTCGCGTATCAGAACGCGGTCCAATATGCGCAGGATCGCCGTCAGGGCCGCGCGCTCACCGGGCCGAAGGACCCGCAGGAAAAGGCCGATCCGCTGTTCGTCCACCCCGACGTGCGCCGGATGCTGATGGATGGCAAGGCGACCGTCGAGGGCCTCCGCGCGCTGTGCACCTGGGGCGCTCTTCAGGTCGACCTGGCGCATCTCGCCGAGACCGAAGAGGAGCGCCAGCGCGCCGACGACCTCGTCAGCCTGCTCACGCCTGTCATCAAGGGCTTCGGCACCGACAAGGGCTATGAAGTCGCGACCAACGCGCAGCAGGTGTTCGGCGGCCACGGCTACATCGAGGAACAGGGCATGAGCCAATATGTCCGCGATGCCCGCATCACGATGATCTACGAAGGCGCGAACGGCGTGCAGGCGATGGACCTCGTCGGCCGCAAGCTCGCACAGAATGGCGGCCGCGCGATTCAAGCCTTCTTTGCGATCGTCGACGAGGAATGCGCCCGCGCGAAGGACAATGAGGCGCTCGCCGATTTCGCGGGCCGGCTCGAAAAGGCGAATGGCGAACTCAAGGCCGCGACGATGTGGTTCATGCAGAACGGCATGGCGAATCCCAACAATGTCGGCGCCGGCGCGCACCATTATATGCACATCCTGGGGATCGTCGCGCTGGGTTCGATGTGGCTGATGATGGCCGAGGCGGCCGGCAAGGCGCTTGCCGAAGGTCGCGGGAACAAGGCGTTCCTCGACGCCAAGCTCGTCACCGCGCGCTATTTCGGCGAACGCTTCCTGCCCGATGCGGGCTCGCTCCGCCGCAAGATCGAGGCGGGCAGCGAGGCGATGATGGCGCTGACCCCCGAACAGTTCGCCGCCGCCTGAACATTGGGCTTGCAACCATCGCTGCCATCATGCGTGGTGGCGGCGATGGGGAGTGAATTGGCACCGATAGTCGTCGAAGGCCGCAATTGCTGGCGGATCGAACGCGCCGACAAGGCGCGAATGATCGTCGATGCCGCCGATTATTACGCGCTGCTCGAACGGCTGATGGCCGACGCGAAGGAGCGCATCCTGCTCATCGGTTGGGATTTCGACCCGCGCATCGCGCTGAAGCCGGACAAGGACGGAAAGGGCGAACCGCTTGGCGAGTATCTGCTGCGGCTCGCGCATGAAAAGCCCGACCGCGACATCGATATTTTGCGCTGGAATTTCGGAGGGCTCAAGCAGTTCGCGGTGCCGCGCATCCTTTGGATGGTCGCGCGCTGGAAACTGACGCGCTCGATCAGCTTCCGGCTCGACAGCGCGCATCCCGTCGGGTGCAGCCATCACCAGAAGGTCGCGATATTCGACGACCATCTTGCCGTGTGCGGCGGGATCGACGTCGGCGCGCGTCGCTGGGATACGCGCGATCACAAGGACGGCGACCCGCACCGCACCGCGCCCGGCGGCAAGCCCTATATGCCCTGGCACGACAGCACGATGATTCTTGCCGGGCGGGTGGGTAATGCGCTCGCCGACCTCGGCAACGAGCGCTGGCAGCGCGCGACGAAAAATGAACTGCGCGATTTGCAGGGCAAGGGCGAGAATTGGCCGGGCGATCTGGAGCCCGATTTCGAGGGCGTCGATGTCGCCATCTCGCGCACGCGCGCCGAATATGACGGCTGCGAGGAAGTTCGCGAGATCGAACAGCTCTATCTCGACATGATCGCGGCGGCGAAGCGCTTCATCTATTTCGAGAATCAATATTTTACCTGCGGCAAGATCGCCGCCGCGATCGCCGAGCGATTGGGCGAGGATGATCCGCCCGAATTCGTGATGGTGATGCCCGAGACCGCCGACGGCTGGCTCGAGCAGATGGCGATGGACGCCGCGCGCGTGCAGCTCGTCCGCGAAATCGCGAAGGCGAAGCATGGCGACCGGCTGAAGGTCTATTATCCGCGGACGGCGAAGGGCGAGCCCATCTATGTTCATGCCAAGACCGCGGTGGTCGACGACCGGATGATCCGCGTCGGCTCCGCGAATATGAACAACCGCTCGATGGGGCTCGACAGCGAATGCGACGTGACGATCGACGCCGCCTTGCCCGCGAACGCGGGGGTGGAGCCGGTGATCCGGCGCCTGCGCGAATCGCTGATCGCGGAGCATCTGGACGTCGATCCGGCCGAGGTCGGCCGCCGGTTCGATGAGGTGGGGTCGCTGATCGCGACGATCGAGGGGCTTCGCGGGGAGGGGCGCTCGCTCGAACTACTCGATCTCACCAAGCCGGGGCCGTTCGACGAATTTATCGCCGATAATGAACTGCTAGATCCGACGAGCCCCGACGAGATGTTCGAAAGCCTGACCGAGCGCGGCCTCAGGAAGAGTTGGCATCGCGGCAGGGCATGGATGAAGCGGCGGCGGCCGTTTCGATAATCCGGAAGGCCGCGCGATCAATCCGCCAGCGACAATATATGATGCGCTTGCTTGAGGTGCGGCGCGTCGACCATCTTGCCATCGACTTGGAGCACGCCGACCCCGGGGTTGGCCGCGAATGCATCGACGATCGCCTGCGCGCGCGCCACCTCTTCGGTCGAGGGCGTGAAGGCCGCATTGATCGGGCCGACCTGTGAGGGGTGGATCGCCATCATCCCGGTAAAGCCGTCGCGCCGCGCGCGGGCGGCATAAGCGGCAAGGCCGGCCTCGTCCTTGATCGCGGGAAACACGGTATCGATCGCGGCGGTGTTCGCGCCGTGCGCCGCGAACAGGGTCAGCGTGCGCGCGATTTCATAGGGCGCGGTGTAACTGCCGTCGTCGTGCCGGCTGGTCGTCGCGCCGATCGCGGCGGGCAGGTCCTCGGCGCCCCAGGTCAGACCGAGCAGGCGATCCTTCACTTCGCGGTAGCTGCCGAGCGTGAAGATTGCGGCGGGCGTTTCGGTCGCGATGGGCAGGATCGCGGGCAGCGAGGCGCCCTGAACGGATTCGCTGCGCAGGATGGTGTCGAGTTGCAGGATGCTCGGCGCGCCTTCCGCCTTGGGCAACATGATCGCGTCGGGGCGGGCCGCAGAGATCGCGGCGATGTCGGCCGCGGTCAAATGGCCGTCGAGCGGGTTGACGCGCACCAGCGTGATGACCTCCCGCTCGCCCGAAAGATAGTCGGCGACCGCGCTGCGCGCCGCTTCCTTGTTCGCGAGCGCAACCGAATCCTCGAGATCGAGGATGATCGCGTCTGCGCCCGACGCCGCGGCCTTGGCGAAGCGTTCGGGCCGGTCGCCGGGAACGAAGAGGAGGGAGCGGAGGCGCATCAATCTTTCCTACTCGTTCGCCCTGAGCTTGTCGAAGGGCTGTTCTTCTTTCGTGGCCGCAAAGACAGGACGGTGCTTCGACAAGCTCAGCACAAACGGTTTATTGTGCAGTTTTCTTGATCAAAGCCGAGCGTTCGCACTGACAGACGACTTCATCGCGCTGGTTGAGGCAACGGTGCAGGAAGGTCACGATACCCGCATTCGGCCGCGATTTGGACTCCTTGAGACCAACGACCTCGGATTCGGCCCGAAGCGTGTCGCCTATGAACACCGGCTTGGGCATGACGAGCTTGTCATAGCCGAGGTTCGCGACGAGCGTGCCGAGCGTCGTGTCGCCGACCGACAGCCCGACCATCAGGCTGAAGGTGAAAGTGCCGTTGACGAGGATCTGGCCGAACTCCGACGCCTTCGCCGCCTCGACATCGAGGTGGAGCGGCTGCGGATTGTGCGTCATCGTCGTGAACAGCAGATTGTCGGTTTCTGTGACGGTGCGGCGGATTTCGTGGGTCAGCGTGTCGCCGATCGCCCACTCGTCGAAATATTTGCCGGCCATTATGCGTCTTCCTTCTCGATCCGCGCGAGCAGCGCTTCGACCTGCACCTGCGCGCCCGCGGTCGCATTGAGTTCGGCGACGATGCCGTCGAACGGCGCGGTCAGGCTATGCTCCATCTTCATCGCTTCGAGCGTGAGCAATTTCTGCCCCTTGGTCACTTTGTCGCCCGCAGCGACATCGACCGCGATCACCTTGCCGGGCATCGGCGAGAGGATAGCGCCGTCGCCCGCCGCGCCGCCGGCGCTCGCGTCGGCGCGCCACGGCGCAAGCTGCCACACCGAACCATTCTCGGCGACGAGCATCGCGGGCGCGGGTTCCTCGGCGCCGGGGCCGTGGAGTTCGACCTCGACGCGCTTGCCGTCGAGCAGGAAGGGCGCGCTGCGCACGTCGGGCGCGTTGAGGCGGAAGCCCGCTTGCAACGCGCGCGGCACCATCGCCATTGCGGCGTTCGTCAGCGCCTGCGTGGTCGGCACCGCCTCCTCGGCCATGGCGTCGCCGTCGCGGCCGATGAGGCCGGTATCGACCGTACCCGCCACGAAATCGGGATGATCGAGCGCATTGATCAGAAAGGCCGAGTTGGTCCTCACCGGCCAGATCGCGCTGTCCTCCAGCATCTCCGACAGAAGTTCGCGCGCTTCCTCGCGGTCCTCGCCCCAAGCGATGACCTTGGCGATCATCGGGTCATAGAAGGGCGACACTTCGGCGCCTTCATAGACGCCGGTGTCGACGCGGCCGCTATGCTCGGCGAGTTGGAAGAGTTCGAGCGTGCCGATCGAGGGCAGGAAGCCTTTTGCCGGGTCTTCCGCGTAAAGCCGCGCCTCCATCGCCCAGCCGTTGATCGCGAGTTCTTCCTGCGCGAGCGGAATCGGCTCGCCGGAGGCAACGCGCAGCTGCCATTCGACGAGATCGACGCCGGTGATTTCCTCCGTCACCGGATGCTCGACCTGCAGCCGCGTGTTCATTTCCATGAACCAGATGCGATCGGCGCGGAGGCCCTCCGACCCGTCGGCGATGAACTCGATCGTTCCCGCGCCGACATAGTCGACCGCCTTTGCGGCGCGCACCGCGGCGGCGCAGAGGTCGGCGCGCGTCGCTTCGTCCATGCCGGGGGCGGGGGCCTCCTCGATGACCTTCTGATGCCGCCGCTGAAGTGAGCAGTCGCGCTCGAACAGATGGACGACATTGCCGTGCGTGTCGCCGAACACCTGCACTTCGATATGGCGCGGGGTCAGGATATATTTCTCGATCAGCACATGATCATTGCCGAACGATGCCGCTGCCTCGCGCTGGCATGAGGCGAGCGCGTCGATGAAATCCGCCGCGGTATCCACCTTGCGCATCCCCTTGCCGCCGCCGCCCGCCACCGCCTTGATCAGCACGGGGTAGCCGATTTCGGCCGCCTGTTCGGCGAGGAAAGCGGGGTTCTGATTTTCGCCCATATAGCCGGGCGTCACCGGCACCCCGGCATCGGCCATCAACTTCTTTGCGGCATCCTTCAGCCCCATGGCGGTGATCGACGAAGGCTTCGGGCCGACCCACACGAGGCCCGCATCGGCGACCGCCTGCGCGAACTCGGCATTTTCGGAGAGGAAGCCATAGCCCGGATGGATCGCCTCGGCGCCAGTCGCTTTCGCGGCGGCGATGATCTTCTCGCCGATCAGATAGGATTCGCGCGCCGGCGAAGGCCCGATATGCACGGCCGCGTCGGCCTCGCGCACATGCAGCGCCTTGGCGTCGGCGTCCGAATAGACCGCAACGGTTCTTATGCCCATCTCGCGCGCAGTGCGGATGATACGGCAGGCGATTTCGCCGCGATTGGCGATGAGGAGGGAGTTGATCATTCGCCGTCTCGTTCTTTCGTCTCGCGAATTACTCTTCGAGAAATTAGCCAAATATCGGCACCTCTATCACCGATGAGTAATGATAAAACACTCATTAAAACCACGAGGATTATGGATAATAAATTCACGGCTTCAGATTGAGTGCTCGAGGCCAAAACTTCAGCTCTTAGGTTTTTAACTATTGAATAAAACCAAACAAAAACAGCCAATATTATCGCGTGATTAAAGAGAACGGCTACCAGATAGGGTGCGTTATCGATGCCTTTTCGCGCGTCTGTTATATTTCGTTCGGTTACTCTATCCATTCGCCCTTGAAATAAGGCGTGGGCCCGCTTCATGAGTTGATAGCCAAACACGATTAACGCAATCAGCCCGCTCAGGATGGAGAGCGCGGTAAGGGTCTGGTTCTGAACAATTGAATTTACAAGACTTTGCATCGCATCACATCCTGAACAGCCCGAAGCCGCGGTCCTCGACCGGGGCGTTCAGCGTTGCCGCAAAAGCGAGCCCGAGCACGTCGCGGGTCTGCGCGGGGTCGATGATGCCGTCGTCCCAGAGGCGCGCGGTGGCGTGATAGGGGTTGCCTTCATCCTCATATTTCTGGCGGATCGGCGCCTTGAAGGCCTCGGCCTCCTCCGGCGTCCATTTGTCGGCGTCGCGGTGGACGGTTGCCAACACCGACGCCGCCTGTTCGCCGCCCATCACGCTGATCCGCGCATTGGGCCATGTGAACAGGAAGCGGGGCGAGTAAGCGCGCCCGCACATGCCGTAATTGCCCGCGCCAAAGCTGCCGCCGATCAGCACGGTGATCTTCGGCACCGTCGCGGTCGCGACCGCGGTCACCAGCTTGGCGCCATGCTTGGCGATGCCCTCGGCCTCATATTTGCCGCCGACCATGAAGCCGCTGATATTCTGAAGGAAGAGCAGGGGGATGCGCCGCTGCTGCGCCAGTTCGATGAAATGCGCGCCCTTGACCGCGCTCTCGCTGAACAGCACGCCATTGTTCGCAAGGATCGCGACGGGAATGCCCCAGATATGCGCGAAGCCGCAGACGAGCGTGCTGCCGTAATTCGCCTTGAACTCGTGGAACTCGCTGCCGTCGACGATGCGCGCGATGACCTCGTGCACGTCATAGGGCGCGCGAACGTCCTGCGGAATGATGCCGTAAAGCTCTTCGAGGTCATATTTCGGCGGCCGCGGTTCCTTCATCTCGACCTTGAAGCCATCGTCGGCTCCGAGATGGCTGACGATATCGCGCACGATCGTCAGCGCATGTTCGTCATTTTCGGCGAGATGGTCGACGACGCCCGATTTCTTCGCGTGGAGGTCGCCGCCGCCGAGATCCTCGGCGCTGATCTCCTCGCCCGTCGCGGCCTTCACCAGCGGGGGGCCGGCGAGGAAGATCGTGCCCTGACCCCGCACGATGACGGTTTCGTCGCTCATCGCGGGGACATAGGCACCCCCTGCGGTGCAGCTTCCCATCACGCACGCGATCTGTGGGATGCGTTTCGCCGACATGTTCGCCTGATTGAAGAAGATGCGCCCGAAATGGTCGCGGTCGGGAAACACCTGGTCCTGATGCGGCAGGTTCGCGCCGCCCGAATCGACGAGGTAGACGCACGGCAGGCGGTTCGCCTCGGCGATCTCCTGTGCGCGAAGATGCTTCTTCACCGTCATCGGATAATAAGTGCCGCCCTTCACCGTCGCATCGTTGCACACGATCATCGTCTGCCGCCCCGACACGCGGCCGATGCCCGCGATCATGCCCGCGCCCGGCACCTCACCCTCATACATGTCGCACGCCGCGAGCTGGCCGATTTCGAGGAAGGGCGAGCCCGGATCGAGCAACCGCTCGACGCGCTGGCGTGGCAGCAGCTTGCCGCGGCTCGTGTGGCGCTCGCGCGACTTCTCGTTGCCGCCAAGCCCGGCTTCGGCGACGCGCGCGTAAAGCTCGTCGCGTAAGCCGCGATTGTGCGCGGCATTGGCGTGGAACGTGTCGCTCTCCGCGTTGACCATCGTGCCCAGAACAGGTGCGCTCACGTTTCGAAATCTCCTCTGAAGTCGGGCCGGACTATCCCGCCGCTCGTCGAGCGACAAGGACCGCAGGCCGAAAATGGTTGGCGTTGAAACCAATTCGTCACAGGCCTATGCCCCCTGCATGCCCGCTTAAAAACAAGGTCATTCTTATGAAAAAAGCCGCCTTCGCCATATTGCTTTCGACCGCTGCGATCGTCGCGGGACCCGTCGCCTGTTCGAAGGGCGACCAAGCCGAAAAGGCCGCCGCCGCCTACACCGTCGGGACCGAACTCGGCATCAGCAAGGCCGCGATGGATACCAGCGTGAAGCCGGGCGACGATTTCTACGCCTATGCGAACGGCAATTGGCAAAAGACGACTGAAATCCCCGCCGACCGTTCCTCGATCGGCGCTTTCTACATCGCCTTTCTCGAAACCGAGAAGCGCGTCCGCGAACTCGTCGGCGCGATCGTCCAGAAGGGCGGCGAACCGGGCACCGACGAAGGCCGCATCGCCGCTTTCTACAAAGCCTATATGAACAGGCCGGCGATCGACGCCGCGGGTATGAAGCCGGTCGAAGCCGACCTCGCGCGTTTCGCCGCGATCGCCGACAAGGCGACGCTGTCGAAGGTCCTCGGCGAACAGACCCGCGCCGACGTCGACCCGCTCAACGCGACCGACTTTGGCACCGAGAATCTCTTCGGTGTTTTCGTGACTCAAGGGCTCGCGACCCCGGGCGAAGTGATCCCCTATATGTTGCAGGGCGGGCTGGGGCTTCCCGAGCGCGAATATTATCTGTCGGCCGATCCGAAGATGGCGGCGATCCGCACCGACTATCAGGCCTATATCGAAAAGCTGCTGAGCGCAGCGGGGCAGAGCGACGCCGCGGCGAAGGCGAAGCGCATCTACGACCTCGAACTCAAGATCGCGCGCGCGCACGCCAGCCGCGAACAGAGCGAGGACTTCACTCAATCGGCCGACGTCTGGACGAAGGCCGATTTCGCGAAGAAGGCGCCCGGCATCGACTGGGATGCCTATTTTGCCGCGGCGAAGCTCGACAAGGCGGGCAAGTTCGGCGCCTATCATGCGAACGCGATCACCGGCCTGTCGGCGCTTGTGGCGTCGGAGCCGCTCGATGCGTGGAAGGACTGGCTGACGTTCCACCAGATCAACAGCCATAGTGACGTGCTGCCGAGCGCGATCGACAGCGCGCACTTCGCTTTTTACGGCACGACGCTTGCGGGCACACCGCAGCAGCGCAGCCGCGACAAGCGCGCGCTCGATGCGCTGAACACCGACCTCGGCGACGCGGTCGGCCGCGTCTATGCCGAGAAATATTTCCCCGCCTCCGCCAAGGCCGAAGTCGGGGACATGGTGAAGGGTATCAAGGCGGCTTTTGCGACGCGCGTGAACGGCATCGACTGGATGGCGCCCGAAACGAAGAAGGAAGCGATCAAGAAGGTCGAGACGATCGTCGTCGGCGTCGGCTATCCCGAAAGCTGGCGCGACTATGGCAGCTATAGCGTCAGCGCCGACAACGCCTATGCGAACGAGGTCGCGGGGCAAAAGGCGGAATATGCGCACCAGCTCGCCAAGATCGGCAAGCCGATGGACAAGGGCGAATGGTGGATGACCCCACAGACGGTCAACGCGGTCAACCTGCCGGTGCAGAACGCGCTGAACTTCCCCGCCGCGATCCTCCAGCCGCCCTTCTTCAACGCCAAGGCCGACCCGGCCTACAACTATGGCGCGATCGGCGCCGTCATCGGCCACGAGATCAGCCACAGTTTCGACAATAATGGCGCGGCGTTCGACTCGACGGGGGCACTGCGCAACTGGTGGACCGCCGCCGACCTCAAGAAGTTCGGGGAAGCGGGCTCGGCGCTCGCCGCGCAATATGACACGTATAAGCCGTTCCCCGACCTCGCGGTGAACGGCAAGCTGACGCTGGGTGAGAATATCGCCGACGTCGCGGGTCTGCAGGCCGCGTATGACGCGTATCGCGCGTCGCTGAACGGCAAGGACGCGCCGGTGATCGGCGGCTTCACCGGCGACCAGCGTTTCTTCATCGCCTATGCGCAGACCTGGGCGACCAAGATGCGCGACGAGGCGCTCCGCGCGCGCGTCGCGACCGACGGCCATGCGCCGGGCAATTATCGCGCGCTCACCGTCCGCAACCTCGACGCCTGGTACAAGGCGTTCGACGTCAAGGAAGGCGACAAGCTCTACCTCGCGCCCGACAAGCGCGTCCGCGTCTGGGGCTGATGACGGGCAAGGGCGGGGCACTCAGTCGGTCCCGCCCTGATCCGCCGGCTCGCCGGGCTTTTCCTTCAGGATCAGATAGCGATAGACGCCGACGCAGTTGATGCCGAGCAGCGCGATATTCTGCCACCCGATGCCCTCGCTGTCGGGTTGCAGGAAACCCCAGCCGATCAGCGCGAGGCTGCTCGTCACGAAGATGACGAAAGCCCAGCCGGTCCAGCGCCGCCCGAGATTGAGCGAGACGAGCAGCGCCGCGAGCGTCGCTGCGCCCGCGCCATAATATTGCAGGACGGTGAGCAAGGTGTCGCTCACCGGCGATCGCAGCCGATAACATGAAACGGCAGCAGGCTCATGACGTACCCAGCAGCGCGAACACGCCCGAGGCGGTCAGGAAGGGCCAGCCGATATGCCTGCCGCTCGTATAGATAGCGTCGAACAGCCCGGTCGCGGTCCACGCCGCGCCGATCAGCAGGATCAGCCCGCGCGGAGTGCCCGGCCAGACGACCGACGCAGCCGATACGAGCATGAGGAGCGAAAGCGCATGCCACGCGAGACGAAACACCCGGCGCGCCAGATCGATGCCCATCACCCCCTGATCGAGCGTCATCAACGGTCCCATCAGCCTGCGTTCGCCCAGATAGCCATGAACCCCGGCCGTGGTCACCATGAAGGCGGCCGACAGCCAGAGCCAGATCACGCGCCGGCGCCGATCAGCTCGCGGCCGATCAGCATGCGGCGGATCTCGTTCGTGCCCGCGCCGATGTCGAGCAGCTTGGCGTCGCGCCAGTAACGTTCGACCGGCCAGTCCTTGGTATAGCCCGCGCCGCCGAGCGCCTGGATCGCTTCGCCCGCGACCTTCACCGCATTCTCGCTCGCGAGCAGGATGCAGCCCGCAGCGTCGAAGCGCGTCGTCTGCCCCGCGTCGCAGGCTTTCGCGACGTTGTAAACATAGGAACGCGCCGACTGGAGCATGACATACATGTCGGCGACCTTCGCCTGCATCAGCTGGAACGAGCCGATCGGCTTGCCGAACTGCTTGCGCTCGCGCACGTAAGGGATGACCGTATCGAGGCATGCCTGCATGATGCCGAGCTGGAGCCCGGCGAGCACGACGCGCTCGTAATCGAGCCCCGACATCAGCACGCCGACGCCGCCATTCTCCGGCCCCATGACCTGGTCTTCGGACACTTCGCAATCGGTGAAGACCAGCTCGGCGGTCGGCGAGCCGCGCATGCCGACCTTGTCGATCTTTTGCCCGATGTTGAACCCCGGCATGTCCTTTTCGATCAGGAAGGCGGTGATGCCGCGCGATCCCGCCTCGGGGCTCGTCTTGGCATAGACGACGAGCGTGTCGGCACAGGTCGCATTGGTGATCCAGAATTTGGTGCCGTTGAGGACATAGCCGCCCTGAACCCTGTCGGCCTTCAGCTTCATCGACACGACGTCGCTGCCGGCGCCCGCTTCGGACATCGCGAGACTGCCGACATGCTCGCCCGAGATCAGCTTGGGGAGATATTTTGCTTTCTGATCGGCGTTGCCCCAGCGGCGGATCTGGTTGACGCACAGGTTCGAATGCGCGCCATAGGAAAGACCGATCGCGGCCGATGCGCGGCTGACTTCCTCTACGGCGATGACATGCTCGAGATAGCCGAGGCCGAGCCCGCCATATTCTTCCTCGACGGTGATGCCGTGCAGGCCGAGCGCGCCCATCTGCGTCCATAGCTCTTCGCGCGGAAACCAGTCCTGCGCATCGGCCTTTGCCGCGAGCGGCGCGATCTGTTCGTCGGCGAAGCGGGCGGTCGTATCGCGGATCATGTCGGCGGTTTCGCCGAGCGCGAAATCGAAGTCGGGGGTGGCGCGCATGGATTACCTATCGGTCTGGGGGCGGTACAGGCCGCGATAGTGCATCAAAATTTCTGCATATGGAAATTGAAACAGGGTAAGATTTGGCATAAGAAAAATTTATGATAAAGCGCGCGCACATCCGGCAGTTTCTCGCCGTCGTCGATGCCGGCAGCTTCACGCAGGCGGCGCTGCGCATCCGCGTGACCCAGCCGGCGCTGTCGACGGGGATCGCCGAGCTCGAAAAGCTTGTCGGAACGCCGCTGTTCATTCGTAATCGCCGGCAGATCCGCCTGACCGAAGCGGGCGGGCGCTTTCTGCCGATCGCGCGCGACCTGGAACGCGGCTTTCGTTCCGCCGACAGTTTCGGGCGCGAGAGCGACCGTCAGGCGGCCGAACTCAAGCTTGGGGTCATTCGCTCGGCGCCCGCGGAGTTGCTGCAGGCGATCGCTGCGGCGCTGCGGCCGAGCTTCGCGATCGAACTGGTCGAAAACAGCGACTCCGAATTGCGCGCCGCGCTGAGTAGCGGCCGCATCCATATGGCGCTGGTTCCGCTGCGCGATGGCGAGCGCGGCGACCATGTGACGCCGCTCTATGGGGAGCCGCTCGTGATGTTTGTCGCGGCGGATCATCCGCTGGCCGGACGCATCGAGGTCGGCCCCGAAGAGCTTGCCGCCGAAACGATGATTGCGCGCCGGTCGTGCGAATTCCTCGACGCGACGAGCCGCTTCTTTACGCGCCACGGCGTCCGCCCGCGCTTTGCGCTGCGCAGCGAAAGCGACGAGCGATGTTTGCGTATGGTCGCCGCGGGGATCGGGATCACCACGGCGCCCGTCTCGCTTGCGATCGAGGGGGTGCTTCCCTTGAAGGTGGCGGGCTATGATTTCCGCCGCGAACTCGGGCTGATCGCCGATCCCGCGTGGCGCAGGCTTCCCGACATCGCGCCGCGGCTGACGCATGCGCTTGAAACGATCGCCGCGATCGCGGCCGAATGGCGGCAGATGAAAGTCGATATCACCGCATGACGCCGCGCATCACAAGTCTGGCTTGCCCCCTCGAAAGGCCATACAGTTTGCGCGCTGCAATCGGGGGAGGCAAGGGCGGGGCATGACCGATACGCTGACCCATCTCGACCGGCTCGAGGCCGAGAGCATCCATATCATGCGCGAAGTGATGGCCGACGCGGCGAAGCCCGTGATGCTTTACAGCGTGGGCAAGGACAGCGCCGTCATGCTTCATCTCGCGCGCAAGGCCTTCTATCCCTCGCCGCCGCCGTTCCCTTTGCTCCATGTCGATACGACATGGAAATTCCAGGCGATGTACGAGCTGCGCGACCGGATGGCGGCCGAAAGCGGTATGGACCTGATCGTCTATCAGAACCCGGAGGCCAAGGAGCGCGGCATCAATCCCTTCGACCATGGCCCCTTGCACACCGACATGTGGAAGACTGAGGGGCTGAAGCAGGCGCTCGACCTGCACGGCTTCGATGTCGCCTTTGGCGGCGCGCGGCGCGACGAGGAAAAAAGCCGCGCCAAGGAGCGCATTTTCTCGTTCCGCACCGCGAGCCACGGCTGGGACCCGAAGAAGCAGCGTCCCGAGCTCTGGAACCTCTACAACGCCCGCAAGGCGAAGGGGGAGAGCATCCGCGTCTTCCCGATCTCCAACTGGACCGAGCTCGACATCTGGCAATATATCGCGCGCGAGAATATTCCGATCGTCCCGCTCTATTTCGCCGCGCCGCGCCCGACCGTGGAGCGCGACGGCCTGCTGCTGATGGTCGACGACGACCGCTTTCCGCTGCGTCCCGGCGAGACGCCGGTCGAACGCTCGGTGCGGTTCCGTACCCTCGGCTGCTATCCGCTTACCGGCGCGGTCGAGAGCGAGGCGAAAACGCTCTCCGAGGTCATTCAGGAAATGCTGCTCACGACCACCTCCGAGCGACAAGGCCGGATCATCGACAAGGATGGCGGTGACGCCAGCATGGAGAAGAAAAAGCAGGAGGGGTATTTTTGACCGCCACGTCAATCTTCAGATTGACGAAGGGTCAACCCCCGCGAAGGCGGGGGCCTCTTTCGGAACCAACGAGCGGAGCGGGATTCCCGCCTTCGCGGGAATGACGAAGTTAAAGATATGACCGATCCTGTTTACGTCACCGACGCGCTAATCGCCGAGGACATCGACGCCTATCTCGCGGGGCATGAAAAGAAGTCGCTGCTGCGCTTCATCACCTGCGGTTCGGTTGACGACGGCAAGTCGACGCTGATCGGGCGGTTGCTCTATGATTCGAAGATGATCTTCGAGGACCAGCTCGCCGCGCTCGAGGCCGACAGCAAGCGCGTCGGCACGCAGGGGCAGGAGATCGACTTCGCGCTGCTCGTCGATGGTCTTGCCGCCGAGCGTGAGCAGGGGATCACGATCGACGTCGCCTATCGCTTCTTCACCACCGAAAAGCGCAAGTTCATCGTCGCCGACACGCCGGGGCATGAGCAATATACGCGCAACATGGTCACCGGCGCCTCGACCGCCGACCTTGCTGTCATCCTGATCGACGCGCGCAAGGGCGTGCTCACCCAGACGCGCCGCCACAGCTTCCTCGCGCATCTGATCGGCATCAAGCATATCGTGCTCGCGGTGAACAAGATGGACCTTGTCGGTTACGAGAAGGCCGTGTTCGACCGTATCACGCTGGCCTACCGCGCCTTCGCGAGCGAGATCGGCATCACCAATTTTACCGCGATCCCGATCTCGGGCTTCAAGGGCGATAATATCACCGCGCTGTCGGACAATATGCCCTGGTTCACGGGGCCGGCGCTGATCGAGCATCTCGAAAATGTCGAGATCGGCAGCGCCGCCGACGAAGCCAAACCGTTCCGCCTGCCGGTGCAATGGGTCAACCGCCCGAACCTCGATTTCCGCGGTTTCTCCGGCCAGCTTGCGAGCGGGAAGGTCAAGCCGGGAGACGCCGTGCGCATCCTGCCGAGCGGCAAGACGACGACCGTCGACCGCATCGTCACCCTCGACGGCGATCTCGATGAAGCCGTCGCGGGCCAGTCGGTGACGCTGACGCTCGCCGATGAGGTCGATTGCTCGCGCGGCGACGTTATCGCCGCCGCCGATGCGCCGCCCGAGGCCGCCGACCAGTTCGAGGCGACCCTTGTGTGGATGGCCGACGAGGCGATGATCCCGGGGCGAGCCTATTGGCTCAAGCTCGCGACCCAAAGCGTCTCGGCGACGGTGCAGGCGCCGAAATATGAGATCAACGTCAACACGCTCGACCATCTCGCGGCGAAGACGCTCGACCTCAACGGCATCGGTGTCGTCGAGCTTTCGACCGACAAGCCGATCACCTTCGAAGCCTATGGCGACAACCGGACGCTCGGCGGTTTCATCCTGATCGACAAGCTGACTAATGCCACGGTCGCCGCGGGCATGCTGCACTTCAGCCTCCGCCGCGCACAGAATGTCCATTGGCAGGCGACCGACATCGATCGCGACATGCGCGCGAATCTCAAGAACCAGCGCCCTGCGCTGCTGTGGTTCACCGGCCTGTCGGGCTCGGGCAAGTCGACGATCGCGAACCTCGTCGAGAAAAAGCTGCACCGGATGAACCGCCACAGCTTCCTGCTCGACGGCGACAACGTCCGCCACGGCCTCAATCGCGATCTCGGCTTTACCGAGGCCGACCGGATCGAGAATATCCGCCGTGTCGGCGAGGTCGCGAAGCTGATGTCGGACGCGGGGCTGATCGTGATTACCGCCTTCATCTCGCCCTTCCGCGCCGAGCGCGAGATGGTGCGCGGGATGCTGCCTGAGGGCGAGTTCATCGAGGTGTTCATCGATACGCCGCTGGCGGAAGCAGAGCGCCGCGACGTCAAAGGCCTCTATAGAAAGGCGCGCGCGGGACAGCTCAAGAATTTCACCGGGATCGACAGCCCCTATGAGGCGCCCGAAAGTCCTGAAATTCGAATCGACACGATCGCGATGACGCCCGAGGAAGCGGCGGACCTGATCATCGATCGCTTGTTGGGATAGACATGGCCGTGGGGGAGAGCGACGAACAGCTGGCCGCGCGGCTCGCAAAGGCAGCGGGGACGATCCTGCTCGACCTGCGCGCAGGGGGCGATCTTGCGGGCAAGGAGCTGGGGCAGGCGGGCGACCAGCAGGCCAACGCCATTCTGTGCCGTGAGATCCGCGCCGCGCGCCCCGCCGATGCGCTGCTGTCGGAAGAAGAGAAGGACAATCCGACTCGCTGCGGGCAAAGCCGCGTCTGGATCGTCGATCCGCTCGACGGCACGCGCGAATATGGCGAGGGCAGGGACGATTGGGCGGTGCATGTCGCCTTGGCGATCGACGGCATCGCCACTGTCGGCGCGGTCGCGTTGCCGGGCCTGGGCGTCACGCTGACTTCGGGTACGCCGGTGGCGCTTCAACCGGCAAACCAGCCGCTTCGGATGCTCGTCAGCCGCACGCGCCCCGCCGCCGAAGCGGTTTTCGTGGCCGAACGGCTCGGCGCCGAGCTTCTCGCCATGGGCTCGGCGGGCGCCAAGGCGATGGCGGTGGTGCGCGGCGAGGCCGACGTCTACCTCCACACCGGCGGCCAATATGAATGGGACAATTGCGCCCCCGTCGCGGTAGCGCAGGCGGCGGGACTGCACGCCAGCCGCGTCGACGGTTCGCCGATCCGATACAACAATGCGGACACCTATCTGCCCGACCTGCTGATCTGCCGGAAGGAACTTGCGGATGAGGTGCTGCGGCTCGCCGCGGAATATTTGCCAAGCTAAAACGCAACGCTCAGATCCCCTCGATGCGAGCGGAGAGGAATGTCGGCAGGCCCCCATTGTCACCGGGCATTGCTTCGCCTAATCCGTTGCATCAAGAAACCGAATACGGGAGATGCGCGATGACCGACCTGCCTGAAACCAACCTCACCATGCTAACGCTCGTGAAGCCCGAAGGGCAACTCGAAGTGTCGCTCGAGCGCCGCCCGATGCCGGTGCCGAAGCCGCACGAGGTGCTGGTGAAGGTGCTCGCCGCGCCAATCAACCCGTCGGACCTCGGCCTGCTGTTCGGCGGCGCGGATATGTCGACCGCGCGTGGCTCGACTAAGGATGGCCAGCCGCTGATTACCGCCGATGTTCCGCCCGCGGGCATGCGCGCGATGGGTGGGCGCATCGGCGATGCGTTGGCGATCGGCAACGAGGGTTGCGGCACCGTCGTCGCGGCAGGCGACTCGCCCGAGGCGCAGGCGCTGCTCGGCAAGACCGTCGCGTTGCTTGGCGGTGAGATGTACGCCGAATATCGCTGCTTGCCGGTGCAGATGGTGATGCCGCTACCCGACGGCACCGACCCCGCCGACGGCGCCTCCT
>CBINGC010000014.1:0-86363 GCA_966250105.1 uncultured Sphingopyxis sp. | reverse complement strand
GCGGTTCGGGCATCGAAGACTTTCCGACGCCTGTCGGCGTCCGAAACCCTCAACGTTTGCGGTCAGGCCGCTTTCGGGGCGCTACCGTCCGAAAGCGGACATTCGATTGCTATCCTTTGAACGCCTCGCGCTTCACTCAGATGAGTTGGTCATCAACGGCCGGTCGAATATGGTTGAATCTCGAAAGAAGGCGGCGCTTTCCGACGATGCAGCAGGCCCCAGGCTTTCGTCTAATATATTTCGTGCCATTTTTCCGCTTCGGACGAGCTGTTTCCAAGCCCGTAGCAAATCAAGCCTGGACGGACCGCCGCCGCTTGCCCCTTCACCAACTTATACTCCAGTTTTCGACAGCGGAAACCTTCCACGCGTTCTTCCGCCTTCACGGCGAGCGTTCCGACAGATTCCTTGCCCTGCCAGCGATGGATGTGACCAATCGGCCAGTTTCCGGCACGTTCCGCACGCTCGTTGTATTTCCCGCTGAACTCATCATATGGAAAGGTCGGCCGTCCGTCGAGCTCGACGCCACCCTCACAAGCGCGGCAACTCGCTTCACCGAACTTGTTATACTCCGCCTTTTGGGCATCCACTTCGGGCGGCGTACGAAGGTCGCTCACATATTTGACGGGTTTGGAGTTCGAAGACACCGGGTCAGATTTGCTGCCGAGATCCGGCATCACATCTGGTGCCTGAGTTTCAGGGGCTTCCGCCTGAGGCTCGAAGGTGCTTCCGCTCGAACCTTCCATCGCACTGCCCACGACTTCTTCAGCCTTTTGTTCGACCTTGTCGAGCGCGCGATCGGCGAGGCGCTTTAAAAATCCTTGGGCCTGGGCGGGCTGGCAAAGGCTGACGATGGCGGTGGCGGCAACGGCGGCGATCACTGAATGTCGCATATATGGCTCCAGATGTTAGGGTTTCGGACGGCGAGTCAGCCGAGATCGGTCGTCAGCGTCGCGGTCAACCGGCGCGGCATGTTGTAGAGGTAGATGCCCGACGGTCCGTTCGCCCAACCGAACTTGTTCCCGACGTTCGCGACCTGGACACGCAGGGTCGCCGGCGCCTTGCCGAGCTTGAAGCGGTAGCGCCCGCCGATGGAGGCGATCGCACGCGCCGGAATGACAAGCTTGCCGTCGGTGCTGGCAACGCGATCCGACGTGCTTTCGACGACGAGGTCGACCGAGATGGAGGGCGCGAAGGTCGGCCGGTAGTCGAGCACGGCGGTCGAGAGGCGGCCGAAGCTCGCTAGCGGCTTCTTCCCAAGCAGGCCGCTGTCGACCGCGTCGCCCGACAGCGTGGCGTCGATCAGTGCCGTCCCTGCGATCGCGGTGAGCCCCGGCGCGATCTGGCCCGACAGCGAGAATTCGGCGCCACGATGGCGAACGTCACCGAGTTGGCGGAACACACGTGCGGTATCGATCGAGTAGAAGGGTTTCGTCACCTCGAACACGCCGGCGACAAGGCGGATCGCGGACGTGATCGACCAGCGCAGGCCCGCGTCGACCTGGCGCGTCCGGATTGCGGGCGGCGCCTCGTCGCGGTTCACGGCATGGCCCGGTGCGACCGGGCTTTCCTCCAGCCCTTCGGTATAGCTGCCGTAGAATGCGAGCGACGGCGATGCATAGACGGCAGCGGTCGCGTTGAGCAGCAACGGCGCATCCTTGGTCGTGATGACGGGCGCGCCGGGCCCGAATACACGCTTGCGGTAATCGGTCTTCTGCAAGCCGACGCTGACTTCGCCGACATCCTTCCAGCGCCCCTCATAGGCGATCCCTCCCGTCCACTGGTCGACGGTATCGCGCGTCTGCGTGCCAAAGGTCGTGACAGGCTCGGGGAAAACGACCGGATCCTCGATCGGATGGTTTCCGATGAATATCTCGCGCCCGCCGCCGTAGGTGCGCGAACGATCGCGTCCCTTCAGCGACAGGTGCAGCGTGTGGAGACGCGGCCCGTCTGCGAAGCGGCGCGACAGACGCACCTCGCCGCTTGTCGAGGCCGAACGGCGGCCGGGTTCGGCGATGATCACTTCGTCGGCCGTCCCGTCGGGCCGGACGTTGAGGAACAGCTGTGTGTGCGAGCGGTCAAGGTCGAGGATCGAACGGAACGCGCCGGCTTTCAGCGTCCAGTCGCCGCGATTGATCGTCGTCGTCAGGCCGGTGGCGATGGTCTTGCCGTCATTGGCGGCCCATTTCTGGCCGATCCGTTTCACCCGCTCGAGCCGTGGCGGCAGATAGTCGCCGGCGGTCAGCAGCAGCGGCGGTAGTTCCTCGTCGGCGATGCCGATGCGGCTCCAGAAAGGCGTGATCTCGACGCCGTCGACCGGTTCCCAGCGCGCGATCGCTGCCATTGTGCGGAACTGCGCCCCACCGCCCGTGTGGTTGCGGTCGGAGAAAAAGCCATAACCGGCACCAAGCGACAGCCGGTCGGTGACCGGCAGCTGGCCGTCGAGTTCGAGTATCTTCGCTCCGAAAGGTCCGAGGCGCCCGCTGACGCTGAGCAACCGCTTTTCGCCAGGCTTGCGCAGGTCATATTCGGCAATGCCCGTGGGGGCTGGAAAGGGGTAGCCCTGCGCCGACAGACCGACGCGCATCTGAAGCCCCGAGATCACGCGATCGGAGAAGGCCGCCTGCTGATCGATGTACAGGCCGTCGAGGCGGATATTGCCCGCCTCGGCCGCCGAGAAGCCTCGGACATAATTGGGATTGTAGATACCGATCTGCTCGCCGCCGATTGATGTTCCGAACGCGTCTTCGGCACCGGTCGCGGCATTGTCTTCGGTGCGCTGGGCCAGCGCGGCAGCGGGCGCGGCGACGAGCGCCACCCCCAATGCGGTCAGGGTAAAGCGGCGCATCATTTCACTTCCTTCATGCGGCGTTGGACATCTTCCCAGTCGGTCATGAACATGGCCGCGGCGAGCCGCGCGGCGGGGCGTTCGGGGTTCAACCGGTCGCCGCGCAGTTCGTCGTTTTCGTGCGAGTAGCTCGACATATGGACGAGCAACGGATGCATCCCGGCGGCGCCGGGCTGGTACCAGCTGCGGTCGTGCTGCAGTTGCAGCGCGAGCGGTCGTGGCCCCCAGCCATATTCGGACCGGGCGTCGTAATCGGGGAGGCGGTCGGCGACATAGAGGCCGTAAGCCGCGCCTGTGCGCACCTGGAAACCTCCACCCTGTACGCCCTCGGCCTGCACCTGCCGGCGCGCCATCATGTCATAGGGGTTGAGGAAGACGCTAAGCACGGCGCCTTCCTCCGACGGGGTCAGATAGCGACCATCGCGCTGGATCGTGTCGGGTTTGCCTTCGATCACGCTTTTTGCGCGGAGGGTGAAGGTAGCGCCGACAAGCCGTACGCCGCCCAGCGTCGGCACGACCGAGATGTTGATGTCGGCATGCAGGCTGGTGCCGCGCACGTCGCGCAGCGAGGGCTGCCGCATCACCGCGTCGAACGCGACCATTGCACGGCGACGCAGCAGGTCGACTTCGGCGATCGGGATCGGTGCGAGGTTGCGCGGCTGATGCACATGGACGTCAGGCGTCTTCGAATACCAGCCGGGCAAGCCTTCGCCGGGTGCTGGCGTGCCCATGGCCCAACGTTCCATCAGTCTCTTCGGTGCCCGGCGGTCGCTCGAGGCGGCGACCGCCTGCGGAACGGTCGAAGCCGATGCGAAGAGACCGAGCAAGACAATCTTGAACAGGGAGAGTTTTTTCATGGTTCCCGCTTTCCGGATGGATCAGCCAGGCAGGCCGAGCGCACCGCCGACGATGCCCCGCAGGAGGCCGCGCTTCTTTTTCGGCTTGGCGCTTCCAGCGGCGGCATCGCTATCGTCAGCGTCGTCGCTTCCGCCCGCCATCAGCGACGCGATATCGACACCGAGCATGCCCATGTGCGTCGCCTTCGTGCGTAGTTTCACCGCCCAGCCTGCCGGCGATTCGCGCGGCGAGCCGTAGTTGGCCTCGGGCCCATAAGCGGTCATCATCAACATCGCCGATTCCGACGCTTTGCCGACCGCCGACGGAACGATGCATTCGGTGGTCTCGGGTGCGAGCAGGATGCGTTGCTGGACGAGCCGCGCGATGTCGGATTGCTCGATATAATCGGGCAGCGCCATGCCCGGCATGCGTACCGCGCTCGACGACCACATAACGATGGTCCCGTTTTCGCGGGCACCGGTCACCGTCATGATGAAGCCGCGCGCGTTGGCAAGCGCGGGCCAACTTACCTTGACCGCGCCCGAGCCGAGCTCGGAATTTCGCGGCGCAAGGGGCGCGAGGAAGTCATTCCCCGTCGCGACCGAAAAGCGCATTTCGGGGGAGTAGTTGCCCTGGATCAGATGGTCGCCGACGAGTGAAGCAGCTTGTCCGACACGGGTGCCATTCTTTGCGCCGGGCCATTCGCCATAGGTCGCATGCCGGCCTGCGGATGGCGGCACCATCGCCTTAACGCTAGGGATCGCGCCAAAAGGCGAAGCCGCGCCGGGCTTCATCGTGGCGAGATCGATGACGACCGGCTGCCCGGCCGGCGAATTCTCCCCGCATCCCCAGTAGAGCTCGATCCGGCCTTTGGGCGCGTCTCCCGGACCGGGCCGGTAATCAGGCTTGCCATCGACTTTCGGGGTCGCGCCCTTAGGCGAGACGAGCGGCAGGCGCTCCCCCGCGCGGAGCGTCTTTGGCGGTATGTGCTCCGCGCTGGGAGCCGGGTTGCTGCGCAGCGAGCCAAGCTGCAGCGACAAATCCTTGTCGACGCCGGTGGGCTGTCCCGTCGCCATGCCGGAGACGGTTTCGGCAGAGAGCCAATAGACGGCGTCGATCCTGGGCTTGGACGCCTGCTGCGCGGTGGCGGCGGTGGCGGCGAGGGCGAGTGCGCCGAGCGCGGTCCCGGTGAGGATCATCTTCATGACGATATTCGCTTTCGATCAGATATGGGGGGTCGCGGGCGCGGATGCCGGCGGCGAGATGTGAAGGCGCAGGCCCGGGTGATCGATCACGAAACGCCGGTCGGCGAACATGTCGATCCCCAAGATCACCGCGGGCTGTTCGAGCGAGAAGCCCAGGACCTTGAAGATCGACAAGTCGGCGATACGGACCTTCTTGCCCTCAACTTTTGCCTCGCCGATCGTCAGTGCCGCGATGGGCGCCTCAACGCTGGGCATCGCATGGTTGGTTGCGCCCTTGATATCGGTCGCCTTGACGACGCCGGGGCTGTCGGGGGTAATCCCGATCGCCTTGGCAGCCGCCCAATTGACGATCGTACCGCGCGCGCCGGTGTCGAGGATCGCCGGAATTTCGACGCCGTTGAGCCTGATCTTGAGGCGCGGCGCGCGCATGTCGTCGAGGGCGAACGGTACCGACGCCGGAAGGTCATCGAGCGTCCCCGCCTCGACATTGGGCGTCATGCGCCAGTGGCGACCGGGGATATCGAGTTCGATCGCATAGTCGGCGATGATGTCGGCGCCCAAAATTCCGTCGACGCCCAGATGATCGGTGGGCCCGGGCGACAGCAGCATAAGCTCAGGCGAGCGGAAGACATGGCCGGCAACCTCGATCTGCTTGACGACGGTCGTTTCGACATCGCTCCGGCCCGCGGCCCCGTCGAGCGGATCGTCCGATAGCTTGGCGACGAGGCCGGGCATTTCGGCGCGCAGCTTCGGCATGATCGTCGTCGTGCTCGCGGCCGTGTCGATGACGAAGCGTTTGGGCGCGCCGCCGTCGATGCTGACGAGGACAACGGGGTGCCCCGAGGGGAGGATTTCAAGCGGCTGCGAAGCAGCGGCAACTATTGCGACAACGGGCGAGGGTTCGGCCGCTGCCGTGCGCGCCTCCGCGAAAATAAGCGCGCCGAGCAGCCCGAAGGCAGCGAGGCCCGTGCGATAACGAATGGTCATGCCGTATCTCCCTGGCGGCGAAGCGCCGCGAATGGAGGTCGGCTATCGGGCGGAAACATCGCCCTCCACGATTCTGCGACGAGAGCCGATAGCGCTTCGGCGAGCCCGGCCGGCTCGCGACGAAGGTGGACGCTCGTGCGACGAAGAAGGACGCGGAACGTGCCTCTTTTCGCTAAGCTGCGAACATGTTTAAGGATGAAACCGGATGCAACTGAAGCCCGAACATCGTCAGACCATTTCGCTGGTGCTTGCGACGTGGATCCTGTCGGGAGTGCTGTACCTCATCCCCTATCATGTGTTCACGGGTGCCAGCACCTACGTGCTCGTGTCGGTGGTCAATATATGCGTGATGGGTATTCTGCTCTCCTCGGGCGTCTATTGGACGGTTCGACGGACACGGCGGCGGGGCGCCGCGATCCGCCTGGCCGCGATGGGCGTCTCGGTCTGCCTCGCCTCGGGCGTGCTCGCGCTGATCGATGCGGCGACGGGCGAATGGATCGGGCGGCTCGTGGTCTCTAAACAGATGGCCGCGCCCTTTGGTCTGCGCGCAACCAACAATTTCATCGCGCTGGTCTGGCAGTTTGCCTTGCTCGGCGCGGCCTTTACCGTGATCGAGGCGAACAAGCTGGCGCGCGAGCGCGAACTGGAACTGGCGATTGCGCGCGAGGCGGCGAGCCGGGCCGAGGCGGCGGCGAGCGCGGCCAGCCTTGCAGCGCTGCGCTATCAGCTCAATCCGCATTTCCTGTTCAACACGCTGAATGCGATCTCTTCGCTGATCGTGACGAAGGAATATCCGACGGCCGACGCGATGCTTGCCAAACTCTCTGAATTTCTTCGCGCGACTCTGTCCGCCGAGCCCGACGCGCTTCTACCGCTCGAGGATGAGTTGGCGACCTTGCAGCATTATCTGGAAATCGAAAGCGTGCGGTTCGGCGAACGGCTTGCGGTCGAATTCGTCTGTCCGCCGTCGCTCAACAGCGCGCTCGTACCCGGCTTTCTTCTTCAGCCGCTGATCGAGAACGCGATCAAATATGCGCTCGCCCCGTCGGCTGTGCCGGTGACGATCAAGGTCGAGGCGTCCTGCTCCGATGGCAAACTGATCGTCGCCGTCGAGGACGACGGCACCGGCCGGGGAAGCGACACGCGGCCGGGGACCGGGCTCGGTATAGCCAATGTCCGGCAGCGTCTCGAGACGCTTTACGGTTCGGAAGGCAGCCTCGATACTTTCCGACGCGAGCGCGGTTTCGTCGCCGTAGCGCGCCTGCCGCTCGAGCGAATGAAGGAGACAGCGTCATGAGCCGTCTTCGCGTCCTCCTCGTCGATGACGAGCCTCTCGCCCTGCGCCGGCTGGAAACATTATTTGCCGACATCGACGACATCGACGTCGTCGGCTCCGCCTCGACCGGTAACGAGGCCGAGGAGCGTATTGCAGCCTTGAAGCCCGAGCTTGTCATGCTCGACATCTCGATGCCGGGAAAAAGCGGCATTCGCGTCGCGGCGGACCTCGTGGCAGAACCCCGACCCGAGATTATTTTCGTCACGGCCTTTGAACAATATGCTCCCGACGCGTTCGAGGTCGACGCCGCCGATTATCTTCTGAAGCCTGTCCGCTTCGACCGCCTCCGCCAAGCCGTCGAACGCGCGCGCCGACGTCGCGTCATGCGTGACGCGGTCGATCGCATCGCGGGTACGCCCATCGAAGCGCGCGAGGAAGCGATCTGGGTCCAGATCGCCAGCGGCAACCTGCGCCTCCCTATAGCCCAGATCGAATGGGTCGAAGCGGCGCGCGATTATGTCCTGCTTCACACGGCAACGCGCAGTTATATTCACCGCATTTCGATGACCGCACTCGAGCAGTTGCTCGATCCCGCGCAATTGATGCGGGTCCATCGCTCGACCTTCATCCGCCCGGCACTCGTGAGGGCGGTCCAGCGGCTCGGCAAGGGGCTGATCGCGCTGGAAATGGAAGATGGATCCGTCGTGCAGGTCGGACCAAGCTATGCCGGCATCGTCCTCGAACGTCTCGGACTTCTGTAAAATCTAGTCAGCCGCTACCGCCTTCGACTGGCTTCGTCGTATTCCCGTCGGCCTTCGTCGCCGCGCCGTCGGCCTAGTCGCGCGGGAATCCGGTTTTAAAGCAAGACCGCGGCATGCGCACCCACATCACGTCTACCTCCATCGTGCGGCCGACGGTCGCGAAGGGCCGGTTCGACAGGTGCGGGCAAGGCCTGCGTCCAGCCGTCCCGGTTCTTCTCATAAGAATGGAGAAACGACATGAGCAAACTCCCTTTCCTTGCCGCCGCGATCGCGCTGGGCCTGCCGATGCCGGCGCTGGCGAAGGCTGAAGCCAAGCCGGAGGCCCATGCCAAGGCCGAAGCGAAGCCTGAGGCACGCGCCAAGGCCGAAGCGAAGCCCGAAGCTCGTGCCAAGGCCGAAGCTAAGCCCGAAGCTCGCGCCAAGGCGGAGGCGAAGCCGGAGGGCTGACCAACGATGCCGGCGGCCATCGCCGCCGGCATTCCTCAATCCCTTCCGGCCCAGAAAACGGCAATATTTCGTTGATGATCCGCGTGCCGGATCGCACCAGCCCCGATTTGCAGGAGAATCCCGATGCCAATTTTGAGGACTTTGCCGGCCCTCGCGGTCGGCTTGATGCTGTCCGGCGCCGCATCCCCTGTAGCGGCTGCCACGCAATGTACGGCGGGTTGGGCTGGATCGATCCAGTATAGCCGAAAACAATCGATCAGCGACTCCAAGACCGAGCAGCGCATCTCGGGCAAAGGCACGGAGACCACCAACTGGACGCTGAACCATGATTATTCGGCGCAGGTTTCGGTCAGGCCTGCGCCGGACGGCGATTTCAGCCTCGGCCGCGCGAATATCGCGATGACTTCGATCTCGAACGAGACGAAGTCGGCAAGCGACAAGATGATCTGCCCGCACGAGCGTCACGTGAGCGAAATGTCGGGCAAGTTCGTGCGAAAAAGCGAGACGCGCGGCACCGGCAGCGATCTCGAAGCCGATGTCCATGTCGGCGTGGACATGGACGGAACCTACAGGATCAGCCTCTCGCTACCCGATATCAAGGGCACCACGTCGGGATCGGACAGCGCCAGCTACAGCGGCCAGTGCAAGGCCAAGGAAGGCGTCAACAAGCGCATCCCCGAGATGCCCTCGACGATAGACGGCATGCGCTTCTCGAGCAGCGGCGAGGACCGCATATCGCCAGCCGATCCCAACCGGCTCGCTGGGAGCCACTCGGTATCGGCCTTCGGGGCGACCGAAAACTTGAAATGGAATCTCCGCCGATGCGGCGGCGCGCTGCGACTCGTCGATCTCAAGTTCGAGGATATGCGTTTCCCGGTCTGGGAAGACTGGCAGGAAATTACCGAACAGGTTGGTACGATCGACGGCAATCTCGTGCGCATCAAGGCGATCGTCGCCAACGACAGTCCGGAAGCAAAAGGTACCACGGTCAAGTTTCGCGACACCTACAAGGGCGACAAATGGGACGGCGCGCGCCCCGACGGATTGCTGGGCGAGGTGGCCGTCACCATACCCGCCGGCGAACAGCGCGAAGTCTCCTTCCAGTGGGACAGCTCGGGCTTTGCCTGGTTCGACGATGGCCGTCCACGGCTGACACAGCGTATCAAGGCCGAGATCGAGGACCAGGGCAAAAAGGCCGACGACATGACGCGCAACCTCAAGGTCGCGCCGAAACCTCTCCTACTGGTTCACGGCCTCTGGTCGAACTGGAAAGTCTGGGAGAGCTGGCAGAATATTCTGACGACGACCCACAGCTATGGCTGGAAGGCCTTCCCGGTGGGCGAATATCCGCAGCATGGCCTGATGAAGACTGGCGAAGAGGTGGGCAATTTCGGTCCCACGAACACGATCTCGCAAAATGCCGACCAGCTCGGCCGCTATATCGAATATGCCCAAAGGGATCGGAACGCCTGGCATGTCGACATTGTCGCCCATTCCATGGGCGGACTGATCAGCCGGCGCTATATCCATGAGATGATGCCGAGTTATGCCGATGGCAAGCCGCTGGTATCCCGCCTCGTGATGCTGGGCACGCCGAACATGGGTAGCCGCTGCGCCGACCTGATCAGCGCGCCGCTGGAATTCGCCGACAGACCGATGGAGGCCCTGCGCGAGCTGAGACCGAGCGTCGTAGAGACGTTCAACGCGATGAACAGCCAGCGCCGGGGCGTTGAATTCTCCGTACTTGCAGGCAACCCGATGTATCCGGTCTGTTACATGCTGAGCGCGAACGACAGCGTGGTGGCGGTGCCGTCGGCGATCTGGACGATCGAGGATCATGAAATCGCGAGTATATTCCACACCGACATGATCACCACGAAGGTCTTTTCAGATTTCATACGCCCGCGCATCGCCCGGGGGCCGGGTGAGCAGGGTCCGATGAAGCCGAAATCGGGAACCGCAGGCCGCCTCATGCTGCTCGGATACGAAGATGCGCCCAGCCCGGGCAGCGAAACCGGGAACTATTCCAAGATCGTGAAGCTCGATCCCGGACAGACGGCGGAAATCGCCATTCCCGTGAAGGCCGCACTGAATTTCGGGATGACCTTCATAGCGACGAATCTGATTTCCGCTTCGCTGCTCGACGAGAGTGGCGCGGTGATCGCGGCGAACGAGGCCGGAAAACCGGAAGCGAGCCAGATGTTCCGTTCGCTCTTCGTCGATCGCGCGACCGCTCGAGGCCAATGGACGCTAAAACTTCACAACGGCGACCGTTTCGAGCGCGAGGTGGTGCTGTCGACCTGGTCGACCCCGCAATGAAGAAAGCGCCGCCGCTGGAACCCACCGGTCGGGGTCCGGGTCAGCGCGTTTGCCTGACGCGCCTTGAAGCGCTCGGCGCTCTCACCATGATAGGGCCCTTGGGGCGTCCGCAGGACGATCAGTTGAATTGCGCCGGGACGCGCTTTGTCGAAATAGGCGGGATTGACCTCCCATATCCTGCGGGCAGCCGGGCAGCTTTGCGTGGTATCGATTTCGCCCCATTCGCCAAGACACGCCTGCCGGTCGCCGGACAAGCGCCGCGTTCGAGCGCTCGCGCTCTACCGTCGCCCATGCCGAAGGCGGGAGGGCAACCGCCTCAGGGCTCATGGGCATCATCGCGATGGCTCAACTCGCTGCGACAGCGCATATGTCGGCCGACAGTTTTTTGAACTCCAGTTCGGGAAAGCCCTCGGCGGCCGATTTGTCGAGCGCGTCATAATAGAGATTTGCGCCGCCAAAATAAATGAGGACGCGGGCGCCTTTGTCATCGCGGTTTGCGCCCATCATCCACGAATTGACCTTATCGCCTTCGTTCATCAGCGTCTGGCCGTGGATGTCCGCGGTCGCGGCGGTCCATTCGCGTTCGGCTTCTTCGCGCGGCTCGAAAATATCCAGCCCTTCGCGTTCCATCTTGCCGATGCAGCGCGAGATCCAGATGGCGTTCTGTTCGATCGAGGTGGGCAGGTTGGCGAAGGGGGCCTGCGGTCCGGTGACGGTGAACATGTTGGGGAAGCCAGCGACGCAGACCCCCATGATGCACGCCGATTGCTCCTGCCATTTTTCGCGCAGCGTCTGCCCACTGTTACCGCGGATCGGAAAGGCTTCGAGCGCGCCGGTATAGGCCTTGAAGCCGGTCGCCAGCACGATGATGTCGAATTCATAGTCGGCGCGCGTCGTACGCACGCCGGTTTCGGTGATTTCGACCAGCGGCTCCTGCTTCTTGATGTCGACAAGGTGCACATTGTCGCGGTTGAAGGCTTCGAAATAGCCGTGGTCGAGCGGCGGGCGCTTGGCGAACAGCGGATAGTCATCGAAGCTTGGCGTCAGCAGGTCGGCGAGCGCGGGATCATTGACGCGCTCCCGCATCTTGGCAGCGATGAAATCGCCCGCGATCCGGTTTGCCTCGGGGCTGGCGAGCAGATCGTCGAAGGTTTCGAACACCCAGCGGAAGCTGCCGGTCCAATTTTCCTCGAAAATGCGCTGCCGCTCCTCAGGCGCGGTATCCATCACGTTGCGGCCCACCGGGCTGTCGAAGGCCATGCCGAAGACATGGTTGCGGCATTTGGCGACGATCGCGGGGTAATTTTCCTTGATCTCCTTTTCCCATTCGGGGGTCATGTCTTTCTGCATCGCAGGCAGGACATAATTTGGCGTGCGCTGGAACACCGTCACGCTGCCCGCGGTTTCGGCCACGACGGGCAGCATCTGCACCGTCGTGGCGCCGGCGCCGATGATCCCTACCTTCTTGCCGGCATAGTCCAGCCCCTCGTGCGGCCAGCGCGAGGAGTGAAAGATCGGCCCCTTGAAGCGGTCCATGCCGGGGATCTTCGGGATCATCGGCTCCGAAATCATGCCCATGCCGCTGATGAAATATTTGCTGGTAAAGACGTCGCCGTCGCCCGTTGTGACCTGCCAGCAGCCGCGCTCCTCCAGATAGTCCGCCTCGACGATCTCGGTATCGAGTTGGATGTGCGGCCACATGTCGCACTTGTCGGCGACGAAGCGCATGTAATTCTGGGTTTCCTCGCGGCCGGGATAGCGCTTCGTCCACGACCATTCCTGCAGCAGCTCGGGCGAGAAGGTCAGGCAATAATAATAGCTCTCGCTGTCGGTCGCGGCGCCCGGGTAGCGGTTCCAGGTCCAGGTGCCGCCGATATCCGAAGCGCGGTCGAACACGCGAACGGAGAGGCCCAACTCTCGGATATAATGGATCAGCGCGAGGCCCGCAAAACCTGCGCCGATCACGATCGCGTCATAGTCCACCGCGGGCTCGCCTGGATTGTTGTCCTTGGTCATCTGTCTCACTCTCCACAAATCCGACGGCGCCTTGTCGACGCTCGCCCTGTTCGTCCAAATCTCTCAGCCCGCCGCCACGCGATCGGGGTCCACCGCGCCGACCTCGGCAAGGATCGCCGCGCGATCGGAATCGCGCCGCCACATTTTGGGCACGACGACGTCGGTGTCCGCGAAGCGCGGCGCGGCGTGCGGCTGCACCCAGCCATCGGCTTCGACATAGCTGTTCCGCGCGCGGCTGTGTTCGTCCGCCGGCGCATCGTCCATCGTCAGCACTTCGCTGTAACAACAGTCGCGCTGCTGCAGCCGGGCTGTCCAGGTCGCGCGAGGTGCACCGGCAAAAATCGAGGCGAGCCGCGCCTTCATCGCGGGCCATTGCGACTGGTCGTGCTGTGCGGCGAAAAGCGGGTCGCCATCCAGCCCCAGCGTATCGATGAGCCGCGCATAAAATTGCGCCTCAATCGCCCCGATCGCGATAAAGCGACCGTCGGCGCAGGCATAGCAAGTGTAAAAGGGCGCGCCGCCGTCGAGCAGATTCTGGCCGCGCCCGCGGCCCCACATGCCATTATGCCGAAGCGACCACATGCCCGCCATCAACGTCGCGGCGCCGTCGACCATGCTGCAATCGATGACCCGCCCCTCGCCGCTCTGCCGCGCCGCGAGCAGCGCCGACACGAACCCGAAAGCCAGCATCATGCCGCCGCCGCCATAATCGCCGATCAGGTTCAGCGGCGGCATCGGAGGCTCGCCCTCAGAGCCTAGCGCTGCAAGGCAGCCGGTTATTGAAATATAATTGAGGTCGTGCCCCGCCTTGTCGGCGAGCGGGCCGCCCTGCCCCCAGCCGGTCATCCGCCCGTAAACCAGCGCCGGGTTGCGCTCTGTTAGGACGTCGGGCCCCAGCCCGAGACGCTCCGCCACTCCGGGCCGGAACCCTTCGATCAGGCCGTCGGCAGTCTCGACCAGCCGGGCGACGATCTCGACTGCTTCGGGTTTTTTCAGGTCCAGCGTGATCGACCGCCGTGAACGGAGCAGGACGTCGCGTCCTTGGTCCTGCGACAGCGGATCGCTGCCGCCCGGCCGATCGATGCGGATCACTTCGGCGCCATGGTCGGCCAGCATCATGCCGCAGAAGGGCGCCGGACCGATCCCGGCGAGTTCGATGACGCGCACGCCTTCGAGCACCGGTCGCATCAAGCCACCGCCGATGCGAGCCGCGCGGTTCATCCGATAGGCTTTGCTGCGACGGCGCGATGGCAAACGCGCCGGCTGGTGCGCCTTGGCGCCGTCCTATCGGCCGAATGGGCCGACGCGCTCCGCAACTGCAGCGGTTCGACAGCCTTTGCCAAGCCAGCTCTCCCAACCTTTCGATGCCTTCACCAGCACCTCTTGAATTTATTTGTTAGCGTCTAGCAAATGAAAAATCAAGCGCAAATAATTTACGCAAGTCGTTGAACTTATTGACCTTAAATGAACGCGAGCGAAAGAATCAGTAAGCTATCCCGAAAGCCTTTGCCGTCGAGCGGCGATAGGCTTCGAACTGCTTCGGCAGGTCGACATTGTCGGGCGCAACGAGCCATTGGTAGATCGTCCCGAAGATGAAGCTGCAAAAACCGAAAGCATAGCATTCGGCATCGACCGATGCGTCGATCTCACCGCCGGCGATCCCCTCTTCGACCCAGTGCGCGACGTCGCTGCGATAAATCTCGTGATAGGCGGCAAGGTGATCGCGTACCTCATTGTGCGAACTGATCGATTCAAACCACAGGATATACATCGCCTGCATATAACCCGAGTGGCTCGCCAGAAATCCCTCGACCGCGCGCAAGGCGGCAAGGCAGGCCTGCGCGCCGCCGCGCGTGCCGACCTTGTTCGCCAGTTCGCGCGTCCAGCTGGTGTTGAAGTGCAGCACCAGCTGGCCGAACAGCGCATCCTTCGACCCGAAGCGGCTCGACGCCAGTCCGCGCGAATAGCCGGCGCGTTCGCCGACCTCCTTCAGCGTCGTCGCGTGCGTCCCCTGTTCGACGATCAGTTGCATCGCCGCATCGAACATCCGGGCGTCGGACAGTGCGGTGCGTTCGGCCTGCGTGCGGCGAACGGCGCGCGGCTTGGCGCGCACCTTGGTGGGAGCCGGCTGGACCTCTGTCACCTCGCGCAGCGAGGCCTTGCCCTTCATCGACGACGGTGCGTTCATGAAGATTCATCAATCCTTTCAAAAGCCGTTTTGCCCGTCGCGACGGCCTCGCGCAGTGCCTGCTTGTCAATCTTGCCAACGCTGGTCAACGGCAGAGTGTCGGCGTGCGCCCAGTATTCGGGTATCCAGAAACGCGCAACACGGTCGTGTAGCGCCCGGCGCAGACCCGCAAAATCGGGACGAACACCGTCGGTCGTCGTCACGATGGCGAGTGGTCGCTCCTCCCAGCGCGGATCGGCGACGCCGATCACCGCGGCCAGATCGACACCGGGGAGGCTTGCAACATGGTTCTCCAGCTCGGCCGACGGAATCCATTCACCCCCCGACTTGATCAAATCCTTCATCCGGTCGGTGACCTGGACATAGCCCCGCTCGTCGATCGTCCCGGCGTCGCCGGTATCGAGCCAGCCGTCGGCGGTCAGCACATCGGCCCCCGCGCCGCGGTGATAGCCGCGCGCAATCCATGCGCCGCGCAGTTGTAACCGGCCGACGCCCTTGCCGTCCTCGGCGACCCGTCTGCCCGCATCGTCGACCAGCCGCACCGATACCCCGGCGACCGGACGTCCGCTCTTTGCGCGCAGGTGTCGCGCTTCCTCGCCCGCCGTGTCGGCCGCCGGATGCGACAACACGCACAAAGGGCTTGTCTCGGTCATTCCCCATCCCTGGATCAACGGCACATTCCAGCGGCTCTCGACCTCCGCGATCAGCCCCTCGGAAACCGCCGACCCTCCGGCAACGATGACGCGAAAACTCGCCATATCGACCGGGTCGGCGGCGTCGGCGCGCAGCAGGTCGTTGAGGATCGTCGGCACGGTGGCGGTAAAGGTCGGCGCGGTGGCGCGGATCATCCGGCGGATCGCTTCCGGCTGAAGATGCGGCCCCGGCAACACGAAATCGGCGCCCGCAAGCCAGCCTGAATAGGGGAGCCCCCAAGCATTGGCATGGAACATCGGCGGCAGCAGCAGGATCATATCGCGGTCGCTGAGCGCAAAGGCATTGGCCGCCATCGACGCCAGACTGTGCAGGAATATCGTACGATGCGAATAGACGACGCCCTTGGGATTGCCCGTCGTCCCGGAGGTGTAGCAGGTCGCCGCCGCGGCCATTTCGTCGGGTACCGGAAATTCTGCAAGCGGCACATGGCCGCCGATAAAATCCTCATAGCGCGTCCAAGGCTTTTCAAGCCCGGCGAGGCCCGTGGTGTCGCCCGTGACAATTACGTGCCTCAACGCGTCGAGTGAATTGACCTGCGGCAACAGCCCGGCGAGCAGCGGACCATGGGCGATCAGCAGCGCGTCTTCGGCATCGGCCATGATGAAGTGGATCTGCTCGGGATGCAGCCGCAGGTTGAGCGTGTGGAGCACCGCGCCCATCGCCGGCACCGCCAGATAGGCCTCGAAATGCGCAAAATCATTCCAGCTGAGCGTCGCGACGCGTGTGTTCGGTCCGACGTCCGCCGCCCGCAATGCTGCGGCGAGGCGGCGCGCGCGTTCGGCGGTTTCGCCAAAGCTGCGCCACGTCACCTGCTCGCCATCGAACACGCCGATACGGCTGGTCGCATGGATGCGTTCGCCGTGGGCGACGATTGCCGCAGTTCCCAGCGGCTCGTGCATCATCGTGGCGTCCATCACGCCATTCCCTCGCCACGCGCGATCCGCTGCGCTGCACCCAGCAGCGCCGGCACGTCATGTTCGAGCCCGCGTTCGTAAGCCCCGTCGACCTGCCCTTCGCGAAACAGGATATAGGCACCCTCGACAATCGCAGCGAGGCGCCACAGAGCAAAGGCCTGAAAATATCCAAGCCGATCGATCGACAGCCCCGTCGTATCTGCCCAGCGCTGTGCGAGGGCGGCGCCACCGACCACCCCGGCGACATTCGAGACGCGCTGGACGAAGGCAAAGCCGAGCGGCAGGCTTTCGTCCCGGTTCCACATCGCGGTGACCAGCCCGACATCGACGAGCGGATCGGCCAGCGTCGCCATCTCCCAATCGAGGATGGCGCTTACCTTCGGTTCGGCCAGATCCATCAGCACATTATCGAGGTGATAGTCGCAGTGGACGATCCGCACCGCTTCGGGCGCCGGCGTGTTGTCGGCGAGCCATTCGCCCAACGTTTCGATCAATGGCAGGTCGCGGACCGCGTGAGCGGATCGGACCGTCCGCCATCGCGCGATCTGGCGTTCGACGAAATTCTGCGCTTTGTTGGCGTCGCCTAGCCCGGCCGGGACCGGCTTGATTGCATGGACGCTGGCGATGGCATCGATCAACGCGTGACCGATGGCGTCGCGGGTCGCGACATCATCCACATAGCCATCCGGCAGCGTTTCGGTGATCGCCGCGCCGTGCACGAAGCGGGTCAGCGAAAAGGGTGCGCCAAGCACCTCGACATCGTCGCAGAACAAGATGGGTTCGGCGACCGGCGCATTGCCCGCGATCGCCGAAATGAACCGAAATTCGCGCGCAATACCGGCGCCGGCGAGGTCGGACACGGTATCGGCCGGTGGGTGCCGCAGCACCATCGGGCCGTTCGCACTTTCGACCAGACTCGTAACGTTGGCGTTGCCGCCGGCCAGCGGCCGCACGATCCGGACATCGGCAATTCCCGCCTTATCTTCCAGCCAGCGGGCGAGCCGCTCGGCCGGATCGCTCACAATCTGCACAGCAGACCGCCGTCGTTGGAGATGATCGATCCGGTCATATAGGGCGACCCCGCCACCCACCACACGACGTCGGCCAGTTCCTCTGCCGTGCCTTCGCGGCCGAGGGGGATAGCCGCCACCAGTTTTGCCTTCGCGCGTGCCGATATCCCGGCCGTCATTTCGGTCGATGTCATACCCGGAATGACCAGATTGACGCGGATACCGCGACGCGCCAGCTCGACCGCCAGCACCTGGGTAAGCCCCGCAAGCCCGGCTTTGGACGCACCATAAGCCGCGTCGCCGGAAAAGCCGCGCAAGCCGACAATCGCGCCGATATTCACCACAGACCCGCCCTCGCCCAGATAAGGCAGAGCAGCCCGCACAAAGTTGAGCGGGCCCGACAGATTGGTGTCGAGCACCGCCTGCCAATCATCCTGTGCGAGCGCGCCGATCAACCCGCCGCGATGCAGCCCGGCATTGTTGACGAGCACATCGATGCCCCCCCAACGCTCCGCGACCTCTGCGCAAGCGCGCGTCACGGATGCCGGATCGGTCACGTCCGCTACGATACCGATCGCATTCTCTCCGATCGTCTTCGCTCTCGTGTCTATATCCTTGCCGCGCGCGACCAGCGCGACCTTGTCCCCCTTGCTGGCGGCCAACCGGGCGATCGCGAGACCAAGGCCTCGCGATGCGCCCGTGACGACCCAACGGCGCTGTGCGGATTTTGACGTCTTGACCATGCCGCGTCCCGCTCAGAAGGCCTGCGTCACGGCAATGCCCCACGTCCGCCGCGGTCGCGGCGCGGCATAGCTCCAAACACCCTGCACGTCGTAACCGATCGTCCAGCCCTTCTCGTTGGCCAGATTCTTGCCGAACAGGCTGAGCGTCGTCTTGTTGATCCGGGCATTGATCGACGCGTCGACCAGATACTGGCCGCCGTTGCGCAGGTTCGGGTTGTTGAGGAAGGTGATCTCGTGTCCGCCGACATAATGGACGTCGCCCGAGACCCACGCCGATGCGTTGCTGCCGATATCCGCCTCGTACGTCCCGCCGACGCTCCATGTCCATTTCGGTGCGCGGCGGATCTTGAGGAAGCTCGCATCGATCGGCGTTCCGGTGCTGTAGATGTCGCCGACGAAATCCTTATATTTCGCGTCGAGATAGCCGAGATTGCCGTTGAGCGTGAAGCCATCCGCGACGCGCGCCGTGAGGTCGAGTTCGAACCCCTTGAGTTCCGCCGAGGCCGCATTGATCGTCCGGTTTTCGCGCCCGGTCGAGGTCCCCGGTGCGGGCACGTCGAGATCCTGCTGCATGTCGTCATATTTCATCAGGAACGCCGCACCGTTCAGGCGCACGCGCCCGTTCGCGAACTCGGTCTTGAACCCCGCCTCATAGTTATCGAGCGTTTCGGGGTCGTAGGGGATTGTCGCCGCGCCGATCGTCGACGGGCGACCGTTGAAGCCGCCGCCGCGATAGCCGCGCGACCACAAGGCATAGACCATCGCCTCGTCGGTGATTTCATAGCGAACCGAAACGCGCGGCGTGAACTTCGACCAGCTCTTGCGGACCGGATCGGCCATGACGATCGCGCCGGGCGCGCTTCCGGTCGGATTTTCCTCGACCGTCGTGCCGTAGAAGAAGATCGGCAGGTCGTTGACGATGCTCGACTTCTTGTCCTTGGTATAGCGCGCGCCGACCGTCAGCGTCAGCCGGTCGACGATCTCGTAATCGGCTTCGCCATAGATCGCCCAGGACTTGTTCGTTTGCCGGACGTCCTGCGCGCTGGTGAGCAGCGGCGGCCCTGCGAAGCCGATATAATTCTTGAGGTTGATCGTGTAGCGCGAGTCCCACAGATAGCCACCGAGAACGAAGGTGAGCGGCCCCGATCCGCCCTTGGTCAGCCGCAGTTCGTTCGTTGTCTGGCGCCAGCGTGCGGGTCGGTCGGTGTGATAGAGCGTCTGCGGTCCGGCGTCGAAATCCTGATTGATTTCCTCATCGGTTTTCAGCCAGCCGAAGATATAATCGACCTGCATGTCGGATCCGAGGTCATAGGTCGCCTTGGCGATCGCCATATCGAGCTTGAATGTCGCATTCTTCTCGAGCCGGCCGTCGGACACGCTGACATAGCGATCACCTGAAGTCGGCACGCCCGGAGCGGGCGAACATTGGTTGTAAGCGACGCAGAATAGGTCGGTCGGCCGGTTGACCGCGAGCAGCTGCGGCGGATCCTGCTTCGTCTTCTGGTGGTCGTAGCTGATCTGGATGTCGAGATTGTCGGTCGGCTCGAACAGCAGTGCCCCGGAGATGGCGTAGAATTTGGACCGCTGCCCGTCCTGGTTCTGGAAGCTGTTGAAGATATATCCGTCGGACTTCTCGTACGCGCCGCTGACCTTGACCGCGACATTGTCGGTGAGGCCGGTGCTGGCGACGCCTTCGACTTTCCAGCTGTCGAAGCGGCCATAGGTCAGGCGCGCCTTGCCGGTCAGATCATAGGTCGGGCGCGAGCGCGCGAGGTTGATGACGCCGCCAGTGGCATTGCGCCCGAACAATGTACCCTGCGGCCCGCGCAGCACTTCGACGCGGTCGATATCGATCGCCTTGAGCAGGCTGCCCGAGCTTTGTCCGATATAGACGTCGTCAAACACGACGCCGACCGCAGGGTCGACCGACTTTTCGACGTCGGCCACGCCGATGCCGCGGATATAGACGGCGGCAACGCCGCCCGGCCCCTGCTGGGTATCGTCGATGACGATATTGGGCGACGAGTCGGCGAAGTCGCGCACGTCGGAATCGAAACGCCGGTCGAGCTCACCCGCGGACAAAGCGCTGATCGACGCAGGCACGTCCTGCATGCTTTCCTCGCGCTTACGGGCGGTGACGACGATTTCCTCGAGACCGCCGGACGATTCCGCTCGGGTTTCGCTGGGCGCTTGCTGCGCGCTGGCGACCGATGCCGGACAAAAAATGACTGCTGCGGTGGCCAGAAGGCGCACGGATTTCACGCGATCGATCATGATCATTTCTCTCCCATCGACGGGCGCATTGGTCGCTCACGGTCGCTTGTGCGGTTCTCGTGAGTCACGCTCCGATCAAAGCATGCCTCACTTGTTTGTTATCGACAAGCAAATTTTATTCCTTTGCGTTGATACTCCCCAAGGAAATGAGCTATATATTTGATATAAAATGCTATTTATCGTAATCTTGACCCCTAGAAATATTCTTGCTTGTTCTCATCTAGTAAGTGTGCAAGAAGATTCGCCAACGATAAACACCGAATGGGAGAGTGAAATATGGCAGACCGGCTGGCCGGCAAGTCGGCCTTGATCTCGGGCGGCGCGAGCGGCCTGGGCGAGGCTCAGGCAATCCTCTATGCCCGCGAAGGCGCGTCGGTTCTGATCGGCGATGTGCAAGCAGACAAAGGCCTCGCGGTTGTCGCCGCAATCGAAAGCGAAGGCGGCAAGGCAGCCTTCATCCACCTCGACGTATCCGATGCGAACAGCTGGGATGCAGCCGTCGCCGATGCCGTTGCCCGCTTCGGCAAGCTCACCACGCTCGTCAACAATGCCGGCATCTTCCACCCCGGCGGCATCGCCCAGGAAACCAGGGACGGCTGGGACCGCATGATCGCGATCAACCAGACCGGCGTCTTCCTCGGCATGAAAGCGGCGGCCCCTGCCCTGCTCGCCTCAGGCAATGCGGCCATCGTCAATGTCAGTTCGCTCTACGGCCTTATCGGCAGTCCCAATGCCATCTCCTATCACGCCTCGAAGGCAGCGGTGCGTGTCATGGGCAAGGCCGGCGCGCTCGAATTCGCGAAGCAGGGCATAAGGGTCAACACGATCTTCCCCGGTCAGATCAAGACCCCCATCCTTGGCGACATCACCCCCGAACAGGACGCCGCGATCAAGGCGTCGATCCCGATGGGCATCGTCGGCGATCCGATGGATATCGCCTACGCCAGTCTCTACCTCGCCTCCGACGAGGCGAAATATGTGTCGGGCGCCGAACTCTGGGTCGATGGCGCATGGTACGCGGGTCAATGAGCGAAAGGGCAGCCCGCTGATGGCCTGGGACTTTTCGACCGATCCCGAATTCGAGGCACAGCTCGAATGGATGCGCGGCTTCGTCGCCGAGGAGATCGAGCCGCTCGACCTCGTCTTCCGCGACCCCGCTGCGCATGTCGACCCGCGCTCGCCCGCAGCGCGCGCGATGGCGCCGCTCAAGGAAGAGGTGAAGAAACGCGGCCTGTGGGCGTGCCACCTCGGCCCCGATCTCGGCGGCAAGGGCTTTGGCCAGCTTAAGCTCGGCCTCATGAATGAAATCCTCGGCCGCAGCCGCTTTGCGCCGACCGTCTTCGGAACGCAGGCGCCCGACACCGGCAACGCCGAAATCCTCGCGCGCTTCGGCACCGAGGAACAAAGGGCGAAATATCTCCAGCCGCTGCTCGATGGCGAAATCGTCTCCTGCTATTCGATGACCGAGCCACAGGCGGGCGCCGACCCGGGCGAATTCACCTGTCAGGCGCGGCTCGACGGCGACGAATGGGTGATCAACGGCGAGAAATGGTTCGCGAGCCACGCGTGCATCGCCGAATTCCTGATCGTCATGGTCATCACCGATCCCGACGTCCCGGTGCACGAAGGCTCGACGATGCTCATCGTCCCGCCCGACGCCCCCGGGCTCGAATTCGTGCGCAACACCGCGGTCGGCCCGAAGGACGAGATCGGCAGCGGCGTCCACGGCTATCTTCGCTTCACCGATTGCCGCGTACCCGAGGCAAGCCGGCTCGGCCCCGTCGGCGCGGGCTTCAAGGTCGCGCAGTCGCGGCTCGGCGGCGGGCGCATCCATCATGCGATGCGCACCGTCGGCATGCTGAACAAGGCGATGGACTATATGAAGGAACGGGTCGTCAGCCGCATCACCAAAGGCGAGCGGCTGGCCGACAAGCAGATGGTTCAGGAAAAGATAGCCGACAGCTATACGCAGATCCTGCAGTTCCGCCTGCATGTGCTCTACGCCGCCTGGCTGCTCGATCGCGACAAGACCTACACCCGCCCCGTGCGGCGGGAGATCAGCGCGATCAAAGCGGCAATGCCGGGCGTGCTCAAGGACGTCGTCTATCGCGCGCTCCACCTCCATGGCTCGCTCGGCATGTCGAACGAAACGCCGCTGATGGACATGTGGCAATATGTGCCCGAAATGGGAATCGTCGACGGACCGACCGAGGTCCACAAGATCGGCGTCGCCAAGGACATATTGCGCGACGTGCGCCCGGCCGAAGGCACCTTCCCCTCCTATCATGTACCAACACGCCTCGCCGCCGCGCGCGAGAAATTCGCCGCCTATCTCGACTGAAACGCGAACCCCGGGAGCCCCGAATGACCGAAAACATCGAACAGCGCCTCGACCGCGTCGAGAGCCGGTTCGCGATGCACGATCTCGTTAGCGACTATTGTCACGGCTTCGACAAGCGCGACTGGGATCGCTTCGCCGCCATCTGGTGGCCCGACGCCGTGTGGGACATCGGCCCCCCTTTCGGCAGCTTCGAGGGCAGCGAGGGCATTGCGCATGTCACCAAGGACATCCTCTGGGACGCCTGGCTCGCCTCCAGCCACTATACCACCAACCTCGTCATCACCTTTGAGGAGAAGGATCGCGCGACCGGCGTGTGCGATGTCGACTGTATCGGCACGACCTCGGACGGACAGGCACAGACCGTCGCGGCGAGCTATTTCGACATTTTCGAACGGCGCGGCGGCGTCTGGAAGATCGCACGCCGCAAGGTGAAGATGTATCACTTCAACCCGCTGCCCGGCGTCACGCTGTCGCCGCCTGTATAGGAGCTTTTATGGCCTATCTCGACACCGATGACGGCGGCCGCGTCTATTACGAGCATCATCGTGCGCCGAAATTGCCGGTCGTGCTCGTTCACGGCTGGGGCATGTCGGGCGACTATTGGGCATCGGCGGTCGAGGCGCTTCTCGACGACGGCCATGCCGCCATCACCATCGACCATCGCGGCTGCGGCCGCTCCGACCGCGACTTTGCCGACATGTCGATCGATGCGATCGCGCACGATGTCGCCGCGATCGTCGATCGCTGCGCCGCACCGCGCGTCGCGCTCAACGGCTGGTCGCTCGGCGGTGCGGTCGTCGTCGCCGCAGCCGAACTGCTCGGCGAGCGCGTTGCCGGGCTCGTCCTGACCTGCGGCGCATCACCGCGCTATGTGAAGGGCGAAGGCTTTCCGCACGGCGGCGCGGCAGAAGATATATTGGGCATCGGTGCGGCGATCACAGCCGACCGTCCCGGCTTTTTCCGCGCGCTTGCCGAGGGTGCATCGGGCGAAGGCGCGAGCGAGGCGATGATCGGTTGGGTCGAGCGCGGCTTCATCGCGACGGGCCCGCGCGCAAGCGCCACCCTCGCCGGTCTCGCGACGCTCGACCAACGCGACCTGCTCGCCTCTTTCGCCTTCCCCGTCCTGTCGATCGGCGGCGTCAGGGACACAATCGCCGATCCGGCGATCGCGGGCTTCGCGGCCAACTGCGCGAAAAACGGCACGCTGCTCACGATGGAAACCGGCCACTCGCCGCAGCTCGAGGCACCGACCGCCTATAACGACGCATTGCTCGCCTTCATAAGGACGCTCGCCTGATGACCACCGCGCCGCTCAACGATCTGGCCGCCCTGCTCGCTCCGCTGCATGCTCCCTTCACCTGCAAGTCGCTGAGGGCGCCTAACCGCTTCTGCATGGCGCCGATGTCGCGCTATTTCGCACCCGGAGGCGTATTGACGGGCGAAGGCGCGGAATATTACCGCCGCCGCGCCGCCGCCGGGATCGGAACGATCATCACCGAGGGCACCGGCGTCGCCATCGACCACACGGTCGCCGCCGACACCGTGCCGATCTTCGCCGGCGATACGCCCCTCGCCGCATGGAAAGGGGCGGTCGACGCCGTCCATGCCGAGGGCGGCATGTTCGTTCCGCAACTATGGCATGTTGGCGGCTGTATCGACTTCAACTTTCCCGACTCCCCGCATGCGGAGCTGGTCAGCCCGTCGGGCTTTGCCGGGCCCGACGTGCCCGGCGGCCGAGCGATGACCGGGAAGGACATCGCGGACACCGCCGCTGCCTTCGCCGAATCCGCGCGCGCCGCAAAAGAAATCGGCTGCGACGCGATCGAGCTCCATGGCGCGCATGGCTATATTTTCGATCAATTTTTCTGGGACCGGACCAACCTGCGCAGCGATCGCTACGGCGGACCCGACATCGCCGACCGCGCGGTCTTCGCGGCCGAGGTCGTCGCTGCCTGCCGCGAAGCCGTCGGAGAGGATTTCGCGATCATCATGCGCGTCTCGCAATGGAAGACCTACGATTATGACGTGAAACTGGCACGCGATCCTGACGAGATGCACCGCTGGCTCGATCCGATGGTCCGCGCCGGCGTCGATATTTTTCACGCCTCGCAGCGCCGCTTCTGGGAACCCGAATATGAAGGCGACCCGAAAAACCTCGGCGGCTGGATCAAGGAAGTCACCGGCAAGCCCGTCATCACTGTCGGGTCGATCGGCATGGACCGTGACCTGATGCAGGATTTCGTCGAGGGCATTTCCTCGCCGATGCTCGCCCGGCTTGAGGACCTCGTGGCGATGTTCGAACGTGGCGAGTTCGATCTCGTTGCTCTTGGCCGCGTCCTTCTTGCCGATCCAAATTGGCTGGAAAAGGTCGAACAGCAACGCATCGACGAACTGACGCCGTACGACCGTGCAAGAGCGCTCCAGCAATATGAGCATGATTGACGCAGGCGTCGAAAGTTCAGTGGGCAAAGGCTGACACGGCCGCACGCCGTTTTTCGCCTGACGATGCTATTGGCCGTTATGGTCAGGAAGCTCTCGGGCGGATTCTTGGCTTACCAGACGTTCGATAGCCCACCCTCTCGGTGTAAACGAGACAATCTAGCCGTGACCGAGGCCCGCGGCTTCCCGACGCTTGCCACGAATTGCGAACGTGGGGGCGATGACCTCAGACGGTTCGGACGGTGCCACCATCAATGACGAACTCGGCGCCGTGGATTGCGGCTGCGCGATCCGATGCCAGATAGGCAATGAGATCGGCGACCTCGCTGGGCTCCGCCGGACGCCCGATCGGTATCCCGCCCAGACCTTCGAGGACAACTTGCCGCGCCTCCTCGATCGTGCCGCCATTGGCGGCCTGCAGTCGCTCCAGCAGGTGAATGGACGCCTCTGTCATGATCCAGCCGGGGGAGACGCTGTTGACCCGCACGCCCTTCGGCCCGAGCTCCTTCGAGATCGACTTGCTGTAGGTCCTGAGCGCGGCCTTGGCAGCGGCATAAGCGGTGGTCGACTCAGGGAGCGGCAGGATCGACTGGATGGAAGTGACGTGGACCACGGTGCCGGCGCCCTGTTCGATCATCTGTGGGACGAGCAGGCGGTCGAGCCGCACCGTGGCCAGAAGATTCAGGTTTAGTTCGGCAAGCCAGTGATTATCCGTCAAAACGGCAAAGCCGCCCCCCGGTGAGGATGAGCCGCCGATCACATGGGCGAGAATATCGACGCCGCCCATCTGCGCGAGCGCCGCTGCGGTCAGCATTTCTCCACCTTCGACCGTCGTCAGGTCCGCCCGGACGAACTCGACACCCCCGATGGACTCCGGGTTCCCGCGCGCAGCAGTCATGACTCGGGCGCCGCCAGCGAGAAAGCGATCGACGGTGGCGCGGCCCAACCCTTTGGTGCCGCCACTGACCACCACGCGCTTGCCGGCAAATTCGGTCGGATCAGTCTGGATGCTCACAGCGTGATCTCCAGCATCTTGATGGCGTCGTTTTCGAGTGTGAAGCCATAGGTGAAGCGGATCGGACTACCCTTGAAGTCGCCGTGGGCAGGACCCTCTAGCACGATCTTGCCCTGCTCTTGGCGAATGCTTTCCGGCGTGAAGACCGCTCTGACGGCCACGACCTCCTCTTCAAACAAGATCCTAAGTTCGGCTTCGCCCTCGTGACGGCGTCCAACATCGAAGAGAACCGCATCCGCTGCGAAAGGCTTCAGCATGCGTTCGACGTCGAGCCGCGCGTTGGCCGCGATATAGTCGGCAATGGGTGGGGGTAACGCGGCGGCAGGCGCCTCCGTGTCGCGGCGTTGATCGTGGGCATTATTCTGCATGGCGTATCTCCTGCTGTTTGGCTTGCCTCCAGCTTAGGGATCGCCCATCATTCCGATAAGTGGGTTATTCATGGATGATTTAATGAAAGATTCGGGATAATGTCGCGATTGTCGCTTCGAGACTTCGATGCCGTGCTGGCTGTTGCACGGCGCGCCTCCTTCCGGCAGGCGGCCATCGACCTCGGAATGTCGACGACCGCGCTCAGCCATATGATAGCGCGGATCGAGTCCGAGCTAGGCGTGCGCCTCTTCAACCGAACCACGCGGAGCGTCGCGTTGACCGACGCGGGGCAAGCCTTCGTCGATCGCCTCGGCCCCTCGCTTCAGGACATACGCGAAGCCATCGAGGTCGTCCGCGAACGCCGCACGACGCCGACGGGGACGCTACGCATCAACGCGCCACCCTTCGCCACCCGCTCGCCAGCTTTCACCAATCTTCTTCTGGAATATTCCCGCCGCTACCCGGACATGCATCTCGATCTGGTGACTGAAGGACAGTTACGCGACATCGTCGCTGAAGGCTTCGACCTCGGCGTTCGCGTCGCGTCCCTTGTGCCATCCGACATGATCGCGCTGTCGCTCGGCGAGCCCCAGCGCTTCGCCGTGGTCGCCTCGCCTGCCTATCTGGCCGAGCGATCGCGCCCGCTTGTGCCAACCGATTTGCTCAGCCACGCCTGCATCCGCGTCCGCCTGCCCGATGGCTCGGTCTACCGCTGGCATTTCGAGAAGAGCGGCGACACGGTGCAGGTCGAGGTAATCGGTCCGATGACTTTCGATGATCTTCCATTATCGCGCGCCGCCGTCCGGGCGGGCTTGGGCATCGGCTTCTTTTTCGAACAGGACGTTATCAAAGATATCGAAGAAGGGATGCTGGTCCGCCTGCTGGAGGATTGGACACCGCCCTTTACCGGGCTTTGCCTATATTACCCCGGGAGGCGCCACCCTTCAGCGGGCCTCTCCGCATTCCTATCGCTCGCCCGTGAAATGGCGAAAAGGGATTAGCGGAGGTGGCCGCACTTCGCATCTGGCCTCAAACCGGGCTTACCGTTCAGCCCAACTTAGCAGTTGCGGACTGTATCTCTCCGCGCCGCAGGCCGGTCAAGATCGTCAATCGAAAACTCGGCGGAACGAGATGATCGCCTTCGCTCGCTGTTATATTTCCGACGGACATAGCTCGTCCTTCTCTCTTGGCCGCCGGTTAGGCCTTACCGGGCCATCGGCGAAATCCGTGCCGGCAGGGCCCTAGCGGGGTGCCAATTCTCGTTCGAAAAACAGCAGCGGCAGAACGACAACAGTCTCAAAAATCGGCGGCCCGCTCCTTATCGAATGGGGCTTGCGCTACCCATAACATCAAATCATGATAGCGCTACCATAACAAAGCTTGGGAGAGCGCATGAATACCACTTCAGGAGGCCAGACCAATCTGGCGCTCATTTTTGCGATCGTCGCCGTCGCCACGATCGGCGGCCTGCTGTTCGGTTATGACAGCGGCGCCGTCAACGGCACGCAAGACGGACTGCGGGCCGCTTTCTATCTAGGAGAAGCAGGGCTTGGATTTACCGTCGGGTCGCTGCTCATCGGCTGTTTTATAGGCGCTTTCCTTGCCGGCAAGCTTGCGGACGTACTCGGCAGGCGCAATGTGATGATCCTGTCGGCGGTGCTGTTTCTGATCGGCGCGCTGATCCAGGGTTGGGCCCATGTTCAATGGCTGTTCGTCGCGGCGAGAATCATGGGCGGGATGGCGGTAGGCGCCGCGAGCGTCCTGTCGCCGGCCTATATTTCCGAGGTCGCCCCCGCCAATATCCGCGGACGCATGACGACGGTGCAGCAGATCATGATTATCACCGGACTGACCGCCGCCTTCGTCGTCAATTACGCCCTCGCTGCCAGCGCCGGTGCGTCGACGGCGCCTTACTGGGCTGGTATCGAGGCTTGGCGCTGGATGTATTTGATGCAGGCGGTGCCCGCGGCCGTATTTCTGATCGCGCTCTTCTTCATTCCCGAAAGCCCTCGTTACCTGGTGTCGAAGGGGCGGATCGATGAAGCGGGCCATGTATTGACCCGTCTGTTCGGCCGCGACGCCGCGGCGACCAAGGTTGCGGAAATCAAAGCGAGTTTCAGCGCCGACCATCGCCCGCGGCTGTCGGACCTCTTCGACCCGGTAAAGGGCGGCGTTCGCCCGATCGTCTGGGCGGGGCTGCTGCTCGCGGTGTTCCAGCAGCTCGTGGGAATCAACGTGATCTTCTATTATGGCGCAACGCTGTGGCAGCTTGCGGGCTTTACCGAGGACCAGTCGCTGCAGATCAATATCGTGTCGGGGATCGTGTCGATCGCCGCCTGTTTGGGGACAATCCTGCTTGTCGACCGCATCGGCCGCAAGCCGCTGCTCCTGATCGGATCGGCTGGCATGGCGGCGACCTTGTTCGCCCTCGTCTATGCCTTTGCCAACGGCACTCTCGACGCCGAAGGCCAGCTGCAATTATCGTCTTCGCTCGGGACGCTCGCGCTGATCGCGGCCAATCTTTATGTGATCTTTTTCAACCTCAGCTGGGGTCCGATCATGTGGGTCATGCTGGGCGAGATGTTCCCGAACCAGATCCGCGGCTCGGCGCTTGCCGTCTGCGGATTCTTCCAATGGTTCGCCAACTTCCTCATCTCCTTCACCTTCCCGATCATGGCGGTGGGGCTGGGCCTCGCGGTGAGCTACAGCTTTTATGCGATTTGCGCCGTGATCAGCTTTTTCCTGGTGCAACGATTCATCGTCGAAACCAAGGGCAAGGAACTCGAGGCCATGACCGGCTGAGCGCGTCCCAGCGAAGCCGTTCCAAAGGGGACCGGGCGGCCGGTCCCCTTTTCACGCGGCACAATGTTCGCGGATAAAATCGCGATGGCGCGGCATATGGTCGACCGACGCGGTCACCGCCGCCTTGATCTGGCGCAGCCGGTCGCGCGTCTGTTCGATCGGCATCAGTTCGGCGACCGGATCGAAACCGCGCGCGCCGAGGCGCTGGCCCTCCATCACCGCAAACCAGCTGGTGTCGTTGAACAATTCCTCATGCTCGCGAAAGGCGCGGCCGCTGCTCTGGAAGACGCGGATCTTTTCGGCAAGCCGGTCGGGGATCGGCATCGTCCGGCAATAGGTCCAGAAGGCGGAATCATCGCGCGTCGTCACATGATAATGGAGCACAAGGAAATCGCGAACCAGCTCGCTTTCCTCCACCATCAGCCGGTTGTAGCGATCGATGCTCGCAGCATCGAAGCCCTGATCGGGGAAGTTGGAGAGTAGCCGGGCGATCCCGGTCTGGATCATCCAGATGCTCGTCGATTCGAGCGGTTCCATGAAGCCCGCCGACAGCCCGATCGATACGCAATTCTTTTCCCAGAAGCGCGCGCGATGGCCGGTTGTGAATTTCAGGAAACGCGGATCGGCGAGCGGCTTGCCGTCCAAATTGGCGAGCAGCACTGCGGCCGCTTCGTCGTCACTGATATAGTCGCTGCAATAAACATGGCCATTGCCGACGCGGTGCTGGAGCGGGATGCGCCACTGCCAGCCGGCGCTGCGCGCGGTCGAGCGGGTATAGGGCGGGAAATCCTCTCCCAGTTCGCACGGCACCGCGACAGCGCGGTTGCATGGCAGATACGCCGACCAGTCGACATAGGGAACACCGAGCTCACGACCGATGAGCAGGCCGCCGAACCCCGAGCAGTCGATAAATAATTGCCCGCCGACGGTGCGGCCATCCTGCATCATCACCTGCTCGATATGTCCCGTCGCACCATCGCGCGTCACGCCGGTGATCCGGCCCTCGACGCGGTGCACCCCGTTCGCCTCGGCCAGTTCTCGCAGATAGAGCGCATACAGCCCGGCATCGAAATGGAAAGCATAGGCGATCGACGAAAGGAGCGATCCCGGCGCGGTGGTCGGCCGCATAAATTTGCCGTGGCGCGCCGCTTTCGCCATCACCGAATAATCCTCGACATCGGCGAATTCCGCCTCGCCGCGCAGCCGCTGCCAAAAGGCGTGAAATGAGACGCCCTCCATATCGACGCCGATATTGCCGAACGGATGGAAATAGCGCTGTCCGATCCCGCCCCAGTCGACGAACTCGATCCCGAGCTTGAAGCTGCCCTTTGTACGGCGGACGAAATCATCCTCGTCGATGCCAAGCATGCGGTTGAAGATATTGATCTGGGGGATGGTCGCCTCGCCGACCCCGACAGTTCCGATTTCGTCGGATTCGACCAGCGTGATGCTGGCATAGTCGGGGCCCAATATCCGGGCAAGGGCGGCCGCGGTCATCCAGCCGGCGGTGCCCCCACCGACGACGACAATCGATTGAATTCTGGTCGTTTCCATCGCACTCCCCCTCCAACGTCGGCATTTTTACTACGCACGATCGTCGCTATCGGATCTTAACGCAAATCACCGCTTGTCGAAACCCGGTGTATGCCATATGACATGCAAATGGTAGCGCTACCTTTGCAGCCGCGCAACCATATGAGGCCGAAAAGGCCCATGACATGGGAGGGGTTTAAATGCCTGTTGCAACGATATTTTCTCGTGACGCTCGGTTCACGAATCAGGGTGCTCCATGGCTTCGCCTGGGCACGTCGACGCTGGCGCTCGTCGCCACCACGATAATCGCTACCCCCGCCTTTGCCCAAGACAGCCAAGTCGCGGAGCCGTCCAGCGACGACGCCATCGTCGTCACCGGCTTTCGCGCCGCGCTGCAAAGCGCGCAGGGGCGGAAGGAGAACGCCGACACGGTCATCGACTCGATTACGGCCGAGGACATCGGCGCGCTTCCCGACCGGTCGGTCACCGAAGCGCTACAGCGCATCCCCGGCGTTACGATAAACCGCTTCTCCGCCGGCGTCGATCCCGACCATTTCTCGGTCGAGGGGTCGGGTGTCACCATCCGCGGCCTGAGCTATGTCGGGTCGCGCTTCAACGGCCGCGAAGCGTTCAGCGCGGGTAACGGGTCGGGGCTGAGCTTCGCCGACGTGCCTTCCGAACTGCTCGCCGGAGTCGATGTGTACAAGACGCCCTCGGCCGATCTGGTCGAAGGCGGCATCGGCGGCATCGTCAATCTGCGCACGCGCCTGCCCTTCGACCAGACGGGCTTGCTGATCGCCGGTTCGGCGGAAATCAACTATGGCGATTTCGTCAAAAAATCGGCGCCGACCTTTTCGGGGTTGATCAGCAACCGCTGGTCGACCGGGATCGGCGAAATCGGCATCCTCGCGAGCGCCTCCTATTCGCAGCTTTATTCGCAGGCCGACCGCATCGGCATATCGAGCTTCCGGCCGCGCACCACTTATTCGGACGGGACGCGCACCGATGTCGTGCCATTCGCGGGCGCCACCGCGGGGCCGTCGGTGCTGTTCCCGCGCGGAGCCGTGCTGGGTCGCCAGAATTTCAATCGCGAACGCTATGGCTATTCGGCCGCCGCGCAATGGGAAAGCAACGACGGGACGCTCGCGGCGACCTTCCAGTTTTTGCGATCCGACGCCCGCCAGGCGTGGAGCGAGAATACGATCGAAATCGCGACCGATAATGTGTCGAACAATGGTGACTCACGCGCCGTCGCGGGGACCTCGCTGGAATTCGACGACAGCGGCGTATTCGAAAATGGCGTGATTACCGGCCCCACCGGTTGGCGCGCAGACCAGCAGACGCCCGACGTACGGACGCCGGTGCTGGGATTGCAGTCGAACAACATCCGCCGCGACCATTATGAGCAGATCAAGACCACCGATTATTCGGCGAATCTGCGTTGGACGCCCAGCGAGAATTTCGCGCTGAGTTTCGATTATCAGCACGTCGATTCCAAAAGCGATGTCGAGGATAATACTCTTTGGGGATCGTCGTACCAGGATGCGGCAATCAATTTGAACGGCACCGGCCTGCCGCTCGTGCAGTTCCTGCCCCCCCAGACCTGTACCGATGCAGCCTGCCCTGGCCCCGAAGGGTCCGCCGGGACCGGGGACGGCGATGCCCATCCCTCTTATTTCGGTACGAACCATCAGAGCTTCACCGACCCGTTCAACAGCTTCTACCGCGCTGCAATGGACCATCTGGAGGCGAGCGAAGGCAGCGAAGACGCCTTCCGAGTCGATGCCGAACTCTCTTTCCCCGACAGCGGCTTTCTGAAATCGGTGCAGGTTGGCGGGCGCTATGCCGACACCGAGCAGACCGCGCGCTTCTCGATCTACAATTGGGGCGTGCTGAGCGAGCAATGGGGCAATGGCGGACCGGTGTGGTTCGACGACAATGTCGACGGCGTAACCGGTGGCAATGGCGGAACGCCCCTGACGGGCTATGAAGAAGTCTTCTACCCCAATTTCTTTCGCGGCGCGGTCAACAATCCCATCGAAGGCCAGGGACGGCTTTTCTATTCAGGTGACACGGTCAAGGATCGTGCCGCCTATATCGCCTATGCCAATGCGATCGCCCGCGAATGGCAGGGAACGACGACGTGCGGCGTCGATGGCCGGACGATCAATGCCGGCTGGAATTCGCTTGCCGATCGCTGCGGCAATGTCGCCGGAACGCCATTCCAGCCCGGCGAGATCAACCCGCAGCAAAACAAGAATTTCGCGCTCTATGGCATGATCAAGTTCGATTCCGAATTTGGCAATGGGCTGCGCTTTACGGGCAACGTCGGGCTGCGTTACACGCGGACCAAGCGCACGTCGCAGGGCTTTCAGCAGTTCGCCAACAATCCAACGTCGATTACGAGCGAACAAGCTTGTATCGACGCGGCCAATGCCGGTCAGCCGGCAACGGGCTTCTGTACCTTCACCCCGGCGGTGCGTCAGCAGGCCCGCGATTATCTGAACGGCGCCCTGCTGCCGATCGATGCCAAGACGACCTACGACTATTTCCTGCCGAGCGTGAATCTGAAGCTGGAGGTCGGCGGCGGGCTGCAGTTCCGTGCCGGTTATTTCAAGGGCGTGTTCGCGCCGCCCTTCGGCTTTTCGCGCAATTATTTCAACGTAACGGGCCTGACCGCGGAGCAGAATGTCGACAGCACCGGCGCCGCGATTCCGGGCAGCTTCCGGATCCAGTCCACGGTGACCGCGGGCAATCCCAACTTGTTGCCGACGACATCGGACAATTTCGACCTGACCGCCGAATATTATTTCAGCAAGGTAGGGCAGATCACGCTGTCGCTGTTCCACAAGCGGCTGCACAATGTGGTGACCAACGCGACGGTGTCGACCGACCTCACCAACAATGGCGCCACCTTCCCCGTGGTGCTGACGACGGCGGTCAATTCGTCCGACACCGGCAAGGTCACCGGCGCCGAAGTGTCGTACCAGCAGGTGTTCGATTTCCTGCCGGGGCCTTTGTCGGGGCTGGGGCTGCAGGCGACCTATACCTATGTCAAATCTTCGGGCGTGCCGCAGACGACGCTGTCGGCGACCGACCCCGATGTCGCGGCGGGACGCCAGTCGGCGATCGCGGGCGACGCCTTCCCGCTGCAGGGGCTGTCGAAGCATACGATCAACTTCACCCCGTTCATCGACATCGGCCCGCTGTCGCTGCGCGCTTCGTACAATTGGCGCTCGCGCTATCTGCTGACGATCCGCGACGTGATCACGCCGTTCGATCCGATCTTCCAGCGCGCCTATGGCCAGTTGGATGCATCGGCAACGATCACCGTCTCCGACAACTTCAAGCTCGGCGTCCAGGCGGTCAATATATTGAACTCGCAAACCAAGACCGAGGCGGCGGTCCTCAATGGCGCGGGCGATATCCAATATGTCCCGCGTCAATGGTATATGAGCGACCGGCGCTTTACGATCCTGGCGCGCTTCACCTTCTGACGCGCAGCCGAATTTTCCTCCACCTTGGGGCCGTCACTTCCGGTGGCGGCCCTTCTTATGAAGCCGAAGCGGCCGTCCGGCGATAGGCGATGAACATCGTCGCGGTGAGGCGCCCGGTGCGGGGATCGGCGGCGTGGTCGACCGCCGGATCGATGACTCCCGCATGCAGCGCGTTGCTACGATAGAGGATCAACCGGTCGAACGCCGCCGGAATTGCGGAAACCCGGATATGGTCGGGGGTGTCGGTGGATGGATAAGCCGTATCGCGGGAGTTGGCCAACATCGCATCGCGGGCGCGGCCCCATTCAGCCTCGCGATCGGGCGATATCGTTTCGAACCCCGTTGACAGTTGGCGGAAAAACCCGGTCCCACCGAAATGCGGCGGGCAGAGATAATGGACGGTGGCGAAGTGCAGCGGGTCGCTAGTGTCGATATGTGGCACCGTCTGGAGCTGGACGAGATCGGCAGCGGGTGTGGTGACGATAGAAAAAAAGCATTCGGCGCGCGCCAATCTGACCTGATCCAGCCTGTAGACGCGACGGATGAGGGGATCGAGCCGGGCGACCATCGCTCGCACATATTCAAGCGGCATAGGCGCGCGCAGGCCGGGATAGAGATTGTCGGTGACCGGCGCAAAGGGCACGGAATTGCAAGCGAAGTCGACCAGCGCGCCCGCGTTGGTGGTGGCCCCTTCGATCCGGATCAACGGCGACCGCTCCTCCCCGATCGCCATCACGTCGATGTTCGCCGTATCGGCGGGACGGCAATCGGGCGCTGCGGTCATCGTCCGTTGTCGCCCTCGTCACGCCCGGATCAAGAGCGCGGCGCGGCGCCGGTAAAGAGCTCGGCGAGCACCGCGCGCATCGGATGCGGATGGTAATCGTCGCCATAAGGACAACAACGTTGCGGCAGACCGTCGGCGCGCGGAGCAAACCCCTGAAGCCAGCTGAATTTGTCGACCATGCCCCACGCCAGAATGTCGCGAAGCTGCGGATAGGAGAGCATGACCTCCATATAGGCGCGGGTGTAGTTGGCGACGCCGGCGTCGCGCGCGCCGTGGTCAGCAGGCAGGCCATTGTCCTTCACGTCGAATTCGGTGAGCAGCAGCCGGTATCCCATGTCGGTAACCGCGTCGCAGAAGGCACGCCACTCCTTAAGATCATAGGGTCCGATACCGGTCGCGCGGTCGATCGTGCGCATTTCGATATGCGACTGGATGCCGAGCGCGTCGCACGGGACGCCGCGCTTGCGAAAACCCTCGAGCAGACGGAGTACGCCCGCCCGGTGGTTCGCATGGCCGGGCTCCCAGCTCATATAATCATTATAGACGAGTTCGGCCTCGGGCAGTTCGCGGCGCGCGGTATGGAACGCCAGATCGACCACCGCCTCATGGCTACCCATCGCGGTCGACATCGAAGTGTCGACAAAGGCGCCGGTCTTGTCATCGAACAATTCGTTGACGACATCATAGCTGGTGATGACGCCGCGATAGCGCCGGGTCACTGTTTCGATATGGCTGGTGACCAGCCGCGCCGCTTCGGTCGCAGGGTGCGTGCCATAATCATAATTGTTCACCCAGTCGGGCATCCATTTCGGGCGATGCCAGAGCAGCGTGTGGCCGCGAACGTCGAGGCCTTTCGATTTGGCGTAGCGGACGATGGCGTCGAAGGCAGCGAAATCATATTGATCGGGGGCGGGCCGGATCGCCTGCCACTTCATTTCATTTTCGGCGACGACCAGCCCACATTCGCGCTCGATAATGGTGCGATAGGCGGGGTTGCCGATCGACCCGCTGTCCGATCCTTCGACGCCGTAAGCAATCGCCGAGCCGAAACGCAGCCCCTTGCGTGCCGCGATCGCGTGCAGGCCTTCGCCGCCCGCCGGGGGCGATGCCGTGGTCGGCCCGACACGGCCGGCGCATGCGGTCAGCGACAGCGCCGACAGGCCGGTCAGCGCCTCGCGACGAGTGAATGCCGCATCGCTCACGGGGTGACGACCAGCTTGGCCGACTGAAGTTCGGCCGAATTGGCGCCGACCATGATTTCAAACTCGCCGGGTTCGATTATCCGCTGCATCGCGCCGTTCCACATTTGAAAAGCCGCCGGCGTCAGCGTGATCGTAACCGGCTTCGTCTCGCCGGGTTTCAGCGTGACGCGCTGGAATCCCTTGAGTTCCTTGACTGGGCGGGTGACCGAACTGATGCTGTCGCGGACATAGACCTGTACTACCTCGTCGCCGGCGCGCGATCCGCTGTTGGCGACATCGACCGTGACCGCCACCGGCTGCCCCGCGGCAATCGACGCGGCCGACAGGCGCGGCGCGCCGATCGCGAATTTAGTGTAGCTCAGCCCGTAACCGAAAGGAAACAACGGCGCCTTGTCGTCGAACAGATAGCCGCGCCGCGCGGTCGGCTTATGGTTATAGAAAAAGGGCAGCTGGCCGACGTTGCGCGCTACGGTGACCGGCAATTTGCCACCGGGATTGGTGCGTCCGAACAGCGCATCGGCGATCGCATGCCCCTGCTGCTCGCCGCCGTACCAGGTTTCGAGGATCGCGTCGGCCTTGGCGACGACGCCCGGATAGGAGGGCGGGCGCCCGTTGACGAGAACGACGACCACCGGCTTGCCGAGCGCCTTCAGCGCGTCGAGCAATTCCTCCTGTTCGCCGACGATGTCGATGTCCGAACGGTCGCCGAGATGGGTATCGGCCCAACCTTCGCGGCTCGTCTGTTCGGTGTCGCCGATGAACAGCAGGATATGGTCGGCACCGCGCGCCGCCTCCACCGCCGCTGCGATGCGCTGGCGGTTGGCGGCGGGATCGGAGAGCTCGACCTCGTCGGCCCACCAATCGTCGTTTTCGGTGATCTTGACACCTTCGCTATAGACGATGGTCGCCTTGTCGCCGACCAGCGCCTTGATCCCGTCGAGCGGCGACACCGTCTTGGGCGGGATGCCGTAATAGCCGCCGAGCCGGGCGACGGAAGCGTTTGGCCCGATCACCGCGATGGTCGGCTTGGGCGCTCCGGCGGCAGGCAAAGCGAGCGGCAAGACGCCATCATTCTTAAGCAGGATCAGCGATTTTTCCGCGGTGCGCCGCGCCAGCGCAATCGCCTCTTCATTGTTGGTGACGGCGGTCGCCTTCATCGTCGCGAACGGATTTTCGAACAGCCCGGCAAGGAATTTGATTCGCAGCATCCGCGTCACCGCGGCATCGATGTCGGCCTCCTTCACCTTGCCCGCGCGCACCGAATCGACGAGCGTCTTGTACGCTGCCCCATTGGGCAGGTCGCTATCGACCCCCGCCGCCAACGCCTGGCGTGCCGCATCGGGCAGATCGACCGCGATCTTGTGAAGCTTGACCAGATCGTCGATCGCATAATAATCGCTGACGACCGCGCCCTCGAATCCCCATTCGCCGCGCAGCACGTCGCCGAGCAGCCATTTGTTGACGTGGCTGGGGACGCCGTCGATTTCGTTATAGCTTGCCATCACCGCCTCAATGCCGGTGCGCTTCACCACCGCTTCGAACGGCGGGAAAAAATCTTCGCGCAGCGTGCGTTCGGCGATCGGGGCCGGCCCGACATTGGTGCCGCTTTCAGGCTGGCCGTGGCCGGTCATATGCTTGAGCGTTGCGAAAACCTTGCCGGGCGCGAGCGGCCCCGGAGGACCCTTGCCTTGCAGCCCCTCGACCGCCGCGACCCCCATTTCGCTAACGAGGTAGGGATCCTCGCCGAAGGTTTCCTCGATCCGCCCCCAGCGCGGGTCGCGCGCGACGTCGACGACGGGCGACAGTACATAGGGCACGCCGCGCGCGCGGACTTCGCGGGCGATCACGCTGTTGACGTCGCGGATCAGGCCCGGATCCCACGTCGAAGCCATGGCGATTGACTGCGGAAAACTCGTCGCATCACGCGCCGCGAGGCCATGGAGCGACTCTTCGTGGAACAACACCGGAATGCCGAGCCGCGTTTGTTTGACTGCCCAGTTCTGAACGGCGTTCACATAAGCGACGCTTTCCTCGATCGAGCGCAATTTGTTGGTGCGCGGGCTGCTGGGCCCACTGCGGTCTGACGGACGCGCGATCTGGCCAAGGCCATCGGGGAATTTCGCCGATGCCTTGTCGGCATTCCAGCTGGTGTCGGCATTCTGGACGTCGGCCTTGCTGTCCCACAAGGTGATGATCTGCGCGACCTTTTCCTCCAGCGTCATCCGCGCGAGCAGATCGGCGATGCGCGCATCGATGGGGAGACTGGCGTTGCGATAGGGCGCATTGGCGGGCGGCTTGGCGGTCGATACTGCCGATGCGGGGGCGGGTTGCTGGCCCACGACTTGCGCGAGTGGCAGCATCATCGTCGTGGCCAGAAGCGCGGCCGCCATAGTCATGCGCATGATCGTCTCTCTCCCATTTTTGCTTGCACGGATCGATTCCCCGCGCTTATGTTAGCGCTACCATGAAAGAAAGCGGTGCGAGCTGTCAAGACACGCCAAACGCTTTGCGGAGGATAGGATCAGGACGAAGCGGGTCATCGGAGCCATTACGGCAGGCGCTACCGCCATCCTGTTCTGCGCCGCCCAGGCGCGGGGGGAGGACGGCTATATGCTGTGGCTGCGCTATCGCCCGCTTCCCCCAGCCTATGCCGAGCCAGTCGCCGCGATTGCCCCGACTTTGACGATCGACGCCCCTCCCAGCGCGACGGTCGATGCCGCAACGTCTGAACTCCGCCGCGCCTTCGCGGTGTGGCTTGGCCGGCCCCTTTCGATCGCCAACAACGGAGCCGACCTGCTGCTGTGCCGCGTCGATCGGCCCTGCGCTGAAGCGTTGTCGAAGATCGCCAAAAGAGCCCCTGCTCTTCCGGGCGCGTTTCGGGTCGACCGCCTAAACGGCGGCCGCGTCGTCATTTCCGCGCACGACGATATCGGACTGTTGTACGGGAGCTTCGCCCTCCTCCGCCATATCCAGCAACAAGCGCCGCTCGACGCCTTGCCACAGGGCGACGCTCCGCGCGTCGCGATCCGCATGCTCGATCATTGGGACAATATCGACGGCAGCGTCGAGCGTGGCTATTCCGGCCGCTCGATCTTCCAATGGTGGCGGCTGCCCGGTTATGTCGACCCTCGCCTGACGGACTATGCACGCGCCAATGCGTCGATCGGGATCAACGCGGTTGCGGTGAACAATGTCAATGCGCCCGCGACCTTCCTGACCCCGCGCTTTATCGACAAGGCCAAAGCGCTTGCCGACACGTTGCGTCCCTATGGCATCCGCCTCTATCTGTCGGCGCGCTTTTCGGCACCGCGCGATCTCGGCGGCCTCGCCACGGCCGATCCGCTCGACCCCGAGGTCCAGCGCTGGTGGCAAGCGAAAGCCGACGAAATCTACGCCGCCATCCCCGACTTTGGCGGCTTTTTGGTCAAGGCGAACAGCGAAGGCCAACCGGGTCCGCAGGATTATGGACGATCGCACGCCGACGGCGCCAATATGCTGGCGCGCGCGATCGGCAGACGCGGCATCGTGATCTGGCGCGCCTTTGTTTATGATCCCGATCCGGCGGTCGAACGGACGATGCAGGCCTATCGCGCCTTCCAGCCGCTCGATGGACAATTCGACGCCAATGTCGTCGTGCAGGTCAAGAACGGCCCGCTCGATTTCCAGCCGCGCGAGCCGGTAAGCCCCTTGTTCGGCGCGATGCCGAAGACACGGGTCGGACTCGAGCTGCAGATCACCAAGGAATATCTGGGCTTTTCGACCCACCTCGCCTATCTGGCGCCGCTGTTCGAAGAGGCGCTCGACACAAGGGGGCTGGGCAAAGGCGGGCGCTCGACGCTTGCCGAGGTCGTGACCGGCGGTCCGACCAGCCTGATCGCAGGGGTCGCCAATATCGGATCGGACCGCAACTGGACCGGATCGCATTTCGACCAAGCGAACTGGTATGCATTCGGGCGTCTGGCGTGGGACCCGGCGCGTTCGTCTGAAGCCGTCGCGCGCGAATGGGTGGCGCAGACATTCGCGCCCGATCCGCAGCTGATCGACGCGGTCGTACCGATGATGATGACGAGCCGGCAGACGGTGGTCGATACGATGACACCCCTCGGCCTTGCGCATCTGATGGGCAGCGATCATCATTATGGCCCAGCGCCATGGGTCGACAATCTGGGCAGGCCCGACTGGAACCCGGTCTATTACCATCGCGCCGATGCGGAAGGCATCGGGTTCGACCGCACCGCGAGCGGCAGCGACGCGCTTGCACAATATCCGGCTGGATTGGCAAGGCGGTACGCCGACGAAAGCGACCCGGCCCTGCCCTTTTTGCTATGGTTCCATCGTAAGCGCTGGGACGACCGGCTGGCAACCGGGCGGACGGTCTGGGACGAGCTGGTGGTCCGTTACGACCGCGGCGTTGCCGGAGTCGATGCGATGGCGGTCCGGTGGGATGGCCTTCGCGACCGGATCGACGCGCGCCGCCACGGCGAGGTTGCCGCATTGCTCAAGGTCCAACGGGACGAGGCGCGTTGGTGGCGCGACGCGTCGATCGCCTATTTCCAGTCTTTGTCGCGGCGTCCGTTGCCCGCAGGGCATGCGGCGCCCAAGCACCCGCTGTCATGGTACCGCGCCCAAAGCTTTCCCGAGGCGCCCGGTATATGATCACGGCGTCCCCCCGATATTCGCCTAGCGCTGGCAGGTCAGACGTTTTAGGGACGCTGGCATGAGCCAAAAGAGCGCTACCACGCCCCGCCAGGGCCGCCGCCAGGGCAAGGCCCCGACCATATCCGACGTCGCCGCTGCCGCGGGTTGTTCGCCGATGACGGTGAGCCGCGTCATTAACGGCGACTCGAATGTCCGCGCGGCGACGCGGCAACAGGTGATGGATGCGATCGCGGCGCTGCGCTACATGCCGAACCGCGCCGCGCGCAGCCTGGCTGGCGGCGAGCAATTACGGATCGCGCTGCTCTTCGACAACCCGTCGGCCTCCTATCTCAGCGAATTTCTGATGGGCGCGCTCGAAGAAGCGACGCGGAGCGACATCCACCTGATCGTGCAAAGCTGTCTCGATGTCGGGGAGGCACAGGCGCTGATGCGCAATCTGGCCCAAGGCGGCATCAAGGGCTTCATCCTGCCGCCACCGCTGTGCGACGACCAGAGCGTCCTCGACCTGGTCAGCGAACTGGATGCGATTGCGATCGCGGTCGGGCCGGGTAAGGCGACAGGATCGCATGGCGCGGTGATGATCGACGATTTTCAGGCTGCCTATGACATGACCAAACACATCATCGACCTGGGCCATCGGCGAATCGGCTTCATCATCGGAAACCCAGAACAGGTCGCGAGCGGTCGGCGACTGAACGGCTATCTGGCAGCGATGGCCGATGCCGGACTCGAAGCATCCGACGAGTTGGTCGTGCAGGGCCGCTTTACTTACCGATCAGGGATGGACGGTGCCGAGCGCTTGCTTGCGGTTACACCGCGACCGACAGCGATCTTCGCCTCGAACGACGATATGGCGGCAGCGACCGTCGCGGTCGCGCACCGGCGCCACCTCGATGTGCCGAACGACATCACCGTGTGCGGGTTCGACGACACCGCGATGGCCAGCACGATCTGGCCCGAGTTGACGACCATCCGCCAGCCGATCCGCGAGATGACCGCCTGGGCGGTCGCCGCGATCGCCACGATCATGCGCACGCGAAAAGCTGGCGATGACGCCGAGGAGCAACAGATGACCATGCCCTATTCGCTGATACGGCGCGAATCCGACGCCGCGCCCAGCCTCGCCACGCGCCGGCCGAAGGGCGTAGAACGACGGTGACCGAACCCCCGTCCCGCCCCCGGCTGCGATCGCGCGACTGGTTCGACAATCCCGAACGCTGGGACATGACGGCGCTCTATCTCGAGCGCTTCATGAACTATGGGACGACGTCCGAGGAATTGCGGTCTGGCAAGCCGATCATCGGCATCGCCCAATCGGGTAGCGACCTGTCCCCGTGCAACCGCGTCCACGTCGATCTGGCCAAGCGCGTCCGAGACGGCATCCGCGATGCGGGGGGCATTCCCATCGAGTTTCCGGTCCACCCGATCTTCGAAAACTGCCGGCGGCCCACCGCGGCGCTCGACCGCAATCTCGCCTATCTGGGGCTGGTCGAGATTTTGAACGGCTATCCGCTCGACGCCGTGGTGTTGACGACAGGGTGCGACAAGACCACGCCGTCGCAGGTGATGGCGGCGGCGACGGTCGATATCCCGGCAATTGTCTTGTCGGGCGGACCGATGCTCGACGGATGGCATGACGGCGAACTGGTCGGATCGGGCACAGTGATCTGGCGTAGCCGTCGCGCGCTGTCGGCGGGACTGATCGATGAAGCCGAATTCCTCGACCGCGCGACATCGAGCGCACCTTCGCTCGGTCATTGCAATTCGATGGGCACGGCGTCGACGATGAACGCGGTCGCGGAGGCGCTCGGCCTGTCGCTCACCGGCTGCGCCGCGATCCCGGCGCCTTACCGCGAACGCGGCCAATATGCCTATCGTACCGGGCGGCGGATCGTCGAAATGGTGCACGAGGATTTGCGCCCGTCGCGCATCCTGACGCGCGAGGCGTTCTTGAACGCCATCGCCACGGTCAGCGTCTGCGGCGGATCGAGCAACGCGCAGCCGCATATCGTCGCGATGGCGCGGCACGCGGGGGTCAAGTTGGAGCCCGACGTGTGGACCGACCATGGCTATGACCTGCCGCTGCTCGTCAACATGCAGCCGGCGGGCGAGTATCTGGGCGAGCGCTTCCACCGCGCCGGCGGCGTGCCCGCCGCAATGTGGGAATTGCTGAATGCCGGGAAGCTGGTCGGCGATTGCCTGACCGTCACCGGGCGCACCATCGCCGAGAATTTGGCGGGACGCGAAAGCGGCGACCGCGAAATGATCCGCCCCTTCGCCGACCCCTTGCAGGACAAGGCAGGATTCCTGACCCTCAAGGGCAATTTATTCGATTTCGCCGTTATGAAGACATCGGTGATCTCGGACGAGTTTCGCACCCGCTATCTGTCGCGCCCGGGCGCGGAAGGAATATTCGAGGCGCGCGCGATCGTGTTCGACGGATCTGACGACTATCATCACCGGATCAACGACCCGGCGCTGAACATCGACGAGAATTGCATCCTGGCGATGCGCTCTTCGGGCGTCCTCGGCTGGCCGGGGTCGGCGGAAGTCGTCAACATGCAGCCCCCCGACGCACTGATCCAGCGTGGTATCCAATGGCTGCCCACGCTCGGCGACGGGCGCCAGTCGGGAACGTCGGACAGCCCGTCGATCCTCAATGCCTCGCCTGAAAGCGCGGCGGGCGGCGGGCTGGCGTGGCTCCGTGACGGCGATACGGTCCGCGTCGACCTCAATGCCGGAACGTGCGACATGCTGGTCGCGGCCGAAGAGATCGAGCGGCGAAAGCGTGACGGCCTGCCCGAAATCCCACCGAGCAACACGCCATGGGAAGAGTTGTTCCGCGAAAAGACCGGCCAGCTCGGCGAAGGCGGGGTGATGGAATTCGCCCTGAAATATCAGCAGACATCGAAGACCTTGCCGCGCCACAATCATTGACGCGGAGGACTAACGGATCGGGATCTCGAAGCTGCTGACCGGCAGATTGGCGGCGTCGAACAGGTTGACGACCGGGGTGTCCGCCCAAGCGTAACGGACCCGCGTTGCAGGTTGCCCGTCATCGGCGATCTCGACGGTAGCGCCCCTCGCGATCGCAGATGCAAAGCGACAGCTGCCCGCAGCATCGCCGCACAATTCGAACCCAATCGCCTGCGCGCTGCTCCAACTCGCCAACGCGCCGGTCACCCCCTCGAAGCGCACGAAGATCGCGCCGTCCTGCCGCGTCGCGCCCACGACGTGCGGCAGCGGCTTGCGCTCTGCGGCGCGCGCGAGCCGGTGGCCGAGTTCGATCTTGTTTGCAGGATGAATATCGAGCCGCTCTCCCAAATCGAGCGCCGCGACGAGCGTCATGGCCGCATCGGCATCGGCGGCGCGGCGCTGTTCATCGCGGAGCATCGCCCAGCCGCTTTCGGAGGGCTTGGTCACCGGATCGCCGAAATTGGCGAGGCCGACCACGAGGAATGGCAAATCCGTCCGGTCGAACTGGCCGCGCCACCCGTCGATCAGCGCCGCAAGCCGCGCGTCATATCCCGGCATCCCGACATCGGCCTCACCCTGATACCAGGCGACACCGTCCAGGCGGATCGGACCGAGCGGCGCGACCATCGCATTGTGGATGAGCCCCAGCCCGGCGATCTGGTCCCACGGCGGTCGCGGCGCCCCGCCGGCCTGCGTGGTCGCAATGGCGTAGGACCAGCCGTCGCCGATCGGGATGTCGCTGCCATCGGCAAAGCTTAGCTTCAGCGCATCGGCCGGTCCCTGGAAACCGCCATTGCCCCAGCTATCGCCGACCAACACGACGATCTCGTTCTTGCCGGCGCGCCAGTGTCCGGCGGGAACCGCATAACGACGCGCGTCGGACCAGCTGAACGTATTGGCGACGACCTTGCCATTGACGAAAGTCTCGTCGCTGTCGTCGATGACGCCCAGCGAGAGCGTCGCGCCTTGCGCAGCCTGCGCGGGGGTCAGCACGACGCTTCGCCGCGCCCAGACATAGCCGTTGAAGGCCTTGAAGTCGGTCCCCTTCCATTCGTCCCAATAGGATATCGAGGGAAAGGGCATCCATTTCAGGCGGTCGGGCGTGATCCACGGCTCATCGCCCGGGGCATCGCCGCTTAACTTTCGCCACCAATCGGCCCAGCGCAGGAAAAACGCCTGGTTCGCCGCAAGTGGATCGCGGGCATAGAGCGCCAGCAGATCGGCTTCGCCCTGGCCATAGATCGTCCGCGTCGCAGCGGGAGCGAGCCAGGCGCGGATCTGCGTGCCTCCCCAAGTTGCATCGATCGCGCCGATAGCGACCCCGCGCGCCGCGCGCAGGTCGCGCGCCATATAAAAGCAGGCGGCAGAGAAATCGGGGATGCTGTCAGCCGATCCCGGCAACCATGACGGCGCGACAGCAAAGCGCCGCTGCGGCGCGGTCGCGGTCGCCTTGTCGACCGTCAACAGTCGCAGGCCCGGGTCGGCGAAAGTCGCCGCCTGATTGTCGAAATCGAGCGCACGGCGTACCGGAAGCTCCATGTTCGACTGGCCCGAGCAGAGCCAGACATCGCCCAGCATCACATCCTTGGCCGCCGCAAGCACACGACCCTCAGCGCCAAGCACACTCAGATCATATGGCCCGCCAGCGGGGAGCGCAGCAAAGCTGACTTGCCAATATCCTTCGCCGTCGGCCTTTGCCGTCGCCTCCTTGCCGGCCAGCCGAACGGTCAGCTTTTCGCCGGGCGCCGCGGTGCCACGGATCGGGATCGGCTGGCCACGCTGAATGACCGCATGGTCGGTGAAGGGCGGCGCCAGCGTGACTTGTGCAAGCGCCGGACCGGCCCATGCGGCGGCCGCAAGCAGCAGCGTCCGCCAGGTCACGTCGCACGCACCAGCGGCAGCGAATGGCCGCCGACTTCCGGAGAAAAGGCGAACAAGGCCCCCGCGAGCGGCTGCGCCACGCGCTCCTCAGCCGACATTTCCTGATGCGCCGAGGTTGCGTAAAGCGTCATAAGATCGGGTCCGCCAAAGGCGAGCTTGGTGATGTTCGCGGTCGGGAAATCGACCTTCGCAATTTCTTCGCCCGCCGGGTTGAAACAGCGCGCCGCCCAGCCTGCATAGCAGCCGACCCATACATTGCCCGCGGCGTCGGTTATCGATCCGTCGGGGTGACCCATATCGCCGCTGAAGCTCACAAAAGGCCGCAGCGCACCGGGCGTCCCATCCGGGCCGATCGTCGCGGCCCAGATTTTCCCGGCGAGCGTGTCGGTGAAATAGATCGTCGCGCCGTCGGGCGCGATGGCAGGGCCGTTGGTGATCGCGACCTTGCTCGGCCCCGCTTGCTCGATATGTCCCGCCGCCAGCCGATAGAAGCTGCCGGTTTCGGCGACGCACGCATTGTCCATCGATCCGAACCACACCGCGCCGCTGCCATCGGTGCAGGCATCGTTGAGGCGGTTACCCGGCAGATCGAGCTCGACCGTCAGCCAGGCCGAAAATTCTCCCGTAGTCGCATCGAACCAATGGAGTCCGCCCTGCAACCCGCACAGCAGCAGCCCATCGTCCGCCGGCAGCGCCCATCCGATTTCACCCGGTGCCCGCCATTGCTCGAGCGTCGGCGACGCGGGGTCGAAGCGGAAAAGCTTTCTCTGTTTGATGTCGACAAACCACAGGCATTGTCGCGCCGCGTCCCACACCGGCCCCTCGCCGAGCGAAGTCGACGGAAAAGCGACCGGTTCGGGGGACATCGCCATCAACGCCAACCCGCGTCGACCCAATAGTCGTGGCCAGTGCACATGCGCGCATCGTCCGACGCAAGAAACAGCGCCATGGCCGCGATATCCGCTGGCTGAACGCGGCTCTTGAGACATTGCGCAGCGATAATCTCGGCCTCGCCCTCGGGGGTGTACCATTTGGCCTGGCGCGGGGTTTCCACATTGCCGGGAATGATGGTGTTGACGCGGATATTGTCGCCGCCCAGTTCGCGCGCCATCGACCGTGTCATGCCCTCGATCGCAGCTTTCGCGGTCTGGTACAGCACCAGATCGGGCAGCGCGAGGTGCCAGCTGATCGATCCGAAATTGACGATAGATCCGCCGCCCGCAGCTTTCATGCCGGGTATGACCGCCTGTGCGGCGAAAAATAAATGCCGCAAATTGACCGCGATCCGTTCGTCCCAATAGGCCGGGGTGACATCGCCGATCGCATGGCGGTCATCGTTCGCGGCATTGTTAAGCAAGATGTCGAAGCTGCCAAATTCGTCGGCGAGCATCGCTATATTGCCGCCGAGACTGTCGAGATTGGTGAGATCGCACAGTGCAAAGCGCGGGGGCACCGCGTCGCCATCGACCGACAGGCGACGAACCAGCGCTTCACCGGCCTCGGCCTGCCTGTCGAGGAAAGCCACTTGCGCGCCTTGCGCGGCAAAGCCGCCGACCAGCGCCTCGCCGATGCCGCTCGCGCCACCGGTTACCAGCACGCGTTTGCCGGCGAGACTGGGATATTTCGCCGCCGATTTTTGATCTTGTGTCGTTCGAGTCAGCACGCTCAATCCCCCGTGTAGACCGTCTTGATCTGCGTATAGAACTCGATTGCGGCAAATCCTTGCTCGCGCGCGCCATAGCTCGATTTGCGCGTCCCGCCGAACGGCACATGATAATCGACCCCAGCGGTCGGCAGATTGACCATCACCATGCCCGCACGGACGTGCTTGCGAAAATGGCGGGCATGCTTCTGGCTGTTGGTGACGATCCCCGACGACAGTCCGAATTCGCCGGCATTGGCGAGTTCGAGCGCGGCGTCATAATCCTTGACTCGCACTGTCGAGACCATTGGACCGAAGACCTCTTCATTATTGATCCGCATGTCGGGATTGGTGTCGGCGACCAGCGTCGGCGCCATATAATAGCCGGGCGTATCCGCCTTCACCGCATCGCCGCCGATGACGCAGCGCCCACCTTCGTCGACCGCGATCTTCGCATAGCGCAGATTCTGCTCGAACTGCGCCTCGCTCGCCGCCGGGCCGACCTGTGTTTGGGGATCGAGCGCCGCGCCGACGCGCAACCCCTTGGCCTTTTCGGCCAGCGCGGCGACGAAACGGTCGTGGATGGCGTCCGCGACGATCACGCGCGACGAGGCTGTGCAGCGCTGCCCGGTCTGGAAAAAGCCGCCGTCGAGCGCGATCGCCACCGCCCTGTCGAGATCGGCGTCGGCGAGGACGACAAGCGGGTTCTTGCCGCCCATCTCCAGCTGCACCCGTGCCTGCCGCGTCATCGCCGCCATACCGACCTTGGCGCCGACGCCCTGCGAGCCGGTGAAGGAGATCGCGTCGACGCCGGGATGATCGGCAATCGCAGCGCCGACCTGACCCTGCCCAAGCACCATGTTGAAAACCCCCGGCGGCGCGCCGCATTCCATGATGATATCGGCAAGGGCGCTTGCGATTGCGGGGGTGACATTGGCGGGCTTGATCACCACGGTATTGCCGAAGGCAAGTGCGGGCGCCGATTTCCATGCTGGAATGGCGATCGGGAAATTCCACGGGGTGATCAGGCCGTAGACGCCGACCGCCTCGCGGTAGGTCGCGACGTCGAGGCCGGGGCGAGTCGATTCGAGCGTCTGGCCGTGACGGCGCAGCGCCTCGCCGCCGAAATAGCGGAAGATGCGCGCGGCGCGGATCACCTCGCCCATTCCTTCGGCGCGGGTCTTGCCTTCTTCGCGCGCGAGAAGTTCACCAAGCTCGGCCGCGCGCGCCATGATCGTCGCCGCTACCTTGTCGAGCAGGTCGGCGCGTACTTCGGGCGATGAATTGGCCCAGCCCGGCTGCGCGGCCCGTGCGGCGGCAACCGCGGCGTCGACCGCCGCTCCGTCGCCCGCGGGAAACAGCGCCACCACCTCGTCGGTGTTCGACGGGTTCAAGCTTTCCAGCTCCGCCTCATCGGCGCCGACGCGCTCGCCGTTGATCAAATGCGCGAGTTTCAAAGTCATTGGTTCTGTAAGTCCTTTAAATGCGATCGATGAGCCCACGGCTCGCGAGATTGCGAAAAAGCTCGGCGATGCCCATGGTCCAGGGCGGCGCATCGCGCGATGTGGTGACGATATTTTCCAGCGTGCCGAGCCGAGCCGTCGATATCGTCACCCGGTCGCCGACCTTGTGCGTGAAACCGCCGCCCGGTACGTCGCGATCCTGCGTCGGCGCAAAGAGCGTGCCGAGATAGAGTGCGTAACCGTCGGGATAATGATGCTCGCTACGCGCCTGCGCCGCGAGGTCGAGCGGGTCGCGGCTGATCTGCCCCATCTGGTTCTTGCCGGTCAGCACATAGCCGTCGGCGCCCTCGATGCGGAGGTCGATTTCGGCGCTCCGCACATCGTCTATCGTGAACCCGTCGTCGAACAGCCGGATGAACGGCCCCAGCGCCGCCGAGGCATTATTGTCCTTCGCCTTGCCGAGCAGCAGCGCCGAGCGCCCCTCGAAATCGCGCAGGTTGACGTCATTGCCAAGCGTCGCTCCAACGGCTTCTCCTGTGCTGTCCATGATCAGCGCGACTTCGGGTTCGGGATTATTCCAGTTCGAATCGGAGCGGACGCCGATGGGCGCGCCGGTGCCGACCGACGACAGCACCGCCGACTTCGTGAAGACCTCGGCATCAGGGCCGATCGCGACTTCCAGATATTGCGACCACATGTCCTCGGCGATCAGCGCCGCCTTCAGCGCCGCGGCCTCGGCCGAGCCAGGGACGACCGAACGGATTCCCTGCCCGATATGCAGCTCCAGCCCGGCACGAATGTTCGCGGCCTGCGAGGCGTCGCCGCGCGCACGTTCCTCGATCACGCGCTCGATCGCCGAGACGGCAAAGGTTACCCCCGCCGCCTTGATGCATTGCAGGTCGATCGGGCTGAGCAACGACGCGCCTTCGGGCAACGCCGGGACATCTGGGTCGAGCGCCGCGATTTCCTTGCCATGTTCGGGCAGCCATTGGCGGCGCGCGATCGCTGCCGACACGGTGGCGGCGCTGGGGGTCAGGTCATAAAGCGTCCCGCCGTCGATCAGCACAGGAGTTGGTCCCGCGCCCAAATCCACGCGTCCGAGCAGGCGCGCCGAACGCCAATCGGCAGGCAGAACGGTGCCCAACGCAAAACTCATTGACCTAAATCCTCCCCACAGCCATTGTCGTGATAGCGCTACCATCACGCTCTAGGGGGTCGTGTCAAGGTTGGCGATCAGAAAATCATTCGCTGGGGGCCAAACGCCCGATCGGACGAATGTGCGGGAGATGCGAGTTGGGGGATTGGCGATATATTGCCTGGGCGGCATGGAGTCTGGCGGCCGCGCCGGCCGCGGCGCAATCCGGCGCGCCGCCGGTCGCGACCTTCGAGTATGTCGCCTATTCGGGTACACCCGACGCCGAATCGGCCGCGGTCGGACCCGGCCAATTCGCCAATCCGGTGCTCCCCGGCTTTCAGCCCGACCCGTCGATCGTCCGCGTCGAGGACGACTATTATCTCGTCAATTCGACCTTTAGCTGGTTTCCCGGCCTGCCGGTCTATCACAGCCGCGACCTTGTTCACTGGCGCCAAATCGGGAACGCGATCGACCGCCCGGGCCAGCTTACGATCGGCAAGGTCGGCGTCACGCGCGGGTTGTTCGCGCCCGCGATCAGCCATCACGACGGGCGCTTTTATATCGTCAACACCTGCATCGATTGCGGCGGCAATTTCATCATCACCGCCGACGATCCGGCCGGCCCGTGGTCAGACCCGCACTGGCTCGACTTCGGCGGCATCGACCCTTCGCTGTTCGTCGATGAGGATGGCCGCGCGTGGATCGCCTATAATGATGCGCCACCCGAACCGCCCGAATATGACGGCCACCGCGCGCTGTGGCTTCAAGAGATCGATCTGACGGCGATGAAGATGTCGCCGACGCGCACCCTGCTCGTCGACAAGGGCGTGCATCCCGCCGACAAGCCGGTCTGGGCCGAAGGGCCGCATATCTACCGGGTCGGACGCTATTATTATCTAACCGCGGCCGAGGGCGGCACCGCCGATCAGCACAGCCAGACCATCTATCGCGCCGGCACAATCACCGGCCCCTATCGCGCGGGCCCGAACAACCCGATTCTGACCCAACGCGACCTGCCCGAGGATCGCGCATGGCCGGTGCAGGCGACGGGGCACGCGGATTTCGTCCAGATCGCCGACGGCAGCTGGTGGGCGGTTTTCCTGGCGACGCGGCCTTATGCGGGACAGCAGACCAATTTGGGGCGCGAGACGTTCCTGTTGCCGATGCAATGGAAGGATGGCTGGCCGCTGATCCTGCCGCCCGGGACAGCGATCGCGCCGACCGGCAAGCGCCCCGCCCTACCATCCTTCGCAGGCGACACGATCGACCGGTGGCGCGACGATTTCGACGATCCGCGCCTCGCGCTCGACTGGATGATGCTGCGCACGCCGCAGGGTCGCGCCTGGTGGAGCCTGTCGGACCAACGCGGCGCGCTGCGACTGACAGCACGCCCGATCGCCGCGGGGTCGCTCGACCAGCCCAGTTTCATCGGCAAGCGGCTACGCCACCACGACGCCGTTTTCGAAACGCGCGTCGCATTTGCGCCCACCGCAACGGGCGACCGCGCCGGGCTGCTCGCGCTGACCGACGAGGATCATTTTCTCTTCTTCGGCCGCGAGCGGCTGGCGGGCGGCGATGCGATTGTGCTGCGCCGCCGCGGCGCCGCGACCGAGTCGGCCGATGGCGTAGTGGTCAAGCGGATCGCGCTCGGCGATAAGGTTCCGGCAGCGATCGATTTGCAGATCCGCTTGAACCGCGACAAGGCCGCCGTGCGATGGCGCGCTGCCGGGGCGGCGGATTGGCAGACGGTGGCGGCCGATGTCGATGCGTCGGTGCTCGCCACGGTCGACGCCGGGCTGTTCACCGGAGCGGTCGTCGGGCCGCACGCGGCGCGCGCGGACGCCCGGCCTTGACGGCACCCGAGCCCGTTCGTGTCGTCATATTGGGCGGCGGCACCGCCGGCTGGATGACGGCGGCCGCGCTCGCCAAGCTGCTGCCCGGGCAGGCCGACATCCATCTCGTCGAATCCGAAGAAATCGGCATTGTCGGCGTCGGCGAGGCGACGCTGCCGCATCTGCGCGAATTCATCCGCCGTCTCGGACTCGACGAGATGGAGTTCATGCGCAGGACGCGCGCGACCTTCAAACTGGGCATCGATTTCGCAGATTTCGGCGCGGTCGGCGAGCGCTATATCCATCCATTCGGCGCCTATGGCACCGACATCGCCGGGGTCGGTTTTCACCATTACTGGCTGCGCATGAAGGCCGCGGGGCACGTCCCGCCGATCTCCGACTTTTCGCTGCCGATCGTCGCCTCGCGCGCCAAGCGCTTTGCGCCGATCGCCGAGAGCGGCGATTTCCTCGATAGCAGCTACAGCTACGCCTATCAGTTCGACGCCACCCGCATGGCGCCGATGCTGCGCGCCTTCGCCGAAGCGCATGGCGTGCGGCGCAGCGAGGGCAAGGTCGTTGCGGTCGACCGCGACGGCGAAACGGGCGATATTGCTGCGCTGCGCACCGATCGGGGCGAGACGATCGCGGGCGATTTGTTCATCGACTGCTCGGGTTTTCGCGCACTGTTGATCGGCCAGACGCTGGGCTCGCCATGGGAGGACTGGTCGCAGTGGCTGCCATGCGACCGCGCCGCGGCGCTGCCCTGTACCGCCCCCGAGGGACCGATCGAACCTTTCACCCGCGCGACCGCGATGCCCGCCGGCTGGCGCTGGCGCATCCCGCTCCAGCACCGCGTCGGCAACGGCTATGTCTATTCGAGCGCGCATCTGTCCGACGACGAAGCGTGCAGCGCGATCCTGTCGGCGATCGAGGGCGAACCGCTTGCCGATCCGCGCGTGCTGCGCTTTCGCGCCGGGCGACGCACCAGAAGCTGGGACCGCAATGTCGTCGCGATCGGACTCGCCAGCGGTTTCCTCGAGCCGCTCGAATCGACGAGCATCCATCTGGTGCAGCAGGCGGTGACGCGGCTGGTCGAACTGTTCCCCGAACGCCGCATCGACCCTGCCGACCGCGACACCTTCAATGCGCTGGTCGATCGCGAATATGACCGTATCCGCGACTTCCTGATCCTTCACTATCACGCGACGCGACGAGACGATTCGGACTTCTGGAACCATGTCCGCACCATGGCGCTTCCTCCCGAACTCGAACGCAAGATGGCGCTTTGGCGCGACACCGGGCGGGTCGAACTCTATACCGAAGGCCTGTTCCTCGAGGCGAGCTGGGTCGCGGTCTATCTAGGCCAGGGCGTAATGCCGCGCGGTTACGATCAGCGCGCCGACATCCCGCCGCAGGACCGCATCGCGCAGTCGCTCGGCGAATTCGGCCGCGCAATCCATCAACGCGTCGCGGCATGGCCCGATCATGCCGCCTATCTGCGTAAGGCGGGAGCGTGGGAGGCGGCATGACCGGTGCGGCCGTCCTGACACGCTCGGTGCTGGTGGTCGGCGACGGCCTCGTCGGGCTCGCGGCCGCCATCGCGCTGCGCCGCGCGCTGCCCGGCGCCAAGGTTGCGCTCGTCCAATTGCCCCCCGCTCCCAATAGCTGGACCGACCGGATCGGCGCCTGCAGCCCCGTCATTCATAAATTCCATCGCCAGATCGGCCTCGACCGCAAGCTTTTCGTCCAGCACGCCCGCGCCGAGGCGGTTCGCCTGCGCCGCTATCTCCGGCCCGGCCGCCCCGAAAAGCGCGAAGCATGCACCGCCACCATCCCCTTCGTCGAAGGGGTCGCGCTTCACCAGATCTGGCTCCGGCACCGCACCGACACCGGCGACGCGTCGCCCGACTTCGCCGCAATGTTGCTGGCGCTACGCGATGCGCATAGCGAAGAAGGCGGTTTCGGCGCCCGCTTCGATCCGGCCGCTTACGCCGCGCTGCTCGGCAATATGGCCGCGGCGTTGGGCGTCGTGCGGCACGACAGCGAGGACGTCGGGATAGAAACCGACGGCCATGTCATAAAAGGCATCCTTACCGAAGCGGGCGGGACGCTGACGGCTGATCTCTACGTCGATGCCGCGGGCCCGCGCTCGCGCCTGCTGACCGCGCTCGGCGCGCGGTGGCGCAGTTGGTCGGCATGGATCCCGCCCCACGCGCTTGCCGTCACCGCCGACGGCGACGGCGCGATGGGCGAGGAGATGCTGACCGAAACGCCGGAAGGACTGCGCTGGCAGACCCGACTGTGGCGCGCGAATATGACGCCGCACATCGATGGCCGCGCGTCCGGTCGCCTCGAGCAAGGCTGGCAAGCGAATGCCGTCGCGATCGGCGAAGCGGCCGTGCATGTGCCCGCCAACGACGGCCACCTGCTCGGTACCGCGCTGGAGGATGTTTTGCGCCTCATCGCCCTGCTGCCGCGGCCGAACGGGCAAGGTCGCGATATTGGGGAATATGTCCGCCGCACCGCCATCGCGCATGACGCACTCGCGGACTGGAGCAGCCTGTGTTTCGGGCCCGACGACATCCCGCAGCCGGACGGCCTTGCCGCAATCCTCGCCACATTCGACGCGCGCGGACGCGTCGCACCGCGCGAGCTTGACCCGATCGCGCCGGGCCAGTGGCTTGCACGACTGATGGCGCTGCGACCACGACCGCGCCGTATCGACCCCACCGCGCTCGCATTGCCAGAGGATATCGTCCGGACGGCGATCGCCCGGGCGGCTCAATCCGGCGCACCGCACGCACCCAAATGAAAGGATCATGATGCGCAACCCGACCTGGCTGCTCCCCCTGCTATTGTCCGCCTTCGCGGTGCCGAGCGGCGCGCAGGAGCCATCGCTGCTGCTGGCTCCGACGCCGCCCGAGGCGACCGCGCATCCCGAAAAATGGCCGGCGCCGCGCTGGCCCTTGCCGCGCGATGCCGCGACCGAGGCGCGAATCGCCGCGTTGATCGCGCGGATGACAATCGAGGAAAAGATTGGACAGATCGTTCAGGCCGACATCGCCAGCGTGACGCCAGAGGAGGCCAAGGCCTATCATCTCGGTTCGATCCTCAACGGCGGCAACAGCGGCCCCGGCCAGGACGATCTGGCACCGCGCGAAAAATGGCTCGCGCTCGCCGACGCCTTTTATGCGGCGTCGGTCGATAGGTCCGACGGTGGCGTCGGCATCCCGATCATCTGGGGAACCGACGCGGTCCATGGTCACAGCAACATCGTCGGGGCGACCATTTTCCCTCATAATGTGGGCCTCGGCGCGGCGCGCGATCCCGATCTGATCGAGCGCATCGCCCGCGCGACCGCGCTCGAAATCCGCACGACCGGCATGGAATGGACCTTTGCCCCGACGGTCACGGTGCCGCAGGATTATCGCTGGGGCCGCGCCTATGAGGGCTATTCGTCCGATCCCAAGCTGGTCAGCGAATATGTCGGCCGCATGATACGCGGCTTGCAGGGGCCGGCGAACGGCAAGGATCTGCTCAAAGGTCCCTATGTCATCGCCTCCACCAAACATTATCTTGCCGACGGTGGCACCGTCGACGGGCGCGATCAGGGGGACGCCCGGATCAGCGAGGAGGCGCTGCGCGACGTCCACGGAGCGCCCTATGTCCCCGCCCTGGAACAGGGCGTCGCGACGATCATGGTCAGCTTCTCGGGCTGGAACGGAGTCAAGAATACGGGGAACAAGTCGCTCCTTACCGATTTGCTCAAGAAGCATATGGGATTCGACGGCTTTCTTGTCAGCGACTGGAACGCGCATGGACAAGTCGCCGGATGCACAAATGCATCTTGCCCCCAGACGGTGAATGCCGGGCTCGATATGGTGATGGCGCCCGACAGTTGGAAGGCGATGTGGACCTCGCTCGTCGCGCAGGCGAAGGACGGGACGGTGCCCCTGGCGCGGATCGACGATGCGGTCGCGCGCATCCTGCGCGTCAAGATGCGTTTGGGGCTTTTCGAAGCGGGCAAGCCTTCGAGCCGACCTTATGCCGGCCAGTGGGAATTGCTCGGCGCCCCCGAACATCGCGCGATCGCTCGCGAAGCGGTACGCAAGTCGCTGGTGCTGCTGAAGGATCAAGGCGGCGTGCTGCCGATCAAGCCGGGCAGCCATATCCTCGTCGCGGGCGATGCCGCCGACGATATCGGCCGCCAATCGGGGGGCTGGACGCTCACCTGGCAGGGCACCGACGTCACCAACGCCAATTTCCCTGGCGCCACTTCGATCTGGAAAGGGCTGGATGACGCGGTCAAGGCCGTGGGCGGCAGCGCAGAACTGGCGCCCGATGGCGCTTACAAGAAAAAGCCTGATGCCGCGGTCGTCGTATTCGGGGAAACGCCCTATGCCGAATTTCAGGGCGACTTGAAGACGCTCCAGCTCCGTCCCGAGTTGCGCGCGCCCTTTGCGACGATGCAGAAATTGAAAGCCGCAGGCATTCCCGTGATCGCGGTGATGATCAGCGGACGACCGCTGTTCATGAACCCGGAGCTCAATATCGCCGATGCGTTCGTCGCCGCCTGGCTGCCGGGGTCGGAAGGCGGCGGGATCGCCGATGTGCTGATTGCCGGCAAGGACGGCAAGCCGCGCTTCGTTTTTACCGGCAAGCTGCCGACCGCCTGGCCCGCCACCGCGCGTGCCGACGGACCGGTGCTCTACCCGTTCGGCTATGGGCTGGGACTGGCCGACAGGCGGGCCTGGACCCCGCTGTCCGAAGAGCCGGGAGTAGAAGGGATCGAAAGCGGCAACATCTGGTTTGCACGCGGGGTGCCCGCTGCCTCCTGGTCGCTGCGCGTGCTGGACGGGGCTGGCGACACGACGCGGATCACATCCATTCCTGCCAAGGCACTGGGGGGACGGGTGACCGTTACCGCAATCGATCATATCGTTCAGGAGGGCGCGCGCCAGTTCGCCATCGCCGGGGGGCCGGCGACCGTCGAAGTGTCGAGCCACGCCCCCGTCGATCTGACGCGCGAAAGCAATGGAGATTTGCTGCTCGTCGCGACAATACGCGTCGATCAGCCGCCAAAGCAGCCCGTATCCCTCATCCTCAACCGCACCGCGATCCCCTTCGCGGCGCTTTCGTCGGCACCCCCGGGCGAATGGCGCAGCTATGGCGTGCTGCTCAAATGCTTTGCCGCTAAAGGGGCCGACATGACCAAGGTCGAAACGCCCTTCCGCCTGGCGACCGATGGCGCCGTTCGCTTCAGCCTCGCCGAGGTGCGGCTGGCTTCGGCCGCGGATGTGATGATCCCCTGCCCATGAGCGACTGGCTCGCCCGGGCCGCGCCCATCGCCGAGGCCGATGCGCGCGACGGGACGGCACAGGCGGCGCTGGCGGCGGCAAATTGTCGCCCGCTTGTGCTGCGCGGGCTGACCGCGCACTGGCCGTTGGTCGCGGCGGCGCAGCAAGGCATCGCGGCGCTGGCGCAGCGGCTGGCAAGCTATGGCCAAGGCGCGCCAATGAATGTCTTTACCGCGCCGCCGGGAACGCGCGGTCATTATTTCTATCGCGGCGATATGGCAGGATTCAACTTCCGCACCGAGCGGGCGACCATGTCCGAATTGCTCGACCGGCTGATGTGGGCGAGCGAGCAGGCCGACCCGCCGAGTTTTTACGCCGGGTCGACCCCGGCCGCCGATTTCATGCCCGGGTTTCTCGCCGACCATCAGCTACCCGTCGATGCGCCGGGCGCGATCCCGCGGCTGTGGACCGGCAATGCCTCGCACATCGCGACCCATTTCGACCAGTCCGACAACATCGCGGTCGTCGTGTCGGGCGTGCGCCGCTTCGTGCTCTTTCCGCCCGAACAAGTCGCCAATCTCTATCTCGGTCCGCTCAACAAAACCCCGGCCGGGCAACCGGTGAGCATGGTCGCGGTCGACGATCCCGACCTCGCGCGCTATCCGCGCTTTGCCGACGCGATGGCCGCCGCCCAGGTCGCGACGCTCGATCCCGGTGACGCGATCTTCATCCCCTCGCTCTGGTGGCACAACATCCGCGCCACCGGCCCGCTGAACGTGATGGTCAATTATTGGTGCGATGCCGGCGCCGGGAGTTCCCCTCTGCTCGCCTTTGCCCACAGCCTGCTCGCGATCCGCGACCTGCCCGCCGCCGAACGCGCGGCATGGCGGACGTGGTTCGATCATTTCATCTTTGGCGATAACGGCGCAACTGCTGCCGATCACCTCCCCGCGCACGCGCAAGGCGTACAAGGCGCCGCGTCGCCTGAACGCGACGAGACGATCCGCAATTTCGTGCTGCGCGGCCTGATGGGGCCGCCTTAGCGCCCGGCCAGCCGCGTGATATAGGCGGCGTGACTGGGCATTGCGCACGCCTGGGTTTCAAACACCGATGCGATCCGCTCCATCGCCGCGACGATGCGTGCGTCGTCGGTCGCATCGACCAGCGGGTCGTAACCGTCGGGGACGATATTCTGCCCCAGCATGACCGCCGCCCAATTGGCGATGCCGAACAGGTCGTGGTCGAAGCGGCGGATGCGGCCCTTGGTACGGAACAGTTCGATCTTCTGCGCCAGGCTGTCGGGGATATCCATCGCCGCCATGTCGCGCCAAAAGGGCGTGTCGCTACGCGCGGTCGCCTTGTAATGCAGGACGATGAAGTCGCGAACATATTCATATTGATCGATCATCAACCGGTTATATTCGTCGCGCTCGATCGCACTGAACGCCATGTCGGGGAAGAGCCAGAACAGCTTGTTGATCCCGGTCTGGATCAGGTGGATGCTCGTCGATTCGAGCGGCTCGATAAATCCGCCCGCAAGACCCAGCGCAACGACATTGCCTTCCCACAGTCGCTCGCGCACCCCCGCCGTGAAGCGAAGCGGGCGCGGATCGGCAAGCGGTTCGCCGTCCAGATTCGCGAGCAACGTCGCACGCGCCTCCTCGTCGGTCGCATAACGGCTCGAATAGACGATGCCGTTGCCGGTCCGGTGCTGGAGCGGAACGCGCCATTGCCAGCCGAATCCGTGCGCAGTGGCCCGCGTCGCGGGTATCAGGGGCTCGATCCGCGCCGACGGCACGGCCATCGCCCGGTCACACGGCAGCCACTGCGACCAGTCGCGATAAGCCACCCCCATTTCCCTGCCGAGCAGAAGGCTGACAAAACCCGAACAGTCGATGAAGAAATCACCGGTGATATGGCGTCCGTCGCTCAGGTGCAGCGACGTGACATGCCCGCTCGCTCCGTCACGATCGATGCCCTCGATCCGTCCTTCGATCCGCTCGACTCCGCCCGTTTCGGCCCGGCGGCGCAGGAAGGCCGCATAAAGCGCGGCATCGAAATGATAGGCCGCGGCCATCTGGTGCAAGGGGGAGCGCGGATCGCCGCTTTGCGGCGCATACCCGCCGTGGCGCACCGCCGCCGCCGTGACGAAATAGTCGGTGAAGGGCCGGATGCGCGGATCGCGCCGGTGCTTCAGCCAGAATTGATGAAAGGCGATGCCTTCGAAATTCTGCCCCGGGTCGCCGAAGGGATGAAGGTAACGCTCGCCGAGAGCGCCCCAGTCAACGAACTCGATCCCCAGTTTGAAAGTCGCGCCGGTTTCCCGAATGAACTCCGTCTCATCGATGCCGAGCATGCGGTTGAAATCGCGGATCGGCGGGATCGTCGCCTCGCCCACGCCCACCGTACCGATGGCGTCGGATTCGACGAGGATGATCCGCCGCTGTCCATCGTTCAGAAACCGCGCCGCAGCGGCGGCGACCATCCAGCCCGCCGTGCCGCCGCCGACGATGACGACGGTTCGGATCGGCGCGCCGCCTTCGGTCATATACGCTCCCATAGCTCGAAGGCGACGCTCGCGCGGATCGTTTCGCCCGGCGCCGCAACCGGCATCGGCTGTCCCGCTTCGCCAAGGTTCAGCGCATTATTGCTGTGTGCCACGGGTTCGAAGCAGAAGAAACCGCCATCGACAGGGGTATAGACGACCGCGCAAGCCAAGTCGGACAGGATGGTCAGCCCGAGCGGGCGCTCGTCCCACCATATCGCGGCCCGGCCATCCCAGCCGTCATAGCCATTGTCGAGCACGCCATCGGCCACCATACGCCCCGCGGCAAAGTCGGACGTTGCGTCGGGCACGGCGGCGTGCACCGGCAATTGGTCCGCGCCCGCATGCCAGATCCGTTCGGCGGCGAATTGCAGATGTGCCCCGGCCGCATCGAAATAGGGATGCATTCCGGTTGCCAGCGGTGCGGCGGCGGCGCTGCGATTGGTCACCGCCAGATCCACCATCAGCCCCTCTGGCACCAACACGAACCGCTGTTCGGCCGAAAAGGACCACGGCCAGTCCGCGTCGCCCCGATGTTCGTATCGCAGCACGGCAAAAGCGTCGCCGCATGCCTCGATTTGCCATGCCCGCAACCAGCCGACGCCGTGGAGCGGATATGCAAACCCCGTCTGGTTCGGCGGCAACCGATGCGCGACGCCATTCCACACGAAGGAGCCGCCGCCGATGCGGTTCGAATAGGGCACGAGCGGGAAACTCGCCATCGCCAGCGGATCCCACTCGGGCGCCGCAGCGATATCGGTCTCGTAAAACATCCGCTGGTCGCCGACCCGCCACGCCGCAATCGCGCCGCCCGCCTCGGGCACCAGCGTCAATCGCGACGCGCCTGCCGTCAGCGTCCGCGTCGCAAACGGCCGGCCGGCGCTCATTCGCTTGCGGCGCCATCCGCTTCGCGCAAGACATAAACCGGTCCGACCTCGATCGCTTGCTCCGCTGCGGCGGTATGCAGCGCCAGCTGTCCCGTCCCGGCAGCGAGCGCCACCGACGCGGTGGTGCCGATCTGATAGAGCCGCCAGTTAGGGCCCACCGTCAACATATTGTCGGCAAAACCATCATAAGGCGCAGCATTCTGCTGCACCCGGATCGCCAGCTTGCCCTGCCCATTGGGGGTCGATGCCGACACCGTGCGGGCGAGGACCGCGATGCGAAGCCTGTCGCCCTTCGCGATCGCGTCGCGCAGCGGCACCGCGGCGCCCGCGTCGAACGCATTGGCCCCTGTCGCACCGACCGTCAGCAGCGTCGCAACCCGGCCATAGACGTTGGTCGTCGTCGCCTTCGCCACCTGCTTGTCGCCATAGAGAAGCCATTCGCGGCTTGCGGGATCGTTGAGCAGATCGCCCTTTCCGACCAGCTGCGGCGGCAGTTCGGGATCGGCGGCGGGCGCCGCAGTCGCGGTCGTCCGCCGGATCGACGTCGCACCCTCGACGATGATGACCTGCCCGATCTCGATCGTCTGGCGCGCGCCGGCCAGTTGGAACCCGAGCACTGCCTGCCCCTTCGGCACGTCGCGATCGGCGGTGGCGGGCACTTCATAGAGCCGCCATTCGGACCCGACGGTCAGCACCGTGTCGCCGAATCCCGCGTAAGGCGCGACATTCTGCTGGAAACGGACGCCGATCCGTCCTTTGCCGTCGGGGACGTCGGATTTGACCGTGCGCGCCCAAAAGGCCGCCACATAATCGCCCTTGGCGCGCAGCGGCGTCCGGATAGGGACGTTGGTGCCGGCATCATAGGCCGCGCGCCCCAGCGACTGCAGCGCGAACTGCATCGCTGCGCCGCCGCCCGGAATGTCGGCCGATTTGACGATCTTCGATTTCATGATCGTGCCGAAGGAGGCCCAATTCAGCGCCGAGGGATCATTGATCAGCGCGCCGGGCAGGCTGTCGTCGAGCGCCTGCAGCTCCGGCGTCGCCTGCCGCTCTCCCGTGGACGCCGGAGGTGCCGCGGCGGGCGACGGCGCGCTCGTCGGATCGGGCAGCCCGATCGCGCCGCGCATCCCGGGCAACCACGCCTTCTTGTCGCTGTCATAGAAGGGAAAGGTGTTGGTATAGGCCCAGGTGCACATGCCGACGCCGAGCGGCGCGAAGGCTTTGGTCACTGCGGCATGATATTGCACCCGCTGTTCGAGCGGCACCGTCGTATGTGCCCCGGTTTCACCCATAAAGGGGAGCAGACCGGTGCGAGCGGTGTAATCGCGGATTTTCTGTACGTCGCGCACCAGCCGCGCAGCATCGTCGGCGCTGCCATAGGCGCGTCCCAGCGGCGGCACCGGATCGACCCACGTCGCGCCCTGATGGGTAAAATCGAACGGTTCGTAATAGTGAAAGGTCGGATAGACATTCGGATCATCGGGCAATTTCAGCGTCGCGAGCGAATCGATGCCGCTCCAGAATTCACCGCCGATGATCACCGGCCGGTCGGGGTTGGTTGCGCGCACCGCGGCCAGCGCCGGCGAAAGGGCTTCGAGCAGGTTGGCGTTCATGAACTTGTCATGCGGCTCATTCTCCAGCTCGAACCACAATGCCTTGGTGGGATGGCTCGCAAAGGCGGCGGCGATCTGTTTCCAAATGCCGGCGAAGCGCGGCGCGCTGCCAAGCGGATCGCTGTGCATCGACTCGAAATTATGGCTGTCGAGAATGACATTGAGCCCCGCCGCCTGCGCCGCGCCGACCAGATGTTGCACCCGCACGAGGAAGGCCGGCTCGATCGTGTAGGGCGCGTCTTTTCCGGCGTGGCTGTCCCAGCGCACCGGCAAGCGAATCGTCTTGAAACCGGCGGAGGCAATATTGGTAAAATCGCCGTCTTCTATCCGATGTCCGCCCCATCCGGTTTCCGTCGGCGGCTCGAGGCTGTTGCCCATGTTGATGCACGTCCCGACGGGCAGTCCCCGCGGCGCAGCCGCACTGGCGGGCGTGACCGCCACCGAGATCATTGCTGCAGCCAGCATCATCGCGTTTTTCATCCAGACCCTCCCCATCGGCCATCGTAGATCATGGCTCGTTCGTTTTGGTAGCGCTACCAGTACGTCGGGTCAAAAACTAATTGCCGTGTCAGCCCGATCGAATTCTATCCGGTTACGGCATCGTGAGACGGTAAAACGGCAACATATATTCGACAGACATCGTGGCCAGATCGTCCTGCAAGATGCAAAAAGCCGCGCGTTGAAATCCATCGCTTCAACATAGTTGGAACTATTCCCGTCAGGTCAAATTTGTCGAAGCGCAACGCCGGCAGTTCCTCTGCTCGAGAATGACGGCGGGCTTCAGGCGGTCTGTCCGGCCTGTTTCAACCGCGCTCGAGCAGGCCCGCCGCGACCGCGTCCACGCGGCGCTTCAACTCGCTCCACGTCCGGTCGAAGCGGTCGCCGATCATCATCTCGATCACTATCCCGGCGAAATCAAAAACAGGCTCTAAAATGCGGCCCGCATCATGTAGCAAAGATTCCCGGCGAATGGCTTTCGAGCGCCGCTTTGGCGTCGGTCGAGGTCGGACGCGACCGTGAATTGCGTCAACTTCGGGCCAGATCGCGCGCATACCTCTTGAACCCCGACGTCAAAATGATCCCGGCGAGCGGCAAAGCGACCGCTGTGACGATGGCGATCGAATAACGCAGTGCGGATTCGTCCTGAAAAAGATTGTCGGTCAGCAGCGCGATCAGCATGGGGCCGAAGCCAAGGCCGACAAGATTGACGACGAAGAAATAGAGCGCGGTCATCCGCGCGCGATATTCGTTCGGCGTGATCAACTGCAAAGCGACACCGCCCACGCCATGCATCGTCAGACACGGGAAAGCCAACGCCAGCATCGTAAACGCGAGCGTCTGGTCCGGCATCAAGGCCATTGCCGCCAAGGGCGGGCCGCCGAGCAGGATCGACAACCGCATCACGCGTAAATGCGCGTCGCCAACACCCTTGACGAACAGCCTGTCGGCGAGCGCGCCACCCGCAATCAGTCCCGCGGCGCCGCCGATCGCCATGATGACGCCGAACCATAAGCCCGCTTCCGCAACGTCCATGCCATAGCTGCGCGCGAAGAATGTCGGTATCCAGGCCATCGCGCCATACATGACGAGACCGATCAGCGACATGCCGCCGAACAGCGCGCCAAGGGCACTGCGCTGCCTGCCCAGATGCGCGAGGAGGCCCCCTTCCGTGCCCCCAGGCACCTCCGACAGCGCGATCGCGGCCTGTCGGCCGCGGCGCAGGGGTTCGCGGACGGTCAGCATCAGCAACAGGATCAAAAGCCCCGGCGCCGCCACCCAAATGAAGATCAGCCGCCACGCGTCCATCGGACCGAAGAATGGCATTTCGACCATGGGAGCCGCCAACACCGCTTGGACCACGAACGAACCCAGGACCATAGCAACCCCCGACCCCAGCGGAACGCCGATCGAATAGACCGCCATCGCCCGTGCGAGCTTGTCGCGGGGGAAATAGTCGCTGAGCATTGAATAGGCGGCGGGGGACAAGGTCGCTTCGCCGACGCCGACGCCCATGCGCGCGGCGAAGAGCGCGGCATAGCTTCCCGCAAAACCGCAACCGGCGGTCATCACGCTCCACACCGCGATTCCCGCCATGATCAGGTTCCGGCGATTATGCCGGTCGGCGATCCACGCGAGCGGCAGACCGAGCAAGGTATAGAAGATCGCAAAAGCGAGGCCGATCAGCAAACTGACCTGCGTGTCCGAGATATCGAGCGCGGTGCGGATCGGCTCGACCAGAAGGCTGAGGATCATCCGGTCGACGAACGACAGCGTATAGGCGAGCAGAAGGACCGCGACGACATACCAGCTGTAGGCCGGACGCGGCCATGGCGGCGGTTCCGGCCTATTTTGATCCGCCGGCCCAGCCGCATCGCTCGCACGCTCCGTCGCCATATCCTCTCCCGGCTTTCGCTCCGCCCGCAGCCACCCTCTTGCACCGCGGGGCATGCTGCGTTATGAAGTAGATACTTAGCTAACTAAGTATTTTACATCGTCAGTCAAGCAGGAACTCACGAGCGCGACAACGAAAAACGAACCTAAAACAAATGGGAGAGCGAGACATGGCCAGAATACTGAACCCCTCGTCGCGGCTGCTGGCGGGCATCGCCCTGCTGACCATGCCCGCCGTCGCTACGGCACAAGATGTCGCTGAGAATAGCGACGGCGATATCATCGTCACCGCCCAGCGACAGGAGCAGAAGCTTCAGGACGTCCCGGTATCGGTCACCGCCTTCGGTTCGGAACAGCTTCGCGCGAACAATATCGAGACCGTCGCCGACATCGCGCTCCGCACGCCGGGATTGAGCGCGAGCGCGGTCGATCCCATCAACACGAATTTCGCGATGCGCGGCATCGGCAGCGCGCCGGGCATCAGCCAGAATGCCGGCGGCGACCCATCGGTCGTCGTCTTCGTCGACGGCGTCTATGCGGGCCGCGGCAGCACGCCCGATCTCGACGCCCTCGACCTCGAACGCGTCGAGGTACTCCGCGGACCGCAGGGCACATTGTTCGGCAAAAATGCCATCGGCGGGCTGATCCAGTTCGTCAGCCGCAAGCCGTCGGCCGACACCAGCTTCTATTTCGAGGGCACATACGGCAATTACGACCGCGTCGGCGTCGTCGCGCGCGGCAACATGGCGCTCACCGATAAAATCTATCTGTCGGCGGGCCTTTCGCACAAGCAGCGCGACGGTTTCGAATATAATGAGACGACGGGCAACGACGTCAACGACCTGAACCTGACGACCGGACGCCTCGCCTTGCGGCTGGTGCCGACCGATACGCTCGACATCATCCTCCGCGCCGACATCTCGCGGCAGGACCAAAAGGGCAATCCGCGGCACAATAATTGCGACGCCAGCTTCAATGGCGGAGTCCACTGTGTCGGCATCAACCCCGATCCGCGCGTGGTGAACGCCTATATCGACGGCATGATCAAACGGACGATCCAGTCCTATTCGGCCGAGATCAATCTCGACCTGCCCTTCGGCACGCTCACTTCGCTGACCGCGCTGCGCAAGGTCGATTTCCAGTTCGAAACGCCTTTTTTCAGCAATCCGGTCAATCCGCCGAACCAGATCGAATCGACCGACTTCGGCGACGAGGACAACAAGCAGTTCAGCCAGGAATTGCGGCTGGCCTTCGATGCGTTCGACGGGCGGCTCAGCGGCCAGACCGGCCTCTATTACCTGAAAGAGGACACCGATCGCATTCAGGGGCAAATCCAGGATTTCGCGACGCCCGCAATCAGCGGCATCGGCATCTTTCCGCAGTCGGTCAACGCCCGCAGCTTCGCGATCTTCGGCCAGCTCGACTATGAAATCGTCCCGTCGCTGACCGCCACTTTGGGCGCGCGAATGACCTGGGAGAAAAAGAGCGGCCGGTTCGCGGGCTACAAGGGCGACGACGGTCCCGGCGTGCCGCCCCCGCTCGGCACGCCGGACGGCTATGACGTGACGGCGAGCCAGAAATGGAAGGCCTTCACCCCGCGGTTCGCGCTGAACTGGAAGGCGACCGACGATGTGCTGCTCTATGCGTCTGCGGCGCGCGGTTACAAGAGCGGGGGGTTCCAGGGTCTTTCGGGAACGGCGGCGGGCGCATCGACCCCCTATGACCCCGAATTCGCCTGGGGTTATGAGGTTGGTGCCAAGACCGAATGGTTCGATCGGCGACTGCGGTTCAATGTCGCCTTGTTTCAGACCGACTATTCGGACCTTCAGGTGTCGCAGCTCGTCCCGCTCTGCTGCGTCGTCGTCAGCAACGCGGCGAAGGCGAAGATCAAGGGCGCCGAGATCGAAGTCCTCGCGCGCCCGTTCGAAGGCTTCCAGCTCGACGGCAGCTATGCCTGGCTCGACGCGAAGTTCACCGAATATTCGATCCCCGGCCAGGCCTATACGGGCAATCGCTTGCCGCGTTCGCCCAAGAACAAATTCAATATCGGCGGCCAATATGAAGCGCCGATCGGCGATTTGTCGGCAAAGCTCCGGGTCGACTACAGCTGGGTCGACGACGCCTTTTTCGAGGCGTCGAACATCCCGCAGCAATTGTGGCCCAGCCACGAAAATCTCGACGCACGCCTGTCGATCGCGGGCCCCGACGAACGCTGGGAATTCTCATTGTGGGGCAAGAACCTTACCGACGAGCTGGTCCCGACCTATGTCACCTATTTCGGCCCGTACCGCCAGATCCTGACGCCCTATTCGCCGCCGCGAACCTATGGCGTCACCATGGCATTCAAGATCTGATCCGCGGCGCGGCGGGGAGGATTTTCCCGCCGCTCCTCCCGCTCAAGAAAGGATTGATGATGGACCAGCCCGAATTCCGCTACCTCTGCTCCTATCGCGCCACCTTTACCGAACCGCAGCAGCAGATCGGAACCGCACATTTCGGCCGCCGCATGATCGCCGCGCTCACCGGCGGCGAAGTCGAGGGCGAGCGACTACGCGGCCGCGTGATGCCAAGCGGCGGCGACTGGGCGACGATCGACGACAAGGACACGCTGCGCCTCGACGCACGGATCACCTTCGAAACGCACGACGGGGCGCTGATCTATATATCCTATCGCGGCGTGCTGCGGCCGTTGTCGGTGGCGCATCGACATGCCCGAAACGGCGGGCCGCAAACCGCGGCCGAGCGCAAGGAAATCTATTTTCGCACCACCCCGATGTTCGAAACCGGCGACGAGCGTTATGCCTGGCTCAACGACATCGTCGCGGTCGGGTTGGGAGCAAGCGTCGGCGGAGCCGTCCGCTATGATGTTTTCGAGCTTCTTTAGGCAGGGCGAATTTTAGGCAGGGCGAATTCCAATATGGCCGCTTGCGGATCATCCGTTTTTAAGGCCCAAGGGGACGAAGCGGACGGTCGGCCGCCATATCCTTCTCCTTTCAAGCGGGTGCGCGAGATCAACCGCCCTTTTTCTGCGCCCGCGCCGCCCGGACGCCCGCGAGAAACTGCTTTTCATTGACCTTCACCGCCAACCCCCTGTCCGACAGGAAAAATGCGGCGCGCGGCATGGTGATATTACCTTCGCTGGTTGTCAGCACCGCGCCCTGAGGCGCGATCGCCGCGACCTTGCCAAGCACCGCGGCGCCATCGGCGCTTCGCACCTCGGCGCCTGGCTTCAAGACGCCGTCGACCGCCGCCGCGTCGGCCTCGGCCTGCCTCAGCACCGCGACGATCTTCGCCTTGGGCGCTTTCAGCGCCGGGCCCTTGGCGCCCTTCACGAAGGCTTTCTTCGGGACCACCAGCCCGTTGCCCTCGATCGATACCGCGACTTTGTCCCCCGACACTTTGGCGATCCGGCCGACTTCCTCGCCATTCTGGTCATAGACCTTGGCACCGGTGACCAGCGACGCGGCGGGCGCCGCCTCCTGCGCCTGCGCGGCGGGACCGGCGAGCGGGATCGCAATCGCAAGGCACAGCGCGGCGATCGGGCCGAGGGGTTTGGGCATGAAACGCTCCTGTCAAACAACGATCCCCGCCCGTGCCGCATCGCGCGACGCCACGCCAAATGCGATGTTGCCCGGCCGTGCAACGGACACGGCGAGCCGACGTTTGCTAGCGGTAGTCGACCGCCAGTTTCTCCGCGGCCGCGACGGCAGCGGCGCGCGCGTCATCGGTGGTGCCGCCAGCGACTTTGGCCAATGCGACCCCCATGCGGCGCCAGGGCCGCGTCACCGGCTTGCCGAAGAGGCGGACATCGACCGAGGTTTCGGCATTGGGCGCCGCGAGCGCGTCGGCCAGGCCCGTGATCGCGAAATCGGCGGCATCGCGGTCGGCGAGCAGTACCGCGCTCGCGGAGGCGTCGGCCACCGCGATCGCGGGGATCGGCAGGCCGAGGATCGCGCGGGCGTGGAGATCGAATTCGGACAGCGGCTGCGAGATCAGCGTCACCATGCCGGTGTCGTGCGGGCGTGGCGACAGTTCGGAAAAGATCACCGCGTCGCCCTTCACGAAAAACTCGACCCCGAAAATCCCGTGGCCACCGAGCGCGTCAACGACCTTGGTCGCCATGTCCTGCGCGCTCGCCAGCGCTGCGTCCGACATCGCTGCCGGCTGCCAGCTTTCGCGATAGTCGCCGCGTTCCTGCCGGTGGCCGATCGGCGGGCAGAAGGCGACGCCATCCTTGTGCCGCACGGTGAGCAGCGTAATCTCGTAATCGAAGTCGATGAAGGCCTCGGCGATGACGCGCAGCCGGTCGCCGCGCATTCCGGCGGCGGCATAGTCCCACGCCGCGTCGATGCCGGCGGCGTCCCGTACCGTGCTCTGGCCCTTGCCCGACGAGGACATCACGGGTTTGACGACGAGCGGGAAGCCTATGCGCTCCGCCGCGGCCCGCAACTCCTCACGCGCTTCGGCATATTCGAAGGTCGAGGTGGTGAGCCCGAGTTCGCTCGCCGCGAGGTCGCGGATCGCGTCGCGGTTCATCGTCAGCTGCGCCGCGCGCGCCGAAGGGACGACGTGGAAACCCTCGGCTTCCACCTCGGCGAGGATCTCGGTGCGGATCGCCTCGACCTCGGGAACGATATGGTCGGGGCGGTGCTTTTCGATCGCGGCGCGTAGCGCGTCGCCGTCGAGCATCGAAAAGACTTCATATTCGTCGGCGACCTGCATCGCCGGGGCGGCGGCATAGCTGTCGCACGCGACGACATGGCAGCCGAGGCGCTTCGCCGATATCACGAATTCGCGGCCGAGCTCGCCCGAACCGAGGAGGAGGATCTTTGCGGTGGGAGTCATGAGGCGCCTTTTCGAATCTGATGCCTTTCCACAGCCGATATCCCGGCCGAGCGCAATGCACGTTCGCCTGACGCCCGGCGCGGGCGCGATCCGATGCGGCCTGCCGGCCGGGCGCTTCGCATCGCGACGCTTATGTGATAGCCTCCACCCAACCACCCTGGTGAATGCTGCGGGAGGCCGAAATGAACGACGATTGGCGAGTGGATGACCTGGCGCTGTGCATCAGCCGGCACGAGCGATACCCGCCCGAGGTTCGCCCGGGCGCCGTCTTCACGGTGCGCACCGTGTGGACCGACATGCCCGACCTGGTGGGCGGGCAGTCGGGGACCGCGCTGAAGTTTAAGGATGTCCCCGACCTCGGTCCGCGCGCGGCCTATTGCGCGCGCCGGTTCCGCAAGATCACGCCGGGTACGCCGGACGATTTCGATGCGGAGGTGATCGATCTTCTGGCCGGGACGAAGGATATCTGCCGATAATTTGCTGTTTAGCGCAATCGCGGCTTTTAATCGATTAAACCGATAAGTGTGCCCGAAAAATTGGGGTTGAGTGCGCGCTCCCGTCCTTATAGCTGGCCCCTGCAAATCATTTTGCAGTGCAGCAAACAAAGGAAACACTCTCCCATGGGTATCATCGGAAGCTCGATCAAGCCGTTCAACGCCACCTCGTACCATCAGGGCAAGTTCGTGCCCGTCACGGACGCCGATGTTGCGGGCAAGTGGGCGGTTTTCTTTTTCTATCCGGCCGACTTCACCTTCGTCTGCCCGACCGAGCTCGAAGACCTCGCCGATCAGTATCAGGCGCTCCAGAGCCTCGGCGTCGAAGTCTATTCCGTGTCGACCGACACGCATTTCAGCCACAAGGCATGGCACGACAGCTCGCCGGCGATTGGCAAGATCAACTACCACATGCTGGGCGACCAGAACCACGTCCTCGCCAACAACTTCGGCGTGCTGCGTGAAGATTCGGGCCTCGCCGACCGCGCGACCTTCGTCGTCGATCCCGACGGCGTGATCCAGGTGATGGAAATCACCAGCGAAGGCGTCGGCCGCAACGCCGAGGAACTCGTCCGCAAGATCAAGGCTGCGGTCTATGTCCGCGCCAACCCCGGCCAGGTCTGCCCGGCGAAGTGGGAAGAGGGCGCCGAAACGCTCGCTCCCTCGATCGAACTCGTCGGCAAGATCTAAGCCGACCATTTGAATAAGTCCGTGCTCCCGCGAAGGGCGTTCAGAGTCACGTGCCTCTGAACGCAGCCTATCTCCCTGCGGCGCCATTTTGAACCGACAGGAGATGGGTCCCCGCCTTCGCGGGGACACGGAACTTCATTCCATTGATGTTTTGAGCTTCGTTCACCGTGCCCTCGACACGGCGAACCCCTGCTCCTGTCCGAAAGGCTCTCCCCATGCCGATGCTCGACGCCAACACGACCGCCCAGCTCAAATCCTATCTCGGCAATCTCCGCCGCCCGATCGAGCTGGTCGCGAGTCTCGACGCCTCGCCCAAGTCGGCCGAGATGCGCGCGCTGGTCGAAGAAGTCGCGGCGCAGTCGGATCTCGTCACCGCGCGCTTCGACGGCGACGATGGGCGGAGGCCCTCCTTCGCGATCCGCGCCGATGAAGATCGCGCCGAAGCGGTGTTCGCAGGCTTGCCGATGGGGCATGAATTCACCTCGCTGATCCTCGCGCTCCTTCACGTCGGGGGCCATCCGCCGAAGGAAGAGGCCGAACTGCTCGACGCGGTTCGCGCCCTTGAAGGCGATTTGGTCTTCGAAACCTTCTTCTCGCTCTCGTGCCAGAATTGCCCCGACGTCGTGCAGGCACTGAACATCATGGCCGCGCTCAACCCGAACATCCGCCACACGGCGATCGACGGCGCTCTGTTCCAGGATGAGGTCGAGCGCCGCAAGGTGATGGCGGTGCCCGCGATATTCCTCAACGGCGAACCCTTCGGCCAAGGCCGCATGGACCTCGCGCAGATTGTCGCCAAGCTCGACACCGGTGCTGTGGCGCGTGCGGCGGAGAAGATCGCCGCGAAGGAGCCGTTCGACGTGCTCGTCGTCGGCGGCGGTCCCGGCGGCGCGGCGGCTGCTATTTACGCGGCGCGCAAGGGCATCCGCACCGGCATCGTCGCCGAACGCTTCGGCGGGCAGGTGCTCGACACGCTGGGGATCGAAAATTTCGTCTCGGTCCAGCACACCGAGGGACCGAAACTGGCGGCGCAACTCGAGGCGCATGTGAAGGATTATGACGTCGACGTCATGAACGTGCAGGAGGCCGCCGAGCTGATCCTGGGCGGCGCGAACGGCCTGCACGAAGTGAAGCTGAAAAGCGGCGCCAGCGTCAAGGGCAAGACGGTGATCCTGTCGACCGGCGCGCGCTGGCGCCAGATGGGCGTTCCCGGCGAGGCCGAGTATCGTAACAAGGGTGTCGCTTACTGCCCGCATTGCGACGGGCCGCTGTTCAAGGGCAAGCGCGTCGCGGTGATCGGCGGCGGCAATTCGGGCGTCGAGGCAGCGATCGACCTTGCGGGACTCGTCGCGCATGTGACGCTGATCGAATTCGACGGCGAGCTTCGCGCCGACGCGGTGCTGCAGACCAAGCTGCGCAGCCTGCCGAACGTCACCGTCATCACCTCAGCGCTCACCACCGAAGTGCTCGGCAATGGCGAGAAAGTCGTCGGCCTGCGCTATCGCGACCGCAACCGGGACGAGGAACATCTCGTCGAGCTCGAAGGCATCTTCGTCCAGATCGGCCTGATCCCGAACACCGAATGGCTCGGCGATGCGGTGGCGCTGAGCGATCGCGGCGAGATCGAGGTCGATGCGCGCGGCGCGACGAGCCAGCCCGGCATCTTCGCCGCGGGCGACGTGACGACGGTGCCCTACAAGCAGATCGTCATCGCGATGGGCGAGGGATCGAAGGCGTCGCTGTCGGCGTTCGATCATTTGATCCGGTCGGGCGCCTGACGCGCCTCGCGCGCCTCAACGCGGCCATGCCTCGGTGTCATGGTCGGGGTGCTGGTGGTTGCTCGCCTTGATCGCGCCGACGAGTTCGCTCATCACGTCCTCGGTCGTTCCCTCGGCCTGGATCGGCAAATCCTCGAACAGCGACAGCTGGCCCTCGACGCCGAACTGGACCTGCGGGGGGAAACGCGACGGTTCGTCGAACGACCCAGTCGTCAGGTTGAGGTGCTCGCTTTCGAAATAATCATAGGCGAGCGGCGTCCCGCATTCTCGGCAGAAACCGCGCGCCGCCTTGTCGGAACTGTTGAACCACGCCGGCGCGCCGCGCGTCCAGTCGATCGCATCGCGCGGCACGCCGATCAACGCGATGAAGAAATTGCCCGCCGCCTTCTGGCACATGCGGCAATGGCAGATATGCGACGTGTCGAGCACCGCGGTGACATGATAGCGCACCGCGCCGCACTGGCAGCCGCCCGATGCCTGGGTTTCGATCCTGTCCATGACCGGAGACTATCAAAGCCGGCGCCCGCCCACAATGGCGCGCACGGGGAAGCGGTGCGCAGCGGCGATGCACCGCGCACCCCGCTCCGGTCGGCCGCCGGTGTCATGCATTTCGACCTGCCGCCGCGGTCGCGCACTTCAGAAAGAAGAAAGCGGGAACATCGCGCTAGGCCGTCCGCACCGCCGCTGCTACACCCCGCGCCATGTCCGAGAAGAATCATCTCTATCTGGTCGATGGCTCCAGCTACATCTTTCGCGCCTATCACCGCCTGCCGCCGCTGACGAACCCCAAGGGCGTGCCCGTCGGCGCGGTCTATGGCTATACGACGATGCTGTGGAAGCTCGCGAAGGATTTGCACGACGCCGACGGGCCGACGCATCTGGCGGTGATCCTCGACCATTCGAGCCAGTCGTTTCGCAACGAGATTTACGATCAATATAAGGCGAACCGGCCGGAGCCGCCCGAGGATTTGCGTCCGCAATTCCCGCTGATCCGCGACGCGACGCGCGCCTTTTCGCTGCCGTGTATCGAGATGGAAGGGTTCGAGGCCGACGACCTGATCGCCAGCTACGCCGAAGCCGCGGTGCGTGAAGGCTGGGACGTCACCATCGTATCTTCGGATAAGGATTTGATGCAGCTGATCCGCGAGCCTGCCGAAGGCCCGCACGTCGACATGCTCGACACGATGAAGAACGTCCGCATGGGCCTGGACGCGGTGAACGAGAAGTTCGGTGTCACGCCCGATCTCGTCGGCGACGTGCTCGCGCTGATGGGCGACAGCGTCGACAATGTCCCCGGCGTGCGCGGCGTCGGTCCCAAGACCGCGACCAAGCTGATCCAGGAATATGGCAATCTGACCGCCGCGCTCGACGGCGCCGCGACGATGAAGGCGTCGAAGCTGCGCGACAATCTGATCGAGCATCGCGGACTTGCCGAACTGTCGCGCATCCTCGTCGACCTGAAGCGCGATTGCCCGCTGCCCGACGCGCTCGAAGACCTGAAGCTCGGCGCGATTCCGCCGCTGCCGCTGAAAAGCTTTCTCGACGAACATGGCTTCCGCTCGCTGTCGGCCAAGCTCGACCTCGGCGGAACGCCGGGGGGCCCGCCGACCCTGCCGCGCGCGAGCGCGGCGCCCGCGCCGTCCACAGCGGGCCCGTCGACCCCCACCCTGCCCCCGATGGCCGCCATCGACCGCGCCCTCTATGAGACGGTGACGACGATCGAGGCGCTCGACCGCTGGATCGAGGAAGCACGCGCTGCGCATGTCGTCGCGATCGATACCGAGACCGCGAGCCTCGACAGCGTCACCGGCACGCTCGTCGGCGTCAGCATGGCGACCGCGCCCGGCCGCGCCTGCTATATTCCGCTCGGTCATGGCGGCACCGACATGTTCGCCGAAAAGCCCGAGCAGGTGCCGCTTGCCGACGCGATCGGACGCCTCCACGCGCTCTTCGCCGACGAAGCGGTGCTCAAGGTCGGACATAATCTCAAATATGACATCGGCGTGCTCGCGCAGCACGGCATCACCATCGCGCCCTATGACGACACCTTGCTGATGAGCTTCGCGCTCGACGCGGGCAAGCATCAGCACGCGCTCGACGAAGCGGCGAAAATCCATCTCGACCACGTCTGCCTGTCGTTCAAGGAGATATGCGGCACCGGCAAATCGCAGATCAGCTTCGCCGAGGTTCCGCTCGACCGCGCGACCCAATATGCCGCCGAGGATGCCGAGGTCGCGTGGCGGCTGTGGAAATTGCTGAAGCTCCGCCTGCCGATCGAAGGCGGGACGCGCGTCTATGAAATGGTCGACCGTCCGCTCGCGGCGGTGGTCGAGAGCATGGAACGCGCCGGCATCATGGTCGACCGCGACTATCTCGCGCGCCTGTCGGGCGAGTTCGCGAACGACATGCTGCGCATGGAAGGCGAGATTCATGGTTTGGCAGGCCAGCCCTTCGCAATCGGCAGCCCCAAGCAGCTCGGCGAAATATTGTTCGACAAGCTCGGCCTCAAGGGCGGGCGCAAGGGCAAGTCGGGCGACTGGTCGACCGATCAGAACGAGCTCGAACGCCTCGAACGCGACGGCGTGCCGATTGCGAGGCTGATATTGGAATGGCGCCAGCTTGCCAAACTGAAGTCCACCTATACCGACGCGCTGCAACAACAGATCAACGCGACCACCGGCCGCGTTCATACCAGTTACAGCCTCGTCGGCGCGCAGACCGGACGGCTATCGTCGACCGACCCCAACCTCCAGAATATCCCGATCCGCACCGAGACCGGCCGGCAGATCCGCGACGCCTTCATCGCCGCGCCCGGCCATGTCATCGTCGCGGCCGACTACAGCCAGATCGAACTCAGGCTTGCGGCGCATATGGCCGACGTCCCCGAGCTGAAGGAGGCCTTCGCGCAGGGGCAGGACATCCACGCGGCGACCGCGATCGAATTGTTCGGCGAGGTCAACCGCGACACGCGCGGCAAGGCGAAAACGGTCAATTTCTCGATCCTCTACGGCATTTCGCGCTGGGGCCTCGCCGGCCGGCTCGAGGTGACGCCCGACGAGGCGCAGGCGCTGATCGCACGCTATTTCGAGCGCTTCCCGGGGATTTCGGACTATATCACCGACACGCTCGAGACTGTCCGCGCGAAAGGCTATACCGAGACGCTGTTCGGCCGCAAAACCTGGTTCCCGCGGATCAAGGCGGCGAACCAGAACGAGCGCGCAGGCAGCGAGCGCGCCGCGATCAACGCCCCGATCCAGGGCACCAGCGCCGACCTGATCAAGCGCGCGATGGCGCGGATGCCGAAAGCCTTGGCCGATGCCGGCCTGTCCGACGTCCGGATGCTGCTGCAGGTTCACGACGAGCTGGTGTTCGAGGCGCCCGAGGGCAAGGCCGCGGCCGCCGGCGAGGTCATCCGGTCGGTGATGGCGGGCGCGGCCGAGCCGGCGCTCAAGCTGTCGGTCCCGCTGGAGGTCGAGGTCGGTACGGGCAAGAGCTGGGGCGAAGCGCATTGATCGCCACGCTGCTGTTCGTCGCGGCGCTCGCCGCCGAGCCCGCCGCTGTGCCGGCTGAGGCCGCCGCCTCGGCGCCATCCCCGATCGCCGACACCGACCTGCGCGAATTCACCGCGATCGCGGGGCGCAAGGTCGCCGGGCGGCCGGTCGAGGGGCATTATGCGACCGCCGATAAGGTGCTGCTGATCCGCCGCGACGACAAGGGCTATCCGGTCATAGCGGCGAGCATGGGCTTCCCCTCCCGCCAGTCGCTTCCCGCCCCGCCCGCCGGCACGCTCGTCGTCGTCCGCTTGCACCAGCGTTCCGAAACCGTCGTTCCCGGCCCCACCGTCGACGACCTGGCCTTTGTGAAGGCGAACCGGCTGCCGCTGTTCGTGGTCGGCGAATGGGCCCGCCCCGCGCCGATGTGGGAGGTGGCGTGGGTCGATGGCGCGGTGCGTTTCCGCACGATCGGCGAGGTCGGCGAAATCGGCCCTTGGCGCGATTGACCGGCGCGAAGGCACGCCGCACCGACGGTGTCGCTCTTTCGCCCGCACGACTTTACCTCTATGACGGCCCGATGACATGCGGCCGGCACTTTTGTGACAGCCGGCAACAAAGGGTCCACATGAGCAAGTTCGAACCCGTCGCCAAGGCGCCGGTCCGCATCCAGCAGAATATCCTCGCGCGCAGCGAACGCCGTCTGCTCAACTGGCTCTGCGCGCGCCTTCCCGCATGGGTCACGCCCGACCAGCTCACCACATTGGGGTTCGCCGGCGCGGTGCTCGTTGCGGCGGGTTATCTGCTCAGCTGGTTCGACAGCGAATGGCTCGGCCTGTCGCTCGTCGGCTATATCGTCAACTGGTTCGGCGATTCGCTCGACGGCAGCCTTGCGCGCTGGCGCGGTATCGAACGTCCCAATTATGGTTATTTCGTCGATCACAGCGTCGACGCGATCGCGACGCTGCTGATGATCAGCGCGATCGGCATGAGCCCCTATATGCGGCTCGACGTCGCGCTGATGGGAGTGATCGGCTATTTCCTGCTGTCGATCCACACCTTCATTTCAGCGAAGATTCTCGGCGAATTCCGCCTCTCCTATATGGCAGGCGGGCCGACCGAACTGCGGCTGATGCTGATGGCGATGACGGCCCTGATGCCGATCGTCGGCGGCGCCGACATAAAAGGCACCAATTTCTCGCCCTTCGACCTGTTTGCGATCGTCGTCGCGAGCATCCTTGTGACGTTGTTCATCGTCCAGACGTCGGCGACCGCCCGGATGCTCCGCCGCCGGGGCAACTGAGATCGGCCAAGCGGCCGGTGCCGCCAGCGGTCAGGGACGCGTCCGCGCCTGTGCGTAGGTGCCGAGCAAGCGCAACGACTTGGTCTGGAAATCGAGTTCGTCGAGCGCGCGGTCGATCCGCTCGTCGCCGGGGGCGCCCACAATGTCGGCGTAGAATTTGGTCGCCGCAAAGCTGTCGCCGGTCTGATAGCTTTCAAGCTTGGTCATGTTGACGCCGTTGGTCGCAAAGCCGCCGAGCGCCTTGTAGAGCGCGGCTGGGATATTCTTCACCTCGAACATGAAAGTCGTCATCAGCGGCCCGTCGATCGCCGCCACATCGGCCAGCGGCTCGCGCGCCAGCACGACGAAACGCGTCATATTATGGTCGGCGTCCTCCATCCCCGTGCCGTGCAGCGTCAGACCGTAAAGTTCGGCCGCGTGCGGCGGCGCCAGCGCGGCGAGCCCGACCTCGTCGCTGTCGGCGACCCACGCCGCCGCGCCTGCGGTGTCGCTGTGCGCGACCGGCGCGATATCGTTGGCGCGCAGCCAGTGGCGGCATTGCCCCAGCGCCTGTTCATGGCTCATCGCGCGCGTCACCGGCCCCAGGTCGCGGCTCATCAGGCCATAGCGGATCGGCAGGAAATGCTCGCCGACGATCGACAGACCCGATTCGGGGAGCAGGAAATGAATGTCGGCGACGCGGCCGTGCAGGCTGTTCTCGATCGGGATGATCGCGCGGTCGACGCGGCCTTCGCGCACCGCGTCGATCGCATCCTCGAACGCATAGCAGGGCATCGGCAGCGAATTCGGGTCATATTCGCGCGCGGCCAGATCGCTGTTCGCGCCCGGCGCGCCCTGAAATGCTAGCCCGCGCGCGGGCTCGGCGAGCGCCACCGCCCGCATTTCGTCGACCAGATGCTGCGCCGAAGCCGAATAGCTGCCCATCGATTGCCTTCCCAGGGTGGAGCCGCGGCGCATAGCCGCCCCGCCCGCCGCGTGCAACCGGACCTTCCGCCTTCGGCTCTTCGGGCAATTTCATCCCCTTGCGCCGCCGTCGCCGCACCTTTAAGGGAGCCTCCAAATCAAAGATGCGTCCGGCTAGCGGGCGCCAGCTAACGGGGCTGCTAGAGCATGGACGATCGCAACAATACTATTGCCGGCTGGGTGCTTTTCGCCGGCATTTGCGCACTGGGCCTGACGATCGGGTCGCAGATGTTGTTCGCCAGCCACGCCCCCGAAAAGCCCGGTTACCCGATCGAAGACGCCGAAGCCGGCGCGGGTGGCGGCGAATCGGCCGTGCCGCTTCCCAACCTGCTCGCCGCCGCCGACCCGGCGAAGGGCGAAGCGGTGTTCGCGAAATGCGCCGCGTGCCACACGATCAACCAGGGCGGCGCCAACGGCATCGGCCCGAATCTGTGGGGCGCGCTCGGCAAGCCGCACGGCCATGTTCCCGGCTTCGACTATTCGGCGGCGCTCAAGGGTGTTCCGGGCAACTGGGACTTCGCCGGCATGGACGAATGGGTGAAGAGTCCGCGCAAATATGCCCCGGGCACCAAGATGTCGTTCGCCGGCCTCAGCAGCCCCGAGGACCGCGCGAACCTGATCGTCTATCTGAACGCGCAGGGCTCGAACCTGCCGCTGCCCGCCGCCGAAGCCGCCCCTGCGGCGGACGCGGCTGCCGCGCCGGCTGAAGGCGAAGCGACCGCCGCTGCGGCTCCGGCTGCCGAAGGCGCCGCTTCGGCCGCCGACGCCGCGCCCGCTCCGGCCGAAGCCAAGAAATAATGCGGCTCGCGCCCGTGCTGCTGGCGGGCGCACTCGCGCTCGCCGGCTGCGGCAAGAGCGAACCCCCTGTCGACGACGCGGCCGCGAGCGGCGAAGCGGCGGTCGAATCCCCGGCTATCCCCCCGACCGCAGCGATGGGCGAACAGGTCTTCCGCCGCTGCGTCGCGTGCCACACCGTCGAAAAGGGCGGGTCCCACGGCATCGGTCCCAATCTGCACGGCGTCGTCGGCGCGCCGGTCGCGTCGAAGCCGGGCTTCTCCTATTCGGGCGCGATGAAGGCGAAGGGCGGCGTCTGGGACGAAGCCGCGCTCGACGCCTATCTGAAAGCGCCGATGAAGAATGTCCCCGGAACGCGCATGGCCTTTGCCGGGGTGATCGACGCCACCGATCGCAAAGCGCTGATCCTCTATCTGGAAGAGCAGAAATAGCAGGAAGAGCAGCCAGATAGCTGTCGCCCCCGCGAAGGGCGTTTCAGAGTCACGTGCCTCTGAACGCGGCCGCTATCGTCATCGCGCAGCGTAGCTGGAATGAGCCCTCCAGCGGGCCCCGCCTTCGCGGGGGCGCCGATATTCTCAATGTTCCTCGATGTTCGCGTAGAAATCCGTGATGATCGTCCACGCCTCATCCGCGGTCTCGACGAACCGGAAGAGGTCGAGGTCGCGCGCGCTGACCACGCCCTCCTCGACCAGCGCATCGAAATTGACGACTCGCTGCCAGAACTCCTTGCCGAACAGCACGATCGGGATCGGCTTGATCTTGCCCGTCTGAATCAGCGTCAACAGCTCGAACATCTCGTCGAACGTTCCGAAGCCGCCCGGAAAAACGCACACGGCGCGCGCGCGCAGCAGGAAGTGCATCTTGCGCAGCGCGAAATAGTGGAACTGGAAGCTTAGCGACGGGGTGACGAAACGGTTCGGCGCCTGTTCGTGCGGCAGCACGATGTTGAGCCCGATCGATTCGCGGCCCTCGTCGTCGGCGCCGCGGTTCGCAGCCTCCATGATCGACGGCCCGCCGCCCGAGCACACGACGAAATGGCGGCAGCCCTTGTCGTCGCACGGATATTGGCTCGCGAGCCGCGCCAGCGCGCGCGCCTCGTCATAATATTTCGCCTTCGCCTTCAGCCGGCGGGCGATGTTGCGCTGCGTATCGTCGGTCGCCGCCGTCTCGAGCATATCGGCCTGTGACGGTTCGGGAATGCGCGCTGAACCGTAAATGACCAGCGTCGATTCGATCCCCGCTTCGTCGAGCAGCAATTCGGGCTTGAGCAGCTCGAGCTGGAACCGGACGGGGCGCAGATCCTCGCGCAGCAGGAAATCCTTGTCCTGAAACGCAAGCTTGTAGGCGGGGTGCGCCGTCTGCGGGGTGGTGGTCGCCTGCTTGGCGAACTGCGCGTCGTCCTTGGCTTTGTGGAAGCGCGAACGATGGGGTTGTTTATCTTCTGCCATTGGCGGACGGCTAGCTGCTCCGCGGGACTTTGCCAAGTCAGGCGCCGTCATCGATCCTCCCTGCCGCGCAGCGGTGGGGAGGGGGACCGCCGCCGCAGGCGGTGGTGGAGGGGTTGCGACGTCGCGCGAATACCCCTCCGTCGGCGCTTCGCGCCGCCACCTCCCCATGGCTTCGCCACGGGGAGGATCATCGATCAGCGGCAATAGCCGTTGCCGCTCATGTCGAAGTGAAAATGATTATAATGGGCGGCGTTGTAATCGGGGCCGAGCACGGTGCCGAAGCGGCGGCAACCCGATTTGTGCAGCGCGCGAAGGAAATCCTGCGATGGCTTATCGCCATCCCATCCGCCATCGAGCATGATGCGGCGTCCGTCGGCCAGCACGAAGCCGGACACGTCGATCGCGTTCGAATAGGCGTGCTGCGACAGCCGACCCGAACGGCCGCCATAGATGTTGCGACAGCTGTAGGTGCCGTAAGTTTCGATCTTCACGATCTCGGTCCCGAAATATTTCCGCGCCGCGGGCTTCACCGCATATTGCGCCCAGGCGGCGAAATTCTTCGCGAGCGGACAGGTCATCGCGCCGAGCCCCGACACCGGCACGCCGACGTCGAGCAACTTTACCGAATCGATCGAGGTGCAGCCGCCGCCATGATCCTGGTTGGGAAGCGGCGTGAAACGCACGCCGGCCTGCTTGAGGTCGAACGCGCATTGCTGCGCTTCGGCGCTGGTAAAGGAGGGTGTGCCGATCGCTTGCGGGCGGCTCGGCGTGCTCGCCGAGGTCCGTTTCCCGCCGCCGTTCTTCATCGCCTCGGGCGCGCCGAAACAGGCGGAAAGCGCGAGCGCCGCGGTGGCGGCGATCAGGATCCGGGGCTTCAGGAAAGTCGGGATCGGCATGGCCGTCAAATTACCGACGAAATGGTTAACAAGTCGTATACCATTTTTTCCACTCGTCGAAAATTTCGCGCGGTCCATGCAATTTGTTTGACAGCCCGCGTCTCCGCCCTAAACGCGGCGCCGGGCCACGCGGTCCCAACGCCGCGCGAGCTCTCTGCAAGGAGAGACTATGATGAGTGAAGTGACGACGCCACAGGTGCGCCCGACGCGCCCCTATTTTTCTTCCGGACCCTGCGCCAAGCCGCCGGTCTGGTCCCCCGAAAAACTGAACACCGAATCGCTCGGCCGGTCGCACCGCGCCAAGATCGGCAAGACGCGCCTGCAGCTCTGCATCGACCTGATGCGCGAGATGCTGCAGCTGCCCGATACGCACCGCATCGGCATCGTTCCGGGCAGCGACACCGGCGCCTTCGAAATGGCGATGTGGACGATGCTCGGCGCCCGCCCGGTCACGACGCTCGCGTGGGAGAGCTTCGGCGAGGGTTGGGTCACCGATGCCGCGAAGCAGCTCAAGCTCGATCCGACCGTCATCCGCGCCGACTACGGCCAGCTTCCCGACCTCACCCAGGTCGACTGGTCGAACGACGTCCTCTTCACCTGGAATGGCACCACCAGCGGCGTCCGCGTCCCGAACGGCGACTGGATCGCCGACGACCGCGAGGGCCTGTCCTTCGCCGACGCGACCAGCGCGGTATTCGCCTATGACCTGCCGTGGGACAAGATCGACGTCGCGACCTTCAGCTGGCAGAAAGTGCTCGGCGGCGAAGGCGGTCATGGCGTGCTGATCCTCGGCCCGCGCGCGGTCGAACGGCTTGAGACTTACACCCCCGCCTGGCCGCTGCCGAAGGTGTTCCGTCTCGTTTCGAAGGGCGCGCTCGCCGAGGGCGTGTTCAAGGGCGAGACGATCAACACCCCCTCAATGCTCGCGGTCGAGGACGCGATCTTCGCGCTCGAATGGGCAAAGTCCCTCGGCGGCCTCGATGGCCTCAAGGCGCGCAGCGACGCCAACGCCGCGGCGCTCGACAAGATCGTTTCGGAACACAAGTGGCTGAGCCACCTCGCCGCCGACCCCGCCAGCCGCTCGAAGACCTCGGTCTGCCTGTCGGTCGCGGGCGCCGATGCGGATTTCATCAAGAAATTCGCCGGGCTGCTCGAAAAGGAAGGCGCGGCCTTTGACATCGCGGGCTATCGCGACGCGCCTCCCGGCCTTCGCATCTGGTGCGGCGCGACCGTCGACACCGCCGATATCGAAGCGCTCGGGCCATGGCTCGACTGGGCTTACGAAACCCTCTCCGCCTAACATTTTTTCGTCATCCCCGCGAAAGCGGGGACCCAGAGCGTGCGTGGGCTGATCCCACACTGGGTTCCCGCTTTCGCGGGAATGACGAGGCTAAAGGATCATAGACATGACCGCACCCAAAGTATTGATTTCCGACAAAATGGACCCGAAGGCCGAAGCGATCTTCAAGGAACGCGGCATCGACGTCGATGTCATCACCGGCAAGACGAAGGACGAGCTGATCGCGATGATCGGCGACTATGACGGCCTCGCGATCCGCTCGGCCACCAAGGTCACCGCCGACGTCCTCGCCGCCGCGACCAATTTGAAGGTCGTCGGGCGCGCCGGGATCGGCGTCGACAATGTCGACATTCCGGAGGCGTCGAAAAAGGGCGTCATCGTGATGAACACCCCCTTCGGCAACAGCATCACCACCGCCGAACATGCGATCGCGATGATGTTCGCCCTCGCGCGCCAGATTCCCGAAGCCAATATGGGGACCCAGGCGGGCAAATGGCCCAAGAACGACTTCATGGGGGTCGAGCTGACCTCGAAGACGCTCGGCCTGATCGGCTGCGGCAATATCGGCAGCATCGTCGCCGAGCGCGCGCTGGGCCTGCGCATGAAGGTCGTCGCCTTCGACCCCTTCCTGACCCCCGAGCGCGCGATCGAGCTCGGCGTCGAAAAGGCCGATCTCGACACGTTGCTCGCCAAGGCCGATTTCATCACGCTGCACACGCCGCTGACCGACCAGACGCGCAACATATTGTCGGCCGAAAACATCGCCAAGGCCAAGAAGGGCGTGCGCATCATCAACTGCGCGCGCGGCGGACTGATCGACGAAGCGGCGCTCGAAGCGGCGCTGAAATCGGGCCATGTCGCGGGCGCGGCGCTCGACGTGTTCCAGACCGAGCCGCCGGCGGCCGATCATCCGCTGTTCAGCGCCCCGAACTTCATCTGTACCCCGCACCTCGGCGCCTCGACCGACGAAGCCCAGGTCAATGTTGCGATTCAAGTAGCCGAGCAGCTCAGCGATTACCTCCTCACCGGCGGCATCACCAACGCGCTCAACGTCCCCAGCCTCTCGGCCGAGGAAGCCCCGAAGCTGCGCCCCTATATGAGCCTCGCCGAAAAGCTCGGCAGCCTCGTCGGCCAGCTTGCGCACGACAATCTCACCACGATCTCGGTCGAGGTCGAGGGCGCCGCCGCCGAGCTCAACCTCAAGCCGATCACCGCCGCGGTGCTCACCGGCCTGATGCGCCGCTATTCGGACAGTGTGAACATGGTCAACGCCCCGCACCTCGCGCGCGAACGCGGCCTCGATGTGCGCGAAGTTCGTCATGATCGCGACGGCGATTATCACACGCTCGTCCGTGTCACCGTGGCGACCAGCGACGGCGACCGCTCGGTCGCGGGCACGCTGTTCAGCAACGGCGACCCGCGCCTCGTCGAGATGTTCGGAATCAAGGTCGAGGCCGATCTCGACGGCCACATGCTCTATATCGTCAACGAGGATGCGCCGGGCTTCATCGGCCGTATCGGCACCGCGCTCGGCGAGGCCGGCCTCAACATCGGCACCTTCCACCTCGGCCGCCGCGCAGCGGGCGGCGAAGCGGTGCTGCTGCTCAGCCTCGATTCGCCGATGCCCGAGCCGCTGCTGTGGCAGCTTTGCCAGCTCCCCGGCGTGAAGACGGTGAAGGGGCTGAAGTTCTAAAACGATTATCCCCTCCCGCTTGCGGGAGGGGCAGTGAGACTTGCGAGTTTGCTCGCTAGTCGCAGCGGGGTGGGCATCTGAAACGGTGCTGCCCACCCCCACTCCCTCCCGCAAGCGGGAGGGGAGTTACTGTTGAATCCCCCTCGCCACCAGCCTAAGGCCGCACCCATGACCAAGGCCCCTGCCCTGCTGCCCGAAGGCCTCCGCGACCGCCTCCCCCGGCAGGCGGAGGCGGCATCGCGCGTCACCCGCGCGCTCGTCGATGCGATGCGCGCGCACGGCTATGGCCGCGTCGCGCCCCCGCTCGCCGAATTTCGCGAGACGCTGGGCGGCGATGACGACCGTTCGACCCGCGACCTGCTCCGCTTCACCGATCCGGTATCGCAGCGCACCCTTGCCCTGCGCCCCGACATCACGCGGCAGGTCGGGCGTATCGCGACATCGCTGCTCGCGAAAACGCCCCGCCCCTTGCGCCTCTGCTACGCCGGTCAGGTCGTGAAGCTGCGCGCCAGCCAGCTTCGCCCCGCGCGCGAGATGCTGCAGGTCGGCGCCGAACTGATCGGCAGCGATAGCGTCGCCGCGGCGCGCGAGATCGTCACCGTCGCGATCGACGCGCTCGAAGCCGCGGGCATCGGCCCCGTCACGATCGATTTCACCTTGCCCGATGTTGTGGACCTGCTTGCGGGCGGACCGCTTCCGGTCGATGCCGACATCCAGCAGCTGCGCGACGAACTCGACGCCAAGGACGCCGGCGCGCTGACGCGCCTCGGCGCCGAAGCCTATCTGCCGCTGCTCCGCGCCACAGGGCCGTTCGATCAGGCGATCGCCGATCTGCGCGCCTTCGACGCGACGGGCGTCCTCATCGCGCGCATCGACGCGCTCGAAGCCATCGCCGCGCCGATCCGCGACCGCGTAACGCTGACGCTCGACCCGACCGAGCGCCACGGCTTCGCCTATCAAAGCTGGTTCGGCTTCCAGATCTTCGTACCGGGGCAAGGCGACGCGGTCGGCCGCGGCGGCGGCTATTCGATTCCCGTCGGCGAGCAGGAAGAATCGGCGGTCGGCTTCTCGCTCTATCCCGATCCCCTGATCGACATGGGGCTCGGCGCCGAAGACATGGCCGAACGCCGCATATTTCTGCCGCTCGGCCATGATCCCGCGCTCGCCGCCAGCCTGCGCGCCGACGACTGGCAGACGGTCGCGGCGCTGTCGGAAAGCGACGATGCACGCGCGCTGGGGTGTGGATTCATTCTCGGTCCCGATGGACCGGTCGAAGCTTAAAAGTCCGATACCCCGAAGCGCGGAATGCCCTGATTGACGCCGGGCGGATCGAGCACGCTCACATCGAGTTCGACCGGCTCACCGATCCAGTGTGCTAGCGTCGTATGATCGGCGAGATCGTCGTCGGTCAGCGGATGGACCAGCGCGCGAAGTCCCGTCGCCTCTATCTTCGCAACTATCGCTGGAACCGCAGCACCAAGGAAATGCACCTCATATTGCGCGATAGGATGTGGCCCCGCCGCGCCATCGGTCATATCACCGACGAACAGGATCTCGGCGTCGCGCCCGAACCCGTCGCGCAATTCGGTAGCAGCGGCGCGCTCGGCATCGTCGAAATAGATATGAGCATGATACGGGGCATTGGGTTCGATCATCGCGAACATCCTTTCGTCCGCCTCGCTACTCCGCCAAAAAGAGCGGCGCAACCATGCCACTGCCCTTGCCTCTACGGCCAAATCCGCTAAGGCCGCGCCGGGTCCGGATGACCCCGCACAGCAGGACAGCATCATGGCAAATGTTACCGTCATCGGGTCGCAATGGGGCGACG
>CBINGC010000013.1:0-89991 GCA_966250105.1 uncultured Sphingopyxis sp. | reverse complement strand
AGGACCGCATCGGGTCGATCGCGCCGGGGCGGCGCGCCGACTGGGTGTGGCTGGACGCCGGGCTTGCGCCGCGCGCGACGTGGATCGGCGGCGGGATTGTTTCGGAAACGGCACCGGACTTGGCGCAAGCTGCGCAATGATAGACAAGCCGCACGACAAGCTGCGGAAGTTTGGGGATCAGAGCGGTTTTCGACCATTTCAGGTCGCCGTGACGGAGCCGATTTTGGCTCAGTGCAAGGAGAGATGGCGTAGGCATATGTCGATATTCCAAGACATCTCGACGCAGCAATGGGCCAAAATCGGCCCGCCGCGGAGCGGTTGGGCCAGGCAGTCTGCTGGCGAGGCGCGGCGCGCGGCAGGAGCTGGTAGCCCCTGCAAGCGACGCAACGCGGCCAGCGGACTGCCTGGCTCAATCACGGTGCCCTGAAATGGTCGAAAACCGCTCTAAATCGATGGGCCTGATCATCACGTCTCCGCTCAGAGGGTGGGCGACGACGCTGGACGATGTCCCCGACCCGGTCTTTGCCCAGCGGATGATGGGCGACGGGGTCGCGATCCAGCCGCTCGGCGATACCGTCGTCGCGCCGTTCGACGGGGAGGTGGTGACGCTGCACGATGCGGGCCACGCGGTCTCGCTGCGCAGCGCCGAGGGCGCCGAAGTGCTGATCCATATCGGGCTCGACACGGTGATGCTGAAGGGCGCCGGATTCACGCCGCTCGTCGCCGCGGGCGACACGGTGGCGCGCGGCGATCCGCTGATCCGCTTCGACCTCGACGCGGTCGCGCTGGCGGCGACGAGCCTGATCACGCCGGTGATCGTGACCAATGCCGAAGCCTTTGCGATCAGTCGCCGGACGACCGACAGCGCGATCGGCGCGTGCGAGGCGTTGATGACGCTCGTAGCGGTGCAGGCCGAAGCGCGCCGCCGGTCGGATGACGGGACTTTGGTCGAGCAGGCGGTGACGCTGTCCTTGCCGCACGGCATCCACGCGCGGCCCGCAGCGCGGATTGGCGAGGCGGCGCGCGGCTTCGAGGCCGATGTGCAGCTGGTGAAAGACGACAAGCGCGGCGATGCGCGGAGCACGGTCGCGCTGCTCGCGCTGGGCACCGCGTTCGGCGACGAGGTGGTCGTGCAGGCGCGCGGCGACGACGCCGAAGCGGCGCTCGCGGCGGTCGTCGCGCTGCTGGCGACCGATATGGGCGAAGGGACGCCGGTTGCGGCGGTTCCCCAGCCCGCTGCCGCGGTCAGCCCGCTGCGCGCGGGGCAGATCGGCGGCGTGATCGCCTCGCCCGGCCTCGCGATGGGGCCTGCGGCGCGGCTGCGGCAGGCGGAGATCGCTGTCGCGCGCGAGGGTGCCGGGGCGGCCGAGGAAGGCGCGGCGCTGCTCGCGGCGCGGAGCGCGGTTCGAGCGAGCATCGCCGCGCGCGCCGACGGGGCGAGCGGCAGCGTCGCGTCGGTGATGCAGGCGCATCTGGCGCTAATCGACGATCCCGAGCTGCTCGCAGGCGCGGAGAAGCGCATCGCCGAGGGATGCAGCGCCGGTTTCGCGTGGCGCGGCGCGATCCGCGACCAGATCGACGCGATCCGCGCGACGGGCAACGCCCATCTGATCGAGCGCATCGACGATCTGATCGACATCGAGCGGCAGACGCTTGGCGTGCTGACCGGGACGGGGATGGGCGACGCTGCGGTTCCAGCGGGTGCGATCGTGGTGGCGGAGGATTTGCTGCCTTCGCAGCTGGTGGCGCTGGCCGCGGCGAAGCCCACCGGGCTGTGCCTCGCGCGCGGGGGTCCGACATCGCATGTCGCGATCCTGTGCGCGGGGATGGGCCTGCCGGCGCTCGTCGCGATGGGTGATGCGCTGGACAGTGTCGAAGACGGCACACCACTGCTGCTTGACGCCGAGCTCGGCCACGCCACGGTGGCGCCCTCGCCCGCCGAGACCGACGCCTTTGCCGGCCGGCTCGCGAAGCGCGACGCGCGGCGCGAAGCGGCGTGGGCGGCGGCGAAGGACGCGTGTCATAGTGCTGACGGTACGCGGATCGAAATCTTCGCCAACATCGGCACGGTCGAGGACGCGGCGCTGGCCGCGGCGCAGGGCGCCGAAGGGTCGGGCCTCGTGCGCAGCGAGTTCCTGTTTTTGGAGCGCGACACTGCGCCTTCCGAAGACGAGCAGCACGCCGCCTATCAGGGGATCGCCGATGCGCTCGCGGGCATGCCGGTGATCGTCCGCCTGCTCGACATCGGCGGCGACAAGCCCGCCGCCTATATTCCGATCGATGCCGAGGAAAATCCGGCGCTCGGCCAGCGCGGCATTCGGGTGGCGCTGTCGCGGCCCGACCTCCTCGAAACGCAGCTCCGCGCCATCCTGCGCGTCGAACCCGCCGGGCAATGCAAGATCATGATCCCGATGGTCGCGAGCGTCGATGAGCTCCGGCAAGTGCGCGCGCTGGCCGAGCGGCTGCGCGGCGAGATGGGCGTGACCACGCCGGTCGAGGTCGGGGTGATGGTCGAAACGCCCGCGGCGGCGATGACCGCCGACCTGCTCGCCGCCGAAGCCGACTTCCTGTCGATCGGCACCAATGACCTCACCCAATATGTGCTGGCGATGGACCGCGGCAATCCGGCGGTCGCGGCGGGGGTCGACGCGATGCACCCCGCGGTGCTGCGGATGATTGGCGAGACGTGCCGCCTAGCTGCGATTCACGGGCGCTGGGTCGGCGTGTGCGGCGGGCTTGCGTCCGATCCCGCGGCACTGCCGATCCTGATCGGGCTCGGCGTCACCGAATTGTCGGCGGTGCCGGGATTCGTCGCCGAGGCGAAGCAGATCGTGCGCAGCCTCGCGTTGCCCGAGGTGCAAGCGCATGCCGTGCTGGCGCTGCAATGCAAGTCGGCGGAGGAAGTGCGGGCGCTCGCCCGCGCGTTCGAGGAGACACGGTGATGCGCAAGATACTCGAAACGCTCCAGCCGCTCGGCCGCGCGCTGATGTTGCCGATCGCAGTGCTGCCGATCGCGGGGCTGCTGCTGCGCATCGGGCAGCCCGACCTGCTCGATATCGCCTTCATCTCGGCGGCGGGCGCAGCGATCTTCGAGAATCTCGGCATATTGTTCGCGATCGGCGTCGCGGTGGGTTTTGCGCGCGACGGCAATGGCGCCGCGGCGCTCGCGGGGGTCGTCTGCTATCTCGTCACGACGACCGGCGCGCAGACCTTCCTGACCGCCCCGGCCGATGTCGGCACCGGATGGCCCGAGGCGGCGGCGGCATTGGCGGGCAAGAATTGGGCGTTGACGCAGATCGACAAGCTCGAGGTGCCGATCGGCATCTTGTCGGGGCTGATCGGCGGTAATTTCTATAACCGGTTCGCGGCGATCGCCCTGCCCGAATATCTCGCCTTCTTCGGCGGACGGCGTTTCGTCCCGATCGCGAGCGGGGTCGCCGGGCTGCTGCTCGCGGCGGTAATCGGTTACGGCTATGCGCATATCAGCGGCGCGATCGACGCGGCGAGCCGCACGGTGGTCGAGAGCGGCGGCGCGGGTCTGTTCGTCTATGGCGTGCTCAATCGGCTGCTGATCGTCACCGGGCTGCATCATATCATCAACAATGCCGCCTGGTTCGTCGTCGGCGATTTCGCGGGCGCGACGGGCGACCTCAGGCGCTTCTTCGCGGGCGACCCCGATGCCGGGGCGTTCATGTCGGGGTTCTTCCCGGTGATGATGTTCGGCCTGCCCGCCGCCTGCCTCGCCATGTATCACGAAGCGCGGCCCGAGCGGAAGAAGGCGGTCGGCGGCATGCTCTTCAGCCTCGCCTTCACCAGCTTCCTCACCGGCGTGACCGAGCCGATCGAATTCACCTTCATGTTCGTCGCACCGCTGCTCTATGCGATCCACGCGCTGCTGACGGGCGCCTCGATGGCGTTGATGAACGCGCTCGACGTAAAGCTCGGCTTCGGCTTTTCGGCGGGGCTGTTCGACTATGTGCTCAATTTCAGCCTCGCGACGCGGCCCTGGCTGCTGCTGCCGATCGGCGCGGCCTATGCGCTGCTCTATTATGGCCTGTTCCGCTTCTTCATACGCCGCTTCGACCTGACGACGCCGGGGCGCGAGCGCGGCGAGGTCGCCGAGGCGGCGACCGCTTCCACAGGCGGCGCGCGGGGCGAAGCCTTTGTCGCCGCGCTCGGCGGCGTGGCCAATCTGGTGAGCGTCGATGCGTGCACGACGCGGCTGCGCCTGATCGTCGCCGACCAGAGCGTGGTCGACGACGCCGCGCTGTCGGCGCTCGGCGCGCGCGGCATCATCCGGCCGTCGGAAAATGCGGCGCAGGTCGTGCTCGGGCCGGTCGCCGATCTGGTCGCCGAGGAAATCCGCGGCACACTGGCGGGAGGCGGCGGCGTGGTCGCGCTGGCCCCGCAAGCGAACCGAGGGAGCGAAGATGCAATGCTGCCAGGCGACATTGCGGGTGCGCTCGGGGGTGCTGCGAACCTCCGTTCCGTCCGCGCGCTCCACGGCCGCTACCGGGTCGAACTCGCCGATGCGGCAAAGGTCGACGAAGGCGCGCTCGCGCGGCTGACGCGCGGGCTCGTCCGGCCGCAGCCCGATGTGTGCCATATCCTGATCTGAACAGGGCGGCGGTCTTCCCGCCGTTTGTCCTTGGCGCTCGTCGCGGTTCTTTCCGAACCCGGCGGGCGCCGCACAGCCTCTAAGCCGGCGACGATAGTTTCATCAGGATGAGACCGCTGACAATCAGCAGCGCGGCGGTGATCCGCATTGCGTTCGCCTGTTCGCCGAGGATGAAGATGCCGACGAGAAAGGCTCCGACCGCGCCGATGCCGGTCCAGATCGTGTAGGCGGTGCCGAGCGGGAGCGATTTCATCGACAGCGACAGCAAGGCGAAGCTCACGATCATCGCGGCGATGGTGATGGCGGTCGCGCCGGGGCGCGTGAAGCCGTCGGACTGCTTCATCGCGAAAGCCCACACCACTTCGAAAATTCCGGCGATCGTCAGGTAAATCCAGGCCATGGCAGCCTCCTTTTTCAGAGCTGCCGGGCCGTCCCGGACTTGGAAACCCGCGGGTCATGCGCGGGCGAGGACGTGGCCTCTAACGCGCAATATCCTGCGCGGCGCTGGACACGCGGTCAAGCATCGAACGCGAAAAGGGCGCGAAATCGCCGTGGATGCCGTGTTTGAGCGCCGCGAGGGCAAGACCGTGGCGCGCCGCATCGGCGAGGCTCTTGCCGCTCCACAAGCCGTCGAGCACGCCCGCCGCGAACGCGTCGCCGGTGCCGACCCGGTCGATCACGGGAGTGACGAGCGTGGGATCGCTTGTGCCGCGATCGTCCCGCGTATCGATGCGCGCGGTGATCCGGTGAGTGTCGGGGCCCAGGATTTCGCGCGCGGTCGAGGCGATATGGTCGAGCGCGGGGAAATGTTCGAACAGTGCCAGCGCCGCCTCACGCCGCCGGTCTTCGCCCTCGCCCGAAAAGTCGCGGCCGAGAAGCAGCCCCGCGTCGCGATGATTGCCGAAGAGCAAGGTCGCCTGTGCGACGATCGGTTTCAGGATCGCCGCCGGATCGGACTGCCACCGTTCCCACAGGCGCCCGCGCCAATTGCCGTCGAACGACACGCCGATCCCGATGGCACGGGCGTGCGTGACGGCTGCGAGCGTCGCGGCGGCACTGTCGGGCCCGAGCGCGGGGGTGACGCCCGAGACATGCAGCCAGCCGGCGCCATCGAGCAAGTGATCCCAATCCCAATCGTCGGGGGCGGCCGCCGCGAAGGCGGAGTCAGCGCGGTCGTAGACGACCTCGGCGGGGCGCATCGGACCGCCGGGGAGATGATAATAGAGGCCCATGCGGCCGGCGGGGCGGCGCACCGATGCGGTATCGACGCCGTGGCGGCGCAGTTCGCCGAGCGCGCCGTCGCCGATCGGCCCTTCGGGGACCGCGCTGATCATCGAGGTAGCGCGGCCGAGCGAAGCGAGCGCGACCGCGACATTCGCCTCGGCGCCGCCGACATGTGCGCCGAAGCGCGCCGATTGCAGCGGCAGTTCGCCCACCGGGACCGAGACGCGCATGACGATTTCGCCGAAACAGGCGATGCTGCGGGGGGGAGCGATCATGCGTTGAATCCGGTTTCCGCTGCGGCGATGCAGGTAATGACGGCGGCGGAGCCGAAGCGGGCGGCCGCCGTCTGGCCGATCGCGATCGGGTGGACTCCCGTGATCGCACCGGCGGAAATCCATTGTCCCGGCTTGAGCTCGATCACGCCGCGATGATGAAGATCGGCAAGAAAGTCGAGTGATCCCCAAGGGCCGTCGAGTACGTCGATCGGACGCCCGGCGCCGACCGGCACGCCCTCGATCTGCGTTTCAACCGAAAGCGTCGCGAAATTGCCGATCTCGAGCCGCGGGCCGAGCAGCAGGCCATTGTTGATGCCGATGTCGGCGACGATGCCATAGGGGGCATGGTCGTGAACATCGGGGGCGGGCGAGCTTGCGACCTCGAACCCCGCGCGGATCTCGTCGACCCAGCGGGCGCCATTGTCCGCTGTCACGCGTTCGTCGGGCACCGCGCGGAGGCGCAGCATCACTTCGGATTCGATAGCGCCCGCGCCGCCGTCGAAGACCAAGGCGTCGCCCGGCGCATCGCCGCCCAGTTCGGCGACGCGCAGCACCGGCCCCGCAACGCGCTCGGCGCCGAGCGCCTCGATCAGCGCCGGCGGGACGCGCCCGACCTTCCAGCCGAGCACCGGCGCGCCGAGCGCGGCAGTCAGCCGCTGTTGCACATCATAAGCCTCGGCCAGCGTCGTGGGCACGGGCGCGGGAAAGGCGGGAAGCGCCTGCCCCGAAAGGCGCGCGGCAAGCAGCGCCGCAACGGGACCCGGCGCGTGCGTCATCAGGCGAGCTTCGCGCTCAGCAGATAACGCTGGCGGCTCTCGGCCGACTGGCGGCGCAATTCGACCAGCGCGCGTTCCTCGGTCTCGTCGAGCATCGATTCGAGCAGGCGGTTGAAATGGCGGCGCATCGCGAGCCGCGCGCCGGTCGCGTCGCGATTGCGCAGCGCGGCGACGACGTCGGCATGTTCGGCCTGACGCGCGGCGCCATCCTTGCGGCAGACGAGCGAATGGCTGCTCCGCACCTCGGGCAATTCCATGCGCATCCGCCACAGGCTCTCTATCACATGGATGATCGCCTTGTTGCTGGATGCGGCGGCAATCGTCATGTGAAACTCGCGGTCGATCGCGCTGATCTCTTCCTCGCTCTTGCTGTCGTCGGCCATCGCCACGAGCAGTTCGTCGAGCTTTTCGAGCGTTTCGCTCGAAATCGTCGGCGCCGCGAGCGCCGCGGCCTCGGCCTCGAACAGCGAGCGCGCCTCGGTCAGTTCGAACGCGCTGACCTTGGGCAGGATCGCATTGTCGCCGGGCAGCACCGCCTCGACATAGGCGCCCGCGCCGGTGCGGATGTGAATCCACCCGGTCGCCTGCAGCGCGATCTCGGCCTCGCGGATCGTCACGCGGCTGACCTCGAACCGTTCGGACAGCTCGCGCTCGCCGGGCAGCCGCGTTCCCGGCGGATAGGTTCCGTCGAGAATCAGGCGCCGGATCGTGTCGGCGACATCCTCGAAAAGGCGGCGTTCGGCCATGGTCAATCTTCTCCCCGATTGCGTCTCGAGAAGTTCATACAATCCGGTATGACAAGTTTGAAGCCCATGACCGAACTTTAGTTTCGCCTAAATCCGCGCCCGAAGGCCGATGAAATATTTGGACCCATAATAATGATATTGGCGGCTGCTGCCATAGACGGGCATATAGGTCGCCTTGGGCTCGTTGAAGAGGTTGAGCGCCTCGAAGCGTAGCGACACGCCGGGCATCAGATCCATAGAAGCGCGGAAATCGACGGTTTCGCTGGGCCCGACATAGCGCAGCTGGCTGTTGCCGCCGACGAAATCCTGATAATATTTCGACCGGTAATTGTAGATTGCCTGCAGTGATACCGGGCCGATCTCGTAATAGGCCTGCGCCGACAGCACATGCTTCGAATATCCCGAGAGGCCCGCCGCGGGAATGATGCCCGGCGACACGGTTTCGGTTTCGGGATCGTACTGGTCGCCGAGGTTGACGTCCTGATTCTCGAAATTGGAATCGGCGTAATTGTAGCTGACCTTCGCGCCCAGCCCGTCGAGCGGTTTCGGCAAGAAGCTGAAGCGCGTCGCCGCAGTGAGTTCGAGGCCATAGATGCGCGACTTGTCGGGGCTGTTGCGCGTCTGCGTCACCGGGACGGTCACCGTCTGCCCGTCGATGACGAATTGCTCGTCGAACACCACCGGCTGGAAGCCGCCGTTGAACTGCTTGTAATAGACGGTCGCCGACAGGAGGCTGTCCTTGTTCGGATACCATTCGATCGCGGCGTCGGCGTTCCACGACATCAGCGGTTTCAGGCGCGGACTGCCGTTGGCGCGGACGTTACCGATCGCTTCCTCGACCGAGGTGAAGTCGTCCGCGTCGATCTGGAACGTGCGACCAGCGCCGAGGGCGCTCGGCGCAGGGCGCGACATGGCGCGATAGCCCGCGACGCGCAGCAGCGTATCCGGCGCGACTTCGAAGATCGCGTTGATGCTGGGCAGGATGCGTGTGTTGCTGCTCTTGATCGTCACCGTTTCGAAGTCGCCGGTGGTGTCGAGACGGATGGTGCCGTCGCCATTGTCGATGATGGTGAGGTCGCTGCGCAGCCCGTTCGACGTCACGTCGGTCTTGACGACGCGCACGCCGATATTGCCGCGCACCGGCATGCTGCCGAGATCGGCGTCGTAATCGGCCATGATATAGCCCGCGAGCGTGCGTTCGGTGACGTCGCGGTTGGCCGGCGCACGCTTGTCAGCGAGCGCGCCCGGGTCTTCGCTCCCGGTATATTCACGGAACAGGCAATCGACGTCGAAGGTCGCCCAGCTGTTGATGCTGTTGCCCTCGGCCGCCGACAGGAAGCCGGTCTGCGGGAAGGCCCGGCGACATAGATTGTTGATCCGGCGTTCTTCGTCGAGGTCGGACGTCAGGTCGAAGTCTTCGTTACGCACATCATAGTCTCGGAAAGTCATTTCCGACCAGCGGACGCCCGCCGACAGCTTGCTCAGGAAACCGTCCATTTCGTACCCGGCATCGAAACGGCCGGCGAAGATTTCGTTGTGCCGGCGGCTCTGGTCGCGGCGGAAGCGCGCGTCGTCCCAGAAGAGATCGTGATTATTGAGGTCGAAGCGCGGATCGATCGTGATCGTCGGTACGAAGCTGCCCGGCGTAATTTCGTAGCTATAGGGAACACGGATGTTATTGTTCTGGGGACCGGCGAAGAAGTTAAGGTTGCCATTGAGGTCCCGCTGATCCGTGCGCAGACGGACGTTGCGTTCGTCCTCAAGGCGGATCGTGCGCGAATAGCTGCCGTCGAGGGTCAGCGTCAGGCGGTCGTTCGGCTGCCATTCGACCGACAGGCCGCCGCCCAGATATTCCTCGGCGCGCGACAGTTCGGACCCGTTCGATTCGATCGCGCTCTGGCCGTTCAAGCTCTGCACCACGCCGTTCTCGTCATAGACGACGTCGGTCAGGCTGCGGCGCGCTTCGGAAAGGTTGAGGTCGCGGCGGCTCTCGACGAAGGTGCGGTCGGAATATTGGACATCGAGGTTGATGTTGAACTGATCGGACGGCCGCCACTGGATCGCGCCGAAGATCGCGTCGCGCTTGTCGACTTCGCTGATCTGGCGGAAGGTATAGGCGTTGGGGACGAGGTAGAAGGGATGGTCCTCCTCATATTCGTCGCGGGTATATTCGTTGCAATTGTTGTTCGCGACGACGATGTCGGCCTGGCACGCCGTCCAGGTGGTCGAGGCGGCGTAGGTTTCCTCGGGGTTGTTGGTGTCGTTGCGCTGGACGCCGATCGCGATGCCGATCGTGTCGTTGGCGAACTGGTCGACATAGCTCAGCGTCCCGCGCCAGCCGATGCCGCCCGACCCGACGATGCGGTCGCCATAGGGGTTGTACTGCGCCTTGACCTCGCCCTGGATCCGGCGCTTGCCGAAATCGAGCGGGCGCAGGGTCCCGATCTCGATCGTGCCGGCGACGCCGCCCTCGACGAGGTCCGCCTGCTGGGTCTTGTAGATCTTGATATTGTTGACGAGTTCGGACGGGAACTGGTTGAAGTTCACCGAGCGGTCGCCGCTGCCGTTGGTCGCGTCGCGGCCGTTGAAGGTGGCGTTCGAGAGGAAAGGACCGAGGCCGCGCAGCGCGATTTCGGAAGCGTCGCCCTTTTCGCGGTGCGTCGTCGCGCCGGTGATCGTCTGGATCGCCTGGCCGACCGACAGCGCGGGAAGGTCGCCGATGTCGTCGGCCGACAGCGCGTCGACGATCGCGGTCTCCTCGCGCTTGGTGTTGATCGAATTCTGGATCGTCTCGCGAATCCCGGTGACGACGATCGCGTCCTCTTCGTCCTGCGCGGCGGGAGCGGCGGCGTCCTGCGCCATCGCGGGCATCGCGGCGACCAGCAAGGTCGTACCGGCGCCGGCCAGCAGGGCGGCGCGAACTGCGCGCGCGCGGTACTGATTACGAGAATTCACTTCGTCTCTCCCAATATCGATTCTGTTATGACCAATGCTGTCGAACATCGCAGCATTATTGTCAACCATTCTGTATGCCAGATTGGCTAGTCCATTTTGTCATACACTATTTTAACGGAGCAATTGGCTCCCGAGCCCGGGCGCGGCGCGGGCGAGTGCTTGTGCGACGAGCTTGGCGGTGACTTCGGCGCCGACGTCGCCCAGATGCGTATAGTCGAACTTTCGCGTGACCTGCCCGCGCGCGCCATCGCCCTCGATCGGCGGCGGCGGCGGGGGCGCGGGGCGTGCCCGCAGCGTCGTTCCCGCCCTGGCCGCGGCAAGTTCCTCGGGCGTCGGCGGCACCTGCGCGAGCTTGGTCGCCATCTCGGCGCCCATCTCCTGCGCCTGTGCGGCGCTGAGCGCGTTCAGATCGACGAGCGGCACGTCCATCGCCTTCGCGACCCCGCGGATCTGGTCCGACCAGCTCGCGAGCGTGTTGTGGAGCTTGCCCTCCCGGAACTCGCGCCGGGTCAGCGGGGTGACGAGCACCGGGGTGGCGCCCGCCGCCCGCACCTCTTCGACGAAGCGGCGCAGGTTCGCGGGAAATTCGGTCGTCTCGTCGGTCCAGCGTTCCGATTTGCTCGACTGGTCATTGTGCGCGAACTGGATCAGCACCCAGGTGCCGCGATAACCCGGCACCTTCGCCTCGGCGAGCGCGATGTCCCAGCTGCCCTCCTGCCGATAGCTGCGCGTCGAGCGCCCGCCGCGCCCGGCGTTAAGGCAAGCGACCGACGATTTGACGTGGTGCGCGCAAAACGCCCCGCCCCACCCGCTGTGCGGCGCCATCGTCGAATCGCCGACAAGAATGATCTTGTAGGGTTCTAGCGGCGGCGCGTCGGTGCGTTCGCGCTCCTCGGCCTGCGCCCCGCTTGCAAGCAGAGCGCAGGCGGCGATGGCGACAAGCGCGCGCATCAGGAGAAACCCAGCCCGCCGTTGATGTCGAGGCAGACGCCCGCGAGGAAGCTTGCCGCGGGCGAGGCGAGATAGACGATCGTGTCGGCGACCTCGTCGGGATGGCCTTCGCGGCGGAGCGGGGTGTTGCCGGCGGTGGCGGCGCGCCCTTCGGGCTTCGAGAAGATGTCGTGGAAGCTCGTCCCGATCAGGCCCGGGCAGACGGCGTTGACGCGGATACCCTGCGGCCCCAGTTCCTTCGCCATCGCGCGAGTGTAGGTCATCAGCGCACCCTTCGCGGTCGCATAGACCGACGCGCCGGGGCCTCCGCCGTCGCGGCCGGCGAGCGACGACACATTCACCACCGCCGATCCTTCGCCGAGGAAGGGCTGCGACGCCTGGAGGACGAGGAAAGCCGATTTGAGGTTGAGCGTCATGACATGGTCGAAGAAATCCTCGTCCATCTCGCTCAGCGTCTTGCGCGCGACCATGCCGCCCGCGAGGTTGACGAGGATGTCTAGCCGACCGCTGAACGCGACGCCGACCTCTTCGAGCATCGCCTTGACCGCGCTGCTGTCGGTGACATCGGCCTGGACCAGAAAGGCGTCGCCGCCCGCGTCCTTGATCGTCTTCAGCGTGTCCTCGGCGGCTTCGCGGCCGCTGTTATAGTTGATCGCGACGCGGACGCCGGCGCGGGCGAGCGCGATCGAGACCGATCGGCCGATATCGCGGCCGCCGCCGGTGACGAGCGCGGTTTTCCCCTGGAGAGTCATGTGATGCATTTCCTTATTCTTGATTGTGGGTGGGTTGGGTGGCGACCGGTTCGACGCGTCCGCCGACCAGCCAGAAACACAGGAAAGAGATCGGCACGATCGCCGCGGAGAGCGCGAAGATCGGCGCGTAACTGGTCTCGGTGAGCACTGGGACGAGCCAGGTGGTGATCAGCGTGCCCGCGACCGCGGCGGTGCCGCTGATCCCCGCAAGGCTGCCGACCGCACCGCCGCCGAAATAGTCGCTCGGCAGCGTCTGGATATTGCCGATCGCCATCTGGAAGCCGAAGAGGATGCACGCGATCAGCAACACCGCGGTCAAGGGATCGCCCGCGCCGATCGTCAGCAGCAATGCGGGCAGCATGATCGCGCAGCCGATCGCGATGCTCAGCGTGCGCGCCTTGTGCACGCTGCCGCCGCCCGTGATGATCCGGCCCGCGAACCAGCCGCCGAACAGGCTGCCGAGCATCGCGCCGACGAAGGGCACCCATGCGAAGAGGCCGATCTGCTTGACGTCGAAGCCGAAGGTTTCGGCGAGATAGATCGGCAGCCACGACACGAAAAGCCACCAGACGGGATCGAGGAAGAAGCGCGAGAGGATGACGCCCCAGCTCTGCCGATAGCGCAGCAGTTCGCCGAGCGGCACGCGGCGATCGTCGCCCTGCCCTGCCTCGGTGCGGCCGGTCAGGATATAAGTGCGTTCTTCCTCGCTGATCCCGGGATGCTTGTCGGGATCGGCCTTGTAGAACCAGAGCCAGGGGACGAGCCAGATGAAGCCGAGCACGCCGATGAGCAGGAAGGTGCCGTGCCAGCCGAACTGGACGAAGAGCAAGGCGATCAGCGGCGCCGAGATGATGCCGCCCAAGGAGGCGCCGGCGTTGAAGATGCCCTGCGCCAGCGCACGCTCGCGCGAGGGGAACCAGAGCGCGTTCGCCTTGGCCGCGCCGGGCCAGTTGCCCGCTTCGCTGACCCCCAGCGTCGCGCGGAGGACCATCAGCAGCGGCATCGAGCGCACGAGGGCGTGCGCGGCGATCGACAGCGACCAGACGACGATCGAGAGGGTGAAACCCATCCGCGTGCCTATCGCGTCGAAGATGCGCCCGAAGAGCGATTGGCCGAAGGCATAGAAGATCATGAAGATCGTCACCAGCAGCGCGTAATCTTCCTTGGTGGCGCCGATTTCCTTCGACACTTCGGGCCACATCACCGCTAGCGCGTTGCGGTCGATATAATTGATGACGGTCGCGAGCGCGATCAGCGAGATCACGCCCCAGCGGAAGCGGCCTTTGATATTGCTCATTTCTTCGCTCCGGTCTTGGCGAGGTCGAGACGGCCGACGGGGCCGGTCCAAGCGAGGGTGCGGCCCTCGACGGTGAGGCTGTGCTTCGCGTCGGCGGTGGTATCGTCGGCGACCGCGAGGGCGAGCCGGCGGCCATCGACGAGGGTGACGAGGACGAGATCGGCGCCCTTTTCGCGGCGATGCTCGAGCGCCGACACGCGCGCGCTGCTCGCGACCACGGTCTCGGCCGCCGCGTCGTAGGCGCCGTGCGGTTCGAGCAGGCTGACGAAAGTCGCGTTTGCGGCGCCCTCGACGCGCTGGATCAGCGCGGGTTCGCGGCGCAGGTTGAACTCGGGATCGTTCGCGCCGCTTTCGGCGACGATGAAACGCGCGCCTGCGGGGGGGAGCATGTGATAGGAGTAGAAGCGGCTGCCCTGCATCCACGTCAGCCGCGCCTTGCCGGCCTTGGTGCCCGTCCCGTCGACCCACAGATGCTGATAGCCGTTCGCCTTCCCCAGCACCGGCCGTTCGGCGAGGTTGCGGTCGAACGCGATGTCGCTGTCGATGATATGTCCGGAAAAATGCAGCGGCAGGTCATAGACATGCCTGCCGCTGCCAGTTCCGTGGAGGATATCGAGCGTCAGAGGATTGGCGAGACCGTCGATCTCCACCAGCAGCAGCGTGCGGCGGATATTGACGTCCTTATACGCGCTGTCGATTTCGGCTATCGTATAGCGGGTCGGGCCTTCGAGCGACGCGGCGAGCTGACGCGTGCCGTGTTTTTCACCGGCTTTCCAGTCACCTGCGAAGTGGCTTTGCTGATCGACAACAAGTGTGTTGTGCGCGATCGTCGCGCTCGCCCAGCTGTCGTTTTCGGGCAGGTAGCGCCCGCCCTGCTTCGCCTCGACATTGAGGAAGCGCGCGGCGCCATAGTCGGTCACGACCGCGCCGGTCTCGTCATAATAGAGCCAGCCGAGCCGGTCGAAATGGCCGTGGCCCATGCCCTGCACCGTGTTCTTGGCGACGAGTAGTGGGCCCGCGGGATCGGCGTTGGTGCGCAGCAGGACGAGTGCGCCGCCCTTGCCGTCGGGACCGTCGGCGAGGAGCCGCGAGTCGAAGGGCCAGGACTTGGCTTTGCCCGCCGCAAGATCGGCGGCCATCGCCTGCCCCGCCGGGGTCAGCACGGTGCGGCCCTGCCAGTCGGCGATCGACAGGAAGGCCGGATCCTTGGAGGCGCCATATGCGATCGCGACGGCGTGATAGAGTTCCTCGGTGCGCAGGCTCTTGTCGGGCATCGCATCGTTGATCGGCAGGAAAGTGCCATTGTGCGTCAGGTCGATCGCGGTGCGGATCGCCTTCAGAACGATGCCGTCCCGATATTCGAAGATCTTGTGCTCGGGATCGTTGGCGGCGATCGCGGCTGCGAAGACGACAAAAGGTTGCAGCGCATAGCGTTGATAATAGGGCCCTTCGGCATAATAGCCGTCAGGCGAGAAGAGCAGGTCGAGCTGGCGCAGGAAGCCCGCCTTGCCGCTCTTGTCGAGCCCGAGCAGCGCCTTGTCGACGAGGTCGCGGTCGCCGAGCAGATAGCCCGACAGGCCGACTCCCGCCGCCGCCCAGGTTGCGTGATTGTGGATGCGATTGATGACCTGGGGCGACTCGTCCGACAGGAAGCGCGCCATCGGGCGGATCACATTGTCGTCGATGCGCTTGCGGTCGGCGGCGGACAGCGCGTCGCGGATTTCTGCATAGCCCTGCACCGCGTTCACCAGGAAAACGCTGTCGTTGAGGCTCTGCCAGAAGAGGCGGCCCGCGTTCTGGTTGGCCTTTGCGGGATGCGGCCCGAGCCCGGGATAGAGGTCGGCATAGGCGAGCAAAAGACCCCGGACATGGTCGCGGTAGCGCGCCTCGCCGGTCAGGCGGAAAAGCTGGCCGCCTTCGAAAATGACGCGGTAATTGCGCTTGTGCTGCTCGTGGGTGAAGCCGCCGCCGGGATCCTTGGGGACGGGAACGTTGATGCCCGCCCGGATCGACGCATCGACGTCGCGCCGCGCGCGTTCGACCTCGGCGGCGAAGAGCGGCGCGAAGGTCTGCGCCGAAGCGGCGGGCGGGGTCTGCGCGGTGGCGGGAACGGCGGGCAGCGTGGCGGCGGCGAGCAGGAGCGCGAGGGTGCGGGTCACGGGCGCGCCTCCACCACATTGCCGGCGATTTGCCCGCGCGGCGGGCCCTTCCATGCGAGTTCCTCGATGCGCGGCGTGGGGGTAGCGGCGAAGGCGTTCGACGCGATGCGCGTCTCGGGCGCACCGACCGAATGGATGACGAGGATGCCGTCTGACCCCGCGAAGCTGTTCTGCGCGATGTCGGTGTGCTGGGCGCCCGAGATGCGCAGCGACGCGCCGTCCGCGCCGCTATCCGCGACGCTCGAGCCGGTCATCGCGAACCATGGGCCGAAAGTGCTTTCGTCGGTGCCCTTGCGTAAGAGGTCGGCGACCATCGCGACGCCGGCGAAGCGGCTGCCGGCGATCGTCAGCCGTTCCATCGGATACCAGCCTTTGGGTTCCTGTTCGCCCGTCGCAGCGACGACGACGCCCATTGCGGAAAAATCGCTGTCGGCGATCGTCACATCGTCGGCGAAGGTGCCCGGCGCCATGGCGATGCCGTCGAGGCGGCCCTTGCCTGGGCCGCGCACCGACACGCCCTTGAGCGCAATGCTATAGTTGGGCGCGACGCCGCCCTCGACCGCGATCAGCGCGCCCTCGCCGGGGGCCGCGCTGGCGTCGATCGCGAGGTTTTCGAGCCGCAGCCCGCCGCCCCCCGCAATCCGCGCGAGGCTCGACGCGACGCGCAGCACGGGTTTCGCATTCTTGGCTCCGGCGATGGTCAGCCGGCGCTGCACCGTCAGCGGCGCGGCAACGTCATAGGTGCCGGTGGCGAGCGCGAGCGTGTCGCCGGCCTTGGCATCGGCAACCGCCTCTGCGAGCGAGGCGCCTGCGGAAAGCGGGCGCGTGTTACCGGTGCCGAACGCCGCCTCAGGCGCGTCGCCGCGATACCAGCTCGCGCCGACTTCCTCGCGTGTGACGGGCTTGAGGTCGCGCGGTGCGCCGACCGCGGCGAGCGTCGGGTCGGTGGGATAGAGCAGACCATTGGCGGCGCGTTCAAGCACGACCTCGCGCTGCTCGACGCCCGCGCCCAGAAGCGGTGTTGCGACCTTCGCCTGAACATTGCCCGCGAAGGCGATGCCGCCGATTTCGCCCTCGGCGCGGAACGGGTCCGCACCCTTGGCGCCGACGATCAGATTGCGTTCGAACTTGCTGTCCACGGGCGGCGCCGAGCGTTCGGCGTCGGCGCCTGCGGCAAGCGTGATGCGCGCGACGTCGATGAGGCTGTTGCCCTCGATCCGCGCGTTCGCGACCTGATGATAGCGGTTGATCACCGAATTGGGGACGCCGTTCATCACGGTGATCGCGCTTTTGAACGAGCTGCCCGCGAGCCCTTCGAAATAATTGTCGCGGACGATCTGGTCGCGGTTGATGACGCGCACGCCACCGGTGTCGGGCACGCCCTTGCCGAAGAAGATGTTGCGCTCGACGAGGTTGCCGTTGCCGTGGCGGAGCACGAAGGCGCCCTGCGATGCCAGTACCAGATTTTCGCGGATGATGTTGCCGCCTGACTTGACCGAGACGATCTCGACCTCGCCGCTCGTACGGTCGAAGATGTTGCGCTCGACGATCGTGTGGCTGTCGGACAGCGATTCCTCGCTGGTACCGATGCGGATCGTCTCGCCGCCGTTCGAGCCCAAGGGCGGGCGCGGGCCGAAATAATTATGATCGATGCGATGGCCGTTATCGAGCGGATCGCCCGCGCGGCGGATCACCGCGAGCGTCACGCCGGCGTTGGTCTTGCCCTCGAAATGCGAATGATCGACACGGTTGCCGGTGCCGTAGAGCGCGACCCAGATATCCTCGGCGCGACGATCGGACTTGCTGAAGCGGTCGATCACGGTCTCGGTAACGCGGCTGTCGGTGGCGAGTGTTTTGGAATCGCGGCGAAAGCTGATGACCTGATCGGTCGGGCTCGCGCCATTTTTGAAGACGAGGCCCGAGACGAGCAGATGGCGGCCACCGATGCGCAGGTTCGACTGGCCGGTGATGACCACCTTGCCCTTGGTCGCGGCGGTCAGCGCGATCGGCTTGGCGGCGGTGCCGGTACCGGTGAAGACGATCTGGAAATCGCGCCATTCGCCGTCGGCGAGGATGATCGTGTCGCCCGGCTGCGCCTTTTTCACCGCGGCTTTATACTGTGCCTGGTCGGCCACCAGCATATCACGCGCCAACGCCGGATGTGCCGACGAGGCCAGCATCGCTACCGTCAAAAACGCCCTTATCTGCACTGCGCCTCACCCTTTTTATGATTCTTGGCCATTGGACTATACAAGAGGTAGGACAATATCAACCCGCTTATGGTCTGAATGACGGGTTGACATATTGGTCTGACAAGAGGAGCCTCTTTCCAAACAAGGCAAACAGGGAGAGTGGGAATGATTCGGGATGGCCTCGTGCGCGTTTCGCGCGGTAGAATGAATTTTGCAGCGGCGCTGCTGGGCACGACGGCCCTGGCGATGCTCGCCCTCCCCGCCTCCGCGCAGGACGCGAGCGCCGCCGACGAGGCGGGCGATGATGCGATCGTCGTCACCGGCATCCGCAGCTCCCTTGCCACCGCGCTGGGCGAAAAGCGCACCTCCAACAATATCGTCGAGGTCATTCAGGCCGAAGATATCGGCAAACTGCCCGACCAGAACCTCGCCGAAGTGCTGGAAAATGTCACCGGGGTTCAGATCACGCGACAGGCGGGCGTCGGCAATGCGGTGCAGATCCGCGGCACCGACGCCAACCGCACCGAAATCAACGGCGTGTCGACCGTCGGGTCGGGCGCCGGCCGGTCGGGTATCAGTTTCGAGGATTTGCCCGCCGCGCTGATCGCGTCGGTCGAGGTGACCAAGGTGCCGACCGCGCAGACGATCGAGGGATCGGTCGGCGGCACGATCAATTTGCGGACGATCCGCCCGCTCGACCTTAAGGAACCGCTGATCGCCGCGCGCGCACAAATGGAAAACAGCGACCTGTCGAAGTCCACCCTGCCCCGGCTGTCGGCGACGCTCGGCAATAATTGGGACACCGGCGTCGGCGAGATCGGCATCGTGGTGAGCGGCAGCTATGCCCGGCAGGACGTCGCCGCGTTCAAGCCGCGCGTCGATCGCGACGCGGTCGTCCTCCCCGGCTCGGGCCCGAGCGCCGAGGCCTTTCCCTTCCTGCGCATCCAGTTCTTTCAGCAGGGCCTCGAGAATTACGAATATGAAACCTACAACGGCACCGCCGCGCTCGAATGGAAGCCGAACGACGACCTGAAATTCTATTTCGATGCGACGCTCAACAACCAGACGCGCGGCCAGCAGAGCCACCGCGTCCAGATTTCGGGCACCGCGACGCCGTCGGTGGTCGACGCGACCGACAACACCGCCTTCGAAACCATAAATTGGGGTACGCTCGACGGCCCCGAAGGTCCGATCGACCTTGGCAGCGTCGATGCGACGGTCGCCGGCACCATCGGCATCGGCGGCGCCACCGGAGGCGTGATCGATCCGAATATGCGGACGTCGAGCGACACGGGCGCGCGCGTCACCAACAGCCGGGTGTTCGACCTAGGCAGCGAATGGCAGGTGACCGACAAGCTGCGGATGCGCGCCGAAGTGGCGCTGTCGACTTCGAAATCGGACTTCCCGAACTTCTCGACGACGCTCGATTTCATCAACCCGAACGGGCCACAGCCGCAAATCGGGCGCAGCATCGACAATGGCGTGCCGCTCGAATTCGACCTGCGCGGCGGCACGCTGCAATTCGGCATCGATCAGGCCAGCCCCTTTGCCCCGACGACGGCGCAATTGCTCGATCCCGCCAATTACCAGCTACAACAGGTCGCCCAGGGCGCCAATAGGACCGACAATCAGGAACGGGCGGCGCGGCTCGATTTTTCCTATGACACGACCAATCTCAACCCTTTCGTCACCTCGATCGACTTCGGCTACCGCTGGAACCGGACCTCGGCGGAAAACAGCGAATTTTCGCGAAATGTCAGCCTGACCAACACGACCAGCGCGTGGAACCGGCCGTCGGGCGACCTGTTTTCGGATATATTGATCCCGGGGCCGAGCAATTTCAACGCGGCCGACGGGCGCCGCCTCTATTTCCCCGACTTCCTGCTGATCGACGGCGGGCTGGCGTTCGACGACCCGGCAAAGGTGCTCGATGCGCTCAACGCCGCGATTGACGCGAGCAACGCCGCGGCGACCCAGGGGCCGCCCGTCGCGTCGCTGGTGACGCCGACCGAATCCTTCGCGGGTTTCTTCAAAATCAAGGAAACGACCAACGCCGCCTATTTTCAGGCGAATATGGAGGGCGAAATCGCCGGCATGCCGGTGCGCGGCAACGCCGGCCTGCGCTGGCTGCACACCAGCCTGTCGTCGACCGGCAACAATATCGCGAATGGCGAGGTCACGGGGCAGACCGTCGCCAAAAGCTCGTATAATTTCCTGCTGCCGCGCTTCAACCTGGTGCTCGAACCCGCCGACCGCTTCCTCGTCCGCGCCGGTATCGCGCGCGATATCCGCCGCCCGAATTTCGACACGCTGTCGACCTCCTTCTCCTTCGGCACCGGCGCGAACACGCCAGTCGCGGTGGGCAACCCCGACCTCGTCCCCGAAGCGGTATGGTCATTCGATCTGTCGGGCGAATATTATTTCGCGCCGTCGAGCCTGATCAGCATCGGCTTCTTTCACAAGAGCCGCACCAATTTGTTCGCGCAGCGGCAGGAGGACCCGGCGCCCAACCTCGACGCCGACGGCAACCTCAATATCTCGATCGACCCGTCATGCCCCGACGGCGGCATCTATAATCCGATCGCCAATCGCAACATCAACAACCCGATCCAGGGAGTCGGCATCTGCGTCCCGCGCAGTTCGACCTTCAACGTTCCCGGCACCACGACGCAGACCGGCGTCGAGATCGCGTTCCAGCACGATCTGTCGGCGTGGGAAGATGGGCTCGGCTTCGCCTCGGGCTTCGGCTTTATCGGGAATTTCACCTATCAGAAGGCGGGGGGCTCGGCGCGCGAATATCGGGACGCCGACGGGCCGCGGACGGTGTTCACCCAGCTCGGCTATCCGGGGTCGCAGGACCTGATCTCGCTGACCAACCTGTCGAAATATGCCTATAATACGACGCTGTTCTACGACAAATACGGGCTGAATGCGCGGCTGCGCTATACATGGCGGTCGAGCTATGTGTCGAACGACCCCTTCTTTTTCGGCCTGCCGCTGATCAACGGGGCGCGGGGGCAGCTCAACGCCAGCATCAACTACGACATCAACGATCATATCAACGTCGGCGTCGAGGGCATCAACCTGCTGCGCGGCGATCAGAACCAATATTGCGTGAACAACAAGGCGCTGCTCTGTTTCCAGGGCCTGACCGATCGCCGGATCACCGCGGGCCTGAGCGTGAAGTTCTAAAGACCAGGATGAAAGAATGAGGCCGAGGCAACATGTGTTGCCTCGGCCCCAAACTGTGCACGCATCACTTCCGACCGGGTCGCTGTCAGAAGGCGATGCGTGCAGTCACCCGTGCCCCATGGGCGCTGCGGTCCGACGCCAGCGTGCCGGTGTAGGCAGCGCCGAGGCGGAAGGCTCCGCTCGTGAATTCGAAGCCTGCTTCGACCTCCGCCGAATTTTTGGGGATCGCGATGCCGACGATGTCGAATGCCGGCCCGCCCGCGACGAAGCGCGAGACGATCGGGGCGCCGCGGTCATTGAAAGCACGGTTCCACGCCGCCGAGACATAGGGCTGGAAGCCCGGCTGTCCGGCGTTGAACTGCGCCCGTGCGCCAAGGCTGAGGAAGGTGGTCTTCTGATCGGCCTTGCCCACCGTCAGCGCGGCGTTGCCGCCGGTTTCGGTGAAGGCGTCGCTGCCGGTATCGACATGCGCGAGCCGGGCGAAGGGCGTGACCGCCATATTGCCGGCGGCGATGTCATAGCCGATCTCGCCGAAGATCTGCAGCGTGTCGGCGTCGCGCTTCGACGTCAGCGTCTGCGCCAGCGGGGCGCCGCCGATACCGCGGCGGGTATCGATGTCGTGCCAGGCATAGCTGATGCCGACGGTGCCGCGCAGCCCCTCGCCGCTGCCATAGGTGGCGTGCGCGGCGAGATATTTGCTGTCGACCTCGGCACGGTCATTACGACCGTCGAAGCGGAAGTCCGAGCTGCCGATGCCAGCCGAGAGCGCCGCGGCGAAGCCGTTGCCGCCGAAGCCGACGCCGGCGACCAGCCCCTTGTTATCGGTATCCATCGCGAAATTGCCGCGATTGGCATCGAAATCGCCCCAGCCGCCGAAGGCCGAGCCCCAGACGAACGCGCCGCTTTCCTCGGGCGCCTTCATTCCCATCAGGCTGCTGCGCAGATGCCGGCTGTCGTCGGTCAGGCCGCTCAGCGCGCTCGCCAGAATCTCACCCGACAGGTCGCCGAAGCTCGCCTGCGCGGTCGCCGCATTCTGCACCAGCACCGCTTCGTAGAGCGGGTTGTCGACCCCGAGCGCCTGCACCGCGGTCGCGACGCTCGCCTGGTTGAAGCCGACCGCGATGTCGGCGAAGTCGATGTCGTTGCGATAGAGCGACAGGATCACCGAATTGGCGTCGTAGCGCAGCAGCGGATCGAGGAAGGCGAGATCGCTCGTCACCGTCCCGAAGGTACCGGTGATGCCGCCCGCGCCGGTCAGGATCACATAGTCGGTGCGGCCGTTATATTCGCCCTCTTCGGCGAGGACGGCGACGCTGGCGGTGCTGTCGATCGTCACCGCCCCGGTGGCGTCGAGACGGTCGCCTTCGCCCGCGGCGTTGACTTCGACCTCATAGGTCGAGCCGGCGGCGAAGGCGAGGTCGCCGTTCACGGTCAGCCGGCCGATCGAGTTGCCCGGCGCCAGCGTGCCGCCGCTGCCGACCGTGGTCGAACCGACGCTGCCGTTGCCGCCGAGGGTGCCGCCGCTGTTGACGGTGACCGGCGAGACGATCGAGCCGTTGACCGCGAGGGTGCCGCCGTTGACCGAGGTCGGGCCGGTGTAGCTGCTGTCGCCGGTCAGGTTGAGCGTGCCTTCGCCCTGCTTGACGAAGCTGCCGGTGCCCGTGATGCTGCCGCCAAAGGCGGTGTTCCCCGGCTGGTCGACCGTCAGTTCGTTATCGCCGATCTCGACGTTCGAACCTTCCTCGCCCTCGAGGCCGCCGATCGTCTGGTCCTTGCCCGTGATGTCGAGCGTGCCGCCGGTGCCGAGGTTGAAATCGGTCGTCGGGTCGATCGTCCCGCCGATCCGCACCGAACCGCCGAGGATGTTCGTCACCCCTTCGAAGGCATAGTCGCCCATGAAGGTCAGCGCGCCCTCGCCCTTCTTGTCGAGCACGCCGTTGCCCGAGAAGTCGCCGAGGAAATCGTAGTTGTCCGAACGATTGAAGACGAAGCGACCGTCGTTGACGATATTGCCGGCAAAGCTGCCCTCGGTGCCGCCCGCTCCAAGCTCGAAATAGCCATCGCCTTCGGTCCGCACATCGCCCTGCAATACCCCGGTGAGCACCAGCCCGCCGTTCGAGACGATCGTGCCGCCGGTGTGGGCGATATTCGCGGTATCGACGGTGAACACCGCCTCGCCGATCAACTGGAGCTGTCCGGCGCCGTCGATCGTCAGATCGTCGAGCGCCGAGACGGTTTCATCCTCCCCGAAGTTGAGCACGAGCAGGCCGTCGGTCCGCACGGTCGAAGTGAGGATCGGCGACGAGGTGCCTTCCTCGCCGAGGTCGACCTCGTTGACCTGGAGCGACGCGCCCTCGTCAATCGTCACATTGCCGAATTCGCCGACGAAGCCCGACGTCGACCAATAGCCCGCCGCGACGTCGAGCGCCTCGAAGCCATTGGCGGCGGTCAGTTGCTGCGCTTCGGTCAGTTCGAGGACGTCGCCGTCGAGCGTCAGCGTGTCGATGCCGTCGCCCGCGTCGACGAGCCCCGAAATCGCGCTTCCCGTGCCCAGCGTGACGTTGTCATCGAAGGCACCGAGCAGCACCGCAACCCCATTGCCCCCGGCGATCGTGCCGCTGTTGACGAGGGTCGTCTGGGTGGTCGATTCGATGCCCGTCCCGGCGCTCTGGATCGTGCCGGCATTATTCAGGTCGAGCGTCCCCTCGCCATCGGCGTAGACGCCATAGGCGCCGCCCTCGATCACTCCGTTCGCGCTGTTGTTGATCGTCACGTCACCAAGCGTGCCGTGGAAGACGCCCGCCGCCGCGACGCTGCTGATCGTGCCGCTGTTGTCGAGCGTGGCGGTCGAAAGGTCGCTGCCGAAGCCGACGCCATAGCCGTTGATCTCGTCGGCGCGGGTGCCAGTGATGGTGCCGCTGTTCACGACGCTCGCGGTGAGGCCGCTACGATCTTCGCCCGGATCGGTGTTGATCGCGGTGCCCTGAAGGAACATGCCGCCGTCGGCGCCGGTGATGTCACCAGCGTTCTCGACCGCGCCGCCGCCCGACAGGATGATCCCGAAGCGCGTGCCGCTGATTTCGCCGCCCTCGGCGTTGACGACCGAGGCGCTGAAATCCTCGTTCGCCTGATCGGTGAAAGCGTACATCGAGATGCCATCGGAGAAGGCGGTTCCTTCGCCGCGGATCGACCCGCTGTTAGTGACGGTGCCGCCGCCGATCAGGCGCACGCCGTCGTTCGCTTCGCCGAGGATGCTGCCGCTGTTGGTCACCTGCGTGCCGACCGCGAGACCGACGAGCGCGCCCGCCTCTTCGTCGAAAACGAAGGCGGTGGTGATGCCCGCGCCCGCGCCGCTGATCGTGCCGCTGTTGGTCACGCTTGAGCCAGCGGTGCCGATCGTGATGCCCGCGTCCGGCGGCGCGTCGAAGCCGTCATAGGCGCCGTCGCCCCGGATGATGCCGGCATTGTCGACGGTCAGCGTGCCGCTCGAGCCGCTGTAGATGCCCGAGGTCGCGCCGGTGATCACGCCGCCTTCCTCGTTGGTGATCGTGAGGTCGGCGAGCGAGCCGTGGCTGACGCCTTCGGCAAAGTCGCTGCTGATCGTGCCGCTGTTGACCAGCGTCGCGGTCGACATGTCGCTGCCGAAGCCGACGCCATAGCCGTTGGTATAGGTGCCGCCGAAATCGCCGAGACCGCGGATCGTACCGCTGTTGACGACGCTGGCGGTCAGCCCGCTGCGTTCCTCGTTCGGGTCGCTGTTGAGCGCGGTGCCCTGGATGTAGAGGCCGCCCGCGCCGCCGAGCAGTTCACCCGCGTTGACGACATCGCCGCCGCCCGACAGGATGACGCCATAGCGCACCCCGATGATCCGCCCTTCGGTCTCGTTGGTGACCAGCGCGCTATAATCCTCATTCGCCTGATCGGTGTAGGCGAACATCGACACACCGTCGGCAAAGGCGTCGATCTGGCCGCCGATTTCGCCGCTGTTGGTGACGCTGCCGCCGCCGATCAGGCGCACGCCATCGTCATTATAGCCATAGATGGTGCCGCTGTTGACCACGGTGGTGCCGGTCGCGAGCCCCTGGAGCTGACCGGTGGCGGGATTGAAATAATTGGCGGTGGTGATGCCGAAGCGGTTGCCGGTGATGCTGCCGCTGTTCGTGACCGAGCTGATCCCGCCCGAAATGGTCACGCCCGCGTCCGGCGGGGCGTCGAAGCCCGGATTGATGCCGTCGCCGTTGATCGAGCCCGCGTTGGTGAGGTTGAGCCCGCCCAGTTCGGCGTGGATGCCCGACGCCGCGCCGTTGATCACGCCGTCTTCGGCATTGTCGATGGTCGTGACGCCGTCGGCGCTGGCATAAATGCCGTCGCTGCCGCCGCCGGCGATTGTGCCGCTGTTGGTGATCGAGGCGCCGGGGGTGCCGACGCGGACCGCCATATTGTTGGTGCTGCGGATGAGCCCTGCATTGTCGAGCGTCAGCGTGCCGGCGGCCGAGTTGATCGCGATGAAGCCGTTCGACGTGATCTCGCCGCCCGCTGCGTTGTTGACGAAGAGGTCGCCCGACAGGTTGGCGAAGATTGCGGTCGTCTGCCCGGTGAGCGTCCCGCCGTTGTTGATCGTTGCGGTTTCGAGCGCGCCGCCCGCGAGGACGCCGAGGAAACCCGACACCGAACCGTCGTTGTTCAGCGTGGCGCTGCGGCCCGTCTGATCGGGCGTCGCCCCCATGATGATTCCGAAGGGGCTGACGCCCGGGGTCGCGGGATTGGGCGCGCCCGTGCTGCGAATCGTGCCTTCATTGTCGATCGTGCCGCCGCCTTGCAGCACCGCGCCGAAGACCGTCCCTTCGATCAGGCCGGTTTCGCTGTTGGTGATGGTCCCCACGCCCGTCACGCCCTCGGCGATCGCGTCGGGGAATTCGGTGATCGCGACGCCGATGCCCTGCGCGCCATTGCCGGCATTGCCGGTGAACCCCTGGATCGTGCCGCTGTTGGTGACGCTGCCGCCGCCGGTCAGGCCGACGCCGGTGCCCGCTTGGCCGATGATCGTTCCGGCGTTGGTGACGCTGGTGTTCGCCGCGAGCGGCTGCGGCGGCAGTTCGTCGCCGTTCGCGTCCTCGCTGAAGAAATAGGAGGTCGCGATGCCGTTCGAGCCGCCGGTGATTTCGCCGCTGTTGCGGTTGGTGACGCTCGATCCGGGCTGCGCGATAACGATACCGCCGCTGGGGCGGCTTTGGGCGCTGCCGATGCTGGTGCCAAGGCCGCGAATTTCGCCGGCATTGTCGACGGTGACAGGGCCATTGTCCGCATAGATGCCAATGTCGAGCCCCTCGACATCGGGATCTTCCTCAGCGACGACGATCTCGAGCAATTCGGGCTGGTCGTTGTGAATGCCGAAGGAGTCCTGCGCCGCGGCGGGCGCCGCAATCTGACCGATCGACAGGCCGACGATCGCGCTGGTGGCCAGCAGGCGGGATTTCGAAATACGCGACATGATTGTGACTCCCCTGACATTCAAAATGGCAAGGAGTTCGCCGGAGGACGCCTTGCCCCCAGCGGATCACCCCCCGCGTCGAAAATGTGCGTCCCCCAGCTGATTGGATGGCTGGCATCGTTCAGCTTTGTGCGCGTTGACTAGGGCGGGGGTCCCCCGAGCGTCTACCCAATGTTTTTTTGGGTGAATTTGCGGCGGGCCGTGACGTCATGCTTGCGCAGCGGGCGGCACGGCCGTTACGATGACGCAGTCACCGGGGGGTGGGTCGCTGATATTCGGGGGAAGCGCATGGATTCGCGCGCCTGCTCCTGAACCGATGGAACCATTGCCTCCGTAAACCAAACGACGGGGCCAATGATGCGAAGCCTGCTTGCCGTCCTGATTGTCGCCCTGCTCGCGGTGGTGCAGCCGGCGCGGCTTGCCGCCGCCGAATTGCCGGTGCTCGACCTGCATGCCGGCGAGGATGCGCCGCCGCTGGCGCCCTTCGTCCGGTTCACGCGCCAGGCGGAAAACGCCGGCCAGCCCGAGCCCGGCCCCCTGCTCGCCGGGCCGCTACAACGGATCGAGGGACCGACGATCCACTTCGGACCGCCCGGCTCGCAAACAGCGGTGCTGCTCAAGGTGCGCAACGCCAGCGCCGAGCAGGGCAGCTGGATCCTGACCACCGGCCGCGGCTCGCTGAAATATTTTCGCCTGTACCGGCTGGAGGACGGTGCGTTCGAGCTGATCGTCGACGGGACCGAGCCGGAGGGGGCGCGGCGGAATCTCGGCACCTATCAGGCCTTCAGCACCGAGTTGGTCCTCGATCCGGCCGAGGAGGAGGTGGTGCTCATCGAATTTCTGTCGGAAAATTCGACCTATATGCCGCTCAAGATCAATAGCTATGGCACCTTCTTCAAGGACCGGCGCGCGAATATCTCGATGGTGTCGGGGGTGGTGGTCGGGGCGCTGACGCTGCTGCTGCTCAACTTCCTTTTCTTCTCGATCACCGGTTTCAAGGAATTTCTGTGGCTGGCGGTCGCGGAGGCCTTTTTCGCGCTGAACACGGTCCATTCCGAAGGCTATATCACCATCTTCTTCCTCTACGACAAACCGCTGGCCGGGCTGGCGGTCGAGGATTTCATCAAATGCGGTTTTGCCGCGTCGATGGCGCAGTTCTGCCGGATCTTCGTCAAGACCGGGGCCCATTTCCCGCGGCGCGACATCGTGCTGAAGGCCCTGATCTGGTTCGCGGCCGGCATCATGCTGCTCCAGCCCGGCCTCGCCTATTACCCGCCCGAGCTGCGCTTCCTGCTCCACATCGCGACGTGGCTGGTCGCCGTCGCGGTCGCGCTGTTCCTGCCGTTCGTCGGCTATGCCGCAATGAAACAGCTGGGCTTCCAGCTCTGGCCGCTTTTCGCCGGCTGGGCGAGCCTGGCGCTCTTCATCGTCTATGCGGCGATCGCGTCGATGGGCATTTTCGCGTGGCTACCCGTCAACTGGCATCTCGCCGGGCCGGTCGGGCTGTTCGAATCGATCATGGTGACGCTCGCGCTGGGGCTGAACCTCAAGAAAATCCAGCAGGACAAGGTCGCCGCCGACTGGAAATATGCGCAGTCGCTGACCGAAAGGCTGGAAATCAGCGAGCGCGCCAAGCGGCTTGCCGAAGAAAAGGCCTTCGCAATGGAAACGGTCAACAGCCAGAATGCGCTGCTCCATGCGTCGGGGCACGACAGCCGGCAGGTGATCCTGGCGCTCAACAGCGCGGTCGAGGTTCTGAAACGCCAGAACAGGCCGGGCGCCGACGATGAGCTGGTCGAAATGCTCGAAAGCTCGGCCGACTATCTCAATGAAATCGTGTCGACGACGATCTCCGGCGCCAATATCGCGGCCAGCGATTCGGGCTTCGTCGTGCTCAGCAGCTTTCGCGCGGAGGCGCTGGTCGAGCCCTTGTCGATGATGTTCAAGACGCCTTTCGCGGGCAAAAAGCTGACCCTCGATGTCCGCGTCATGGGCCAGGTGACGATCGTTTCCGACCGGCCCCTGCTGATGCGCGCGCTCGCCAACCTTCTGAGCAACAGTTACAAATATACCGATAGCGGCGGAGCGAGCATCACGCTCGCGCTCGAAGACGGCCGCGCGGTCATCACGATCCGCGACAGCGGCGGCGGAATGTCCCCCGACCTCGTCGCCGCGCTGAACGGCGGCACCGCGCCGCGGATCCGCGCCGACGAAAGGGACGCGGGCACCGGATCGGGCTTCGGGTCGGCGCAGCGTATCATCGAAACGCTGCGCGGGTCGCTGAAGATCGTCGCGTCCGGCGCCGCCGGGACCGAAATCAGGGTCACGCTGCCCGCCGCATTTGCGTCGGTCACGCCGGTTTCCGCCGAGGCGCTGCAGACGCAGCTCGAGGGCTGGACGCTGCTCGATTTCGACGACCGCGCGGCTTTCGAGGCCGGATTGGAAGCCGGCGCCGCCGCCGACCGAACGATCGCGCTGACCTATGACGACACGACGGTGACGCGCGGGCGGCTCAGCCAGCTGGTCGCGATGATGGCGATCAAGCCCGCGTGCCGCGAAATGGCGCAACACCCGCTTTTCGGCGAGCGATCAGAGCAGATTTAGCTCGTTCGCGCGCTCGATGATCTTGCGGTTGTGCGGCACGTCGAGCTTGCGGCGGAGCTCGGCGATGTGGAACGACACGGTCGGCGGCGCGATCGCCAGCCGATAGGCGATTTCCTTGTTCGTCTCTCCCTGCGCCAGATAGTGGAGAATCGCCATTTGCCGCGAGGACAGCGCGACCGGCGGCTGCTGGAACTTGCCGAGCGCCTCGCCGATGTGCGGCGAGACATAGATTTCGCCGGCCAGCGCCGCATCGCAGGCGGCAACGATATGGTCGAGCGAGTCCGACTTGCTGACGATCGCGCGTGCCCCGAGCTTCAGCGCCGAATGGATCTCGGTCACATGCGTTTCGCCGGTCAGGATGATCACGGTCATATCGCGCGAGCCCACGATTTCGGCGAGAACGTTGATGCCGCGCACATCGGGCAGATTGAGGTCGAGAATCACGAGGTCGACGGGCTGCGACTGGACGAAGGCCCCTACCGTTGCACCGCGATCGAGCGCCCCGACCACCGTATAGCGGTCGAGCGACCCGAACAGGAACCGCAATCCGCTCTGCGTGATGCGGTGATCGTCGACGATCAGGATATTATGCTTCGCCACCATGCCCACGCCCCGCCTGCCCGATACGGGTTGATCAGCAGATTTTGCGGCCACCGCAACCCGAATAATATTGGGGGGCGCCGGACGCGACGATGTTCGGGATGTCACGGCGGCGGGTTCCGGCGATGTCGGACGGGCATGATTGCGCGCGCCGCCCTGGGTGATCATCGTCCCGCCCCCTTGTAGAAGCGCGCCTTCGCCGGAAGCTGCGCGGCGGGACACCAAGTCCAGTCTTCGCTGTAGGTTTCGACCGCGAAAGACCGCGGCCCGGTAACGCGATAGCTGGTCGTCCCGGCGGTCGGCCGCCCGTCCTCGTCCGGACAGCTCTCGGTTTGCCGAAAATTCTGGCCATCGATCATCTTGAGACTGGTGAATTTGCAGCTGTTGTAAGGCGATACGAGCCGATCCTCGGCAAGGTAGAGCGTTCCGTCGGCGAAGGGCTTGGCGCAGGTGCCGATGCGCATATCGACATAATAGCCGACGGGCAGCGGCACGGCCCGCGATTGCCCGGATTTCGCATCGGACGAGGCGGCCGCTGCCTGCGGGCACTGGCGTTCAAGGGAGCGGATCGCCGCGGTCGATCCCGCAAGCGACAAATAGGTGACTTCCCGCCACTCGTCGCCGCCGTCGGTGCTGGCGTAGACGGCGAGGTCGGTGTCAGCGCCGGTCAAGAGCATCTTCGTCGCCGGGTCGAGCGTGCCGCTGAAATCGGGTTTGCCCGGTTCGAGCATCAGTTGCTGCGTTGTTTCCGTAAATTCCGCGTGGCTCCTGAAACCGATCAGGAGCGGTCGCCCCGCGGGCGGCAGACGCAGTGCATTCGTCGGCACGACACTCATATAGAGGCCGCCGCCCGGCTGGCAGCGCAGCCCGAGCGCCATAAATTCGGGATGCCCCGTCACCGCCGCGACCGCGCCGGCGCCGCTGCCGCCGAACTGCCAGCGCGCGTCATGGCCAGGCGCCGGTGTGGGTGCCGGTTCGCCGCTGTCGGGGCCGAGGTCGGCGTGCGTTCCGCGCCGCCGCCCGGCGAGCGCCCATTTGCGCCCGTCCCAGCGCAACACCTCGAGGCACATGTCGGCGCCGACGCTGCCGCAGACCGTACCGTGCACCGACAGGCCGAGCCCGATGCGGCCACCGTCGAGCTTCACCGCTTCCCAGCCACGGACATTGTTGCTGAAAATTTCGGTGAGCCCGCCGCGCCCCGACCCCAGGATCGCGATCATGCAGCCCGCGGTGCCGCACCACGCCGAATAGCCCTGATTGGAGCAGTGCGCGGCGCTATATTCGACCACCCAATCGGGCTTGCCGTCGCCCGTCACCTCGGTCTCGACCGCGAAATCGGCGCGGTCGGGGACGAACTTGCCTCCGCCCGCGCGGCATTCGGCCTTGAGCCCGTCATAGACGGCCTGAACCTCGCGCGGCCAAGGCTTGGGTCCCGGTTGCGACTGGACGAGCGCCGCGACCGGCAGCAGCGCCGAAACGAGCATGAACAGCGAACGGATCATGAATAATCCTCCGGCGAATATTCCCATGGCTTCCAGCTTTGCGCGGGCGAGCACCAGGTGTAGCCGCCGCTCCACCAATTGCCTTCCTGCACGATGATGAACTTGGGATCGTTCATGTCGATGACCTGCCGCTCATGCTCGCCGCCGGTCTGGTAGCGCCCGTCGCCGAGCGCCTTGAACGGCGTGACGCTGTAATAGTCCTGCGGGCCGGTCATGATCTTGCCGTCGAAGATGAAGTCGGGATCGCCCTGCCCGCGTGCGAGCGCATCGCATGCGCCGTGGTTGCGCGCCCAGAGGCCGGTCGCCATCGGCAGACCGCCCTTGCTCACCTGCGCCTTTGGAGCGAGTTCGCAGATCCGGCCTTGGAGCGAGCGCCCACCATAGACATATTTGCGGCCGTCCCAGCGCAGGAAGGGGAAGCAGTCGGATCCCGGCCCGCCGATCTCGATGTCGGGCCATGCAATGCCCTTGCGCGGATGGAAGGCCGGGATTCCCATGCTGTCGGCGATCAGCTTCCAGCCCGCCTCCGCCTTGGTGAGCAGCTTGAACGAAAGGCCGGTGTTGCCGAAGCAATAGCTGTTGCCACCGCTGATTACCGCCTCGGCGGTGCCGTCGCCGTTGAGGTCGCGCATCTCGGCGCTTTCAAGGCCGTACCAGCTGTCCTTTGGCACCGGTTTGACGTCGGCTTCGCAGCTCGCCATCCAGACGCCGCCGCGCTGCTGATAGCCCGCGGCGCGCAACGCGCCCTCGCGATCGGCGACCGCCGGTTGAGCGTCCGCGGCCGCTTCAGGGGCGACCGCGCCGGCCTTCGCCTGCCCGGCCGCCCCCTCCCCTCCCTGACTCCCGCCCTTGGGGAGCGTTTCGTCGCTGCCGCAGGTCGCGATCAGCAGCGCCGAAAACAGCAAGGGGCACAGGGAAACGAGACGCGCGGCGCGTCTGCCGGTCACGCGGCTTCGCCTTCGCGTCCGGCGCGCACGCGCCCGTGCTCCGCCTTGGCATCGGTCAGCACCTCGCCGATCCGTTGCCGCACCGCTTCCTTCAGCTTTCGATATTCGCCGGCCTTCTGGTGCCAGGCATAGAAGGCCCAGCCGAATCCGGCGAGACCGAGGAACCACCAGAGGCTGGGCATCAACAAAGCACCGACAATCGCGCCGACGATCGGGGCGATCAGCACCATCGCGGCCGACGGAAATTTACCCAGCGGCCATACCAGCCAGCCGTCCGGCGCATGGGTCTTGTCAGTATTGTGATTGTGATAGGCGACATCATAGCCCCAGCCGGGACGCGAACCGATGCGAACGACGCTGACCCGCTGCCCCTCGCGCGCGGCGAAACCCCCGCCCTTGATCGTCACCTCATCCTCATCGTCGTCCCCATATTCGAGGAAAAAGCGCACCACTTCGGTGTTCGTCGACGACACCGTCACCCGGGCCGCCGATATGTGGCCCGTTCCATTGTGGACATAGCCCCCGCCGCCGCTGGTCGACGAACTCACATGCGTTTCGGACCAGTTGCCGACGCCGCGGACGGTGCCGGTGCGGAAAAAGCCGTGGATATCCTCGGCGCGCCGGATCGGCTGCTCGTTATTGCTCATCATGACCTCCCCGAATGCAATCGTGCGGATTTGCTCGCACATCCTTGAATTCGCGTCCTGATCCTGTTCTAAAGCTTTTCTAAAGAATGATCGGGGGGCTGTGATTTCTATGACCGGGACCCATTCGTCGCGGCGCCGGCGGCGCCTCTGGCATTTCGCCAACGCCGATTTCGACGAGGCGAGCTGGGCGCTGCGCGTCGACGGGCACGCCGTCGCGCTCGAGGGCAAGCCGCTCGAGGTATTGCACGAACTGCTGCTGCGCGCGGGCGAGGTCGTCACCAAGGACGAGATACTCGATGCCGTCTGGCCGGGCCTCACCGTCGTCGAAGGATCGCTCGCCACCGCCATATCGAAATTGCGCAAGGCGCTGGGCGGCGAAGCCGATGCGATCATCGCGACCGTGCCGCGCGTCGGATACCGGCTCGTCGCCCCCGTCGCGGTCGAGAGCATCGACACCCCGCTCGCGCCGCGCTTCGCCTTTGCGTCCGGCGACAGCGTGCCCGGCCGCAAGCTGTGGCAGCTCGACCGCCCGCTCGGCGACACCGGCAGCGCGGATGTCTGGCGCGCGCTGCAGGCGAAGACCGGCGAGGCGCGCGTCTTCAAATTCGCCGACGCGCCCGACCGGCTGCGCGGCCTGAAGCGCGAAGCGGCGCTGTCGCGCCTGCTGTTCGCGGGACTGGGCAAGGCCGCTCCGATCCCGGCGCTCCACGAATGGAATTTCGACGCCGCGCCCTTCTTCCTCGAATATGCCTGGGGCGGCGAGGATCTGCTCGCATGGGCGGATGCGGCGGGCGGCCTGTCCGCGATCGCGCTCGAAGAGCGGCTTGCGGTCGCCGCGATGATCGCGCGCGCGCTCGCCGCGGTGCATGGCATGGGCGTCCTGCACAAGGATCTGAAGCCCGCGAACATATTGATCGACCGGATCGACGATGCGCCGGTGGTGCGGCTGGTCGACTTCGGCAGCGGGCGGCTGCTCGACGACGCGGTTCTGGCGAATTACCACATCACCGACCCGGGATCGCTCGACACCGACCTTGGCAAGGACGAGCCCCGATCGGGAACGCTGGCGTATCGCGCGCCCGAACTCGCGGGCGAAGCGGTGCCGACCGCGAAGAGCGACATCTATGCGCTCGGCCTCATCCTCTATCAGCTCGCCATCGGCGATTTCTCTGCGGCGCTGGCGCCGGGCTGGGAAGCGCGCGTCGCCGATCCGTTGCTGCGCGATGACATTGCGCGCGCCGCGGCGGGCGCGCCCGCCGAGCGGCTCGCCAGCGCCGAGGAACTGGCGGACCGGATCGATCGCCTGCCGCAGCGGCGCGACGAGGCCGAAGCCGAGGCCGAGCGGTCGGCACGGCTCGCCGAGCAGCAAAAACTGGAAGAGCGGCGCGCCGCGCGGCGGCCTTGGGTTCGCGCCGCCTTCGCCAGCCTGACCATCGGCCTGCTCACCGCGTCGGCGCTCGCCGCCTATGCCTGGCACCAGCGCAACGAAGCGGTCGCGGCGCGCGAACTCGCCGAAACCAGCTATGTCTTCATCGCCGAGGATGTGCTCGGCAGCCCCGATCCCGCGAAATCGAGCGCCGACGAGACGGTGATCGACGCGATCAAGCGCGCGAGCCAGCAGATCGACCAGCGTTTCGCCGGGGCGCCGCATGTCGCCGCGCGGCTCCATCTCGCGGTCGCGCGCGCCTTTCACCAGCGGTCCGATTTCGACACCGCGCGCGCCGAATATGCGCGCGCCGACGCGCTGTTCGGCAAAGCGGGCGAGACAGCGAGCGACGATGCCGTCGTCGGCCGGCTCGGGCGCATCCACATGGAATCGACGTCGGGCCAGCCCGAACGGCTCGAAGTGGCGGGCAAGCTGCTCGCGGCCGAGCGCGCGCGGCTGGGCGCGCGCGGCGAAGCGGGACGCGTCGGCTTCGCGCTCGCCTCGGCCGAAGGGGCCTATGGCTATATGGCCGACATCGAAGCCGCCGAGCGGGCGTTTCAGCGCGCGGTAAAGATCGGCGAGGCGGCGGGCGGCGAGGTTCCGCCGGGGCAATTGCTCAAGGCGCGCTCGTCGCTCGCGCTGACGCTGATGCGGCTCGGCCGCGCCGAGGAAGCCGAACCGGTCGCGCGCGCGATCGTGCGCGATTCGACGCGCATCCGCGGCGCCGACCACACCGACACGCTCGTCACGCGGCAGCATTGGCTGAACAGCCTGTCGATGACAGGCCGACACGAGGAAGCGCTGAACGCGAGTGCACCGCTCCTCGCCGCGATGCAGAAGCGGTTCGGCCCCGATCACCGCTTCACGCTGGGACTGCATTCGACGCGGTTCGAGAGTTTCGCGGCGCTCGGACGATATGACGCCGCGGCGCGCGAAGCCGAGCGCGTCTGGCGGGGCGCGGCGGCGCTGACGGGCCCGCAATCGCATCAGGCGCTGGTCGGCCAGACCGACTATGCCTCCGCGCTATGCCAGACCGCCCGCCGCAGCCAAGCGATGGGAATCGCGAACGACGCGCTGGCGACGACCCGCGCCGCCTTCGGCGCCGACTATCCGCTGACGCATGTCGTGCGTTATTTCACCGCCGAATGCCTGATCGCCAACGATCGTTTCGCCGAGGCGCGCAACTTGCTGACCGGCCTCGACCGGGAAAAAATGGCGCAGTTGCTCGGCAATCCCGACATCGGCGCAGCGGCCGACCTGGCGCTCGCCGAAGCTGCGATGGGAAGCGGCGACAAAGCCGAAGCGCGGCGGCTGCTCGCGACCACGGCGCCCGCCCTCGCCGACGCGAAGGATGCGTCGGCAAAGGCGCGCGCCAAGAAGCTCGAGGCACGGCTGGCACCGGGAGGCGGCTGACCGGCCGCCCCTTCGCCGCACCGAAACGGCCAGGCGCCGTTGCGGGCATCCATGCCCGCCGGCTTTCACGCCGCAATCAGTCCCGGTCGATCGCACCGGTATCGAGCAGCGGCGCGGCATCAGCGTCTCCGGCCCCGAGCAGGTCGGCCAGACGCTCGGTGCCCGCCAATATCATCGCCTGTTCCCAGCCGGGCAGCGCCGCGAACCCGGCTTCGAACTTTTCCTGCAGCATGTCCGGCGCTTCGACGAGGCGGCGGCGGCCCATTTCCGTCGTTTCCAACAGCACCCTTCGCTTGTCCTGCGCGCTGCGCGTCCGGCTGGCGAGACCCAGCGCGACGAGGCGGTCGACGATCGCCGTAATCGTCGCGTGACTGAATTCCAATCGCTGCGCGACCACGCCAGGCGTCACCTCGTCGCCGGCATCGATCTCGCGCAGGACCAGAAGCTGCGATGGCGTGAGGCCGGTGGCGGCGGCCAGCCTGCGGGTGCCGCCTTCGGTCGCGCGCAGCACGCGCCGCAAGGCCTTCAGCGTCGCGTTGGCAATCTCTGACTCCATCGCCGACCGTTAGCCGCATGGCGCCGAGGCGCCAAACCGATTCTGCTTTACCCATCAGGATATATATTTCGATATTTGAAATAAAAATCCACCGCACGGGTTGCCCTTGAACGGACAGAACCTATATTTGCGTTGACTCACGGCTATTCCGCTATGGAAGGAGCCGAAATTATTTCAGGAGATGAAAGATACTAGATCGGCAAAAAGACGAAGAGTCATTGCCTCCAGGGAAAGATTTCGACGCGGTTCCGGCGCCAGACGCCGACATAAGCTTCCGCCCGCCAATCGCGGCCGACGGACCAGCCATCACCGCCTTGATTGCGGCATGTCCGCCGCTCGATCGCAATTCCCGCTATTGCAACCTGCTCCAATGCGAACATTTCGCCGACCATTGCGTCATCGCCGAGAAGGCGGGGCGGATTGTCGGCTGGGTGTCGGGCTATCGCCCGCCGTCGGACCACGCAGCCTTTTTCGTGTGGCAGGTCGCCGTCTCCACCGAGGGACGCGGGAAGCAACTGGCGAGCCGCATGATTTCCGACTTGCTCGCCCGGCCGGCGCAGGACGGCGTGACGCATATGATCACGACGATCACCGCCGACAATGAGGCGTCGTGGGGGTTGTTTCGCAGCCTTGCGCGCAAGTGGGACGCCGAACTCGAACGCAGCGCGCTGTTCGAGCGCGAGACCCATTTCGCGGGCGCGCACGCCACCGAATATCTCGCCCGCATCGGGCCGATCGATCGCATGAAGATAGACGCAGAACAGGGATAAGATGATGATTACGACACCGCAGCCGTCCGGCGCGATTCCGGACCGGAATATCTATGAGCGCCGCGAATCGGCGGTACGCAGCTACGCCCGTTCGATGCCGCGCCAGTTCGGCAAGGCCGAAGGCGTGTGGATGCACGATGACCAGGGCGGGCGTTACCTCGACTTCCTGTCGGGTTGTTCGACGCTCAACTATGGCCACAACCACCCGATCTTGAAGCAGGCGCTGCTCGATTATATCGCCGCCGACGGCATCGCGCACGGGCTCGACCTCCACACCGACGCCAAGCAGGATTTCCTCGCGACGTTCGAGGATCTGATCCTGAAACCGCGCGGGCTCGACCATCGCGTGATGTTCACTGGCCCGACCGGCACCAACGCCGTCGAGGCCGCGATCAAGCTTGCGCGCAAAGTCACGGGCCGCGAAATGGTCATCGCCTTCACCAACGGCTTTCACGGAATGACGCTCGGCGCGCTCGCCTGCACCGGCAACGCCGCCAAGCGCGGCGGCGCGGGCGTGCCGCTCAGTCACGTCGCGCACGAGCCTTACGATGGCTATTACGGTCCCGAGGTCGACACCGCCGACCTGCTCGAACAGCGCCTCGCCGATCCGTCGAGCGGGCTCGACGCCCCCGCGGCGATCCTCGTCGAGACGGTGCAGGGCGAAGGCGGGCTCAACGCCGCGTCGCCCGAATGGCTGCGCCGGATCGCAGAGATTGCGAAAGCGCATGGCGCGCTGCTGATCGTCGACGATATTCAGGCCGGCTGCGGCCGCACGGGCGGCTTTTTCAGCTTCGAGGATATGGGCTTCACCCCGGACATCGTGACGCTGGCGAAATCGCTGTCGGGCATGGGCCTGCCCTTTGCGCTGACCCTGCTGCGCCCCGAACTCGACCAATGGTCGCCGGGCGAGCATAATGGCACCTTCCGCGGCAACAACCACGCCTTCGTCACCGCGACCGCCGCGCTCAGGCATTTCTGGAGCGGCGGCGATTTCCAGCGCGACGTCGCGCGGCGCGGGCACTTGCTTGAAACCCGGCTCGCGCGCATCGCCGCCGACCACGGATTTGAAACCCGCGGCCGCGGCATGATGCGCGGCGTCAACGTCGGGTCGGGCGAGCTGGCCGGTGCCGTGACCGCCGCCTGCTTTAACGCCGGCCTGATCATCGAGACCAGCGGCGCGCACGACGAGGTGATCAAGGTGCTCGCCCCGCTCGTCATCGACGACGCCGTGCTCGGCGCCGGGCTCGACATTCTCGAAACCAAGATCCGCGACGCGATGGCCGCCGATTACGCCGTCGCCGCCGAATGATACAGGAGATATTTACATGATCGTTCGCCACCTCAACGAAATCCGCAAATCCGACCGCAACGTCCGCTCGGACGGCTGGGCAAGCGCCCGCATGCTGCTCAAGGACGACGGGATGGGCTTTTCCTTTCACATCACCACGATGTTCGCGGGCACCGAGCTCAAGATGCACTATCAGAACCATCTCGAAGCCGTCTTCGTGCTCAAGGGCACGGGCACCATCGAGGATCTGGGCACCGGCGAAATCCACCGGCTGGAACCCGGCGTTATGTATGCGCTCAATGCCCATGACCGGCATATCGTGCGGCCCGAAACCGACATTTTGACGGCTTGCGCCTTCAATCCCCCGGTAACCGGCAAGGAAGTGCACGACGAAAGCGGCGCCTATCCGGCCGATGCCGAGCTCGTCGCCGCCGACTGACACCAGAAAACAGAAAGGGAGACGTCCGATGCAAGACCTCTACCCCTCGCGCCACGCCGCCGAAGCCGAAATGCGGCCGCGGCAGGACCCCGTCGTCCATAGCGATTGGAGCAACGACGCGCCGATCAGCCCGGCGCAGGCCGCACAGTTCGACCGCGACGGCTATATCGTCCTCAAGGACATCTTCTCAGCCGACGAAGTCGCGTTTCTGCAAAAGGCCGCGGGCTCGCTGCTCGCCGATCCCGCCGCGCTCGACGACGAGACGATCGTCACCGAGCCCAAAGCCAAGGAAATCCGGTCGATCTTCGAGATTCACGCGCAGAGCCCCGTGATGGCGCGGCTCGCCGCCGACGCGCGGCTGGCCGATGTCGCGCGCTTCCTGCTCGGCGACGAGGTCTATATCCACCAGTCGCGGCTCAACTATAAACCCGGGTTCAAGGGCCGCGAATTCTATTGGCACAGCGATTTCGAGACCTGGCATGTCGAGGATGGCATGCCGCGGATGCGCGCGCTGTCGATGTCGGTGCTGCTCGCCGAGAACACCCCGCACAACGGCCCGCTGATGGTCATCCCGGGATCGCACCGCACCTATCTGACGTGCGTCGGCGAAACCCCCGACGACCATTATCTGAGCTCGCTCAAGAAACAGGAATATGGCGTCCCCGACGAGGAGAGCCTCGCCGAACTCGCGCACAGGCACGGCATCGTCGCGCCGACCGGCAAGCCGGGCACGGTGATCCTGTTCGACTGCAATCTGATGCATGGGTCGAACGGCAACATCACGCCCTTCCCGCGCGCCAACGCCTTCCTCGTCTATAATGCGGTCAGCAACCGGCTCGAAGAGCCGTTCGGGGTGGACAAACCGCGCCCCTGGTTCCTCGCCCATCGCGGCGATCCGGAACCGCTGACGGTCGAACGTGGCTCGCTCGCCGAGGCGGTGGCGGCATGAGCGGACGTCACAGCGTCGAAAAGATCGGCGGCACGTCGATGGCCGCGACCGCGACATTGTTCGACAATGTGTTGATCGCGGGCCGCTCGGGCGCCAATCTCTACAACCGCATCTTCGTCGTCTCGGCCTATGGCGGGATGACCGACCTGCTGCTCGAGAACAAGAAGAGCGGCGCGCCCGGCGTCTATGGCCGCTTCGTCGCCGACGAGGATGCGGGCGGCTGGCGCGAGGCGATGGAGGATGTCCGCCGCGCGATGCAGGAGCGCAACGCCGGAATGTTCGCGCGGCCCGAAAGCCGCGACGAGGCCGACGCCTTCGTCGATACGCGCATTGCCAACGTCGCCGCATGCCTCGAAGACCTCGCGCGGCTGCGCGCGCACGGCCGCTTCTGCGTCAAGGAGCAGCTGATGACGGTGCGCGAACTGCTCGCGGGCATCGGCGAGGCGCACAGCGCGCACAGCACCGCGCTGCTGCTGCGCGACCGCGACGTGAACGCGCGCTTCGTCGACCTGACCTTGTGGGATCAGGACGACCTGCGCAGCCTCGACGCGCGGATCGGCGATGCCTTCGCCGCGATCGACCTTGCGACCACTTTGCCCATCGTCACCGGCTATGCCGGGTGCGAGGGCGGCATGGTTCGCCGCTATGCGCGCGGATATACCGAGATGACCTTTTCGCGGCTCGCCGTGCTCACCGGCGCGCGCGAGGCGATCATCCACAAGGAATTCCACCTGTCGAGCGCCGACCCGAAACTGGTCGGCGAAGACAAGGCGCGCAAGATCGGTCGCACCAATTACGACGTCGCCGACCAACTCGCGAACTTGGGCATGGAAGCGATCCATCCCGGCGCCGGGCGCGGCCTCAGGCAGACCGACATTCCGCTGCGCGTTCGCAACACCTTCGACCGCGAGGATGGCGGCACGCTGGTGACCGGAGATTATGTGTCGGACGTGCCGCGCGTTGAGATCGTCACGGGCATCCGCCAGATGCAGGCGCTGCAATTTTTCGAACAGGATATGGTCGGGATCAAAGGCTATGATGCCGCGATCCTCGACGCGCTGACGCGGCACGGCGTCTGGATCGTCAGCAAATCGTCGAACGCGAACACGATCACCCATTATCTGTCGGCGAGCGCCGATGCGGTGAAGAGAGTGATCGCCGACCTGCAAAAAACCTATACGGACGCGGCGATTTCGGCGCAGCCGGTAGCGATGGTGGCGGCAATCGGCAGCGATATTTCGCGCCCTGGGCTCGTCCCCGATGCGCTGCGCGCGCTCGACGATGCGGGCATCGCGATGATCGCGATGCAGCATCAGATTCGCAACGTCGATGTCCAGTTCATCGTCGAAAGCCGCGACTTCGACGCCGCGGTGCGCGTGCTGCACAAGACGTTGGTCGAGGATGCGGATGCGCGCGCGGAGGGCCGGCGCGCCGCGTGACGCGGCGGCCGACGCGGCCGATGTTCGCAACGATCCTGCCCGTGCGGAGCCTGCTGGTCGCGATTTTCGTGATGATGGCGGGCAGCGGCTTCCTGTCGACGCTGATCGGCCTCCGGCTCGAACGCGCGGGCAGCGGCACGATGGTCATCGGGCTGGTTGCCACCGCCTATTTCGGCGGGCTCGTCGTCGGCGCGCTCCGCGCGGGCGAGGTCGTGCGGCGGGTCGGTCATATCCGCGCCTTTGCCGCCTTCGTCGCGCTGCTGTCGGCGAGTACGCTCACCTATGCGCTGTTCCAGCATCCCGCGCTGTGGGCAGCATTGCGTCTCGTCGACGGGCTGTGCGTGGCGGGCGTGTTCATCTGCGTCGAAAGCTGGCTCAACGACCGCGCCGAACCGGCGACACGCGGCACAGTGCTCGCCTGGTACATGGTCGCACTCTATTCGGGGCAGGCGCTCGGCCAGCTCATCTTGCGGTCGGGAAATACCGCACCGCAAATCCCGTTCGAGCTTGCCTCGGTCCTGATTTCGCTTGCGATCATTCCCGTCTGCCTGACACGCGCCGCCGCGCCCCAACTCGAAGATGCCGCCTCGCTACCGCTGAAACGTCTGTTCGAGGCGTCGCCGCTCGGCGTCGCGGGTGCGGGAATCACCGGGCTGCTGCTCGGCGCTTTTTATGGCCTCGCCGCCATCTACGCGCGCCGGATCGGCCTCAGCCTCGGCGATACCGCCACCTTCATGATGACGGTGATCCTCGGCGGCGTCGCGCTGCAATGGCCGCTTGGCCGCCTGTCGGACCGCTACGACCGGCGGCGCGTCATCATCGCCTGCTTCGCCGTGACGCTCGCGGTCAGCATCGCGCTCGCCATGGCGCCGACGGGAACCCTGCTGCTGGCCCTCGGCGCGCTGTTCGGCGGGCTCAGCTTCGCGCTCTATCCGCTCTGCGTCGCCTTCGCCAACGACCGCCTGCTGCCGTCCGAGCGCGTCACCGCCAGCGGCCAGCTCGTCCTCCTCTATTCGGTCGGCGCGGCGCTCGGCCCGCTGGGCGCCGCCGCGGCGATGACGCTGGCGGGCGCTGGCGGACTCTTTCTCTTCATCGCGTTCGGGGCGGCGGCGATGCTCGCCTTCGGGCTGTGGCGCCTCGCGACCAGCGATCCGGTGCCGGGCGCGGCGCAGCAGGATTTCCAGATCCTGCCGCGCACGACGCCGGTCGCCGCGCTGCTCGACCCCGCCGGCCCCGAACCGTCAACCGAACCCCATCCGCAAACAGGTGACCCATGGAAAAGCCCGTAACGCCCCACGCCCCGGGGCACCCGCCCCCCTTTCGCGAACCCTCGCCGCTGCACCGCGCAGTCGGCGCCTCGGCGCTGGGCAATGCGGTCGAATGGTTCGACTATGGCATCTATGCCTATGGCGTGACCTATATTTCGGCCGCGCTTTTCCCCGGCGAGACCGAGGAAGCGGTGCTGTTCGCGCTCGCGACCTTTGCCATATCCTTCCTCGTCCGACCGCTTGGCGGGCTATTCTGGGGGCCGCTCGGCGACCGCATCGGGCGCAAGTCGGTGCTCGCGATGACGATCCTCTTGATGGCGGGCGCGACATTCGCGGTCGGGCTGATCCCCTCTTATGACAGCATCGGATTCTGGGCGCCGACGTTGCTGATCATCCTCCGGATGCTTCAGGGCTTTTCGACCGGCGGCGAATATGGCGGCGCCGCGACCTTCATGGCCGAATATGCGCCCGATGAGCGGCGCGGCTTTTACGGCAGCTTCCTCGAATTCGGAACGCTCGCGGGCTTTTCCTTCGGAGCGGCGCTGATGCTCGGCTATTCGCTGCACCTCGGCGATCAGGCGATGCACGAATGGGGCTGGCGCATCCCCTTCCTGATCGCGGGGCCGATCGGCCTCATCGGCATGTATGTGCGATCGAAGATGGAGGATACGCCGATTTTCCGCGAGGAAATGGCATCGGCCGAACGGCGCGAGCCCCCCGGTGTTGGCGTCCTCATGCGCGACTATTGGCGTCCGCTACTCGTCGTCGGCGGGCTCGTCGTCGCGCTCAACGTCGTCAATTATTCGCTGCTCTCCTATATGCCGACCTATCTTCAGCGGCGGATCGGCCTGTCGAACGAAGAGGCGCTGCTCGTGCCGATCATCGGCATGCTCTTCATGATGATCTTCCTGCCCTTCGCGGGCGCACTCTCCGACCGCGTCGGGCGTCGGACCATGTGGCGCTGGTCGCTGATCGGTCTGCTGATCGGCGTCGTGCCGCTCTATATGCTGATCGGCACCGGCTTCATCGGCGCGCTGGTCGGCTTCATGGCGCTCGGCCTGCTTTACGTGCCGCAGCTTGCCACGATCTCGGCGACCTTCCCGGCGATGTTCCCGACCGCGGTGCGCTTCGCGGGCTTCGCGATCGCTTATAATGTCTCGACCTCGATCTTCGGCGGCACCGCGCCGATGATCGGCAGCGGCCTGATCACCCTGACCGGCGACCCGCTGATGCCCGCCTATTATATGATGCTGGCGTGCCTGGTCGGCCTGGCGGCGTTGCGCTTCATGCCCGAAACCGCCGGTCGATCGCTGCGCGAAGACCCTTTCGCGCGGGAAAAGACATCCGCTTCCGGCACCTGACACCCGCGGCGAGCCGCAGGCGGCCCGGCCTTGCGTTATTCGAAAAGCGCGAGCGGGATCGCTTCGCCTATCCGCGTCTGGCCTTGCCCGTTGGGATGAAGATGATCTCCCCGGTGCAGCGCCGGATCCAGCCGCTTGGGATTGGCGGGGTCGGCGACGAACTTCTCCATATCGATGACCGCGTCGAACGCGCGCGAAGTGCGAATCCAGTCGTTCACGCGCTGTCGCATCGCCTCACCCGCGTCGGTGTGATAATTGGCGCCCTCGAACGGCAATATGGTCATGCCGATCGCCTTGATACCCCGCCGATGCGCGCTGGCGATGAGCGTTCGGTAACCTTCGATCAGTTGTTCATGGGACAGGGTCGGCGCCGCCGTCCCGTCCGGTCGCCGCCGGCCCGAACTCCCGATATCATTGACCCCTTCGAGGATCACGACATGGGTGACGCCCGGCAACGCGAGAACGTCCCGATCGAACCGCTCCAGCGCGCTGGGGCCCGAACCGCGCGATATGACGCGGTTGCCGGAAATCGCCTGCGTCACGACGACATGCGGTTTGCCCGCCTGAGCCAGGCGGCGGCCGAGAACGTCGCCCCACCGGCATATCGGCACGGCGGCGATCGCGCATCCCGGGTTGTCGGTAATGGAGTCGCCGAAGGCGACGATCACCGGCCGCGCCCGCTCGTCCAGCACATCGACGCCCGCGAGCAAGGGCCGATTGTTGGCGGTCCGCACGGCGACGAAGGGCGCTCGCGTGAAGTCGCCCGGCGCCGATATCCGTACCTTGTCACCGCTGGCGCCGTGGACCGTGTTCAGTTTTGCGGCGCCGGGCAGATAGACCGAAACCTCGATCACGTCGAACGCACCGACCGGCAGATTCGCCGCGTCGCTGATCAGCGACGCGCCAGCCGCCGCGCGTACCGACGCCTGCCCCCCGAAACGGACGGGCACCGCCTCTTCGCCCGGTCTTCGAACGCTGACCGCACCGATATTCAGCGGCTCGCCATATTCATTGGACAATCGAAGCCGGAGGCGGTCGCCCTCGGCGCCGACGCGAACGGCAAAGCTCAGCGTCGCATTATCGACCGCGACGTCCTGCTTTTCATCCGCCGCTTCCCACATGCTCGCCGACCAGGCGGGCGTCCATTCGCCTTTCGCGGGGGCGGCGGCGACCAGCAGCAACGCCGCTGTGGCAGCGAAGATTTTCCAAGGATCACGCATTATGCACTCCCTGTTCCACGGGATTCCCCCGATCGGCGCAGCGTCTGGACCAACTCCGTCCTATTCGCCCGGGCGAGGTTCGTCCGCCTCGCTAGAGAAACGATATATATGACAAAATGCCGTTACAAGGCTTAATCACGCTGTCCATGGCCTGCCCCTTCGGGGAAGCCGGCAGGATCATCGAGTGCGGGATGGTGCGAGCCTTCGCACGCAATCATCGCAAGGTTAGCTCTCGCGGCAAAGGGGGCGGTGGGCCGATAGAATGGCCGTCTCGAGTTCCGGGAAATCATCCGGGCCCTCTACGGGCCTCTCGGACTCCGGCCTGGCAGGGGCAGCAGGACTCGAACCCGCGACCCTCGGTTTTGGAGACCGATGCTCTACCAACTGAGCTATACCCCTAGGCCGGAGTGCGCCACTAGCCGGATTGGAGGAGCGGGGCAAGGGGGATGACGGCTTGCGCGTACGAGCGGGGCTGATATGCGCAATTTCCAATGAGCGACGCGCCAATAACCGCAGCACCGCAAAATTATCTCGGCGGCATCGCGTTGCGGCTGCTCGCGATGATTAGCCTCTCGCTGATGTTCGCGCTCGTCAAAATGATCGACGCCGCGGGTGTTCACGTCGTCGAGAGCTTGTTCTGGCGGCAGGCGCTTGTCCTGCCTTTCCTGCTGGCATGGGTAATGGCGACAACCGGCCTGTCGTCGCTGAAGACGCGGCGGATCGGGGCGCACGCCCGGCGAATGCTGATGGGTCTGACGGGCATGGCGTGCAATTTCGGCGCGATGATCCTGTTGCCGATGGCGGAGGCGACGACGATCAGCCTGTCGGTGCCGATCTTTGCGGTCATCTTGGCGGCCGTCCTGCTCGGCGAGGAGACGGGGTGGCAGCGATGGAGCGCGGTGATCGTCGGCTTCGCCGGCGTCCTCGTCGTGCTCGACCCGCTTTCGAGCTTTGCGGGCGGTTTCGGAGGGACGCATGGCGTCGGAACGCTGGTGGCGCTGACGGGCGCGATCATGACGGCGCTGATCACGATCGCCGTGCGCGATCTTGGCCGCACCGAAAATGCGGCGACGATCGTCTTCTGGTTCAGCCTCCTCTCCATGATCCCGCTCGGTATCGCCCTGCCCTTTGTCATCACGCCGCACAGCGGCCATGAATGGCTGCTGCTGATCGGGCTCGGCTTCCTCGGCGCCGTCGTCCAGCTGTCGCTCACCGGCGCGCTGCGCCTCGCGCCCGTGTCGGTCGTGATCCCGATGGATTATTCGAGCCTGCTGTGGGCGATTGCCGCGGGTTGGTGGTTCTTCGGCACCCTGCCCGCCGACACGACGTGGGTCGGCGCGCCGCTGATCATCGCGTCGGGCCTCTTCATCGCCTGGCGCGAGCATCGCCGTCATATCGACCGGCCGAAGGAGGTTGCCGCATGACGCTTCCCATTCTCTATCATTGCCCCGACGCGCGTTCGCTCCGCTGCCTGTGGGCAGTCGAGGAGGCCGGGATCGACGTGGATCTGCGCCTGCTCAAATTTCCGCCGCGCGCGTTCGAGCCCGATTATCGCGCGGTGAACCCGCTGATGACGATTCCGGGCTGGGTCGAGGACGGGCAGTTGATGACCGAATCGGCTGCGATATGCGAACGGATTGCCGAGGGGACTGCACTCGAAGTCCGCCGGGACGAGGGTGATTATTGGGAGTATCGCAACTGGCTGCACCGCAGCGACGCCACGCTGACCTTCCCACTCGCGATCATGATCCGTTACACGCGGGTCGAGCCTGAAGAACGGCGGCTGCGCCAAGCGGTCGAGGATTATAAAGCCTTCTTCGGCGGCCGCGCTAAAAGCATCGAGACGGCACTCGCCGATGGGCGCGAGTGGCTGGTCGCGGGGCGCTTCACCATTGCCGACATCGTGATCGGCTATGCTGCCTTCCTGGCAACTACGCTGAACGCCGACGATATGTTGGGCGAAGCGACGAAGGCGTGGCTCGATCGCTGCGTGGCGCGCGAGGGGTTCCGGCGCGCCCGCGCCCGTCAGAAAGCCGCCGCGTGACGAAAAAGGGCTCCACCACCAGGTGAAGCCCTTCGTGCCCCCCCGTGCATGGCAGCGCCAACGAGGAAAACGCATCGGCCTTTCGGGGTGTAGGTCGCGTGAAAGGCCGTATGTAGGACCGATTTACGGCGCGGCGGAAAGATTGGCTTTCACATTCTCACCGGGCGGATATGGGCTGCCGGTCTGCTTTGGGGTGGAGAGCTACCAATAGCTCCTCTCCCCTTGAGGGAGAGGATAGCGTAGCTTGCTCCGCGAGGAGCTAGCGAAGCTTGGAGAGGGGGAGCGCCGCCTGAAAGGGGGGAACCCCTCTCAACTGCGGCTAGGCAGCGAGCTGCCAAGCCTTCGTATCTCTCCCTCAAGGGGAGAGAGATCGAACGATCCAATGGCCGCTTCCGGCCGCTTCCCGCCTGTTATCGCGGACAACTGCCTAACGACCGTCTGGCCGCGCCCGACGCCACCGCAGCCCGACCATCAGGACGAAGGGCCAGAATATCGTGTTGAGGACATCAAAGGCGCTGTCGGGCATCCGCCATGCACCGTGCGCGACGCGGTCAGCCGCTTCTTTTGCAAGCGCCGCCGCGAGAACGAATAGAAACGGCGTCCAGCTTGCGAGCGAACGCCGGGTCGCGATTCGCGCAAGAAACAGGACGACCATGCCGCCATGCACATGCAGCAGACTGTCCGGGGCGCCTGTGCTCATGCCGAGCGCGGCACTCAGCGGGCGGTAAAAATCGATGAGCCATTCCATGGTCGCGCGCTAAGCACTGGAGAAATGAACCTTTCCTTACCGGCCGCAGCCATCACTCGGCATAACGACGGCCAAAACGGCAGTTGGGCCCGTCAATTCACCATCCGCTCATAGCCCTCCCAATAGGGCGCGCGCAGGTCCTTGCGCAGTATCTTGCCGCTGGCGTTGCGCGGTAGCGCGTCGATGATGTCGATGCTGCGCGGGCATTTGAAGGGGGCGATGCGTTCGCGCGCCCAGGCGATGATGTCCGACTCCTCGGCCGTCGTGCCGGGCCGGGCGACGACGACCGCCTTCACGCTCTCACCCCATTTCGCGTCGGGAATGCCGATCACCGCGACCTCCTGCACCGCCGGATGGCCGAAGATCGCGCTTTCGACCTCGGCGGGATAAACATTCTCGCCGCCGGTGATGATCATGTCCTTCATCCGGTCGTGGATGAAAAGATAGCCGTCGGCGTCGAGATAGCCGGCGTCGCCGGTGCGGATCCAGCCGTCGTCGGTCATCGTCTTCGCGGTGGCGTCGGGCAGGTTCCAGTAACCGAGCATATTGTTCGACGAGCGGGTCACAACCTCGCCGACCTCGCCGGTCGGGACGGAATTGCCGTCGGGCCCGAGGATGACGATTTCGACCCCGGGGAGCGCCTTGCCCGCCGAGCGCATCCGCGCATTGCCCGCGGGATCATGGTCTTCGGGCGGCAGCATCGAGATCGTGCCCGTCGTCTCGGTCATCCCATAGGCCTGAATGAAATCGGCCCCGAAGACCTGAATGCACTGGCGCAGAAGTTCGAGCGGGATCGGGGCGGCGCCGTAGAGGATATATTTCAGGCGGCTATAATCGACGCTGGCGCAGCGCGGGTGCATCAGCAGCATCTGGAGCGCCGCGGGCACCATGAAGAAGCGCGTAACGCCATGCTGTTCGACCGCGTCGAACACGCCATCGGGATTGAATTCCGCAAGTACGACACCGGGTAGCCCCGCCGCGAGCGCCATGATGCCGAGCCCGGTGCCGCCGATATGCGCGCAGGGCATCGCGACGAGCACCGCTTCGTCATCGTCCCATTTGGTGTAGGGCATGTCGAGGGTGCTCGAATGTTTGCGCAGCGCGAAAAGGTTGCGGTTCGAGAGAACAGCCCCCTTGGGATTGCCCGTGGTGCCCGAGGTATAAAGCTGGAGTACCGCATCGTTCGCGCCAGACGGTTCGAAAGGCACGCGCGCCGCGCCCTCGATCATCGCCCACCCCTCCGCCGCGCCGATGATGGCGGGATCATTTGGGAGCTTGCCCGCGAGCTGCTCGGCCAGTCTTTCGAACCCCGGCCCCGCAAAGACCATCTTTGCTTGCGTGTCGCCCACGATGAACGCCCATTCGGTTGGCGACAGGCGCCAGCCGATCGGCGCCATCACGATACCCGCGCGCGCCGCGCCATAAAAAAGGGTGAAATAGAGGTCGCTGTTCTTGCCTATCCACGCGATGCGGTCGCCCTTCTTCAGCCCCGCCGCGATCAGCGCCGACGCTGCACGCGCGGTCAGGTCATCGAGTTCGGCATAGGAATAGATGCGATCCTCTTCGCGCATCGCCACCCGGTCGGGACGCTCGGCGGCCCAGTGGGTCAGAAATTCGTCGAACGTAAACAGCTCCGAAACGTCGCGGCCCATCGCCTCTCTCTCCTCGAATCGCGTCGTTTGCGCGCAATTGATGAGAAAGCTAACGGTTCTGCCGGCGACGTAAAGCGCCGATCGCCGGACCTGTCAGGTCCGTCAGGTGCGGCGGAAGAGCAGCATCAGATTGTTCGCGGGCATCGAGCGGCGCTCGGCGAAGCTTAGTCCGGCTTCGCCGGCCGCTGCCTTGACCGCATCGATATCGCGCAGGCCCCATGCGGGATTTCGCGCGCGCAGGCTGGCGTCGAAGGCGAGATTGCTTTCCGCAGTCCGCAGATCGGGTTCGATATAAGGTCCGTAGAGGATCAGCGGCGCGCCGGGCGCGAGCAGGCGTGCAGTTCCCGCGAACAGGCCGAGCGTCGCTTCCCACGGGCTGATATGAACCATGTTGATGCAGAGGATCGCAGCGGCCCGATCGACCGGCCAATCGGACGCCGCTGCGTCGAGCGCGACCGGCGGCGCGATGTTCGTGCGCCCAGCCTCGGCGCGCCATGCGGCGATCGAGGTCAGGCCGACGGGGTCGGGGTCGCTCGGTTGCCAGTCGAGGTGCGGGAAGGCCGCGGCGAAATGGATGGCATGCTCGCCCGATCCGCTGGCGACCTCGAGCACCGTACCTGACGGCGGCAGCCAGCCGGCGAGCACGGCGGCGATGGCGTCGCGGTTGCGAAGCGTCGCGGGGGCGTGGCGCTTGTCTGCCTCGCCGCCATCGCCGGGCATCCAGGGTTGCTGTGTCACCTTTTCGCCTGCGCCCGTGCACGGCGCTCGCGCACGATCAGCCAGGCGAAGAGGCCGACGGGCCCCACCATCAGCGTCAGCAGCAGGAAGGGGAATTGCACCGCGCGGCTGAAGCCCTTCTGGTCGGCATCGCGCGCGATCCACATGCCGGTGAACAGATCGAACGCCAGATAATGGATCCACCCCATCGTCGCCCCGCCCGGGCTGTCGAACAGCTTCATCACGCCCTTTAGCGTCGTGAAATCGGCCCCGCTCGCACCGCCCGGATCGATGCCGCCGGTCAGGAAGCCGACGATCAATACGGTGTAGGCGAGGCAGAGGAGGAACACGCCGACATAGAGGATCGCCGCGAGGATTTTGGGTCCGCGCGGCAGGAAGGCGAGCGCAATCCAGCTGGCGAATGCCCAATAATTGGCCAGCAGAAACAGATTATCCCAGCTCATTCCCGTTCGTCTCCTCTGCCCTTCGCGGGGGCGACGGTCAGTTGGCGCCGTCGTCCTCGCTCCAGCTCAGCACGGGCTTGCGTGCCGCGAGCGTTTCGTCGAGCCGCGCGCGGGGCGCGAAGTGCGGCGCCGATTTGAGCGCGGGGTCGCCATTCTTCGCGCGCATCGCGATGCTGCGCAGCGCGCCGATGAACTGGTCGAGCACCGCCTTCGACTCGGTTTCGGTCGGCTCGACGAGCATCGCGCCATGGACGACGAGCGGGAAATAGACCGTCATCGGGTGATAGCCCTCGTCGATCAGCCCTTTTGCGATGTCGAGCGTCGAGAAGCCTTCGGCGAGCCCCTTGTCGCTGAACAGCGCCTCGTGCATGCACGGACCCGACGCGGCGAAGGGCGCGTCGAGCACGTCCGCGAGGCTGCGCAGCACATAATTGGCGTTGAGCACCGCATCCTCGGCGACCTGCTTCAACCCGTCGGCGCCGTGGCTGAGAATATAGGTCAGCGCGCGCGTGAACATGCCCATCTGGCCGTGGAAGGCGGTCATGCGGCCGAAGGTCTGCGGATGATCCTCGCCCGCATTTTCTTCCTCAATCAATCGGAAGCTGTCGCCCTGCTTCGTGACGAAAGGCAGCGGTGCGAAGGGTGCGAGCGCCTCCGACAGCACGACCGGGCCCGAGCCCGGGCCGCCGCCGCCATGCGGGGTCGAGAAGGTCTTGTGCAGGTTGATGTGCATCGCATCGACGCCGAGGTCGCCGGGGCGCACGCGCCCGACGATCGCGTTGAAGTTTGCACCGTCGCAATAGACGTAGCCGCCCGCGGCATGGACGGCATCCGAAATCGCCTTCATGTCGCGTTCGAACAGTCCGCAGGTGTTGGGGTTGGTGATCATCACCCCGGCGACATCGGGACCAAGGCGCGCCTTCAGCGCCGCCAGATCGACGCGGCCTTCGGGCGTCGCGGGAATGTCCTCGACCGTAAAGCCCGCGAAGGCCGCAGTTGCGGGGTTGGTGCCATGCGCGCTTTCGGGGACGAGGATCACGCGGCGGTCCTCGCCGCGCGCTTCGAGCGCCGCCTTGATGCAGAGGATGCCGCAAAGCTCGCCATGGGCGCCCGCCTTCGGCGACATCGCAACGCTGTGCATGCCGGTGAGCGTGATCAGCCATTCGGCGAGCTCGTGGATCACCGCATAGGCGCCCTGCACCGTTTCCTGCGGCTGGAGCGGGTGGACGTCGGCAAAGCCCGGCATCCGCGCGACCTTTTCGTTGAGGCGCGGATTATGCTTCATCGTGCAGCTGCCGAGCGGGAAAAGGCCGAGGTCGATGGCGTAGTTCTGACGGCTGAGGCGCGTGTAATGCCGCACCGTTTCGGATTCGCTGAGCCCCGGAAGGCCGATCGGCGCGGTCCGCGCGAGGACGCCGAGATCGGCAGCGGCCGCGTCCTCGTCGAAGTCGACGCCGGTGGTCTCGCTGCCGCCGATTTCGAAGATCAGCGGTTCCTCGAGCATCAGCGCGCGGTTGCCGGTGAAGGTGACATTGTCGTCGGCGCCGCCGGCGCCGTTCATTTCGGGGCGCCAGCCGGCGCGGTTGAGCGCGGTCATGCCAGCACCTCCTTCAGGGCCGCGGCGAAGGCGGCGATATCCGCTTCGGTCACAGTTTCGGTGACGGCGACGACGAGGCCGTTTTCGAGGCCGGCATTGTCGGGATAGAGCCGGCCGAGCGAAACGCCGCCGAGGATGTCCTTTTCGGCGAGCTTATGGACGACGGGGCGCGCCGCCGTGGGCAGCAACAGCGTGAATTCGTTGAAGAAACCGTCGTCCATCACCGACACGCCGGGGACCTTGGCGAGTTCGGCCGCGGCGGCCTTGGCGCGGCTGTGGTTGATCGCGGCGAGCCGGCGCAAGCCCGCTTCACCGAGCAGGGTCATATGAATGCTGAACGCCAGCGCACAGAGCCCTGAATTGGTGCAGATATTGCTCGTCGCTTTCTCGCGGCGAATATGCTGTTCGCGCGTCGAGAGCGTCAGCACGAAGCCGCGCTTGCCGTTGGCGTCGACGGTCTGGCCGCACAGGCGGCCGGGCATCTGGCGGACATATTTGGTCTTGCACGCGAAGAGGCCGACATACGGCCCGCCGAACTGGAGGCCGACGCCGAGCGACTGCCCCTCGCCCACCACGATGTCGGCGCCCATTTCGCCGGGCGACTTGATGAGGCCAAGCGCGACGGGTTCGGTGACGACCGCGATCAAGAGTGCACCCGCGGCCTGGCAGGTTTCGGCGAGCTTGGTCATGTCGTCGATGCGGCCGAGGATGTCGGGATATTGGACGACGACGCAGCTCGTTTCCTTGTCGATGCTGTCCGCCAGCGCGGCCCAGTCGGTGCCCGCTTCGAGGGTCGGGTCGCCGTCGACCAGCACGTCGCCCGTATATTTCGCCATCGTGCGCGCGACGCTGCGGTAATGTGGGTGGAGGCCCGTCGAGAGCAGCGCCTTCGCGCGCTTGGTGATGCGGCGCGCCATGACGATCGCTTCCCAGCAGGCGGTCGAGCCATCGTACATCGACGCGTTCGCGACGTCGGTCCCGAGCAGGCGCGCGACCTGGCTCTGGAATTCGAACAGCATCTGTAACGTGCCCTGCGCGATTTCGGGCTGGTAGGGCGTATAGGCGGTGAGAAATTCGCCGCGCTGAATCAGATGATCGACGCTCGCGGGCACATGGTGGCGATAGGCGCCGGCGCCGAGGAAGAACGGCCCCTCGCCCGCGGCGCGGCTACGGCGCGCGAGCGCGCCCATGTGGCGCTCGACCGCAAGTTCGCTCGCATGGTCGGGCAGACCGGCGATCGGGCCAGTGAGCCGTGCTTCGGCGGGCACATCGGCGAACAGATCGTCGATCGACGACGCGCCGATCGCGCTGAGCATCGCCGCGCGATCATCGGACGTGAGAGGGAGATAACGCATGAAAGACTCCGGCTAGGATTCGGAAGAAGAAGTAAAAAGCGGAGCGAGATCGGCGAGCGATCCGCGAAAGGTGGCGGGGCCGCTGTGCGTCGTGCGGACCCAGGGCGCGAGCCAGATGCGAAAGCCCGCATCGCGCGCGCGGCGGCAGAAGGCATAGTCCTCCGACAGCATCAGGCCGCTGCTGCGGTCGATCTCCGGCAGGAAGAGCGCGTGGACGCTCTCGCCCACCCCCGTCCCCTGCCGGTCCCTTGCATCGGTCCGGAAAAGAAGGTCGGGGTGCCGCGCGCAGAGCGTTTCGACGACGTCGCGGCGGATCAGCATCAGCCCAGTGCCGAGCTGCGACAGCTCAACGAGATCGGTCAGCGCGAACCGCTCTTCGGCGTTGAGGAAGCTCAAGGCGAAATCACCCGCATATCGCGCGAGGTCGGCCGCATTGTGCTTTGCCAGTCCGCGCTCGGCTGCGCGCGCGACCCGCGGCCAGTTGACCGTGCGGCGCGGAACAGCCGCCCCCAGGATCGCGCAGTCGGCCCGCCCCGCCATCGCCTCGATCATCGCAAAAATATCGGCAGCGGCGAAGTCGATGTCGGCATCGACGAAGAGCAGATGCGTGCAATCGCTTTGCACGAACAGGTCGGCAAGCAGGCTGCGCGCGCGGTGGACCTGGGCTTCGTGGAGGATGAATTCGAAACGCACCGATACGCCCTCGGCCTGCGCCGCCAATGCAAGACCCAGCGCCGCGCGGACATAGGTGCCCTGCGCGCCGTCATAGATCGGCGTCGCCACCATCAGGCGGCAATTGGCTGGCGCGGCGTCGGTCATCGCATCCCTCCCCCTCCCGCCCGCGGGAGGGGCGATCGGTTACAGGGCGTCGCAGAAGGCCTTGTAGCCCTTTGCGTCCATCAGGCCATCGAGCTGGCCCTTGTCCGACAGCGTCATGCGAAAGAACCAGCCTTCGCCTTCGGGGTCCGAATTGACGAGCGCCGGGTCTTCCTCGAGCTGTCCATTGCCTTCGGTCACGGTGCCGTCGACGGGGGCGTAGACGTCGCTGGCGGCCTTCACCGATTCGACCACCGCGGCGTCGCCGCCCGCAGTCAGTTCGGCGCCGGTGTCGGGAACCTCGACGAAGACGATGTCGCCGAGTTGGCCCTGCGCGAAGTCGGTGATGCCGACCGTCGCGACGTCGCCGTCGACATCGATCCATTCATGTTCTTCGGTATAATAACGCGGCATCGATCAGGCTCCCTGTTTGCGCACATAGCGGTGCGGAATGAATGGCATGGCGGTGACAGTGCAATGGACCAGCTTGCCGCGCACTTCGGCGGCGACCGCGGTGCCGGGCACGGCGTGGTCGCGCGGAACATAGCCCATGGCGATCGGCGCGCCGACGCTGGGCGCAAAACCGCCCGAGGTCACGACGCCGATCTCGTCCTCGCCGTCGAACAGCTTGGCGCCTTCGCGCACGGGCAGCTTGCCGTCGACGGTCAGGCCGACGCGTTTGCGGGGCGGACCGTCTTCGAGATGGCCGAGGATGCGCGCCGCGCCGGGGAAATTTTCTTCCTCGCGGCGGCGCTTGCTGACCGCGAAGCCGAGGTCGGCTTCGGCGGGGTCGATTTCGGGGGTCATGTCGTGGCCGTAGAGCGGCAGGCCCGCCTCGAGCCGCAGCGAGTCGCGCGCGCCGAGGCCGATCGGCTTCACTTCTTCCATCGCGCAGAGCGCGTCGGCGAAGGCGGTGAGTGCCTCGTGAGGCAGCGAAATCTCGAAACCGTCCTCGCCGGTGTAGCCCGAACGGCTGACGCTGACGGGCACGCCGTTCCAGTCATAAGGGCTTGCCTGCATGAAAACGAGCTCGCTCACCGTCGGCCAGCCGGGTTGCAGCGGCGTCAGGCCCATGCGCGCCAGAGCATCGACCGCCTTGGGTCCCTGCAGCGCGAGCAAACCATAGTCATCCATATGATTGAGCGTGATCTCATCGGGTAGATTGTCGCGCAAATGAGCGATATCGTCCCATTTTACCGCGCCATTGACGACGAGATAGAAGCTGTGGCCGCTGTTGGTGATCATCAGATCGTCGAGAATGCCGCCGTCTTCACCCAAGAGCAGCGAATAGCGCATCCGGCCGGGTTTCAGCGCCGAGATGTCGCCGGGAACGAGCGTTTCGAGCGCCTCGGCGACATTGTCGCCGGTGAGGGCCAATTGCCCCATATGGCTGACGTCGAACAGGCCGGCATTTTCGCGGGTCCAGAGATGTTCGGCCATGATGCCTTCGTACTGGATCGGCATCGAGTAGCCGGCGAATTCGACCATACGGCCGCCCTTCGCGCGGTGCCAGGCATCGAGCGGCAGGGTCGCCGTTTCGATCGGAACTTCTTCATCTTCGCGCATATCGCACTCCCGTCGTTGACACGGCAAGTTGCGGCCCGGTGCCGCCCTGTCGCCATGCCCCCTCTGTCACGGGAACCTGAGAGTTTTCCTCCATATATCATGGAGTTACCCCTTCGGTGGTTCCGGCAGAAACGGCCGGAACGCTTTCCAGAGTGTCCGTTCCAGCCTGCGCGGTCCGCTTGACCTGAGAGTTTCCGGGGCGGTTGCTCCTTCGGTGGTGGGGTCGCCCCCACGCTCTCCCGCGCGGCCGGTCGAATCTCTTGCGGAGGTCCGACAGACGCCGCGAGCCTTGGCGCTGGCCTCTCAAGGAGTCAATCGGCGAGCGCGCGGATCGCGTCGTTTTCGTGGATATATACGCCCGGACCATTTTGCCCCGCGAGCGCGACGATCGCGGCGGCGACAGCATCGCCCGAAATCGAGCGGTAGCGGCGGAAGCGGCCGTGGAGCAGCGCGTCGGTCAGCGGCGCGGCGATCGTTGCGAGCCCTTCGGCGAGGCGCTGCGGCCCCGGGCGGTCGCCGCGGAGAAGGCCAGGGCGGATGAGATCGAGGCGATCGAAACCGAGCGCGCGAAGGTCATCCTCGGTCTCGCCCTTGGTGCGCAGGTAGAAATTGCCGCTCTTCGCCGCGGCGCCGACCGAGCTGACCGCGATCATGCGCGGCGTACCCCCTGCCCGCGCGCCGCGCGCGGCGGCGAGCACCAGATCGTGGTCGACCGCGCGGAACGCCGCCTGCGAACCCGCCTGGCGGATGGTGGTGCCGAGGCAGGAGATGAGCAGCGCGGGCCGTTCGGCGGCGATGGTATCGGCCCAGCGTTCGGAGGGAGCGACGATTTGCTTGTGATGCGAGGCGAGCCCGTCGACAGCGCGGCGGGCGAGCACGGTGACGGACGTGGAACCGAAATGCTGGATCACCGCGCGTCCGACCATCCCGGTCGCGCCGACGATCAGCGTATCAGGCATGGGCCAGCGCGGCGGGCACCGCGTCGCGGCCGAAGATGTCGGCATAGCGGTCGATGGCGAAGCGGTCGGTCATGCCCGCGATATAATCACCGATATGGCGGTTTGTCGCGCATGTTTCGTGCGGCAGACGCGACGACCAGTCGTCGCCCATCAGGCGGGGATCGGCGGCATAGGCGGCGAAGAGGTCGGCGACGACCCGGTTCGCGGCCTCGGCGGCGGCGAGCTGTTCGGGGTGGTGATAGAGATTGGTGTACATGAAGCGTTTGAGTTCGCGTTCCTGGGCCGCCAATTCGGGCGAAAAGCCGCCGAGCGTGCGGCCCGCGGCGCGAACTTCCTCGGCGCTGGCGACGCCGGCGTCGGCGACATTGGCGGCGGTCGCGGCGATCACGTCGTTGACCATCACGCCGATCTGGTCGCGGACGAGTTCGCGCAGCAGCCGGTCGCGCGGCGCGCCGGGAAAGCGCCCCTCGACCGCGCGGTAATTGGCAGCAACGAAGGGCTGTTCCATCAGCTGGTCGAGATCGAGCAGGCCGGCGCGCAGGCCGTCGTCGATGTCGTGATTGTCATAGGCGATGTCGTCGGCGATCGCCGCCACCTGCGCCTCGAGGCTGGCGTGGCTGGCGAGGTCGAGCCCGAAGTCGCTGTCGATTTCGGCGAGCGCCCAGCCGGGGTTCGTGACGGGCCCGTTATGCTTCGCGAGCCCTTCCAGCGTTTCCCACGTCAGATTGATGCCGTCGAACAGCGGATAGGGGCATTCGAGGCACGCGAGGGTGCGCAGCGTATGGCCATTATGATCGAAACCGCCATGCGCGGCCATCGCAGCTTTCAGCGCATCCTCGCCCGCATGGCCGAAGGGCGGATGGCCGATGTCGTGCGCGAGGCACAAGGCCTCGGTCAGATCCTCGTTGAGGCCGAGCGCGCGCGCGATGCCGCGGCCGATCTGCGCGACTTCGATGCTGTGGGTCAGGCGGACGCGATAATGGTCGCCGTCGGGGGCGACGAACACCTGCGTCTTGTGGCGCAAGCGGCGAAAGGCGATCGAATGGATGATGCGGTCGCGGTCGCGCTGGAAATCGTCGCGCGGCCCGCGCACGACGCGGCCGGATTCGGGATGGCGACGGCCGCGGCTGCGCGCGGGGTCGCTGGCGCAGCCGGCCAAACTCACTTGATCGGGTCGACGGTTTCGCCCGCCTCGCTGTCGAAGAGGAAGCCGTCGCCTTCGGCTTTTTTATAGTCGCCAAGCCAGTCCTGCGCCGCCTTGCGATTGGCGAACGGTCCGACGAGCAGGCGCCGCGTCTGGCCCCATTCGGCGGTCGACCCCGACTTGCCCTTGAACAGCGCGGCGTTGCGCTTGGCGAAACGATTATAGTCGAAGGCGAGCGCCTTGAGGTTCGACCCGGTCGCAATCTGGACCCAAAGGCGCGCGGGGTTGGCCTTTTTCTTCGCGGCCTCTTCCTTGACCTTGGCGTCCGCCTCGGCTTTCGCCTTGGCGGCACTTTCTTCCTTTTCGCGCTTCGCCGCCTCGGCCGCTTCGGCCTTGCGTTTGTCTTCGAGCAGTCTGGCGAGCGTGTCGGCGCCGATGGCGTTATCGGGCCGGTTCAGCTCTTCGGCCGGAATCTCGATCGACCCGATGATCTGGGCGAGCGACGCGAGCGGGGTCGGGGCGACGCTCGTCGCGGCCGAAGACGCGGCCGGGGTCGGGCCGCCGACATCGGCGATCGAAAATCCGGGACCGACCGGACCCTTGTCCGCATCGACGGCCGCGCCGATCGGCCGGGGTGCGGTCGCGGCGGGCGTGGGCGTGGAGCTGCTTGCCCCTACCTGCGCGGCTGCCGGTGCGGACCGTTCCGCGACAGGTCGGACGGCCGGTGCAGACGGCGTGGGCGTGGGCGAACGCACCACCGGCGCGGGATCGGGTTTGCGCGCGACGGGTGCGGGCGTCGGCGATGGCGTTGCCGCTGCAGCCGGTTGCCGCCGGTCGGCCGTCGCCCGCCTGCCCGTCGCCGCGGCGCTCGGCGGCGAGGCGGCGGCCACCTGTACGGGCGCGCGCTTCGGGCCAGGCTGGCCGCTGGGGAAGCGGCCGAAATGCGCCGCCGCGGCCTGCTGCGCGGGATTGAGCCGGTCCAGCTGGAGCAGATAGGGGGTGATATTCTGCGCCATGGCGGGCGGCATCGTCGCATTGACGATATCGGTCGCTTCCTTGTCGCGGCCGTTCATCGCGAGGATCATCGCGCGCAGCCGCCACGCGCCGCGATCCTGCGCGCGCAGCTGCGGCGTCAGCATCTGGATGGCGCGATCGGCGTCGCCGCTGATCCCGAGCGACAGCGCATAGCGGCGCGTCAATTCGTCGGTCGGGGTGACCGACAAAGCGAGCTGATAATCGCGCTGCGCCGCGTCCTGCTGCCCCAGAAGGTCGCGCGCCAGGCCCCGATCGGCGAGGAAGAGCCGCTCGGGCGCCCCCATCAGCTGAGCCTCGCCGAAATAGTCGAGCGCGCGCGTCGGATTTTCCATATGGACCATAGCCGAACCGAGCGCCGCCTTGACCGAGCCGTCGCGCGGGCTCGCCTGTTCGGCACGGACGAGGAAGCCGAGAGCGGCGCGATAATCCTCAAGGTCGATCGAGGCGCGCCCCGCGTCGAGCAGCGCCCTCGTGTCGCTGTTGTTCGCCGCGATGCGGGCGAGCGACGACGACAGCAAGGTGCGCGCCGCCGTCCGTTTTTCCATCGCAGCTTTGGTCGCGGGATCGGGCGGCGTCACCTGCGCGAGAGCGGGGGCGAGCGTCGCGGTTCCAAGCAAAAGCGCACCGAGCGCGCGAACAAGGTAGCGCGCGCGCGCCGGCTTCGCCGTCCATTTTACCTGCCGCATGGGCACATCATCCCGATTTCCGGCCTGCCATGCCCGGCGGGCGACCGCTCGATAACCCCGTTACTGGTTGTTCTGTCGTCCCAGGAAACGCGGAATATCGACCCCGTCGTCCTTGCCGCCCTCTTCGGCATCGGGCGTCGATGCCCCACGCGAGAGCCGCGACATGCGTTCGAACAGGGTGCCGCCACCGGTCGAGCGCGCGGGCGATTCGGCCGCGTCCGCAGCGCCTGCCGAACGATGGTCGGCAGCCGGCGTCTCGGGCGCGTCGAGGACAAGTTCACCGGCGGTATCGTCATAGGTCGCGGCGACCTGCGACAATATCATCGGCTCTTCTTCGGCCACAGCGGGCGCTTCGGGTTCGGCGGCATCGCCGAGCGAGAAGCCGGGCGCGGGGTCATTGTCCTGTTGCGCCGGCGCTTCGGCGACGGGCTCTTCCTGAACCGCGGGTTCGACGGCCTCTTCGGCCACCGGAGCGGGCGCCGCGGTGCGCGCGGGGGCGAAGGAGAAGCTGCGCGTCGCGGGGGCGGCCTGCGCCGCCTCACCCGTCCCGTCAATGCCCGTGGCGACCACCGACACGCGGATCTTGCCGTCGAGGCTGTCGTTGAAGGCGCTGCCCCAGATGATATTGGCGTCGGGATCGACCAGCTCGCGGATATGGTTCGCGGCCTCGTCGACTTCCATCAGGCGCATGTCCTCGCCGCCGGTGATCGAGATGATGACGCCCTTGGCGCCCGCCATCGACACGCCGTCGAGCAGCGGGTTGGCGATGGCTTTCTGCGCAGCCTCCAATGCGCGGCCGTCGCCTTCGGCCTCGCCGGTGCCCATCATCGCCTTGCCCATTTCGCGCATCACGCTGCGCACGTCGGCGAAGTCGAGGTTGATGAGGCCGGGCATGACCATCAGGTCGGTGATGCCGCGCACGCCCTGCTGGAGCACCTCGTCGGCCATGGTGAACGCTTCCTTGAAGGTCGTGTTCGGATTGGCGACGAGGAAGAGGTTCTGGTTCGGAATGACGATCAGCGTATCGACATGGTCCTGCAGCTCGGCGATGCCGGCGTCGGCCGAGCGCATGCGCCGCGCGCCTTCGAACATGAAGGGCTTGGTCACCACGCCGACGGTCAGGATGCCGCGGTCGCGCGCCGCCTTGGCGATGACGGGGGCCGCGCCGGTGCCGGTGCCGCCGCCCATGCCTGCCGCCACGAAGCACATATGCGCGCCGTTCAGCGCCTCTTCGACCTGCGCGATGCTTTCCTCGGCGGCCGCACGGCCGACTTCGGGCCGCGAGCCGGCGCCCAGCCCCTGGGTGATCTGCGTCCCCAACTGGATACGCCGTTCGGCCGGCGAGGCGTTGAGCGCCTGGGCGTCGGTGTTGGCGACGACGAAATCGACACCCTCGACACGCGCCGCGATCATGTTTGCGATGGCATTGCCGCCCGCGCCGCCGACGCCGATCACCGCGATGCGCGGCTTCAGCTCGTCGACCTGCGGCGGGCCAATATTGATGCTCATCAAATAGTCTCCCTGCAGCGGCGGACAGGTGCCGCTTCCCCAACCTTGCAACCCATCCGGGCGGTAGTCCTGCCGCCCGGTTTTCTGCACCCGCATTGCACTATTGTGACGTCGGAATCACCCAAAAAATTAACCTTTTCGTCGCGTGTCATTCAAAAACTGCTTTTCAGTGCCGCCATCAGGCGGTGGAGGATCGAGGTTCCCGCCGGCTTGTACACATCCTGCGCCATCATCGGGAGGTCGCGAAGGTCGACGGGGTCCGAGGCGGCATAGAGAACCAGACCCGCGAGCGTCGCGAAAGCGGGGCCGCCATGCGCATCGGGCAGGCCGTGCAAGCCGCGCGGTCGCCCGACGCGCGCGGCGCGGCCGAGCGCGGCCTGCGTGTAATCGGCGATCCCTTTGAGGTCGGCGCCGCCGCCCACCAGCACGACCTGGCGCCCGATCGGGCCGACGAAATGAAGGTCCTTCAATGTCCGGCCGATCTCGCCCATCATCGCGTCGAGCCGCTGGCGGATCACCGCGACAAGCTGCGCGCGCGTGATGCGCGGGGAATCGCTGCCCGAGGGCGCGCCGGGTTCGAGTTCGATGATCTCGTTATTGTCGCGCGGGCTGGCCGAAGCCGAGCCGTAGAAGCTTTGCAGCCGCTGCGCCTGGCTGCGGCGGATACCGAAGGCCGAGGCGATGTCGTCGGTGATGTCGCTGGCGCCGAAGGGCAATGACGCCATTTCGACGAGCATGCCGCCGGCGTAGAGCGAGACGGTGGTGACCGCCGCACCAAGCTCGACGAGCGCGACGCCAAGGTCGCGTTCCTCCTCCGACAAACAGGCGAGGCCCGCGGCGATCGGCGAGGCGACGACGGCGTTGACGTCGAGATGCGCCTGGCGCACCGCGGACTCGAGGTTTCGCACCGGCGCGCCGTCGGCCATGATGATGTGGATGTCGACGCCGAGCCGGTCGGCGTGGAGGCCGATCGGATTCTTGACCCCGGTGAGGCCATCGAGCGTGTAGAGCGCGGGCTGCGCGTGGAGAATCATGCGGCCTTCGGGATCGATGCCGGCGCGGCCCGCAGCGAGCAGGTCGTCGACATCCTCCTGTTCGATGCGGTGGCCTCCGAGTTCGCTCTCGATCGGCGCGACGTCGCTGAGCAAGCTTCCCGCCGAGAAGCTGACCCAGACGTCGTCGATGTTGAGGCCGGCGATGCGCTCGGCCTGTTCGATCGCTTCGCGGACGACATGCTCGGTCTGTTCCATGTCGGCGACATAGCCGCGCTGGACGCCGCGGCTTTCGCGTTGGCCGGTGCCGAGAACGTGGAGCTGGCCGTCGGCGGTCTGCCCGGCGATCAGCGCGCAAACCTTCCACGACCCGACGTCGAGCGCGGTGATGATCTTTTCGATGCGCGGCGGCGCCATGGCCCTAGCCCTCGTTCGACTGGCTGGCGGCGACGGCGTCGACCGCGGCGCGCATGTCGTCGAGCTTGGCGGGCGCCACCTGCCCCTCATGCGGCAGGCGGAGGACGAAGCGTGCGGGATCGCGCATGTCGAAGCGGAGGATGCCGCGGCCGAGCAGGCGGTTGGCGCCGTCCATATGCGCGAATTTGGCGAGCGCGGTCTTCGCCTCCTCCTCGCCCTCCGGCAGCGACAGCGTCTCGCCGCTGCGGAAGCGGAGGTCCCAGCGGCGATTGCCGACCCAGGTCGCGCCGGCGAGCAATTCCCTGAGGCTGCTCGCCGAGGCGAGCAGACGCGCGAGATCCTGCGACCGCTGGTTCGCGCGCGGACCGATGACGAGCGGCAGGTCGGGCATCGTCGCGACGGTGACGGGTTCGAGCACGACGCCCTTTTCGTCGATCAGCGACAGGCGATTATTATGCTGCCAGATCGCGGCGGGGGTGCGCTCGACGATGTCGACGACGAGCGTGTCGGGCAGGCGGCGCGACACGCGCGCATCCTTGATCCAGCCATATTTCATCAGGTCCGCGCGGACATCCTCGAGGTCGACCGCCGCCATCGAGCGGTCCTTCTGCGCGAGCGCGATGTCATAGACCTTGAGCCGGTCGATGCGGTCGGCGCCGACGACCTCGACCTTCCGGACCTGAAACCCCGCGCGGCCGACGGCTTGCGCATATTCCTCGTGGATCTTCGCCGTCACGCCGGTCGCGTGCGCGGCGATCGCGGCAACGGCGCAGAGGCTGAGGCCGATCGTCCAGTTGGCGACCTGCTGCAGCCGCTGCGGGCTGATCGGCAGCGCGTTGATGATCGCGTTGAGGCGCGACTGCTGGATCTTGCGGCGCTTTTTCGGCGCGCGCGCGGGCCGCCTTGGCGGCGCTTTCCCGCGCTTGATCTGTGTCCTGCTCATAATAACGCTTCCCCCACGATGCGTTCGACGAGTTCGGCATAATCCATGCCGACGGCGCGCGCCTGTTCGGGCACGAGGCTGAGCGGCGTCATGCCGGGCTGGGTGTTGACCTCGAGCAGGAAGATGCCCGCGAGGCCATGTTCGTCGTCCCAGCGGAAATCCGAGCGCGAGGCGCCCTTGCAGCCGAGCAGGCGGTGCGATTGCAGCGCGAGATCCTTCATCCGCTCAGCGACGTCGGCGGGGACGTCGGCGGGGCAGACATGCTGCGTAAGACCCTCGGTATATTTGGCGTCATAGTCGTAGAAGCCCGACTTGACGCGGAGTTCGGTGACGGCGAGCGCCTGATCGCCGAGCACCGCGACGGTCAACTCGCGCCCCTTGATGAAGGGCTCGGCGAGCAGGCGGTCGAACTCCTGCCACGGACCGACGGCGTCGCGCGCGATCGGGTTGCCGTAATTGCTGTCGTCCTTGACGATCGCGACGCCGACAGAGGAGCCCTCGTTGACGGGCTTCAGCACATAGGGGCGCGGCAGCGGGTCGATGGAAAAGAGGCTTTCGCTGTCGACCATCGTCCCCGTCGGCATGGGGATTCCATGCGGCACGAGCGCCTGCTTCGTCAATTCCTTGTCGATCGCGATCACTGAAGTGACGAGGCCGCTGTGGGTATATTTGAGACCCATCAGGTCGAGCATGCCCTGCACGGTGCCGTCCTCGCCCGGGACGCCGTGGAGCGCGTTGAAGACGACGTCGGGCTTCGCCTCGGCGAGCCGCAAAGCGACGTCGCGGTCCATGTCGATCCGCGTGACCCGATGCCCGCGCGATTCAAGCGCGTCGGCGACGCCGTTGCCGCTCATCAGCGACACTTCGCGCTCGGCCGACCAGCCGCCCATCAGGACGGCGACATGCCACGGACCCCGGCTCACTTGGCCTTCCCCACGCGCTGAATCTCCCATTGCAATTCGATGCCGCTCTTGTCCTTCACCCGGCGGCGGACTTCCTCGCCGAGCGCCTCGATATCGGCGCTGGTGGCGTCGCCGGTGTTGATGAGGAAATTGGTGTGCTTCTCGCTGACCTGCGCGCCGCCGACGGCGAAACCGCGGCAACCGGCTTCGTCGACGAGCAGCCACGCCTTGTGCCCGTCGGGATTCTTGAAGGTCGAGCCGCCGGTTTTCGAGCGCAGCGGCTGCGAGGCTTCGCGGCTCGCCGAGATGCGGTCCATTTCGGCCTGAATGGCCGCGGGTTCGCCCGGACGGCCGCGGAAGGTTGCACCGATCACCACAGCGCCTTCGGGCAATTCGCTGTGGCGATAGGTGTAGCCGAGGTCGGCGAGCGGCAGCGTGCGGCGTTCGCCCGAGCGGAGGACGACGTCGGCGTCGATCAATATATCCTTGACCTCGCCGCCATAGGCGCCGCCGTTCATGCGCACGAAGCCGCCAACGGTGCCGGGGATCGAGCGGAGGAATTCCATGCCCGCGATGCCCGCATCGCGCGCGGTCGAGGACACGAGAATGCCCGAAGCGCCGCCGCCGCAGCGCAGCGTCGTCGCGTCGATCGCCTCGACTTTCGCGAATGGCTTGCCGAGGCGGACGACGACGCCGGGGAAACCGCCGTCGCGGACGATGAGGTTCGACCCGAGGCCGAGCGCCATTACGGGGATCGCGGGATCGAGGTCGCGGAGGAAATCGGCGAGATCGTCGGCGTCCCTGGGTTCGAACAGCCAGTCGGCGGCGCCGCCGGATTTGAACCAGACGAGGGGGGCGAGCGGGGCTTGCGGGGTGAGTTTGCCGCGGACATTCTCAAATGCCGTTTGCCCTGAGCTTGTCGAAGGGCCGCTCTTCCTTTCTTCCGTGGCAGAAGAAAAGGACGGTCCTTCGACAAGCTCAGGACGAACGGTTTTGGGGTTGGACGTCACTTCGCGCTCTCCACCGCCGCCGCCAGACCTGCCGCCATCTTCGTGATATCGCCCGCGCCGAGGCAGATGATCATGTCGCCCGCGCCGAGATCGCCCGCCTTGATGCTCGCAGCCAGGCTCGCGGCGAGCGCGGCGGCGTCGGCGACGGTCGAGGCATGGCGGTGGCCGCGGTCGCGCAGCCCCTGGGTCAGCGCGTCCGACGACACGCCGTCGATCGGCGCCTCGCCCGCGGCGTAGACGGGCAGCGCGAGCACCATGTCGGCGTCGTTAAATGCCTGCTGAAAATCGTCCATATGATCGCGAAGGCGCGTGAAGCGATGCGGCTGGACGACGCCGACGACGCGCCCCGCCCCCGCGCCTTCACGCGCGGCCGACAAGACGGCGCGGATTTCGACGGGGTGGTGGGCGTAATCGTCGATCACCGTGACGACGCCCTCGCTCGCCGCGATCTCGCCGACCTTGGTGAAACGGCGCTTGACCCCGGCGAAGCCGTTGAAGCCGGTGGCGATCTTTTCGTCGCTGACGCCCATGTGCAGCGCGACCGCCACCGCCGCGAGCGCATTCTGGACATTGTGGCGGCCCGACATCGGCAGGTGAATGCCCTCGATCGTCCGGCTGTTCCCGTCGCGGTCGCGCACGACGACATCGAAGCGATTGCCGTCGGGGCCGGGCGTCACATTGGTGCCGCGCACGTCCGCTTGGGCAGAAAAGCCATAGGTGACGATGCGGCGGTCGCGGATGCGCGGGATGATCGCCTGCACCTCGGGATGATCGAGGCAGAGCATCGCGGCGCCATAGAAGGGCACATTCTCGATGAATTCGACGAAGGCGTCCTTGATCGCGTCGAAGCTGCCATAATGGTCGAGATGTTCGGGATCGATATTGGTGACGACCGCGATCGTCCCGTCGAGGCGCAGGAAGCTGCCGTCGCTCTCGTCGGCCTCGACCACCATCCAGTCGCTGGCGCCGAGACGCGCGTTCGACCCATAATTGTTGATGATGCCGCCGTTGATCACGGTCGGGTCGATCCCCCCCGCGTCGAGCAAGGCCGCGACGAGGCTGGTGGTCGTCGTCTTGCCGTGCGTACCCGCGATCGCGACGGTCGATTTGAGGCGCATCAGTTCGGCGAGCATCTCGGCGCGGCGGACGAGCGGGATGCGGTGCGCAAGCGCGGCCTCGACCTCGGGGTTGCCGCGTTTGACCGCGGTCGAGGTGACGACCACCGCTACGCCGTCGACGTTCGACGCCTCATGCCCGATCGCGACCTTGATGCCGCGCCCCCGGAGGCCCTCGACGACATAGCTATCGGCGATGTCGCTGCCCTGCACCTGATAGCCCAGATTGTGCATGACCTCGGCGATGCCCGACATGCCGATGCCGCCGATGCCGATGAAATGGATGGTGCCGATGTCGGTCGCGACGCCGCGCATTAGCGATCTCCCGCGCGGGTGGCGGCGACGCCGCCGGCGACCGCCGCGCTGCGCGACGGCGCACCGACGCGGATGACGTCCATCATCGGCGGTGCGGCGAGCGATTCGACGAGATCGGCGAGGTCGCGTGTCGCGTCGGGCAGGCCACAGCTCGCCGCACGCTCGGCCGCCGCTTCGAGCGCGCCGGGTTCGAGCGCCATGCGCTGGATATGCTTCGCGACTTCGGCGGGCTTGAAGGCCGGCTGCTGAAAGGCGATCGCCCCGCCCGCTTCGACAAGATCGACGACATTCCAGGTCTGATGATCGTCCATTGCGCTGGGATAGGGGACGAAGATCGCGGGGCGGCCTGCGCAGGCGAGTTCGGCGACGGTCGAGGCGCCGGCCCGCGCGATGACCATATGCGCCCAGCGCAGCCGATCGGGGAAATCCTTAATATAGGACGCGCATTCGGCCGCGACGCCGAGTTCGGCATAGCGGGCGCGCACCGCTTCGATATCGTCCTCGCGGCATTGCTGGACGACCTGGAGCCGGTCGAGCAGCGCGCGCGGCAGCATCGCGATCGCGGCGGGGACGACTTCGCTGAGCACGGTGGCGCCAAGGCTTCCCCCGACGACGAGCAGGCGAAAGATGCCGTCCTCGGGCAGCGGCGGAAAACCATCTTCGCGGATCGCGACGATCTCGTCGCGCACCGGATTGCCGGTGATATGGAGCTTGGCCTCGTGCCCCGCCGGATAACGCTGGATATTGCGATAGGCGACCGCCACCGCTTCGACGCGCGGCGCCATCGTCCGGTTGACGCGGCCGAGCACGGCATTCTGTTCGTGAAGCACGCGCGGCCGCTTCGTCGCACCCGCCGCAAGCAGGCTCGGGAGCGACGGATAGCCGCCGAAGCCGACGACGACGGCGGGATCGAAGGTGCGGATCAGGTCGATCGCCTGCCGACGCCCCTTGCGGATCGCGAACGCGGCCTTGAGCCAGCCGACGGGACCGCCATGGACGCGCCCGGCGGGCAGGACATGCGTTTCCATCTCGGCGGGCGCGCCCGGAATCTTCAGCCCGCGGTCGTCGCTGACGAGCGCGACACGGTGGCCCCGCGCGATCAGTTCGCCGGCCAGAGCGTAAGCGGGCAGCATATGTCCTCCCGTCCCGCCGGCGGCGAGAAGGAAGTGGCGAGTGGCGCTCATTTCTTGTTCCAGTTTCGGGTCATCGACACCCGAGCCGCATAGGGGTTTCGCCGGGTCAGCGACAAGAGCAAACCCATGCCGATCGACAAAGCGATGAAGGACGAGCCGCCATAGCTGATGAAGGGCAAGGTCATCCCCTTCGACGGGAAGAGCTGGGTGTTCACCGCCATGTTGATGATCGCCTGGCCGCCGAACTGCGCGATCAGGCCCGCGACGGCGAGAATGAGGAAGCTGTCCTCCTCGTCGAGCAGGCGGACGAGCACGCGGACGATGATCGCGAGATAGAGGGCGGCGATCGCGATGCAGGCGATCATCCCGAACTCCTCGCCGATGACCGAGAAGATATAGTCGGTATGCGCCTCGGGCAGCTGGAACTTGGCGAGCCCCGCGCCGGGGCCGGTGCCGATCAGGCCGCCCGCGGTGAGGGTTGCATGCGCCTTGTCGACCTGAAAGCTGTCGCCCTTGTCGAACAGCCAGATGTTGATGCGCTGCTGCGCGACCGGATAGAAGAAATAGGCGAGGATGAGGCCGGCGACGCCGGTGCCCGCGAGCATCCCCATGATCCGCATCGACAGGCCCGCGACGAGCACCAGCACGAACCAGGTCGCGGCGAAGATGACCGTCTGCCCAAGATCGGGCTGGCCCATCAGCAGGAGCGCGATGACGCCGGTGAGCGCCGCGGCGAGCGGGACCACGGGCAGGCTCTGGTCGTGGAGGCGCAGCGACAGCACCCAGGCGAGCGACACCGCGAAGAAGGGTTTGAGGAATTCGGACGGCTGGAGCCGGAGCGCGCCGCTGCCGAGCCAGCGCTGGGCGCCGTTGACCGAGGTGCCGAAGAGCGGCACGAGGAAGAGGAGGAAGAGGAAGGCGATCGTGCCATAGATGGCGAAGCGCCGCGCCTGCGGCTTGGGCAGCATCGACACCATCAGCATCACGGGCACGCCGACGAGTACCCACATCAACTGACGATAGAAATAATAGAGCGGGTCGAGCGCCGCGCTCGAGGTCGAGAGTTTCTGCGCCGCGACGGGCGAGGCCGCCGCGACCGCGACGAGGCCGACCGCGACGAGGATCGAGACGAGCAGCAGCAGCACGCGGTCGATTTCCCAGAACCACAGGCCGAGCGGCGTGCGATCGGCGCGGCTGAGGCGCGGGCCGCGGCGTTTGGTGGTGCGCGTGGCAGCGATCACCGGGCGTTCGGTCGCGTCCAAATTATCCCTCCCGCTCATGCCCCGAGCGCCTGTACGGCGGCGCGGAAGGCGTCGCCGCGCTGTTCATAATCCTTGAACTGGTCGAAGGAGGCGCAGGCGGGCGACAGCAGGACGATATCGCCCGCCTTCGCCGCCGCCGCCGCCTGCTGCACCGCGGTCGCGAGGTCGCCCGACTTTTCGACCGGACAGGCGTCGCCGATCTCGGCCGTGAACGCGTCCATCGCTTCGCCGATCAGATAGGCGCGTTTGACATGGCCGAACCAGGGACGGCAGGCTGCGAGGCCGTCGCCCTTCGCCTGCCCGCCGGCGATCCAGTGGATACGCTGGTCCGGCGCCGGCGGGAATGCCGCCAGCGCCGGTGCAGCGGAAGCCGCGTTGGTGGCCTTGCTGTCGTTGAACCAGCGGACACCATCGGCTTCGCCGACCAATTCCATGCGGTGCGGCAGCGACTTGTAGGTCGCAAGACCGCGTTCGATCTGTTCGTCATCCAGCCCCAGAACGCGGCACACCGCGATCGCGCAAACGGCGTTCTGGGCGTTGTGCGGCCCCTGCAGCGCGGGCCAGCGGGCTTGATCGACCGGGTCGACGTCCTTGCCCGAGACGCGGTGGAGGCGATGATTGATGCGGCTGGCGATCATCTTCGACGGATCGTCGTCGACCGCGACGATCGCGACCTGATCGCGGTGCTGGAGGCTGAAAAGCCGCGCTTTCGATGCCGTATAGCCGGCGAAACCGTCGTAGCGGTCGAGGTGATCGGGGCTGAGGTTGGTGAGGAGTGCGATGTCGCACGCGAGGCTGTGCGAAAGATCGATCTGATAGCTCGACAGTTCGAGGACGTAGACGCCGCCTTCGGGCAAAGGTTCGCGGCTGAGGATCGGCAGGCCGATATTGCCCCCCATCAGCGTCGGCAAACCGGCGCTTTCGAGCATGTGGGTGACGAGCGCGGTGACGGTCGACTTGCCGTTGGTGCCGGTGATGCCGACGGTCCGGTGCGGCGGCAGATCGCCCTCGGCTTCGGCAAAGAGTTCGATGTCGCCGATGACGGGGACATGAGCTTCCCTGGCATGCGCGGCGATCGGGTGACGGTTGAGCGGCACGCCGGGCGAGACGACGACGCCGGCGAAGCCGACGAGGTCGATCTCGAGCGGGTTGCCGATGTCGGCGCCGAGCGCCATCGCGTCGTCACGCGCGTCCTCGCGCTCGTCCCAAGCGGTGACGCCCGCACCGCTGGCGACGAGCGCCTCGACCGTCGCGAGCCCCGAGCGCGCCAGTCCCAGCACCGCATAGCGGCGACCGGCAAAGGCGCGCGAGGTGATCACCGGAGTTTCAAGGTCGCGAGCCCTGCCAGCGCGAGGACGATCGAGACGATCCAGAAGCGGATGACGACGGTCGATTCGGGCCAGCCCAATTGCTCGAAATGATGGTGGATCGGCGCCATGCGAAAGACGCGCTTACCGGTGCGCTTGTACCAGAAGACCTGGATGATCACCGACAAGGCCTCGACCACGAACAGCCCGCCGACGAGGACGAGCACGAGTTCATGCTGCGCGGTGACCGCGATCGTCGCGAGCGCGCCGCCAAGCGCGAGGCTGCCGGTATCGCCCATGAAGACGGCGGCGGGGGGGGCGTTGAACCAGAGGAAGGCGAGGCAGGCGCCGATGATCGCGGCGGCGAACACCGCGAGCTCGCCCGCGCCGGGGACGTGCGGAATGCCGAGATATTCGGCGAACTTCACATTGCCCGACAGATAAACGATGACGAGGAAGGTCAGGCTGGCGATGATCACCGGAAAGGTCGCGAGCCCGTCGAGCCCGTCGGTGAGGTTCACCGCATTGCCGAAGCCGACGATCAGCACCATCGCGAAGACATAATAGAGCGGGCCGAGCGGGATATAGACGTCGGTGAAGAAAGGGAGATACAGGTCGGTGCCGGTGCGCGAGACGATCAGCAGCACCGCGACCCCCGCGATCAGGAATTCGATGAGCAGGCGCACGCGCCCCGGAATCCCGCGGTGGCTGGCCTTGGTGACCTTGTCGTAATCGTCGAGGAAGCCGACGACCGCGAAACCCGCGGTGACGAAGAGACACGCCCAGACGAAACGGTTCGACAGGTCCATCCACAGCAGCGCCGAGATCATCAGCGAAATGAGGATCATCAGCCCGCCCATCGTCGGCGTGCCCTTTTTGGCGAGATGACTTTGCGGGCCGTCGTCGCGGATCGGTTGCCCCTTCCCCTGTCGCATCCGCAGCATCAGGATGAAGCGCGGCCCGATCCAAAGGCCGAGGATCATCGCGGTCGCAACCGCCGCGCCCGAGCGGAAGCTCAGGTAGCGAATGAGGTTGAGCGCCCCCGGAAAGCCAAGCCATTCCGCCAGCCAATATAACATCAATAGTCCCCGCTGGTCAGCGCCGTCACGACATGCGACAGCCCGACGCTATTCGACCCCTTGACCAGCACGGCGTCGCCGGGACGGATCAGGTCCCCCAGCCGCCCTACCGCGGCCGAGTGGGCGGGCACATGCTCGAAATCGATGCGGCCCTCAAGCGCTTTGGCAAGCGGCGCCATCTCTTCGCCGACAAGCAGGGCGAATTGCACTCCCGCCGCGACGAGCGGAGCCGCGAGGCCCGCGTGCCAGGCCTCACCCCCCGCCCCGAGTTCCTTCATCGCGCCGAGAATCGCGACCTTGCGGTCCGCGGATTCGGTGCCGAGTTGATCGATCGTCGCCGCCATCGAGGCGGGGTTGGCGTTATAGCTCTCGTCGATCACGAGGATCTGGCCGCCGGACACGTCGACGCGGTGGCGCGCGCCGCGCCCCGCGAGCCCGCCCATTTCGGCGAAGGCGAGCCCCGCCGCGGGCAGGTCGCCGCCGACCGCCTTCACCGCGGCGAGCACGGCGAGCGAATTGGCGACCCAATGCGCGCCGGCCTGCGCGATGGTGAAACAGAGGAGCGATTCCTGTACCTGCGCGGTGACGAGCGAGCCCCCCTGCCCGTCGGGCAGCCAGTCGACCGCGCGGACGTCGGCGCCCTCGTTAAACCCGAAGCTGACGATGTTCGCCGCATGCCGTTCGGCCTTGGCACGGAGGCGCGCATAATGCGGGCTATCGAAGGGGATGATCGCGGTGCCGCCGGGCTCGAGTCCTTCGAAAATCTCGCCCTTCGCGTCGGCGATCGCTTCTTCGCTGCCGAAAAATTCCATATGCGCCGGCGCAATCGTCGTGACGATCGCGACGTGGGGGCGCACCATGCGCGTCAGTTCGGCAAGCTCGCCCGCATGGTTCATCCCCATTTCGAAGACGCCGTAATCGGCGGTGCTCGGCATGCGCGCGAGGCTGAGCGGCACACCGACATGATTGTTGTAGCTTTTGACCGAGCGGTGCGCCTTGCCCGGACGGAAGCGGTCGAGCGCGGCGAACAGCGCCTCCTTGGTTCCCGTCTTTCCCGCCGAGCCCGTAACGCCGATGATGCGGCCGTGGCTGCGCGCGCGCGACGCGATGCCGAGCGCGTTCAACGCGGCGGCGCTGTCTGCGACGTGGACATGCGGGTGGTCGATCGTATTTTCGCAGACAATGCCCGCCGCGCCGGCGGCAATCGCGTTGTCGATGAAGGCGTGGCCATCGGCGAACTCGCCCTTCATCGCGATGAAGAGGTCGCCCTGTGTCACCTCGCGCGAGTCGAAGGCGACGCCCTGCACGGTGAAGTCGGCGCTGGCGGTGCCGCCCGTGGCGGCCGCGATGGCGCGCGCGGTCCAGAGCGGGTTCATGCCGCCTCCTCGCGCGCGACGGTCACATCGTCGAAGGGGATGACGCGCATCGCGTCGCCGCGACCGACGATCTGGCCCTGTTCGTGCCCCTTGCCCGCGATGCAGACGATGTCGTCGGCGCGCGCTTCGGCGATCGCGGCGGCGATCGCGGCGCGGCGGTCGCCGATCACCCGCGCACCGGGCGCGGCGGCGGCGATCGCATCGCGGATCGTCGCCGGGTCCTCGCCGCGTGGATTGTCGTCGGTGATGATGAGCACATCGGCCTTGGCGGCGGCGACTCTGCCCATTTCGGGGCGCTTGGCCTGATCGCGGTCGCCGCCGGCGCCGAAGACGAGGATCAGGCGGCCACTCGCGTGCGGGCGCAGCGCGTCGAGCGCCGCCTCGATCGCGTCGGGGGTGTGGGCGTAATCGACATAGACCGGCGCATCCGCGCGGGTGATGGCGGCGCGTTCGAGGCGGCCGCGGACGGGTTGGAGCCGCGCGAGATTGGCGAGCGTCTGAGCGACATCGCCGCCGGTGGCGATCACGAGCCCGGCCGACACGAGAGCGTTGGCGACCTGATAGGCGCCGATCAGCGGCAGATCGACCTTTTGGGTAAGGTCGCCCGCGGCGACGACGAGCGACTGGCCGAGCTGGGTCGGGGCGCGCGAGACGAGGCGAAGCGTTTCGCCCTGCGCGCCGACGGTGAGCAGGCGGACGCCGCGTGCCTGCACCGTGTCGATCACGGCGGGCGAATATTGGTCGTCGGCCCAAACGACCGCCGCGCCGCCCTCCTCCACCACTTCGGCGAAGAGCCGCATCTTGGCCCGAAGATAGGCCTCCATCGTGCCATGATAGTCGAGATGGTCGTGGCTGAGGTTGGTGAAGGCGGCCGCTTTCACCGGCAGGCCTTCGGTGCGATATTGGTCGAGGCCATGGCTCGACGCCTCGAACGCCGCGTGGGTGACGCCCTCGGCGGCGAGACCCGACATGTTCGACAAGAAGGTGACGATGTCGGGCGTCGTGAGCCCGGTCGAGGCGCTCTCCAGCGATGTCGTGATGCCGAGCGTCCCGATCGATGCGGCGTTGAAGCCCGCCATCCGCCACAGCTGGCGCGTCATTTCGACGGTCGAGGTCTTGCCGTTGGTCCCCGTCACCGCGACCGAGGTCGCGGGAAAGCGGTGGAAGAAGCGCGCGGCGATATGCGCGAAGGCGCGGCGCGGATTGGCGTCGGCGACGTGCACCGCGCCCTCGACCTTCGCCTCGGGCCGTGCGACGACCGCGACCGCGCCCGCTGCGACCGCCGCGGAAATGAAATCCTCACCGTTGAATTTTTCGCCGACGAACGCGCCGAAGATCGTTCCCGGGGCGACCTTGCGATGGTCGATCGCGAGCCCCGTCACCACGGGATCGCTGCCCTCCAGCGCCTGATCGTCGAGCAGCGCGGCGAGACGCATCAGTGCGTTTCCTCGCCTCTTTGCAGCAGCGGAGTGAGTTCGGAGACGTCGACGTCGCGGCTTTCGTCGGGGAAAACGCCGAGCATCGGACCCGCGCGCGTCACGACCTTGCGCACCACCGGCGCCGCGGTCCAGCCCGCGGTGCGCTGGCCCGAGCTATAGGCATTGCCCTTGGGTTCGTCGATCATCACCAGCACGATATAGCGCGGATTATCCATCGGGAAGGCCGCGGCGAAGGTCGAGACGAGCGAATGGCGACGATAGCCGCCCGCGCCCGGCTTTTCGGCCGATCCGGTCTTGCCACCCACACGAAAGCCCGGGGCGTCGGCCTGCTTGCCCGTGCCATCCGAAACGATCAGGCGCAGCAGCTGGCGCATCCGCGCGCTGGTCGACGCCTTGAACACGCGGCGCCCCTGCGGCGGCGGCTTGTCGCCGAGCTTGAGCATCGTCGAGGGGCGATAAAGGCCGCCGTTGACGAGCGCGGCATAGGCGCTCGCGAGATGCAGCGGCGTCACCGCGATGCCGTGACCATAGCTGGTCGTCATCGTCGTCACCCGGCCCCAGTTTTTGGGCCACAGCGGGAAGGCGCGTTCCTTGAGCTCGATTTCGGGCCGCTTGTCGAAATCGACGCTACGGAACAGCGCTTCCAGCTTTTCGCGCCCCAGCTCGTCGGCGATGCGCGCGGTCGCGATGTTCGAGCTTTCGATCAGCGTCTCGGGCACATTGTACCAGCGGCCGGGGTGGCTGTCGCGGATCCGGAAGCCCGCGATCGGCAGCGGCGCCGTCGCGTCGTAGCGACGCGCCATGCTGGTCACCGTGCCGGCGTCGATCGCGGCGCCGATCGACAGCGGCTTGAAGGTCGAACCCAGCTCGTAGAGATTATAGGTGACGGCGTTGCGCCGCGTCGTCGGGTCGCTGCCGGTCAGCTTGTTCGGATTATAGGTCGGCAGCGAGGTCATCGCGGCGACTTCGCCGGTGTGGACGTCGAGGATGATGCCCGCGCCGCCGATCGCCTCCAGATTGGTGACCGCCGAACTCAATTCGCTTTCGAGCACGCCCTGAACGCGAGCGTCGATCGACAGCGCCAGCGGCTCGCCGCGCGTCGCCTCGTCGATCAGCCGCTGGTCGAACGCCCCTTCGACGCCGGTGACGCCATGGCCGTCGGCATTGATGAAGCCGAGCACATGCGCCGCGAGAGTCAGCTGCGGATAGAGGCGCTCCTTTTCGCGCGGAAAGTCGAAGCCGACGTCGCCGATCGCGTTCACCGCCGCGACCTGATCGGGCAGCGCACGGCGGCGGATATAGGTGGGGCGCGGCCCGGTCAGCTTTGCCAGCAAATCCTGGCGCGTCATGTCGGGGAAAATCTTGTGAAGTTCGGCCGCCAGATATTGCCGGTCGTTGAGCAGTTTCGACGGCACAACGCGGATCGAATAACCGTCGATCGTGCGCGCGAGCGGTACGCCGTTGCGGTCGACGATATCGGCGCGCGCGGGCACGAAGGCCGTCGCCGCCGAGCGGCCCGACGAGGTATCGAACAGCGCGAAATAGAGGAGGCGCACCGACACAACCAAAAATGCCGCCATGAACAGCAGCATCAGGATCATCAAACGCTGCTGCGCGGTCAGCAATATCTGCTGCCGCACCCCAGCGGTTCGGACCCGGGTCGGACGGACGACCAGCGTGTTCATCGGCCGGGCTTTCCTCCCGCCGCTTCGAGGGCGGCCGCGCGCTTCAAATCGGCGAGCGTCGATTCGGCGAGCAACTGGTCCTCGATCATCTTGAGCTGTTCGCGGCGGCGCGTCGGCGCCATGCGCGGCGTCACGTCGCTGCGCACGCCGGTATCGGCCTGCGCGAGCAGGACGGGCTTCGCGGCGGCGGGCTTTGCTGTCGCGGGCTTCGTCGCCGCGGGTTCGCTTGCGACCGGGCTTTGCTTCGGCGCGGCCGGCACCGCGACCGGCGAGACCATCGCCATCAGCACCGGCGCGACCTCGTTCGCGCCGCGCGCGCGGGGCAGCCGGTCGAGCGAGGCGAGCTGGCGTTCGTTTTCCAGATATTGCGCGGCGTCGGGCGCCGAATAGCCGAACGCATCGGCGTTCCACTGTTCGAGCTGGCGCATCGAGGCGCGCACCGCGAGTTCGGATTCGAGATAGCGGATATTGTCGCGCGCCTGAACGATATCGCGCTCGATACGCGTCAGTTCGCTGCGCGTCGCCGCGACCTTGAGCGATACGGGATAGAGCATCATCGCGAAGATGAGCACGAGCAGGACCAGGCCGATTCCCTGGAGCTTGCGGGCCGCCATCAGCATGACATCGCCTCCTTCATCGAACTATCCGGCCAGGCGGGCGCCGCGGTGCGGACCGCGCTGCGCAGCGTCGCCGAACGGGCGCGCGGATTGCGCGCTTCCTCTTCCTTGCCGGGACGTATCTTGCGCGCCGGCGTCTCGAAGGTTGCGGCCCGCGCCAGAGGGATCGGCGCGGGCCGGTGACGCGAACCCGCGGCATCGCCACCGCTCCGTTCGCGCAGGAAATTCTTCACGATGCGGTCCTCGGTGCTGTGAAAGCTGACGACGGCGAGCCGGCCGCCGGGACGCAGCAGCCTCTCGGCGGCGGAAAGGCCCGCGACCAGTTCGTCCAGCTCGCTGTTGATGTGGATGCGGATCGCCTGAAAGCTTTTGGTCGAGGGATCCTTGGGCGCGCCGGGCGGATGGCGCAGCGCCTTGCGGATCACGGTCGCGAGCTCGGCGGTGCGGGTCAGCGGGCGCGCGGCGACGATCGCGCGCGCGACGCGGCGCGACTGGCGCTCGTCGCCATAGTAGAAGAGCACGTGGGCGATCTCGGCCTCGTCGGCGCGGTTGAGCCAGTCGGCAGCGGTTTCGCCCTCCTGCGCCATGCGCATGTCGAGCGGGCCGTCCTTCTGGAAGGAAAAGCCGCGCTCGTCCCGGTCGAGTTGCATCGACGAGACGCCGATGTCGAAGGTGATGCCGTCGACCGCGTCGATGCCGCGCTCGGCGAGCAGCCGGTCGACCTCGCCGAAGCGGCCGTGGACCAGCGTCAGCTTGCCGCCGGCTTCGGCGACCAGCGCCTGCCCTTCGGCGATCGCGTCGGGATCGCGATCGCACGCAACGACCTCGGCACCCGCGGCGAGCATCGCGCGCGTGTAGCCGCCGGCGCCGAAGGTCGCATCGACGTGGCGCTCACCCGGGGCGATGGCGAGCGCGGCGATGACTTCTTTCCGGAGGACCGGATCGTGGCGGGGATCGCGAGGAAGTTCGGGAGAAAGGTCGGTCACTTGCGCCCCTTCCCCTTGGTGGCGTCCCAGGAGGCGGCGAGGCGCTGAAGCACCGGATCGGCGTCGGCACATTCGGCCAAGGTGGGCAGCCACCAGATTTCGAGGCGGCGGCCCGAGCCCACAAAAGCCGTCGCGCCGGCATCGCCGACGCGGTCGCGGTGGATGAAGCTGGGAAGAAAACGACCGCTGTCGTCGAGCGTGTAAGGCTCGGTATAGCTGAAGCGTTTCTTGAACTCGGCATCCTCGTCGAAGTCGATGTTGCGCAGCCGCGCGGTTTCGCGGTCGCGCTCGATCTCGCCGCTCAGCCGGTCGTACTGATCCTGGCCATAGGCGACGAGGCAGGGCAGCTTTTCGTGGAAACCGACCCAAAGCACGCGCTGGCCGTCCGCATTGAGGGGCACATTGTTGCGGAACTGAGAGGGGACGGCGATGCGTCCTTTGCCATCGATCGCGGCGAAGTTGGTGCCCGCATACTGGCCGGGCGTCACAATCGCCATCGCTCTGCCCCCCGTATCCGCGCCACCGGGCACAACTTTCCCGGCCCCGGAATCGCAGGATTCCAGCTGGCTTAGCTCGGGTGGAGAATGCCCCTCTCCACTTGCTTGAGTATCAACTATAGATCGGGGTGAAAAGGGGTATTTTAGGGTGAAATAGGGAATCTAGCCCCTATTTGCCGCAAAAACCGCTCGGAATTGGGTAAATAGGGTCTTGCGGCGCCGCAGCGGCGCCGTGGGGCGGCTTCGATCGGGGTGAATTGGGGCAAAGACCGACTCAGTCGGCGCGGGCGCGAATCCAGAGCGGACGGAGCACACCGGCTCCCGCGGCGGGCCACAGGCGCGCGGCGAGCCACTCCATCGTGTCGGCTTGCCGCAAATGGTCGGCGCCGGGCACGAGCGGCTGCCAGAGGGGCGCGAAAAGCAGGTCGGCATCGCCGACGAGCCATGCTTCCCCCTTCCCTATCGGACAGCGAGCGATGCGCCGGCCCGCGAAGGCCTGGCATTGTGGAGGAAGGCGGTCGAAGCGGCCGGCGCTGAACAGGTTGAGGCGCGCGTCCTGCACATCGGCCGGAAGCGTCGCGACTTCGGCGGCGGGCGCCGGGGCAAGCGCGACGCCCCAATGGTCGAGCAGCGGGGTCAGCAAACTTGTCACCGGCGGATTGCGCGGATCGCCGAGCGGGTGGCGCGCTGGCCAGCCCGAGAGCGCATCGGCGAGTACGACCGCACGGCCCCCGCCGCGCACGAAGGCGTCGATCGCGACCAGCTCGCGCGGCGCGAGCGCGCGCGGATGCGCGAGCAGCAGCGCCCCGCCGGGGGGCGGCACATGATCGGCGAGGCTGTCGACGAGCAATACCGGACCGGCGGCGGTCAGCCGGGCGAGAGCCGGGTCGTCGCTGGCGCCCTTCGCGATCATCGCCGCGATGTCGCCGCCGCCCGACCAGCGCAGCGGCAGGCCGGTGAGCATGGTGACGGCGGGCGCCTCCGCCGACGCGGCGGCTGGGCGATAGAGGGCGGCGAGCAGCGCGTGCCCCGCCGCGAACCAGCCGGCGGCGAGCGCGAGGCCGGCGAGCCACGGGAGCAACCTCAGATGGGGGCGCCATCCGACGATCAGGTCCGCCAGCCATGCGGCAAGTCCGCCCGCCGCCGCCGTCAGGAGAAGCTGGGGCCAAGCCGCCGCGCCGGCCAGCGCGAGGCCGAGCAGCGCCTGCGCGACGGCCAGAAACGCAAGGGTCAGAAGGCCGGAACGCCGCCGCGCCGCCGAAGGCTCGCGGCGCTGCCACCAAGCGAGCAACAGCATGGGAGGACAAAGTAGCGGGACGGCGAGCGCGGGATCGACCCGCCCGAGCAGCGCCTGCGCGCCCGCGACCCACGCCAGCGCGACGATCGTGAGGGCGATGGTGAAAGCGCGAAGCACCGGCCCGCGCGACGCCGTGATCACTGTTTCGACTGGCGCGCGCGCTGAAGTTCGGGATCGGGTTCGAGATCGGGAACGGTCGCCGCGGGCGCCACCGCTTGCGGGATCTTCACCGAAGTCGCCGCATTCTCGTCCTTCGACGACGATGGCGAAACCGGCTGGACGCCGAGCTCTTCGAGCGGCGCGCCGCTGGCGGGCTGCTCGCCGGGCATCTTGACCTCGGTCGTTGCCGCGACCTCGCCTTCGGCCCGTTCACGCGCGCGCTCGCCGATCAACCCCGCCATGCCGACGAGCAACAGCACGGTGAGCACCCCGGCGATGCCGATCTGCAGCCGTCGCATCGTGTCGTGGACGGGCGGCGCCGCGGGCGGCGGCGAGGCTTGCGGCTTGGGCGCCGAGGGGCTGTCGATCCGAACGCTCATGCCGCCTCCAGTCCTTTGCTCGCCAGCCATTCGGGGTTGTAGAGCGTCGAGAGATAGCGAAACCCGCTGTCGCAGAGGATGGTTGCGATGCGCTTGCCCGGGCCCAATTGTCGCGCGAGCGCCATCGCGCCGGCGACATTGATGCCGGACGAGAGGCCGAGGCACAGCCCCTCTTCGTCGAGCAGGCGGCGGACGACGTCCAGCCCCTCGGCATCCGAGATGCGGAATTGCGTATCGATCGGCGCGCCCTCGAGATTGGCGGTGATGCGGTTCTGCCCGATGCCCTCCGCGACGCTCGACCCTTCGGGCTTCAGTTCGCCGCACTGATAATAATTATAGAGTCCGGCGCCGTGCGGATCGGTGAGCGCGATGACGATATCGGCATTCTTCGCCTTCAACCCGAGCCCGGTGCCGGCGATCGTGCCGCCGGTGCCCGCGGCGCAAGTGAAGCCATCGATGCGGCCGTCCATCTGCTCCCATATCTCCTCGGCGGTGCCGAAGATATGCGACTTGCGGTTGGCGATATTGTCGAACTGGTTGGCCCAGATCGCATTGTCGGTTTCCTCGGCAATGCGGCGCGAGGTGTGGACGAAATGGCCGGGGTTGGCGAAGGGCGCGGGTGGAACGAGCACCAGTTCGGCGCCGAGCGCGCGGATCGTCGCCATTTTCTCGGCGCTCTGATTGTCGGGCATGACGATGATCGTCCTGTAGCCCAAGGCATTGCCGACGAGCGCAAGCCCGATACCTGTATTGCCCGCCGTCCCTTCGACGATCGTGCCACCGGGGCGCAGGCTTCCATTCGCTTCGGCATCGCGGACGATATAGAGCGCGGCGCGGTCCTTCACCGACCCGCCGGGGTTGGCATATTCGCACTTGCCCCAGATTTCGCAGCCGGTGGCTTCGCTCGGCCCTTTCAGCAACACCAGAGGCGTATTGCCGATGAGGTCGAGGCTGTTTGCAGCAATAGTCATGCCCATGATCTAGGGCGCCGCCCGCGGCCCCGCAAGACAGCTTCGCTTGCGCCGCCGATGATCGGTCTTGTCGACCAACGGGCCCCGAGGCCCGACGAACGACACACCGGGCGCACGCCGGGGGTTGTCACCGTGACAGTATATCATTACCGACGCGCCATCTGGTCGCCATAAATACAGGACTCTCCCCCCATGCGTTTGCTTTGTTCCGCCGGTTTTACCTTTGCCCTCTTCCTTGCCGCGCCGGCCTTTGCACAGGACAGCACGGCGCCCAGCAGCGACGACGATGTGCATTCCGGCGGGCCGATCGTCGTCACCGCGCCCTATGTCCGCAGCCTCGACATCCTGGGCAATGTGTCGGTGCTCGAGGGCGACGAGCTGGCGCGCGACATTCGCGGGCAGATCGGCGACACGCTGACGCGCCAGCCGGGGGTATCCGCGACGAGCTTTTCTCCCGGCGCGTCGCGCCCCGTCCTTCGCGGCTTTTCGGGCGAGCGCGTCAAGATCCTGACCGACGGGATCGGATCGATCGACGCGTCGAACACCTCGGCGGATCACGCCGTGACGATCGACCCGCTGACCGTCGAGCGCATCGAAATCCTGCGTGGGCCCGCCGTGCTGCTGTTCGGCAGCCAGGCGATCGGCGGCGCGGTCAACCTGTTCGACCGCCGCATCCCCCGCAAAGTCCCCGCCGACCATGTCCATATCGACGCGATCGGCGGCTATGCGACCGCGGCGAACGACCGCAACATCGGCAGCTCGATCGACGTCGCGCTGAGCCCGCAGATCGTCGCGCATCTCGACGGCAGCTGGCGCAAGACGGGCGACACCCGCTCGGGCGGCTTCGTCTACGCCCCTGAGATTCGCGGCGACCTGCTCCACCTCGCCGAACATGAAGTCGAAGAGGGGCATCTCGACGAAGCGGCCGAACTCACTGCACAGGCGGGCAAGCGCGGCAAGATCGACAACACCCAGAGCGAGACCTGGACCGCGGGCGGCGGCATCTCGCTGATCAACGACGGCGGTCAGCTCGGCATTTCGGTCGGCTATTTCGACACCAATTACGGCGTCCCCGCGCGTCCCGGAACCGAGCATCATCACGAGGAAGGCGAAGGGGAAGAAGGCGGCCACGACCATGGCGAAGGCCCCGTCACGATCGGGATGAAACAATGGCGCGCCGACCTGCGCGGCGAAGTCGAACTGGGCGACGGATTCTTCGACAAGCTGCGCATCCGCGCGGGCTTTGCCGATTACAAGCACACCGAGTTCGAAGGCGACGAGGTCGGCACCATCTTCACCAACCAGGGCGTCGAAGGCCGCCTCGAGCTGGCGCAGAACGACCGCGGCGGCTGGCGCGGCGCGAGCGGCGTCCAGTATATGCACCGCGATTTCAACGCTGTCGGCGCCGAAGCCTTTGTCCCGCGCAACCTGACCGACCAGTTCGCGCTGTTCACGCTGCAGGAATATACGGCGGGCCCGCTCGGGCTCGAGGCCGCGGCGCGGTATGAAAAGACCAATGTTCGCGCGCAGACACTGGGCTTCGAGCGCGATTTCGACAGCTTCTCGGGCGCGCTCGGCGCGACCTATGACATCTTCGAAGGTGCGAAATTCGGCGTTTCGGTGTCGCGCGCGGTGCGGGCGCCATCGGCCGAGGAACTGCTGTCGAACGGCCCGCACATCGCGACGCAGAGCTTCGAGGTCGGCGACCCGAATTTGAAGCGCGAATCGAACTGGGGCGCCGAAGCCTCGTTCAAGTTCAAGTCCGACGCGTTCAACCTCAGCCTCACCGGCTATTCGAACTGGTTCGACAATTTCATCTATTCGGCCGCGACTGGCGCCGAAGAGGATGAACTGCCCGTCTTTCAATATTTCCAGCGCGACGCGCGCGTCTATGGCTTCGAGGCCGAGGCGAGCGCGCGGCTGGCGCAGATTGGTGGTTTCAACATCGTCGGCGACGTGACTGCCGACATGACGCGCGCCAAGATCAAGAATGCCGGGCTCGACCGCAACGTCCCGCGCATTCCGGCGCTGCGCGTCCTCGGCGGGCTCGAGGCGCAGGGCGAGCGCGTCGATGCGCGCGTCGAGGTCGAATGGACCGAGGACCAGACGCGCGTCGCGCAGTTCGAAACGCCGACCGACGGCTTTACGCTCGTCAACGCGTCGCTCAGCTGGCGTCCGCTGCCCGATACGAAGAATCTGACCCTGATGCTGTCGGCGAACAATATCTTCGACGTCGAGGCGCGCCGCCACGCGAGCTTTACCAAGGATTATGTGCCGTTGGCGGGACGCGATTTCCGTTTGACGGCGAGGGCGAGTTTCTAACCCTTAATTATCTCTGAAAAACCGCGTGCTCCCGCGAAGGCGGGAGCCTATCTCCGGTCGGCGCCAGTTTGAACCGGCCGGAGATGGGTCCCCGCCTTCGCGGGGACACGCAGCGCTTTATTCAATATGATCATGTTTACGTTCCGTCGCCCCGCGCAGACGAGGCGACGGCTGTCTATCAATCCCGATCAGGGCGTGAGCAGCTTGCGCTTGTTCCAGTAGATCGAGGTCGCGGCGGCATAGGCGCCGACCTTTTCCCAGACCGCGCCGTCGACCTTGTCGATATCGACCCCGGCTTCGACATAGGCCTGCACGATCTTCATGATCTGCTCCTCGGTCATGTCGGCCGAAAGGTCCGGGTTGGCGCCGGCGGGCCCGAAGTCGAGCGCTTTGTCGACGACTGCCGGCGACAGGTCGAGCTTGGCGATGTCGCTCGCCAGCCATTCGCGGGAAATGCGCGCGAGGCCGTAGTCGAAATAAGGCCCCTTTTGCTCGACGGTGATGCCGTGTCGCGTAACGCAGGCGTCGGTGATGCTCGCCAGCTGCTTGAACAGGGCTTCGCGCGACGCCTCATCGCCGCCGCCCGCCATCGCCTCGCCGATCGACTCCCTCGTGTCGCCCGGCACCGACAGGGCGACGCAATCGAGCTTCTCGCCGTCCTGCGCCGCGGCCGCGCCGGGCAGCGCCACGAGCATAAGCGCGGCGCCCGCCATCAAAGCCTTCATCATCGACTCGTCTTTCTATCGCGAGGGATCGCCCTCAGGACAGCATGGCCATGCCGCCGTTCACATGCAATGTCTGGCCGGTGACATAGGCGGCCTCCTTCGACGCGAGATAGACGACGGCGGCGGCGATGTCGCTGCCCTCACCCATCCGGCCCGCCGGAATGCGCTGATTGAGCGCTTCCTTCTGCGCGTCGGGCAAATCATCGGTCATCGCGGTGGCGATGAAGCCCGGCGCGACGCAATTGGCGGTGACGCCGCGGCTCGCAAGTTCCTGCGCCAGCGCCTTGGTCATGCCCGTCACGCCGGCCTTCGACGCCGCATAATTGGCCTGACCCGGATTGCCTGTCGCGCCGACGACGCTGGTGATCGAGATGATGCGGCCGAAACGCGCCTTCATCATCGGCTTGGCGGCGGCGCGCGCGAGGCGGAAATTGGCTTCGAGGTTGATGCGGATAACGTCCGTCCATTCCTCGTCCTTCATCCGCATGATGAGGTTGTCGCGGGTGACGCCGGCATTGTTGACGAGAATGTCGAGCTGGCCAAGCGCCTCGACCGCCGCGGGCACGAGCGCATCGACCGCGGCGGCATCGCCGAGGTTGCACGGCAGCGCGACATGGTCGCCGCCGAGCGTGCCCAGAAAGGCACTCAGCTTATCGGTGTTGGACCCCGAGACGGCGAGCCGCGCGCCCTGCCCCGCGAGAGCCTGCGCAATGGCCGAACCGATGCCCCCCGAGGCGCCGGTGACGAGGGCGGTCATGCCGGTGAGATCGAACATATTATTCTCCTGAAACCTGAATCTTAGAGCGTCTTGAGCAGCGCTTCGATGTCGTCCATCGAGATCACGCTCATCGTCTCGACTTCGCCCGACGCGCTGCGCTTGACCATCGGTGAGAGCACTTTGCCGCCGAATTCGACGAAGTGCGTGACGCCGATATCCTCCATCGACCCGACGCTTTCGCGCCAGCGGACGCGGCCGGTGACTTGTTGGACGAGCAGGTCGCGGATCGTGTCGGCGTCGCTCACCGGGCTCGCGGTGACGTTCGCGACCACGGGCACGAGCGGCGCGGCGGGCGGGTTGGCGCCGAGGGCTTCGGCCATCGCGTCGGCGGCTCCCTGCATCAGCGGGCAATGGAAAGGCGCCGAGACGGGCAGCAGCACGCCGCGCTTGATTCCGAAATCCTTGACCAGCGCGACCGCACGCTCGACCGCGCCCTTGTGGCCCGAGATCACCACCTGCGACGGATCATTGTCGTTGGCGACGGTGCAGACCTCGCCCTCGGCCGCGGCATCGGCGAGCTTTTGCGCCGTGTCGATGTCGGCGCCGAGCAGCGCCGCCATCGCGCCGACCCCGACGGGGACCGCCGCCTGCATCGCCTGCCCGCGCGTCTTCAAAAGCCGCGCGGTGGTCGCGAGGTCGAAGGCGCCGGCGGCGCAGAGCGCGCTATATTCGCCAAGGCTGTGGCCCGCGACATAATCGGCCTTGGCAGCGAGCGTCACGCCGCCTTCCTTCTCGAGCACGCGCAACGTGGCGACCGCGTTCGCCATGATCGCGGGCTGCGCGTTTTCGGTGAGGGTGAGCTGGTCCTCAGGCCCTTCGCTCATCAGCTGGAACAGCTTTTGTCCCAGTGCGTCGTCGACTTCCTGAAACACTTCGCGCGCGACCGGCGAGGCGTCGAAAAGCGCCTTGCCCATGCCGACCGACTGGCTGCCCTGACCCGGAAAGATGAATGCGCGCATGATGCGTCCCCTGCGTGTTCTTGAATGGGCCCGCGCCTATTCCTTCACCCCGCGCGATGCAAGCCGAAGGGCACGACCTTGTTGTCCCCGTCGTGCCCGATGTCGGCGCGGCCCAGCCAGGGAATATCATTGCGCTCGCACCAGTAGCGCGCAATCGCTTCGGCTTCGATGCCGAAAGGCCGGTCGTTCTCGGGCACGTCGCTGACCCGCCCCAATCGCAATCCCGCCAGCCCGCGCCCGGCAAGGACGCTGGTGACATGGAAAAACGCGCGATCGAAGGCATAGAGATATTCGCTGACCTCCTCGACCAGCAATATATGTCCCGACAGGTCGGGTTCGAGCGGAGTGCCGAGCATCATCGACAGCGTCATCAGGTTGAACGCGGCATGGCGCGCGCCATGCGTGAGCCCTGCCTCGCACGCCCCGGGGTCGCGGGCGACGAGCCAGTCCAGCGCGCGCTGGACCGTCACGTCGCCGCCCTCGCGCCGGATGTCGGCGACCATCGGCCCGTGCGCGACATGGTCGAAACCCTCGCGATACAGGCAGCCGAGTAGATTGCCCTGATCCGAAAAGCCGAGAAAAGCCTTGCCGCGCGCCACCGGCTCCATCGCGGCGACGGCTCTCTCCGCGATCCGGCACGCGCCATAGCCGCCGCGCGCGAACCAGATCGCATCGATGTCGGCGCGGTTCGCCATCGTCACCAGCGCGGCGAGCCGCTGTGCATCCTCGCTCGCGAAATGACCGGCGACGGCGAAGCATTGCGGGTCGAACTCCAGCTCGACGCCTGGGTAGCCGAGGCTGACGACCGCACGGACGGCCTCGGCATCGTCGGGCAATATGGGAGTGGAAGGAGCAACAATGCCAATACGCATGGACAGGACTCTGATTTTCCGTTCGTGTCGAGCGAAGTCGAGACGCCCGTCGTCATGGCGCCAAGCCGAGAGGCATCTCGACTTCGCTCGATGCGAACGGGAAAGGGAATGTCGCTCCGGTTGCAAACCCTTCGTCAAAGCCATATCGCGCCGCCATGTCGGAAAACAAATCCTATTTCTTCTGCGGCATCGGCGGGTCGGGCATGTTGCCGCTCGCGATGATCGTGGCGGCGCGCGGAAGCGCGGTTGCGGGATCGGACCGCAGCCGCGATCAAGGCCGGACGCCCGAGAAATTCGCCTGGCTCGAGGGACAGGGCATCGCCTTTTTTCCGCAGGATGGCAGCGGGCCCAAGACCGGACAGATCCTCGTTGCATCAGCCGCGATCGAGGACAGCGTGCCCGATGTCGCGGCCGCCAACGCGCTCGACTTGCCGCGCATGACGCGCGCCGAGCTGAACGCGGCGCTGTTCAACGCGGCGGACAAGGCGATCGGCGTCGGCGGCACGAGCGGCAAGTCGACCGTCACCGGCATGATCGGCTGGATCCTCGAAAGCACGGGCGTCAGGCCGACGGTGATGAACGGCGCGGTGATGCGCAATTTCGCAGGCGCGGAGATGCCGTTCGCGAGCGCGCTGGTCGGCGATGCGGCCATTTACGTGAGCGAGGTCGACGAAAGCGACGGATCGATCGCGCTGTACCGGCCCGACGTCGCGGTCGTGACCAACATCAGTCTCGACCACAAGAGTCTCGCCGAATTGCACGGCCTGTTCGGCGACTTCGCGGGCAAGGCGCGGGTCGCGGTCGTGAATGCCGACGACGCGGAATCGGCACCGCTACTGTCGGCCGGCCATGTCGTGACCTTCGGCTTCGGCGATGCGGCGACGGTGCGCGGCAGCGATTTCGAGGCGCTGCCCGATGGATGCCGCTTCGCCGTCCATGCGGGCGGCACCGCCTATCAGGTGAAGCTTCGCATGCCGGGCCGCCACAATGCCGCCAACGCGCTCGCGGCGATCGCGGCGGCGCATGCCGCGGGCGCGACCGTCGCGCAGGCGGTCGAGGCGCTGGCCGATTTCGCGGGCCTCGCGCGGCGCTATGAAGTGCTCGGGCAAGCGGGCGGCGTCACTGTGATCGACGATTTCGCGCATAATCCCGACAAAGTCGCCGCGACGCTGGCGGCCGTCGCGGAGTTGCCGGGCCGCGCCCTGCTCTTTTTCCAGCCGCACGGCTATGGCCCGCTGCGCCAGATGGGCAAGGAACTCGCGGCGAGTTTCGCGAAGGGGATGCGCGAAGTCGACAAGCTCTATGTTTGCGATCCCGTCTATTTCGGCGGCACGGTCGACCGCAGCATCGGCAGCGAGGCGCTCGTCGCCGATATCGTCGCGGGCGGCGGGGATGCCGTCCATATGACGACGCGCGCGAACTGCGGCGCGGCGATGCTCGACGAAGCGCGTCCCGGCGACCGCATCCTGATTCTCGGCGCGCGCGATGACACGCTGACCGAGTTCGGGCGCGAACTCTTGGAAAAGCTGGCCGTCCGCGCTTGATTTCTCCCCGCGAATCTGTATAGGCGCGCTCATTCGGGGCGAGGCCACGTGCCTGTCGCCCCGTTTGTTTTGCACCAATACGCAAGACTTGACGACAGCCGGAGGGGTTTCGCGATTGGCGCGGGACCAGCGATCGGCCAAATCGAAGGAAGCGCATCATGCCGTTTTACGAGCATGTCTTTATCGCGCGTCAGGACCTGAGCCAGGCTCAGGTCGACGCGCTGGCGGAAACCGTCACCAACGTCATCGGCGAATATAAGGGCACGGTTCACAAGACCGAGACCTGGGGCCTGAAGCAGCTCGCCTACAAGATCCAGAAGAACCGCAAGGGTCATTATGTGATGTTGTCGGCCGAAGTCGCAGGCGAAGCCATCGCCGAGATCGAGCGTCAGGCTGCGATCAACGAAGATATCATCCGCTGGCTCACCATCAAGGTCGACGAACTCGAAAAGGGTCCGTCGGTGATGATGCGCAAGCAGGAACGCCGCGGCGGCCGTGGCCGTGACCGCGACGGCGAAGAATAAGGAACAGCAATATGGCACGACCCTTTTTCCGCCGCCGCAAGACCTGCCCCTTCAGCCAGAAGGACGCACCGGTCATCGATTACAAGGACGTCCGCCTGCTCCAGGGTTACCTGTCGGAGCGCGGCAAGATCGTCCCGTCGCGGATCACCGCGGTGTCCACCAAGAAGCAGCGTGAGCTGGCGAAAGCGATCAAGCGTTCGCGCCACATCGGCCTGCTCCCCTACATTGTGAAGTAAGGAGGGCAGCGTCATGGAAATCATCCTGCTCGAACGTATCGAGAAACTGGGCGGCATCGGCGATGTCGTCACCGTCAAGAACGGCTTTGCCCGCAACTACCTGTTGCCCAACAACAAGGCGCTGCGCGCGAACGACACCAACCGCAAGCTGTTCGAAGCCAACCGCTCGAAGATCGAAGCTGACAACGCGGAGCGTCGCACCGACGCCGAAGGCCGCGCCAAGGACATCGACGGCAAGCAGATCGTCCTGATCCGCCAGGCGTCGAACACCGGCCAGCTTTATGGTTCGGTTTCGGTGCGCGACATCGTCGACGCGCTGGTCGAAGACGGCGTCGAAGGCGTGACCAAGTCGATGGTCGAACTCGAACGCCCGATCAAGGCGCTCGGCCTGGTCGACGTCAAGGTCAAGCTGCACCCCGAGGTCGCGGTGACCGTCGGCGTCAACGTCGCGCGTTCGCCCGACGAAGCCGAAATGCAAAGCCAGGGCATCGACGTCATCGCCGCCATGTTCGAGGAAGAACAGGCCGAGGCTGTCGCTACGGCGCTGGAACCCGACAGCGAAGACGAATTCGAAGAGGCCACGCCGCCTTCGGATGTCGCTGCCGAAGAAGCTCCGGCTGCGGACGAAGCCGAAGAAGCCTGAGCTTTTTCAGGCTGAAGCCTTTGAAGGGCCGCGTTTCCGAAAGGGAGCGCGGCCCTTTTCTTGTGGGTGCGGCTGGTGTGGGACGGCCGCTATCGACCGGAAGCTGCCGTTTCTTTCTTCGTCACCCCGGACTTGATCCGGGGTCCCGCTTGATGCC
>CBINGC010000012.1:0-95187 GCA_966250105.1 uncultured Sphingopyxis sp. | reverse complement strand
GCTTTCGTATCGAAGGCGGACGGATCGCGGCGGGTTAGATCTTTGCCTTTTCGGCCGCTAGCGACCGGAAGCGGACCCATCAATCCTCGTCACCCCGGACTTGATCCGGGGTCCCGCTTGATGCCGCAGGCCGCTCGACGCCTCAAAAAGCGGGATCCTGGGTCAAGCCCAGGATGACGGAAGTGGAGGAGAGCCAGGTCCGCTTCCACCCCAAAGCGGCCGCTCAAAGAATCTCGCGCACCACATCCTGCGGACGGCACAGCCGCACGCCCTTGTCGGTTTCGACGATCGGGCGCTCGACATAGGCGGGGTTGGTTGCCATCGCCGCGACGATCTCGCCCTCGCTCGCATCCTTCAGGCCGCGTTCTTCGGCGTCGGTGCCGCGCAGGCGCAGCGCGTCGCGCGCGCCGATAGCCGCGTCGCGGAACAGCTGGCGCAGCTTCTCCGCGCTATAGGGATTTTTGAGATATTCGACGATGGTGAGTTCGACGCCCGGCGTCTCCTCCAGAATCGCCAGAGTCTTGCGCGAGGTGCCGCACGCGGGGTTGTGCCAGATGGTCGCTTTCATGGGCCGGTCCTAACGCAGCCTTACAGCAGCGTAAACTCGCTATTCATGGCATATATGGCACATCTTCCCGCATGAAGGGGAACCACCAGCTTGCCTTTCGCGGCCCGAACACGACTTATGCAAAGTCGAGGGACCGTCAAAGGGCGGCTTATGCGGGGTTGTTGTTTAAGTGAATGAATTGATCGATCGCAGGGCGCTGCTCGCCGGGATCGCGGGAATGGGGGCCATGGCCGCCACGCCGGCGGGCGGGCAACTGCCGAACTGGATCCAGCAGCCGGTGGCGCCCTTGCCGCCGCCGGTCGACTATCTTGCCGTCGCCAGGAAACAGCTGGCGATGCAGGCGCGTAATATCCCGCAGACCGACCGCGTCGGCGTCGTCGATTTCGGCCTTCCCTCGTCGCGTCCGCGTTTCGCCTTGGTCGACATGGTCGCGGGCAGGATCGAGATGTTCCCGGTGACGCACGGGCGCGGGTCGGATCCGCAGCACGACGGCTGGCTCAAGAGCTTTTCGAGCCGGGTCGGCAGTCTCGCGACCTCGCGCGGCGCCTATCGCACCAGCGACTATTATTGGGGCGCCAACGGTTCGTCGATGCGGCTCGCCGGGCTCGAGCCCGACAATTATACCGCCGACCAGCGGGCGATCGTCGTGCACGGCGCCTGGTACGCCGACCCGGCGCTGATCGCGACGCAGGGCAAGCTCGGGCGCAGCGAAGGCTGCTTCGTCTTCGGCGAAGAGCTGCTGCCGATGATCCTCTACAAGCTTGGGCCCGGCCGGTTGCTGTTCGCCGACCGGCTGAGCGCGCATCCGCCGACGCCGGCGCCCTTCCAGCTGCCACCGACCGATCCGCTGCCGGGAATGGAAAATCTGCGCCGCGCGAGTTCTATCAGCGGGCCATTGCCGAAGACGGCGGATTGATAGCCGTCGCCCCCGCGCAGGCGGGGGCCGCTGGAGAGGTAGCACAAGGCCGCTAGCGGCCCCCGTCTGCGCGGGGGCGAAGATTATTTTCAATAAATCCCGCTCGTCGACGGCGTCGTCACGCGCGCCGCGGTGGGGATCGTCGGGACGACCGGCGGCGGCTCGGGCGCGATGATCGTTGCGGTCGGGCGGCCGGGCTTGGCGAAGCTCGCCACGACCGGTGCGTCGCGGCCATAGAGGTCGGCGAGCTTCTTCACGCCGCCCTTGCCGTCGGGCACCATCGTCCAATAGGCGACATAGACGGGGAAGGGCTCGTCGAAGCCGAAGCGCGTCGTCTTGCCGCTCGCGATCGCCTCGCCGAATTCCTCGGGGCTTTTCCCCGCGAACATCACCGCCATCAGGCCCGAGAAGTGCAGCGCCCGCTCGGTGCGGATGCAGCCGTGGCTGAATGCGCGCGCGGCGGCGTTGAACGCGCCTTTCGAGGGGGTGTCGTGAAGGTAGATCGCATGCTCGTTGAGCATTTCCATCTTCATCACGCCCAGCGCATTGTTCGCCCCCGGCAGCTGCACCACCGACAAATTCTTGCCGCTGCCCGTCCAGGTATAGCCCTGCGCGCGCGCCGAGGCGGGATTGCGCGCGATCGTCGCGCCGATGCCTTCGTTGATGATGCTGCGCGGCAGCGTCCAGTTGGGGTTGACGATGATGCCGGTCGCCATCGGGTTCAATTGCGGCGTCGGGGTCGAGCTCTTGCCGACGACCGCCTTGTGCGTCGCGATGATCGTGCCGCCATGGACGACGCGCGTCAGATATTCGGGGACATTGCTGACAACATAACGTTCGCCGAGGCTGCGCGGCATCCAGCGCCAGCGTTCCATGTTGACGCGGATCGCATTGGCTTCGGCGGGCGTCTTCGCCTTCTTGAGCGCGGCCTTGAGCAGTGCGAAATCGGGATGCACCGGGTCGAGGCTGGCGAGCGTTTCGGAAACCGTGCCGGCGCCGAGCGCGGCGGTCAGCAGCGACAGCAAGGGCTCGCTGTCGCCGTCGCTGTCGGTCATGAACCATTGCTTGCGCGCGGCATTGGGCGTGCGCCCGTCGCGCAGGTGGGTCGCGAGCAGCAGGAAACGGTCGGTCGCGGCCTTGTCGAGCGCCGCCTGGTCGCCGCCGAGGATCGCGGCGGCGAGGGCGTCGGGATAATAATCCTTGGCGAACAGGCCTTCGTCGCCGACCTTTTCGATGTAGCTCAGAAGCGCGGTCGCATTCTCCTCCGACCAGCTCGGCATCTCGATCCGCACCGCGACGACGGGCGCGTCGTCCTTCACCTTGTCGGGCTGAAGGATCACCGAATCCTCCTTCACCTCCGTTTGCGCGAAGGCGGGGCCCGCGAGCAGGGTCAGCGGTAGGAGGAGCGCCGCAGCGGGACGCGCGGAAAAGGAAGCGTTTTTGGCCATGACAAGGCCCATAGCCAAAAAGCGGAGCCAGCGAAAGTGAGGCGGAGCACAGCTCGGCGCATCGCCCGCTTCGTCACCCCGGACTTGATCCGGGGTCCATGACGGCCGTGCAGAATGGATGCCGGATCAAGTCCGGCATGACGAAAATATGGAGCGAACGCGTTTAGGCTCCGGCCTCTTCATCCTGCCGCGCCAGCCATTCCTCCAGCCATTTGATCGTATAATCGCCGTGGATGACGTCGGGGTCGGCGAGCAGCGCCTGATGCAGCGGGATGTTCGTCTTGACCCCGCCGATCACCATTTCCTCGAGCGCGCGGCGCATCCGCATCATGCAGCTTTCGCGGCTGCGGCCATAGACGATCAGCTTGCCGATCATGCTGTCGTAATAGGGCGGGATCGAGTAGCCGGCGTAGAGCCCGCTATCGACGCGCACGTGCATGCCGCCCGCGGCGTGATAGCTCGTGACCTTGCCGGGCGAGGGTAGGAAGCTGCGCGGGTCTTCGGCATTGATGCGGCATTCCATCGAATGGCCGCGGAATTCCAGGTCTTCCTGTTTGACCGAAAGCCCCGCGCCGCCCGCGATACGAATCTGTTCGCGGACGAGGTCGAAGCCGGTGATCATCTCGGTCACCGGATGCTCGACCTGGATGCGCGTGTTCATCTCGATGAAGAAAAACTCGCCATTTTCCCACAGGAATTCGATCGTGCCGGCACCGCGATAGCCCATCTTGGCCATCGCATCGGCGCAAATGCCGCCCATGCGCGCGCGCTCCTCGGCCGAGATGATTGGCGAGGGAGCTTCCTCGAGCACCTTCTGGTGGCGGCGCTGGAGCGAGCAGTCGCGCTCGCCCAGATGGATGGCATTGCCCCTGCCGTCGCCGAACACCTGGAATTCGATGTGGCGCGGATTGCCGAGATATTTTTCCATATAAACGGTCGGATCGCCGAACGCGGCCGCCGCTTCGGACGAGGCCTGACCCATCAGGCTTTCGAGGCTGTCCTCGTCGGGAACGACCTTCATGCCGCGCCCGCCGCCGCCCGATGCGGCCTTGATCAGCACCGGATAGCCGATGTCCTTCGCCAGGCTTTTGGTCTCCTCGCTGAAGGTGACCGCGCCCGGCGAGCCCGGAACGACCGGAAGGCCGAGCTTGACCGCGGTGCGCTTCGCCTCGACCTTGTCGCCCATCGTGCGGATATGCTCGGGCTTCGGCCCGACGAAGACCATATTATGCGCTTCGATGATCTCGGCGAAACGCTCGTTTTCTGACAGGAAGCCATAGCCCGGATGGATCGCGTCGGCGCCGGTGATTTCGGCGGCCGCGATGATCGCGGGGATATTGAGATAGCTGTCCTTCGCCGCCGGCGGCCCGATGCACACGGCTTCGTCGGCCAGGCGGACGTGCATCGCGTCGGTGTCGGCGGTCGAATGGACCGCGACCGTCTTGATGCCCATTTCGTGACACGCGCGGTGGATGCGCAGCGCGATCTCGCCGCGATTGGCGATCAGCAGTTTCTCGATAGCCATAGGGTGGATCAGCCGATCGTGAACAGCGGCTGGTCGAACTCGACCGGCTGGCTGTTCTCGACATGCACGGCCTTCAGCGTGCCCGACGCGGTGGCGGTGATCGGGTTCATCACCTTCATCGCCTCGATGATCAGGATCGTGTCACCGGGCTTTACCGCCGAGCCGACCGCGGCGAAATTAGGCGCGCCGGGTTCGGGCGCGAGATAGACGGTGCCGACCATCGGCGATTTCACCGCGTCGGCGAAGCTGTCGGCGGCGGGCGCGGCGGCGGTGGGCGCCGCTGCCGCCGCCGGCGTGGCGGGGGCTGCGACCGGCGCCGGCGCATAGGCGACGGGCGCGGCGGCGGCGGTCAGCGTGCGCGCGACGCGCACCTTGCGCTCGCCGTCCTCGACCTCGATTTCGCTGAGCTGCGTGTCGTCGAGCAGTTCGGCGAGCGCGCGCACGAACGCCGGATCGATGTTGATGCCATTGTCTTTATGGTCACCCATGAGAATTTTCCTGTTGTTGCGGCGCCGCTATCGCGGCGCCCTGACCCGTTTTTTGATGCGCCCTATTGTCAGAGACGCGCGGCGGCGTCCAGCGCCAGCGTATAGCTGTCCGCGCCGTGCCCCGCAAAATGCTGGGCCGCCGCCATGCCGACATAGCTGATGTGGCGAAACGCTTCGCGGCTTTTCGGGTCCGAAAGATGCACCTCGATCACCGGCACCTTGATCGACTTGATCGCGTCGTGGATCGCGATCGACGTGTGCGTATAGCCCCCCGCGTTGAGCAGCACCGCCTTGGCGCCCGCGACATAGGCTTCGTGCAGCCAGTCGATCAGCACGCCCTCATGGTTGGTCTGGCGGCATTCGAGGCGGAGGCCGAGTTCGGCCGCCTGCGCCTCGAGCCGCGCGTGAATGTCGTTGAGCGTGTCGTGTCCGTAAATCTCCGGCTCGCGCGTGCCGAGCAGGTTGAGATTGGGGCCGGAGAGGACAAAGACGGTCGGAAGTTCAGCCAAGGCACGGCCTTTCGGTTGCGGCGTTGCGGGCTCCCCCTATATGGGCTGCTCGGCAAAAGGCAAAGCGAGGCGGATTTCCCCATGATTTCGATCATCCTCAACGGCGAACCCCGGCAGGTGCGCGAAGGCAGCATCGCCGATCTCGTCGCCGCGCTCGGGCTCGACGTGAAGAAGGTCGCGGTCGAGCGCAATCGCGACATCGTCCCGCGCTCGACACTCGCCGACGTGGCGCTCGCCGAGGGCGATGCGCTCGAAATCGTTCATTTCGTAGGAGGCGGTTGAGTTGTCAGCGGATCAGTGGAGCGTCGCCGGCCGGACATTTACGTCGCGGCTGATCGTCGGCACCGGCAAATACAAGGATTTCGAACAGAATGCCGCCGCGGTCGAAGCCTCGGGGGCCGAGATCGTCACCGTCGCGGTGCGGCGGGTCAATGTGTCGGACCCCAATGCGCCGATGCTGACCGACTATATCGATCCGAAGAAGATCACCTATCTGCCCAACACCGCCGGCTGCTTCAACGCCGGCGACGCGATCCGCACCTTGCGGCTCGCGCGTGAGGCGGGCGGCTGGGATCTCGTCAAGCTCGAGGTGCTCGGCGAGGCGAAGACGCTCTATCCGAACATGCGCGAAACGCTCGAGGCGACCGAGGTGCTCGCGAAAGAGGGCTTCCTGCCGATGGTCTATTGCGTCGACGATCCCATCGCGGCGAAGCAGCTCGAGGATGCGGGCGCGGTCGCGATCATGCCCTTGGGCGCGCCGATCGGGTCGGGGCTGGGCATCCAGAACCGCGTGACGATCCGCCTGATCGTCGAGGGCGCGTCGGTGCCGGTGCTCGTCGATGCGGGCGTCGGCACGGCGAGCGACGCCGCGGTGGCGATGGAGCTCGGCTGCGACGGCGTGCTGATGAACACCGCGATCGCGGAAGCGAAAGACCCGATCCTGATGGCGCGCGCGATGAAGCGCGCGGTCGAGGCGGGGCGCGATGCCTATCTGGCGGGGCGCATGGGATTGCGGCGCTATGCCGATCCGTCGAGTCCGTTGGCGGGGTTGATTTAGGAAGCTGGTAGCCGCCGTTCGATCCTTCCTGTGGCGAAGCCAAGGGGAGGTAGCAGCGCGAAGCGCTGCGGAGGGGCGATGACGCGACGTCGCCGCCCCTCCACCATCGCCTGCGGCGACGGTCCTCCTCCCCATGGCTCACCACAAGGAGAATCTTGCCGTCGTCGTCACCCCGGACTTGATCCGCGGGCTACGACTTCATCGCCGCAGTGATCCCGGATCAAGTCCGGGATGACGAAGAGTGAAACCGACCGAAAAGCGACGCTTGGCGTCCCTTAACTCGTCATTCCCGCGGACCCGAGGCCACCGATGTTGGCGGTTGGTCATTCGACACGGTGATATTTGGAAAATGGCCCGCTCTTATTTGTTCATCAGGCTAGCGTCTTTTTCGGTCCGATCGCGGCGGTCGCCCCGGTCGGGAAGGCGCGATCGTCGATTTTCCACGGCGGAAGCCGGGGCGCATAACGCATTGAAGAAGGCGGTTCGGCCAGGATCGCCGCTGTGCTACCACCGTGTCGGCTTTATTTCGCGCCCGAACTTCAGGTCGCGCTTCTCGATTGAAGATCGCAGGGGTGTAAATCGACGGCATCGCGCACCTTTGCCTTGAAATAACATTTACATTGATGTAAATATAGCAAGACAAAGGATCGCGCAAGCGATGTTCTCGATCTCTCCAGGCTTCGGTGAAGCGCCCGGCGGCGCCTGCAGATGATTGTGACAAGCGCTCGCTTTGCGCTAAGGATCCGTGGACTACGGCCCCATGTGGGATGGGACGGCCGCAAGGAACAATGACGATGCAAAAGCAAGCAATACCGCGCGTGAAGCGGCGCAAGCGGTTGGGCCCCGAAGTCCGCGAGGAGGGTCTGGCGGCGGCGCGGCGTTTGTTGCTCAAGGGCGGTCCCAGGGCGGTGACACTGGCAAATATCGGTGACGAGATCGGCATGTCGCATGCCAATGTTCTTCACCATTTTGGATCGGCCGCCAGCCTGCAATCGGCGCTGATGGGATCAATGATCAACGACCTTACCGTCGCGCTCGGCGATGTGGTCGAACTGCTCAAAACCGATGCCGCCGCGCCGCGTGCCGTGGCGGATCGCGTTTTCGACGCATTCGACAAGGGCGGCGCCGGGCCGCTTGCGGCCTGGATCATCCTGTCGGGCGATGTGGCGCATCTCGAACCCGTGCGCGAGGCCGTGCGCTCGCTCGTCGAAGCCATTGTCGGCCAGTCGACGGATGAAGCCGCGCCCGACCGGGTGCGCGCCGCGGTACTGATGATGGCGGTGAGTGCTTTCGGCGACGCGGTGATCGGTCCCTACGTGCGCGACATGCTCGACCAGAAGGATGATGCGATGCGCGACCTGATCGCCCGCATCCTGCCACTGTTCCTGATTCCATCGGGGATTCCGCCAGCTATCTCCTGAAAACGGTGGCCGACGCCGCTAGAATTGTTTCCGGATACTCAGACGGATCGTACGACCCAATGGGTCAATCTCGTCGCGCGTCAAATCTCGGCGCGTGGTGGCGCCCACCACGACCACCTTTCGGAATCCGTTCAGAATATTCTGGACGTCGAGAGATATTCTAAGGTTGGTCATCCAAGCGCGCTCCCGCAACGCGACGCCCCAATGTTCGGGCTCTGCAAACAATCCCAGATTGAACCGTACCCAGGACGGATAGCGAAACTCCGTCGCGCCGCCGGTGGCGTCGCCCGATCGAATGCGTGCGGCTCCGTTCCAGCTTCCGTTCAGCGAAACCCCCATCCCGCGTCGGCCGGCGGTCAGATTGAGCGTGACATTGTGCCGGGGTTGACCGCTGTCGCGTAACCGGTCGAGCACCGGAAAGTCCGGACGTATGATCATTTCACTTGCGAGCTGCCAATTGTGGATGATCGACAGGCTGAACGTCCATGGACGTTGACTACCCGGCGGAAGCGGCTCGGCAGCAGGCGTCTTCTGCCTTGCGGTGTAGAGCAGCGTAACGCCGGACGTGACCGATTCGGTCAGGTCATTCGATATATTGATCGGGCGCGCATCGACCGAAATGAGCCGCCCGCTCGCATCGCGCGCGACCCGTTCCGGAAAGATCGCCTCGACATCCGGCGTGAGCGTTGGCAGCGATGCAATGCCGCCTCGGGCAGCACGTCTGCGATACTCGACGTTGAAGGTCGCCAGGTCGCCGTTGAACGGACGCATCATCGCGCTCACCGACACATTGTGTATGCTACCGCCCTCAAGATCCGGATTTCCACCGAAAATGCTGATCGGCTGGACATATTCCTGCTGCGCGAAGTCGAACAGGCGAGTGATAACCTCGATCCGCGGACCGTATAATTGTTCGAACAGCGGCTCGGCATTTTCGTGCCCGAGAGACGCCCGAAAATCGACAAACGGAAACGGCGTCCATCGCACGCCGGCGTCCCATTTATAGCGCGTTCTGGTTCGGCTTGCCTTGCCGAATTCCATCGACAGGTCCACGCCCAGATCACCGAGCGGCGCGAGGACGCCAAGCGCGCGATTGGCGATCGGGACGGTCAATGACCATCGCCCGTCCAGCTGATTGCTCGCGAAACGGTCTTGGGACACAGTTCCCGCTGTGGCGGCCAGCGCGCGGAAACGCGACCGGCTTTGGCTTGCATTGACCGTGACATTGGTGTTCGCCTCGCCTGCCGGAAGCTTGAAGATCGACCTCGATGCGTTGAACGTCGCGCCAATGATCTGGGAGCGCGATCGGTTGCGATCGGTGAGCAGCGGCATGAATGGCCAAGGACCGGATGGATCAAAGGAAGGATCCCCCGCGTCCACCCTTTGTTGCAAATCGCCGCTATCGTAGCCCGTGTCGTTGGCGTTGCTATTGCGGCTGCCGGAAAAGGATGCCGAAAAGTTGGCCTGCCACCCTGCTATCGGCCCGGACAATGAGGCCGATGCGCCGAAGTTGGTTGATCGTTGCCGACTTGCCAGAGCGCGATCACCCACCAGTCGATAGAATATTTCATGTCCCCCGGTGGCAGGCACGATAATAGACGCCAGCGGCATGCCGGTCCGTTGCGTGGTTCGATTCACGCCCGCATTGGCGTTGAGCGAAAGGAAAAAATTTCCGACCGGCCGTACGACGCCCATATTCAGATTCAGCGAATGCATTTTTGCGGCGAGCGTTTCGAACCGGTTCGGTTCAATCGAATATCCTTCTGCAGCTTCTATCGAGGGAAGAATGGCCGCCACATCGGGGCGGACCGGAACGTCGCGTTCGCTTTTCAGCAGCGGCGTATCGGCGCTGCCCCGCAGCTGGATATTCCAGCGCGTGTCGCCATCGATGATCGACCGCGCCGCCGAAAGCTGCGAGCTGGTCCGACCGCCCGCGACCGGTATGGCGAAACCGGCGTCCACATCGGTACTGGCGAAATTTTTCTTGAGCTCCAGATTCACAACCCGCTGCCCGGCGGCATAGCCATAGCGCGCCGCCGCTTCGGGGGGCAGAATCGCCAGCCGGTTGAGCGCTTCGGGCGGATAGCCGGTGATCTCGGTCGCGCTGCCGATACGCCGGCCGTTGACGAGGAGAATCGGGGTGTCGCGCGTCCCGCCGATCAACGGGGTGATGTTCTCGATCAGCTCGCCGATCGTATTGGCCCCATAGGCTGCGATGCGGTCTTCATCGAGATCGGTTTCGGACGCAATATCGGCCTGTCCCCAGCGCCGGGCGGTGACGATGATCGGCGCGTCCTGCTCGGTATCGTCGGGGGTTTCCGGTGTCTGCGGAAGGTTCGACGGCTGGCCAACCGTTGCAGCATCGGCCCCTACCTTGTCCCCTGCGAGAATATTCGTCGTAGCGGCAGCCCGTGCCTCGCACCGTTGCGCGCCCGCCAGACAGAGGAATGGCACGATCAGTGAGGTCGACCAGCCAGAGGATCGAGGCAAGTTAAGACCCCGCGTCGCCGCAGCAGCATCTGGAGAGGATCGCAGATTGGTCAATCGTTTCTCATTGCGCGGCCGGAGAATGCTCGTCCGGCCTGACTCTCCTTGCGGTCATGGCCCAGAGGCGCCGGGACAAAAAGGCGCGCGAACTTCGCGCGCCCAAGGGAGGAGGAGATTGCAACCATCGACAAAATGGCCGCAACCCGGGAGTGGCGATCGGAGCGGGCCGAGGACAAGGAGCAACGTAACGGTTCGGATCGCACAGACATCAAATAAGCGGCATCGAAGAAGGGGCATCGCAGATTTCGCAATGCCCCTCCCAAGACCTTCAGAGTCCGATCACGGCGTCAGCGTGAGCGTGTTCGGGACCGGGCTCGTGTTGGTGAGCGTGCCGACCAGCGTGCACGGGTTGCCCGAGGTCGCGCTCGAATCCGAGTAAGGCGTGCTCAAGCCGATCGTCCGGGTGCCGGTGTTGCCACCCCAGACAAATTTGATCCGGCCCGTGCAAAGGCCCGAGCTGATCGGAGGATCGATGGTCAGACCCGAGATGCCCCAATCGGTCCCGTCGTGGGTGATATTGCCCGTGCCGGTGACCGAGATGAACGAGCAGGGAAAGCCGCCCGACAGCGAAGCGGTCGCAGTCGCCGTCGAAGACGACGTCACATTGGCATTGACGGTAAGCGTGCAAGTGTAAGTCAGCCCGTCCTTCTTCACCTGCACGGTGCCAGAAAAGACGTGAGGACCGCTGGGAGCCGGCGCAAAGGTTGCGGCGGAAGCGGTCTGCGCGCCAACAAGGGCAGCAGCTACCGCAGCGAATGTTGCCAATTTTTTCATGATCAACTCTCCACAGTTAATAGTTACTTATCATTTTATGAACGCACTCTCGAATCGGGGGAGAGTGCACCTGTGAACATTTCAATATTTGACATTGATGTCAACATCGAAATACAAATAAAGTTGGGTAATAATATATGAAAATCCTATAATAATATTACTATAGATCACATTTGGCGTTAAACTAAGATTAACCTTGCAGATCATGGTTCAGAATCTCTTTGCGATACTGAATCCCAATATTCTTGGATCGAGAGTAAATACGTTAGCACTTAGACCTGTATCATCACTATTAGTGAAGAAATCTGTGATCGGTGCTTTATTAAACACATTTTTGACATAGAACTGAAATGTCAGCTCATCCGCAGGCCGCTCTAACGTCACCGCCAGGTTGACGTTTTCCCAGCCCTTCAGGCGGTCATATTCAGTGTTATAGACACGCGCGAAGCTTTTGGACTGACGGTAATAATCGCCGCGCAAAGTTAATTCCCAGTCTCCGTCGTCGATGAAGAAGGTATATTGCGCGCCGATATTGAATGTCAGGCGCGGCGCGTTGGGCAGTTCATTGCCTTCCAGATCGGCAAAGAAGCCGCGTCCGCCGTTCGGCGCGTCGGTGATCGGATTGTATTGGAACCCGTAAAATTGAGACAAATCCAGTCCGTCGGTGATCTCCGGATTGAAGGTGCCCAATTCCTTCGACCCTCCGCACAAGGCCTGCAAAGCGCCTATTCCCAGCCCAAATTGCGTCACGGGATTGGTCAGAATATTCTCAACAAGCTCGCGCGGCGCTATGCAGTTCGACGGCAGCTGAATCCACGGACGGAGCAGCACCCAGTCCGGATTGCCCTGGGTGCGGTTCATCACGTCGATCGATTGCGCGCCCTCTTTCAGGCGAGTTTTCAAATAGCCCAGATTGGCATCGACCCGGAACGCACGCGACGGCTGCCATGCGGTTTCGAGTTCGAGTCCCCAACTCGTCGCGTCGAAATTTTCGTTGAGCGATATGCGGTCGACGATCTGCGAAATCTGATACCCTTCATAATCATAATAGAAGGCCGTTGCGTTCAACGTGAAACGGCCGCCGTCGAAACTGTTCTTCGTCCCGATTTCGAAGGCGTTGACATATTCGGGTTCGAAGGTGGCCGGCAGCGGCTGGAACTGCACGATGCGCGGGTTCAGATTGGGACGCGGCGGATTGGTGCCGCCACCCTTGTAGCCGCGCGACGCGGAAGCATAGATTAGCGTCTGATCGGTGAACCCCAGGTCGGGTTTCCAGTCGATCACGATGCGGCCTGTCGGTTCGGACCATTTCTGGACGACGTTGGGATCGGTCGGATAACCGAAGCTGACGTTACCGCCGCTCGTCCCGATCGTCCCCCCACCGCCGCCGAGCAGCAACTGGCTTTGCACCGGCGTGGTGATTTTCTTGTCCTTGGTCCAGCGCAGGCCGGCGGTGACCTTCACATTGTCGGAGACGTTCCAATAGGCCTCGCCAAAGATTGCCCAGGATTTCGTCCGCACCAGATTGCGGCTGAGGAAATAATTATGCCCCTGTTCGTCGAGCGAATCGATCGGATTAGGATCGACGTAGACGCAATCGCTTCCCGTCGTCCCGATTGGGCAGGGATTATAATTGGTCGCGCCGAATGGGGGTGAGCGATTGTACAGATTATAGGCGATGTAGGTGAAGGCATTGCTGAAGACGAAATAATCGTCCTGTGTTTTGAAATCGAGATAATTGACCCCCAGGTTGAAATTGAACGGACCGTCAAAGGCCGATTGCAGGCGAAATTCCTGCGTCCATTGCCGGTTGCGCGACCGGCTGAGGTCGGCCGACAGCAGGCGGTTGGAACAACCCAGTTGCGGGTCGCAAAAGATGCCGCCCGGCGCCGCGAAATCCTGACTGATCGGCGTCCCGCTTTGCTGGTCCAACAGGCCCGTCGTGTCGCTGAACAACGGGCCGGATACGAAGCGGTTGTAATCCTGCGACGAATAATAACGGTCGCGCGCATAGGCGGTCTGCGACACAAAGGTCAGCCCATCGCTGATGTCGAAGGTCAGATTGCCCTGAAAGACGTCATTCTTGGCCCGGAACACCGGGTCATAGCTGGTCGCGATTTCCCTGAGATCGCGCGACTGGGTCGCATCGAGAAAGGGATCGGTCGGCAGAAAGGCATAAACCGGGAACGGATCGTTGGGCGGCCGACCTATCGGGATGACCACTTGACCGGCGACGATAAATGCCAGGCCCGAACCGTTCGGTGTGCCATAGGCCGCATCGTCGTAGAGCGACGCCGACTGGCAACCCTGGCTGAACCGGCCGCGCAAATTTTCCTCAAATGGCGTCGCCAGACCGGGCTGCGTGCCATCGGGGATGCGGATGCCGTTGATCTCTGTCGGACCGGGATCGCGGGTGCACAATTGCTTGCCGGTGCGCGAACGATCGTCGTCCTCTTCAAAATGCTGCCAGATCGCGCTGATGGTCAGCCGATCGCTGGGTTCCCATTGCATCGACAGGCGACTAGACCAGAGTTCGCGGCCGTTGACGCGGCGGTCGGTGAAGCTGTTGTAATCGAAACCGTCGCGGCTGGTGAGCGCCCCCGCGGCGCGGATCGCCAGCGTGTCGGTGATCGGGACGTTGATCATCCCGCTCGCGCGCATCGTCTTGTAGTTGCCGACCTCGACCTTGGTATCGAGCCCGAACTCGTTGTCGGGCAGCGCCGGAATCAGGTTCACAACCCCCGCCGTGGCGTTGCGGCCATAGAGCGTTCCCTGCGGACCGCGCAGCACCTCGACCCGCTGCATGTCGAACAGCTCCGATTCGAACAACCGGTTGCGGATCAGCGGCGTATTGTTGAAACTCACCGCGACCGCCGGGTCGCTCGATGCCGAAATCGCCTTGGTCCCGATCCCGCGGATCGAGAAATTATACATGCTGAAATTGCTTTTCGAGAAGCTGACGTTGGGGACCGCGCGGAGCAGTTCGGATCCGCTTTCGATCTTGTAATTGTCGAGCGCCTCGGCCGAGAAGGCCGATATCGCAATGGGCACATCCTGGATCGCTTCCTCGCGCTTCTGCGCGGTCACGATGATGATGTTGCCGTCCATTGCCTCATCGGCCTGCGGCGCGTCCTGAGCGGCGACGGGCGTCGCGATCGCGATTCCCAGCGCAAGAAGGCTGACCGTGCGCGATATGCAAGCCGAACGAATATGTACCATGATCTCTCCCCTGACATTGTGCCGGATGACCGGCTGGAGTTTTCTCCTGTCACGAAGCTGATCCATGTTCATATCGATGTCAATCTACATTAATGCCAATGTTCATATGTGGAAGGGGTGGCTTCTTTGCAGAGACTTAGCGCGCTGGTTCGATTGCGCCGCTCACGCCTTAGCAGGTCCGGTGCTGCCTGCGCGGATTTGGGATCCGTCATCCTTCGCTATCCAAGAGTATGCTGATGCCGCCGCGCTATTCGCCATTTCCCTGGTGGCAACCAAGGGAGGAATCGCGTCATCGTGGGAGCCGATCCGAACGATATTCAACTGGAGGCTGTGGCCGCAAATTGGCAAAGCAAATAAAGACACTGGATCGCCCAGTTCATCAAAACGCGCATAGTCTCGGGCGCCCGGGTTGATGCCTCGAACGATATTCGTTTCCCTGTCCGCACTATGTTGCTGCATTCCGGCGAAGCCGCTGTTGTAGCCTTCGCACCAATCGAATGACCGCTTTCCGGCGCGGCCCAGTCAGGGCCGGAACGACCGAACAGAGGAAGCCGCCGTTCTTGGCCTTCTGATGAACTTCAAATGGCAAGTTCCAGCGAGTTATATATCGGTGCCCCCGCGAAAGCGGGAACCCAATGTGGGGTCAGCCGACGCATGTGTGGACCCCCGCCTTCGCGGGGGCGACGGCTCTATGAGGAATGTCGCAAATCCACCCCTAAACCACCATCAGCGGGCCCGCTCACCCCATGATGAAGGCGTTTAGTTTATTGCCATCGGGGTCGCGGAAATAGCCTGCGTAAAATCCTTCGCCGCGGGGTCCCGGGGGGCCTTCGCAGGTGCCGCCGTTTGCCAGCGCGATGTCGTAAAGGCGCTGGACCTGCTCCTTGTCCTTCGCTTGCAGGGCCACCATCACGCCGTTGCCGACCGACGCGGCGTTGCCGTCGAACGGCTTGGTCAGGCCGATGCCCGCCCCGCCGCCGTCCTTGCCCCATGCGATGAAGCTTTCATATTCCATCATCCGCGGCGTTTCGAGCTCGGCGGCGATCGCGTCGTAAAAGGCGGCCGCGCGCGCCAGATCGTTCGTCCCCAGCGTCACATATCCGATCATGATCCATTCTCCCGACTCGTTGGTCAGGAACATAATAGGAACATATGCCGAGCCGGGCAAATGAAAAGGGCGCCGCGACCAACGCCGCGACGCCCCTTTCTATTCCAATCGCAGCCCGCTTATTCGGCGATGCGGATCGCGATGAACGCCGGCGGCTGGCCGCGGCGCAGGATTTCGAGCAGCACCGCGTTGCGGCCCGCCTTCTTCGCCGCCGCGAGAACGCCCGAGAGTGCTTCGGCGCTCGTCACCGCGCTGCGGTTGGCGCTGAGGATGATGTCGCCGCGGCGCAATCCCTTGCGGCCGGCATCGCTGTTGCCGCCGACGGCGCCGATGACCAGCCCCTTGGTGTCGGCGTCGACGCCGATCGAGCGCGCGATGGCGGTCGTCAGCGGCTGGACCGCCATGCCGAGCTGGTCCTGAATCGCCTGATCGGCGGTGCCCGTCGGATCTTCGGGCAGCGTCTGTTCCGCCTCGGGATCGAAATTCTCGCCGGTCAGTTCGCTTTCGGGCGGCCGCGTACCGATGACCGCCGACAGCGACAGCGTCTTGCCTTCGCGGATGACCTCGATCGGAACGCGCGTGCCCGGTTTGATGTTGGCGACGATATAGGACAGCGTCTGCTGCGGTGTGATTTCCTTGCCGTTGATCTTGGTCACGACATCGCCGCGCTTCAGCCCGGCCTTCGCCGCTGCTTGGCCGTCCTCGAGACGCTGGACGATTTCGCCGCGATCCTTGGGCAGGCCGAGCGCCGCCGCCATATCCTCGCTGACCGGCACGATACCGATGCCCAGATAGCCGCGCTGCGGCGTTTCGCCGGCACGCAGCGCCTCGATCACGGGGATCGCGGCGTCGGCCGGAATCGCGAAGTTGACGCCGATGTTGGCGCCGACGGGCGAGATCAGCATATTGTTGATGCCGACGACATTGCCCTGAAGGTCGAACAGCGGCCCGCCGGAATTGCCGCGGTTGATCGCGGTATCGGTCTGGATATAGCGGTCATAGGCGCCGCCCTGGCCGATGTTGCGCTGCACCGCCGAGATGATGCCCGCGGTCACCGTCGAGCCGAGGCCGAGCGGGTTGCCGATCGCGACGACCCAGTCGCCGACGCGCGCCGGGCTGCCTTGCGCGAACTTCACGAAGGGCATGCCGGTCGCATCGATCTTGAGCAGCGCAAGGTCCGACGCGGCATCGCGCCCGACGATCTTCGCCGTATATTCCTTCTGGTTCGTGAGCGTCACAGTGACCTGATCGACCGTCTGCTCGCCGCGCGGGCCACCGGCGATCACATGGTTGTTGGTGACGATATAGCCGTCGGAGGAGATCAGAAAGCCCGAGCCGCCGCCCTGCTGTTCCTGCGTGATCGGCTCGCGCGTCCCGGCAAAGGGATTGAGCCGGACGCCGAGCGTCACTTCCTGCTTGGTCGAGATGTTGACCACCGCGGGCTGCAATTGCTCGACGAGGTCGGCAAAGCTTTCGGGCGCGCCGGCGCGCGGAACCGCCTTGGCGATCTCGCTTTCGTCGTTCTGCGCAACCTGTGCGCCGACGGGGGACTGGGTGACCAGCGCCAGCGCGGTGCCACCCGCCAGCAAGGCCGAAGTGATGCCATAAACATAACGCACGATCGGAAATCCTCTTCGTTCTTAAAGAAACTCAATAACCCCGGCTGCGGCGGTCTGCGGCGGGCCGGCTGAACGCTGTTTGAACATGAACGGGCCCTGTCGGTTCCATTCATCGCGTCGCCGGTCTGCTCCGGCCGCGTCAACCGCCGCTGAAACGCTTCAGATATTCATTGTCGGGCGACATGATGATCGACGTCCCGCCCTGGTTGTTTTCACCCAGGAAGGTCTGCCGATAGCTCTGCATCGCGCGATAGAAATCATAGAATTCGGGGTCCTTGCCAAAGCTCGCGGCATAGATGCGCGCAGCTTCGCCGTCGGCGCCGCCGCGGATGATCTGCGCTTCCTTTTGCCCTTCGGCGCGGATCGCGATCGCTTCCTGCTGCCGCGCCGTGCGCATGCGGTTATACGCCGCCTCCAGCGTCGCGCCTTCGGGCAGGTCGGCGCGCTTGATCCTGACGTCGATGATCTCGGCGCCATATTTCTGCGCCTCGCGATTGAGCGCGACCTGGATATTGTCCATCACCGCGCCGCGCTCGGGCGACAGCAAAGTCGCGAAGGTGCGCTTGCCGAGCTCGTTGCGCAGCGACGAACCGAGGATCGTCGCGAGCTGCGTCTGCAATTTATCCTCGGTGCGGATCGCGGTGTACATGCGCACCGGGTCGGTGATGCGGAAACGCGCGAAGGCGTCGACCTGCAACCGCTGCTGGTCGGTCGACAGCACCTGCTGGCGCTCCATGTTCACGCCGAGGATGCGCTTGTCGATATATTGGATGCCGTCGGTGAACGGCACGCGCAGGACGAGGCCCGCGCCCGAACGGCCGAAATCCTCATTCGGCTTGTAACGGTTCACCGTCCGTTCGATCTCGCCGAAGCGCAGGATCAGCGCCTGCTTGTCCTCGGGCACGATCGCCAGCGACTGCGACAGGATGACGAGCAGCGCGACCGTAACGACGAGCAGGCGCAGCGGGTTCTGGAACAGCGAACGGATCATCATTCGCCTCCCTTCTGGGCGGCGTCGGGGGCCTTCAGCCGCTTCTGCACTTCATTCAGCGGCAAATAGGGGGTCACCCCACGCGCTTCGACAATCGTCTTGTCGACGTTCGACAACACCGTCTCCATCGTTTCATAATAAAGGCGCTGGCGCGTCACTTCGGGGGCCAGCTCATATTGCGCGTAAATCTGGTCGAACGCCGACGTGTCGCCACGCGCTCGCTCGAGCACCTGCTGTTCATAGGCGCGCGCGAGGTTGATCGCCGATTCGCGTTCCTGCCGCGCCGCGGTGACTTCCTTGAACGCCTCGTCGACCTGGCTCGGCGGGTCGACCTGGCGGATCGCGATGCCCTGAATCATCACGCCCGCGCGATACTGGTCGAGCAGTTCCTGCATCCGCTGCTGGACCTGCGCCTCGATCTCGACGCGGCCCGGGCCGATCGCCTGGACGAGGTCGAAGTTGGCGACGGTCGCACGCATCGAGCTTTCGGCGACTTCGCGGATCGTCCCTTCGGGATCGGCGAGCTGGAAGAAGAAAAGTTCGGGATCGCGCACCGACCAGCGGACCTCATAGGCGAGGTCGACGATGCTCTGGTCGCGCGTCAGCACGAAATTCTCGTCGGTCGCATTCGGCGAGCCGACCGCCATCGTGCGGATCGCGCGGACGTCTTCCATCCGGATGCGCTCGAACGGCGCGGGCCAGGTGAATTTGACGCCCGGCCCGACGGTGCGTGAATAGCTGCCGAGGCGCGTCACCACGCCTTCCTTTTCGGGCGGAACGATGTGGAAGGAGGAGAAGACGACCCACGCGACCACCAGCGCGAGGACGATCCATTTCCACAGCTTCGCCGAATCGCCCAGATTGAACTGGCCGCCGCTCCCGCCCGAACCACCGCCGCCGAAACCACCGCGCCCCTTGCGCAGCAGCTCATCGAGCGCCGAGGGGCCGCGCGGCTTGGGTCCGCGCCGCTGGTCGGCGGGATCGGGGGTCACCCAGGGGTTGCGTGGGCCGGGGCGCTTGCCGTCGCCGCCGCTGCCCTTGCCGCCGTCGTCGCCATCCTTGGGGCCATTGCCCCACGGGCTGTTCGCCATCTGGCTGATCTGTTGAAGAAATTGCCGCAATCCCCCCGGACGGCGGCCGGCCATGCTGGCGTCGTTTTCGTTGCTCATACTGCTTTTATAGGGGCGGCGGGCGCGATTAACAGGGGGTGCACGCGAAAATGGCTGGCAATCGGCTTCGTCATGCCTATCTGCCGCGGACATGACCGACACCGCTCCCCTCGCCAGCATCGCCGCCGACCTCTCCGGCCGCCGCACTTCGGGCCTCCGCTTTCTCGACGGCGAGGGGACGCTCGCGATCGTCCTCGACGTGACCGGGATCGCCGCCGAGGATCGGAGTCCGCTCGAGGACAAGCTGCGCGCGGGCCTGCTCGAACAGCCGGGCGTGAACGAGGTGCGCATCGCGATGACCGCCGAAAAAAAGGCGATGACGATCATCGCGGTCGGCAGCGGCAAGGGCGGGGTCGGCAAATCGACGCTTGCCGCGAACCTCGCGGTCGCGCTCCGCCGGCTGGGGGTGAAGGTCGGGCTGGTCGACGCCGACATCTATGGGCCGTCGCAACCCCGCCTGATGGACAGCGAAAATGTGAAGCCCGAGGCGCGCGGATCGAAACTCGCGCCGGTCGAGAGCGCCTATGGCGTGCCGATGCTCTCGACCGGACAGATCGCGGCGCCCGGACAGGCGATCGCGTGGCGCGGCCCGATGGCGGGGAGGGCGCTCGAACAGCTGGTCGACGCGAGCTGGGGCGACATCGACACGCTCGTCGTCGACTTGCCGCCCGGCACCGGCGACGTTCAACTGACGATGATTCAGAAGCACAAGCCCGCGGGCGCGGTGATCGTCTCGACCCCGCAGGACCTTGCGTTGATGGACGCGACGCGCGCGATCAGCCTGTTCGAACAGGCCGACGTGCCGATCATCGGGCTGGTCGAGAATATGGCGGGCTATGCCTGCCCGCATTGCGGCGAGGTCAGCGATCCGTTCGGCAGCGGCGGCGCCGAAGCCGCGGCGGGAACAATGGAGCTCGACTTCCTCGGCCGCGTGCCGCTGTCGATGGGCATCCGCCTCGCGAGCGACGGCGGCGTGCCTCCCGCGGCGGGAACCGATCCCGCCGGCGAGCCATTCCACGCGATAGCGGCGAAGGTCGCCGACTGGCTGAACGCGCGCAAGAAGGGAAGCTGACATGGCGATCAACGACGAAGGCGAAATCCGCGAACTTCTGGACCGGTCGCGCCGCATCGCGGTGGTTGGCGCCTCGCCCAATCCCGCGCGCCCCTCGAACGGCGTGCTCGCCTTTCTCATCCGCCAGGGCCATGACGTGATCGCGGTGAATCCCGGCCACGCCGGCTCGACGATCCACGGCGCACCCGTCGTCGCGACGCTCGCCAATGTCGAACCGCCGGCCGAGATCGTCGATATCTTTCGCAACAGCGAAGACGCCGGCACCGCGGTCGACGAGGCGATCGTCCATGGCGCGAAGGCCGTGTGGCTGCAGATGGGCGTCATCAACGAAGCCGCCGCGAAGCGCGCCGAAGCCGCGGGGCTGGTCGTCGTGATGGACCGCTGCCCCAAGGTCGAAATTCCGCGGCTGGGGCTGCTCAAGTGAAGGCGATAGCGTAGATTGCAAGCCCGAGCAGGCTTGTCGGCCTTGGGTGGGGAGTTGACATGGCTTTCCTCCATTCCCGTCGTCCCGGGCTTGACCCGGGATCCCGCTTTTTGGGGCGTCGACGGGTCTTCGGCATCAAGCGGGACCCGGGGTCAGGTCCGGGGTGACGATGGAAGATAGGTCCTCAACCGGTCGTTTCAGGTCGTCCCCCTTGCAGTTTGCGAATGGCCCCGAAAGGCCGGCCGCCCTATCGCTGTGCGCGCGCGCAGCGCCCCGGGTCGATAAGGAACCGATTCACCCGCCATGCGCTCAAACGCATCGAACGGGAGAAAAATATGCGCACCCAGACCCTTATGTTGACCCCGCTGCTCGCGCTCGCCGCGTGCAGCGAACAAGCACCCGATCCGCGCGGCGTGGAGCATGATGAGACGCTGCTGTCGGTATCGGCAACGGGCCGGTCCGAAACGCGCCCCGACGAGGCGCGCTTCACCGCCGGGGTCAGCACGATCGCCGCCTCGGCCGAGGATGCGACCCGGCGCAATAACGAAACGATGACCAAGGTGACCGAGGCGCTCAAGACCTTCGGCGTCGCGGCCAAGGATCTCCGGACGCGCCAGCTCACCGTCAACCGGATCGACTGGGGCGCCAACAAGGGCAAGTTTGAAGCAGTCAATCAGGTCGAGGTGCGGATGCGCGCGGTCGACAAGGCGGGCGAGGCGATCGCGGCGACGACGCAGGCTGGGGCCAATGTCCTGTCGGGGCCGACCTTGCGCGTCTCCGATCAGGAGGCCGCGACCAAATCCGCCTATGCCGCCGCCTATCGCGCCGCACGGGCCCGTGCCGAAGCCTATGCCGGCGCTGCGGGGCTCCAGATCGACCGCGTGCTGACGATCCGTGATGGCGGCGACAGCGGCCCGCCGATGCCCTATTACGAGATGGACGCGGCCAACCGGGCCGCACCGCAAGCCGCCGCGCCGCCCTTCAACCCGGGCGTCAGCGAGTCGCAGGTGTCGGTGCGTGTCGATTTCGCATTGTCGGAGAAATAGAGGGCAGACCCCCCGAGGCAAGCTCCATCGCCTCCAGACCCGTTCGGGCTGAGCTTGTCGAAGCACCGTTTTCCTTCTGCGCCATCACAGAAAAGAACGGCCCTTCGACGAGCTCAGGGCGAACGGTCTATAATCGTGGGCTTGCAACTCCAAGCAGCGACATGTGCTACGCCTTCGCGGGGGCGACGATGTGGCAAAAGCCTTTGCCTCACCGACTCGCGCCGACTATCAGCGGCGGGCATGGCCGGCATTCGCGACACCGTGGGAAAAAACAAATCGCGTCGGCCGCACGTCAGCCGCCGCCAGATACTCGTCGGCGCGACCGCCGCGGGCGGCCTCGCGATCGCATGGAGCCTGTGGCCGCGCGATTACCAGCCGAACCTGACTACCGCCCCCGACGAGCATATCTTCAACGCCTTTCTGAAGATCGGCGACGACGGCCATGTCAGCGCGATCGTCCCGCAATGCGAAATGGGGCAGGGGGTCACGACACTGCTGCCGCAGATCATGGCCGACGAGCTCGGCGCCGACTGGCGGACGATCGCGGTCGAAACCGCGCCGATCAGCCCGCTCTATGCCAATATTTTGCTCGTCGACGAGGATAGCGCGGTCTTTACGCCGCGGTCGGGCGTTCCCGATTTCGTGTCCGACGTGCGCAGCTGGGCGCGCCGCGAATGGGCGGTGCGCAATGCGGTGATGCTCACCGCCAACAGCTCGTCGGTGCGTATGTTCGAAGGTCCGTGCCGCGCCGCCGCGGCGCAGGCGCGCGCGCTCCTGATGATGGCCGCGGCCGACCGCTGGGACGCCGACTGGCAGGAATGCGACACGCAGGACGGCTTCGTCCTTTTCGGGAAGCAGCGGCTGCGCTTCGGCGAGGTCGCGGCGGCGGCGGCGCTGCTCGATCCGCCCGCCGAGCCCGTCTATCGCGCGTCGAGCGCCGACCCGCTCTACGGCAAGGAACTGACGCGCCTCGACCTGCCCGCAAAGATCGACGGGTCGGCCAATTATGCCGGCGACATTCGCCTGCCCGACATGGTTTTCGCCGCGATCCGCCAGGGGCCGCTCGGCGCGACGCGGCTGAAGGGCATCGACCGCAAGCGCGGGATGGCCTCGCCCGGCCTGCTCCACGTCGTCACCCACGACCGCTGGGTCGCCACGGTCGCGCGCAACTGGTGGGCGGCGAACAATGCACTCGACCGTTTCGCGCCGGTGTTCGAGACCGCAGGCACGCCGATTTCGAGCGATGGCATCGACAGGGCGCTGAAGGCGGCGCTGAAAGACGACGGCTATCGCATCGCGAGCGAGGGCGATGTCGCCGAAGCCATGGACGGGCGCACGCGCATCGCCGCCGAATATGCCGTCGCCCCGGCGCTCCATGCCCCGATCGAAACGCGCACCGCCACCGCCGCCCCCGATCGCGACGGGCTGCGCATATGGATCGCGACGCAGGCGCCCGCCCAGTGCCGCGATGCGGTCGCCAGCGCGACCGGCCTCGCCCCCGCGAACGTCACTTTGTTCCCGATGATGGCGGGCGGCTCGTTCGACGCCTGCCTCGACCACAGCGTTGCGGTGCAGGCGGCGATCATCGCGCTGCAAGTGAAGCGCCCGGTCCAGCTCGCCTGGTCGCGCGCCGAGGAAATCATGCGCCTGCCGCCGCGCGCCCCCGCGCGGGCGAAGCTCAGCGCGACGCTCAACGCCGCGGGCGGGATCGACGCGCTGGTGACGCGCATCGCGGTTCCCGCGACCAACCACGAGGTCCGCGCGCGATTGTTCGACAACCAGCCTGCCGATGAGGCGCAGCGCGCCGCTGCGGGCCGCGCCGACGCCGCCGCGGTCGAGGGGGCGATGACCCGCTATGCGATCCCGCACTGCGCGGTCGATCATTGCCCCGCCGACATCGGCCTGCCGACCGGGCGCTGGCGCGGCAATGCCGACAGCTACACCGCCTTTTTCACCGAATGCTTCATCGACGAGATGGCGACGCGGGCGGGAAGCGACGCGCTCTCCTATCGCATGGCGATGCTCGGCGATGCGCCGCTTCTCGCGCGCTGCCTGCTCACCGCGACCAGTCTCGGCGGCTGGGAAGGCGGCTTGGCGGGGAGCGCGCAGGGCCTCGCGTGCCACATGATGCGCGGCAGCCATATCGCGCTGATGGCGACCGCGCGGCAGAGCGACAAGGGGCTGCAGGTCGAACAATTGGTCGCGGTCGTCGACGCGGGGCGGCTCGTCAATCCGGCGATCGCGCGCCAGCAGGTCGAGGGCGGGCTGATCTTCGGCCTCGCCGCCGCGGTCGGCGCGACGACCGATTATGAAGGCGGCCTCGCGACCGCGCGCAAGCTCGGCCAGCTCGGCCTGCCGCGCCTGTCGCAGACGCCGCGGATATTGGTCGAGTTCGTCGAGAGCGACCGCGAACCGGGCGGGCTCGGCGAGATCGGCGTCCCCGTCGTCGCCCCCGCGATCGCCAACGCGATGTTCGCCGCGACCGGGCGCCGTATCCGCCGCATTCCGCTGTCGGCGCATCCCCTGTGACCCGTCCGCTGAGTTTACCGGCCGATCATCCGTCCGTCGCGGGGCCGCGCAACGGAGTGCTGCTCGTCAACCTCGGTACCCCCGACGCGCCCGATGCGCGCTCGGTGCGGCGCTACCTCGCCCAATTCCTGTCCGACCGCCGCGTCGTCGAGATCCCGAAAATCCTGTGGCAGCCGATCCTGCGCGGCATCATCCTGACCACCCGGCCGAAGAAATCGGCGCACGCCTATGCGCAGGTGTGGACCGACGACGGATCGCCGCTCGCCGCGATCACGCGCGTGCAGAGCGACGCCCTCCAGCGCACCTTGGGCGAGGCGGCGGTGGTTGCCCACGCAATGCGCTATGGCGAGCCCGCGATCGGCCCCGCGATCGATGCGCTGGTCGCGGCGGGATGCCGCCGCATCCTGGTCGCGCCGCTCTATCCGCAATATTGCGCCGCGACGACCGCCACCGTGGTCGACGCGGTGGGCGATCATCTGAAGACGCTGCGCTGGCAGCCCGCGCTACGCTTCCTGCCGCCCTATCACGACGATCCGGCCTATCTGGGCGCACTCAAGGCTTCGGTCGAAGCGGGGCTGGCCGCGCTCGACTTCGCGCCCGACGTGCTGCTCGCGAGCTTCCACGGCATGCCCGAGCGCACCTTGCATCTGGGCGATCCCTATCATTGCCAGTGCCAAAAGACCGCGCGCCTGCTTTCCGATGTGCTCGGCCGGCCCGTCGAGGTCGCTTTCCAGTCGCGGTTCGGCCGCGCCAAATGGCTCGAACCCGCGACCGACAGCCGGCTCGAGGCCCTTGGAAAGGCCGGCAAGAGCGTCGCGATCTTCGCGCCGGGCTTCGCCGCCGACTGCCTCGAAACGCTCGAAGAGCTGGCGATTCGCGGCCGGCAGCAATTCACCGAAGCGGGGGGCGGGAATTTCGCCTATCTCCCTTGCCTCAATGCCGATGCGCCCGGCATGGCGATGCTCGAGACGCTGGTGCGGCGCGAACTCGCGGGATGGCTCTGACCGGCCCGCATTCTGGCGCCGCTTACCAACTGTTTAGGACCATGCGCTAAATTGATCCGGCGCGGCGCCAAAAGGGCGCGATCCCTCCGCGCTTATGGAGACAGGCGATGGACCAGATTCTGACGGCCGCACTGACGCTGGCCGGAGTCACGCTGGCTTTCGTCGGGCTCGCCTATGCCATCTGGCGGTCGCGGCATCCGCGCGCCGCTACGGCGGCGCCCGGTCGCTTTCCCGCGGCGCGCGAATATCGCCTGCCGAAACTGCCCCGCCGGGTGGCAAGCGAACCCGACGATGTCGAAATCTCTCCATCGCGGCTGGCGCGAATTCGCCGCCAGCCGCTGCCCGGGATGGCCGACGGGAACGAATATGACACCGATCCCGACCCCGCGCCGCCCTTGGAGGCCGAGCCGCCCGCCATATTCGAAACCGCGCTCGAAACGCTCGCGTCCGACGTCGCGGAACAGGCGCACCGGATCGAGCGCGACGAGGCCGAAGCCGTCGCGCTTCGCCTCCTTCCGCAGATCCCGCCGCGCGACGCGATTTCGACCCACAGCTGGCTCGGCGGCCGCCCGCGCCTCGCCGCCGGCATGGAATGGCCCCGGATCGACGATCAGCCGGCCGACTTTCTGGCGCAGATCGATTGCAGCGCCCTGCCGCCCGAGCTGTGGGGTGGGCTGGGGCCGCGCGAGGGCGCGCTCGCCTTTTTCCTTCATCGCCGCAGGCCCCAAGTTCGCGTCCTCCACCTTCGCGACCCCGGCCACCCCGTGGCACCCCCCTTCGCGCTCAACGATGCCGAAGGCTGGTTCGGCCCGCATGGCGGCCTCGATCTCGGCGATCTCGCGCCATTCGCGATCCGCGCCTTTCCCGAATGGCCCGTCGATCTCTTCACCGTCCGCGCGGGCGACGCCGATCCGCGCGAGGCGGCCGGTGCCGATGCGGCGGGCGGCGAGTTCGCCGAGCGCGAATATGACATCGCCGATCCCGCCTTCCACCCCTTCGACTGGGGCAGCATGACCGCGATGGTCGCGCTGCTCGAAATGCGGCTCGATCGGCTCGCAAGCGAGGCAGATGCGGGCGACGCGCCGGACCCATGCGCCGCGATCAACCGCGACGCGTGCGAACGCGCGCGCGAAATCATCGGAATCGTCCACGACAGTGCGGCGCGCGACACCTTCTCGGCCGGCGATGTGACCGCGGTGATGGCGGCGCTGCACGCGATTCGCTGGGCCAGGGCGGTGCGCACGATCGACCCCGAAACCGGCGCCGAACGGGTCGAGACGGTCACGCTGCCGCTGACGACGCACCGTCCCGGCGCGGACCTTTGGGTTCAGGATTATCAGACGATCCTGTTCGACCGCGCAAAACATGCCTGGTGCGCCGGTCCCGACAATCTTTCGGCGCCGGCGCGCGCCTTTTACGAACCCCGGTGGCGTGCGATGGCGGCGTGCGAGATGGCGGCGATGGGCGGCGAACCGCTGCGTCCCCTTTCCGACTATGACGAAGACCGCGACATCGTCCTGCTCGAACTGCCGAGCAGCGGGCTGATGAGCCGGAAATTCGGCGACGGCGACAATCTGGTCGTGACGATCGGCCGCGCCGACCTTGCGATCGGGGACTTTGCAAAGGCGCGGGCTCAGCTCAGCGGCCAGGCTAGCCTGCCTCTCGAATAGCTTTGCGATTGACGTTTCGGTCAACTTGCGGGGCCCCGCGCCGCGGCCTAATCATCATGCGATAACCTAGTGGGAGAGCTTGATTTATGGCACGCATCGCAATCGTCACCGGCGGCAGCCGCGGCATCGGGGAAGCGATTTCGCTGAAACTGAAGGAACAGGGCGTCACCGTCGTCGCCAACTATGCCGGCAATGACGAAAAGGCGCGCGAATTCACCGACCGCACGGGTATCGCCGCGCGCAAATGGGACGTCGGCGACCATCAGGCGTGCCTCGACAATTGCGCTGCCATCGCCGAAGAGTTCGGCCCTGTCGATATCGTCGTCAACAACGCCGGCATCACCCGCGACGGCACGCTCGCGCGCATGAGTTACGACGATTGGGACGATGTGATGCGCGTCAACCTCGGCGGCTGCTTCAACATGGCGAAGGCATGCTTTGGCGGCATGGTCGAGCGCGGTTGGGGCCGCATCGTCAACATCGGCTCGATCAACGGACAGGCGGGCCAGTACGGTCAGGTCAACTATGCCGCCGCCAAATCGGGCATTCACGGCTTTACCAAGGCGCTGGCGCAGGAAGGCGCCAAGAAGGGCGTCACGGTGAACGCGATCGCACCCGGCTATATCGACACCGACATGGTCGCCGCGGTCCCCGCACCGGTGCTCGAAAAGATCGTCGCCAAGATTCCGGTCGGGCGTCTGGGCCAGGCCGACGAGATCGCGCGCGGTGTCGCCTTCCTGTGCAGCGAGGATGCGGGCTTCGTCACCGGCTCGACGATGAGCATCAACGGTGGGCAGCATATGTATTGACGATGGCAGGGGAGGTCCAGTCGGACCTCCCCATATCCTCTATCCTTCATCCCCGCGAAGGGCTTGGAGAGGCATGTGACTCTCCAGCGATCCAGCCTCTCGCTTCGGAACGGATGGCGAGGGCGGTTGATCCTGAGACCCTTTGCGTTCTTTGCGCCTTTGCGCGAACCAAATTATTTCGTGCAAAGACGCAAAGACACGAAGAAGGGAAAAGCTGGATTCCCGCGTACGCGGGAATGACGATGAAATTGGGGCGGCAGGATTACTCCACCGTCACTCCGACGACCCGCCAGCTTCCACCCTCGCGCACCAGCGACAGCGTCTCGACCGCCCCCGCCTTGTTCGCATAATCGGTGCGGAACTTGACCATCTGATAGCCATAGGGCGGCGCGGGGACCGTCTCTTCGCTGACCAGAACGCGCGATTTTACCGCCCCCAGCGGCCCCTGAACCTGCTGCGCCACCCGGGCCCATGTCTCGGCCGTGTTGAGCGCCTTGAACGACTGCCCCGTCGCCTCCCAGCTTGCGTTCCAGTCGCCCTTCTCGACCAGCGCAAGCCAGTCGCGCGCCGCCGCGACCGCGGCGCTTTCGGCGGGGACGGTAGAGGGCGCCGCGGCCGGCGTATCGGCGCTTCCCGACATCGAAGCGAAAGCGAGCAGGGCAAGACTGAACGACATAAACAAACCTCCGGCAATCCAGCCGGACGGCCGCCCCATGCGGCGCGTCTCGGCGGGTGCCGACATCTCTTCCATGCCGGGGGCCGCCGCGGCTTCCCCCAAAGCCTTGTCCCTCAATATTTCGGGGTGCGGACCCTCGATCGCGCGCAGCTGCCGCGCCGCCTCGCGGCTGCTGGAGGCCGACATCTTGCGCCGCGCATCGCGCAGCCGCTCGTTGATCGTATGCACCGAAAGGCCCAGGTGGCGCGCCATCGATTTCGCGTCATGGCCGTCGACCAACAGGCGCAGGCTTTCCTTTTCCTTTTCGGTGAGGGCCTGAATTCCTGTCATCTGGGCCTGCCTGTATTTGCGCCGGGTCGGTCCGCCGGTTTACGGAATCTCGAAATGGCGGGCCACCCCAAATAAATCGTATCGGCATCATGGCAAAAACCTGTAGGCCGCCACGATGGATCGATCCTATCATCCCCCGGTCAAACGCTCGGTGACGATCGCGGGCCACCCGACCTCGATCAGCCTCGAACCGATGTTCTGGGACGCGCTCGAGGCCGAAGCCGCGCAGCAGGCGCTGCCCGTCAACGCGCTTGTCGCGCGGATCGATGTCGAACGGATGGAGGCGGACGATCCGCCGAACCTGACCTCGGCGATCCGGCAATGGCTGTGGCGACGGCGGCTCGAACCGGACCTCAAGCCATGACGTCCAAGGAACGCGCCTTGAAGAGCACAAAGATCATCGCGCCGATTCTTATCGGCGGCGCGACAATCGGAATGCTCGTGGACATCGGATTGCAGATATCGTCGGGATCGACCGACAATCTGCTGATGAATATCGCCGGATGGCTCGTTTTTATCGCGTTCATCGCCTTCGTCTGGCACGCGACAATCCTGCACATCGAGCATGGAGATTAGCGGAACAAAATTCCCGCCACCGCATGTCCGAACGCAGCGCCCTTGTCGGGCGCGTGATGCAGGAACAGCGACGGTTCGATCAGTTCGAGCTCCATGATTTGCAGTTTGCCCGCCGCATCGCCAACCATATCGACGCGCGCATAGACCGGCGGTGCGGGCGCGGCCGCCAACGCGGCGGCGGCGAGCGCCTGCGCCGCGTCGCTCGCGCCCCACACCGTCTCGCGCCCGCCGAACTGTTCCTGCACGCGAAAATCGCCCGACGCGGGACGCTTGACGATCGCGTGACCGAATTTGCCGGCGAAGAAGAAGAGCGAATATTCGCCCTCGGTCAAAATGCCCGGCATCAGCGGCTGGACGAGGCGGCGCTGCCCAAGAGCGTCGGTGGGGATCGGCGCGCCGGGCGCGATGCGGTGCGTGCCGTCGGCGCCGCCCGAGATCGCGGGCTTGATCACGACTTCGTCGACCCCGAGCTCGGACATCGCCTCGGCCAGGCTCGCGTCTTCGAGTGCAGCGACCTCGACTGTCGGCACGACCGCGACGCCCTTGCCGCCGAGCTCGGCGAGATAGGCCTTGTCGCTGTTCCAGCGCAGTACCGGCACCGGATTGACCACCGGCAGGGCCTCGGCCTCCAGCCGGTCCAACAACGCGTACCAGCTGGCGACATCGCGCTGATAGCCCCAGGCGAAGAGCGGCAGCACCAGATCGTAACCCGCAAGATCGCCCGGATCGGTCCACGCGCGCTGCTCGACGATCAGCCCGGCCGAGGTCAGCGCCGCCGCCTTGCGGGCAAAGGCGGGCTGCCACTTCTCTTCATAATCGGGCGCCGGGACGAGGATCGCGACGCGGGGCTGGAAGGGCATGGGGTGCTTTCCTAAAGCCCCTCCCCTGAAGGGGAGGGCGTATTTGGTCACCTCGCCAAGAGCCCTCGCGCCTGCCCCGCGATATGCGAGAGCATCGCGCCGTTTGGGTTCGGGATCATCCGCGCGCGGTCGACGGTGCTGCGGAACTGCTCGACCCGCGGCGCATGGTCGGTGAGCCACATGGTCACCGCCGCGTCGAGATCGCCCTTCGGCAGGCCGGCGAGGAAGGCCAGCCGCATCTGCTGGAAATCGCGCGCCAGGCTGTTGACGAGCAGGCGTTCCCACGGGTCGGCGGGGCTCATATGCGCCGCCAGCGTCTGCGCCCAGTCGAGCCCGAGCGCCTCGCCCAGATGGGTGAAGGCGCGCGTTACCGCGACCTCGTCGTCGCCGCGCCGTTCGGCGAGGTCGACGATGCCGATCGCGCCGTCGGTCTTGAACAGCCGCACGACGGCGCTGGTCAGCGTCTCGGGCGCACCGGCGTCGAGCAATTGCTGCGCGAGCATGTCCCACTGGCGCTTGACCGACGGGCTGAGCAGCGCGTCGACGCCCGCGGTCAGGCGATCGACGCCCGGTTCGAGCCGCGCGACGACGGGGCCCGGCTGCGACAGGCTCTGCGTGACGCGCAGCAGGTCCGCCATTTGCGAGGTCATCGCCGACGACGCCTGTGCGAACAGCGAGAGGCGAACGCTCTCGTCGATCTTCGCGGTGTCGAGCGCATCCCAGATCGCCGGCATTTCGAGCAGGCGTTCGACCGCGACGAACGCCGCGGCGATGTCGCCGAGCGCGCAGCCTTCCTCCTCGACCAGCTCGAACGGATGGACGATGCCCATGCGGTTGATGATGCGGTTCGCGATCTTGGTCGCGATGATTTCGCGGCGCAGCTGGTGATCGGCGATCGCCTGCGCGAAATCGCGCTGCATCTCGTCGGGGAAGGCGGCGGCGAGGCCGCCGCCAAGCGCCGGATCGTCGGGCAGGTCGCTATTCTCGATCGCGTCCTGCAAGGCAAGCTTCGCGGTCGAGAGCAGCACCGCGAGTTCGGGGCGCGTCAGCCCGCGCCCTTCGCCCGCGCGGCGGAGGAGTTCGTCGTTCGCCGCCAGCCCCTCGACCTTGCGGTCGAGCCGGCCCGCGCCCTCGAACGTTTCCATGATCCGCACCAGCGACGGCACCGCGGCCGATCCGCCCTTTTCGGCGATCGACAGCGCGAGCGCCTGAAGTCGGTTATCCTCGAGCACGAGGTCCGACACATTGTCGGTCATCCGCACCAGCAGCGCGTCGCGGTCGCCTTGCGACAGGCGCCCTTCGGCCATCTCGCGGTTCAATGCGATCTTGATGTTGACCTCATTATCCGAACAGTCGACGCCCGCGCTATTGTCGATGAAGTCGGCGTTGATCCGGCCGCCCTTCGCCGAAAAGGCGATGCGTGCGGCCTGCGTGACGCCCAGGTTCGCGCCCTCGCCGACCGCTTTCACGCGCAGATCCTCGGCATCGACGCGCAGCGCGTCGTTCGCGGGGTCGCCGACCTCGGCATTATTCTGGCTCGCGGCCTTCACATAGGTGCCGATGCCGCCGAACCAGAGCAGATCGACCGGCGCCTTCAGAATCGCGGAGATCAGCGAACTCGGATCGATTTCGCTGACCGACAGGCCGAGCAGCGCCTGCACCTCCGCGCTCAGGGGAATGCTTTTCTGGCTGCGCGGGAAGATACCGCCGCCCTTCGAGATCAGCTTGGCGTCATAATCGGCCCAGGACGAGCGCGGCAGATTGAACATCCGCTCGCGCTCCTTCCAGCTTTTCGCAGGATCGGGATTGGGATCGAGGAAGATGTGGCGGTGATCGAACGCGGCGGTCAGCTGGATCGCCTTCGACAGCAGCATACCGTTGCCGAACACGTCGCCCGACATGTCGCCGCAGCCGACGACGCGGATCGTATCGGTCTGCACATCGACGCCCATTTCGGCGAAGTGGCGCTGGACCGAAAGCCACGCGCCCTTGGCGGTAATACCCATCGCCTTATGGTCATAGCCGTTCGACCCGCCGCTCGCGAAGGCGTCGCCGAGCCAGAAGTCGCGCTCCATCGCGAGCGCGTTGGCGACGTCGGAGAAGGTCGCCGTGCCCTTGTCGGCCGCGACGACGAAATAAGGATCGTCGCCGTCGAGGATCGCGACGCCCTTCGGATGCACGACCTTGCCCGCGACCAGATTGTCGGTGATCGACAGCAAGGAACGGATGAAGATGCGATAGCATTCGGTGCCCTCGGCGAACCAGGCATCGCGGTCGAGCGCCACGTCGGGCAGCGCCTTGGGATAGAAACCGCCCTTCGCGCCGGTCGGCACGATGACGGCGTTCTTGACGCGCTGCGCCTTCATCAGCCCGAGGATTTCGGTGCGGAAGTCGTCGCGGCGATCCGACCAGCGCAGCCCGCCGCGCGCGACCGGGCCCGCGCGCAGGTGAATGCCCTCGACGCGCGGCGAATAGACCCACACCTCGCGCCACGGCAGCGGCTTGGGCAGGCCGGGAACCTGCGCGCTGTCGATCTTGAACGCCAGCGCTTCCTCGGCGGCGGGCGCGAAGGCGTTGGTGCGCAGCGTCGCGCCGATCACCGCGTGGAACAGACGCAGGATGCGGTCCTCGTCGATCGACTTGATGTCGGCGAAGCCCGCCATGATATCGGCTTCGAGTGCTTGGGCGCGCTTCGCATCGCGCGCCTTGGGATCGTGGAGCGCGCGGAACCGCTCGATCAAGGCCGCGGTCAGCGCCGGCGCGTGGCGCAGCGCGCTGACCACCGTGTCCATGCCATAGGCCGAGCCGCCCTGGCGCAGATAGCGGAACCAGGCGCGCAGCCACACGATCGCGCGCGGGTCGGTCTGATTGGTGAGTACCAGCTCGTTGAACGCGTCATTCTCGGCGCGCCCGTCGAGCACCGCGGCGATCGCGATTTCGAGCGTTTCGGCATGGGGGAGCAGCGCGAGTTCGTCGACATTCGCGGGCAGACGCAGCGTGAAATCGTGGATCACGATCGCCGCCTCGTCCTCGCCCTCGCTTCCGGGGGAACGGCTTTGCAGCGCGGTCGGAATCTCCTCGAGCACTTCGAAGCCGAAATGTTCGAGCGCAGGGACGACGTCGGACAGCGCGAGCGCGCCAACGGCACTATAGACTTTGAGCCGCAGCCGGTCGTCGCCGTCGAGGCTCTTGCGCGCGAGCCGCACGCTGCGCGGATTGCTCGCGTCGAGATCGCGCAGGCGCAATATGTCGCGCGCGGCTTCCTCGGGATTATAGAGGTTGCGGTAGTTGGGCGGGAAGGTCGGCGCAAAGCGCGCCGCGAGCGCCGCCGCGCGGCCCGCGTCGCCGCGCTTGGCCAGCGCCGCTTCGACCTCGGGCTGCCAGCCGCGCACCATCTGCTCAAGCTGCGCATTGAGTGCCCCGGTATCGGGAACGACGCCGCCGCTGCGCAGGTCGAGCGTGTAGCGCAGCAGCGCCGCGCCGCCGTCTTCAAGCACCATCGTCCAGCCGATGACGCCCGCCTTCGCTTCGCGCACCAGCAGGCTTTCGACCGCCAGGCGGCGGCCGGTCGACACTTCGTCGCGCGGCAGCCAGACGAACGCGAACAGGTGGCGGCCAAGCGCGCTCTGCACCGTCACCACCTTCGGCCGCGGCCGGTCGGTGATCGACATCGAGGTGAGCACCAGCTCTTCGAGCGAGGCGGCGTCGAATGCGATCAGCAGGTCGTGCGGCAACGCGGTGAGCGCATGCGCGAGCGCCTTGCCAGCATGGCCCGTCGGGTCGAAGCCGAATTTCGCCATCAGCGCTGCGAGCTGCGCGCGCAGCACCGGCACCTTGGCGGGCGGGGTCGACAGCGCCTGGCTCGTCCACAGGCCGGCGTGGATCGAGAGGCGCTCGACCTTCTTGCCCTTCAATTCGGGGACGACGACGAGGTCGAGCAGCACGCGGCGATGCACCGCCGACAGCCGGTTCGATTTGATCAGCAGCGGCGCGTGGCCTCCCCCATTTTTTTCCTGAGCGTCGAACCAGGCGAAAGCGGCGTCCAGCGCGGCGGGCGACAGGAGCTGGCTGTCGCCGCTTTCGCTGATGCCGAGCGGATCCTGCACGTCGCCGCCGCGCGTGCGCCATTCATGGCCGAGCTGGGTCATCGACCCGCCCTCGAACCAGCGCAGCAACTCGGCGGCTTCGCCCTCGACGCGCATCGCCGCATCGGCGAGCATCGCGGCGCGCATCGCCCGCCAGTCGCGCACCGCGGCGCGCACATCGCGCAGCGCCGCTTCGAGCCCGTCGAGCAGCCGCCGGCGCGCGCGCGCGTCGCCGCGCTCGAGCTCCATATAGATAACCGACTCGCGCGTTCCGCCTTCGCCCGCTTCCTGCAAATGCCCCTTCGCATCGCGCTTCACCGCGACGACGGGATGGAGGATGCGGTGGACGGCAAGTCCCTGCGCCGCGACCGCCTGCGAGGTCGAATCGACAAGGAAGGGCATGTCGTCGTTGATGATGACCAGCCGCATCCGGCGATCGGTGCCGTCGGCGGCGATCGGTTCGAGCAGCAGCGACGGCGTTTCGGCGGTGCGGTCGAGCGCAGCGCGCGCGGCGAACTGGCCCGCGTCGGTCAGCGCGGCCTTGTCCATATCGTCGCCTTCACCGGGCAGCGCGCTGCCGGCGAGCGCGGCCAGATAGGCGGCGGCGACTTTCGGCGGGATTTTGACGGTGGAGGGAGTCGGCGTGTCCGTTTCCGGCGTGTCGGACAATTTCTGAGACATAAAAGGCAGCATCCCGAACCAAAAGAGAGGGATCCCAGCCGACGATCGGCGGGGGTCCGTTCGCTGCGCCTCCTATGCGCCTGTGCAGCGCGCGGCTCAAGGGCTGGTTGGCGACCCCGCGTAAAAATATTTCAAATTTGGGGTCGTCTGTTACGTGAACGCTATCAAGCGCCGGGCGTGATCGCGATCGCCTTCTTCGCGAGCTTCGCGACCAGCACCGGATCGTCGGCGGCCTTGGCGACGATACCGATATGGCCGCCGGGCATCGCGCGCGCGATCAGGACGACGAATTCGGCGTCGCCCGCATCATGTTCGAGGATCAGCGCGGGATGCGCGTGGCGGAGCGCCTCGAGCTTCTCGTCCATCCGCTCGGACCTATCGGCCGGCTTGCGGCGCGCGCGCGCATCCTTGACCAGGCCCTTGAGCCCGCCCGGATAGCGATCGAGATAGCCGGCGAGGGCGCCGCGGCCGACGCCTTCGTCTTTGGCATGGCCGAGGACGCAGGCATATTCGGCGAGGCGCGTCTTGTCGTAAGAAGCGCCGAAGACCAGCTTGACCACCGGCGTCATCGGCGCGCGCTCCTGCGCCGTCAGCCCGGCATCGTCGAGCAAGGCGGCAAAGGCCTCGGGCTGTTCCTCGGCCGCCAGCGCGAAGTCCCATGCCTTGCCGACCGCCTGATAGAGCGCACCACGACTCCGACTGTCGGCGGCGCTCGCCCGCTCGGCGGTTTCACGCGCGAGCGCGAGCCAGTCGGCGAGTTCGGCGTCCGCGCCGGGATCGGCCGGCCCTTCGTCATCCGCAGAAATATCGGCAAAAGCATCGCCGTCGCCCCGCAGCGCGGCAAAGCCGGGCGCGGCGTCGGCCGCGACATCGTCGTCCAGATGTTCCGAATCGGGGCCGTCGGCCCACACCGGCACCGGCGCAGTCAGCGGCGCCGCGCTGCGCAGCGCTTGCTCGACCGACAATTGCAATTCCTCGGCCTGATCGGCGGGGGCTGCTTCCTTCCAGTTGATCACGCCCATGATGAAATCGATCGTGTCGTCGTCGGACGAAAAGGGCAGCAAGATGCCGCGATACATGATCGTCACGCCGCGATCGCTCTCATATTCGGCCTCGAAGCCGATCGGCGCGCGGTTGGCGATGATCTGCAGATAATGGTCGGTCAGCCGCGACAGCAGCGAACGCCCGGGAATCTGGCTGATATAATGGACATTCTCGTCGATCTGCGACTCGGCGCGAAGCGTGTCGCCGATATAGGCGAGGCCGGGATTTTCGACCCCGGCGGTAAAATCGAGCAGCACCGAATAGGCCCCGAAATCGGCGCCCTCCAGGTCGAGATCCTCGACCGACGGATAAGCGCGGTCGGCGAGCAGCGACGCCCAGTAATTATAGGCCCGGACCTGCATCCGCCGTTCGTCGACGCCGACCGACGCGGGCGCATCGATCGCCCCATCTTCCTGGTCGTGGCTGCCCGAAAGCAGTCCGCGCATGCTGTCCATCAATCATCCCCAGTCGCAAACTTAGGACGATGTCATGCACCCAGACTGGTAAAGGCGGCGTAAACGATGCTGGCGGGCGGGGTCACCAACCTAACTCGACCAGCCGCCCGCGAGCGCGCGGAACAGCGCGATCTGGCGGCGCGAAATCTGTCCGTCCTGCGCCGCGAGCACCGCTTCGGTCTCGGCGAAGGTGCGTTCGGCGTCGAGCCATTCGAGCGAATCCGACGCGCCCTCCTGCCGCTTCGCGCGCACGATCCGCGCCGCGCGTTCGGCCTGGTCGCGCGCGGCGCGCAGCGCCTGGCGTTGTTCGAGCGACCGCGCATAGGAGGTGAGCGCGGTTTCGGTTTCCTCGAGCGCGCGCAGCACGGTGCCGTCGAATTCGGCGAGCGAGGCCTGCGTATCCGCCTCGGCCGCCGCGATCCGCGCCCGCGCGGGTTCCTGATTGGGAAAGGCCCAATTGAGCAGCGGGCCCAAGAGCCAGCGCAGCGGACCGCCGCCGAACACATCGCCGAAGCCGGCGCCCGTCGAGCCCACCGAACCGCCCAGCGTGATGCGCGGATACAGATCCGCCGTTGCGACCCCGATGCGCGCGGTGTCGGCGGCCAGGCGGCGCTCGGCGGCGCGAATATCGGGACGGCGCTTCAGCAGCGCCGCCCCATCACCGACCGGGATGGGATCGGTGATTTCGAGGCTGATGTTGCGGTCCGCCGCGATGGCGGGGAGCGCAGCGGGCGCGCGACCGGTCAGAGTCGCGAGGCGGAACAAGGCCGCCTGCCGCTCGGCCTCGATGGCTGGAATGTCGGCGGCGCGCTGGTCGCGCAGCGTCGTGATGCGCGCGAGGTCGAGCCCCGTCGCCATGCCGACCTCCTTGCGCCGCTCGGTGAGTTTCACCTGCTGACCCAGGAGGTCGACGATCCGCCGCGCGACGTCGAGCCGCGCCGCGCCCGATGCGGCGTCCGCATAGGCCTGCGTCGTGTCGGCGGCGACGATCACGCGCACCGCGTCGGCGTTGGCTTCGGCCGCTTCGGTATCGCCGCGCGCCGCTTCGACCGACCGGCTTACGCGGCCGAACAGATCGACCTCGTATGAGACATTGGCGCCGACATCGACGGTCCAATCCTCGCGATCCGCGCTCGGAAGGCGCTGGCCTTCGGGGTTGCGGCCGTAATTGGCACCGGCACCGATCTGGGTCTGCGGCAAACGATCCGAACGCGCGCCGCGCAGCGCCGCGCGCGCCTTGGCGATATTCGCGACCGCGACGCGGACGTCGGTGTTGCTCGCGAGCGCATCGGCGACGAGCCCGTCGAGCACGGGATCGTCATAGAGCCGCCACCAGTCGGCTTCGACGGGCGCGAGCGACACCGCGGGGCCGTTCGCCGAAACGAACGGACCCGCCGCGGCGGGCGCCGACGCAGACTGCGGCGCCTTGTAATCGGGGCCGACCGCGCAGGCGGCGAGCGCGAGTGCCGATGCGGCTGTGAGGATATTGCGGAGCATCATTGTTTTTCTCCCTATTCCGCTGGCACCGGCAGCGCCGCGCCATGATCGTCGGCCCCGCGCTTGCGCGCGGCGAACCAGTCGCCCAGCGCGCGGCAGACGACATAGAAGGTCGGCGTGAAGATAAGGCCGAACGCCGTCACCCCGATCATGCCGAAGAACACCGCGGTGCCGAGCGCCTGGCGCAGTTCCGCCCCCGCACCGCTCGCGATGAGCAGAGGCACCGCGCCGAGGATGAAGGCGAAGCTGGTCATCAGGATCGGGCGCAGGCGGTCGCGCGCGGCGCGCACCGCGGCGTCGATCGGCGACAGCCCATCCTGTTCCTCGGCCTGCTTGGCGAATTCGACGATCAGGATCGCATTTTTCGCCGCGAGCGCGATCAGCACGACGAGCCCGATCTGCGTCAGGACATTATTGTCCATGCCGCGCAGGTTGACCCCGATCATCGCCGCGAGCAGGCACATCGGCACGATCAGGATGATCGCCAATGGCAGCACGAGGCTTTCATATTGCGCCGCGAGCACCAGGAAGACGAACAGCACCGCGAGCGCGAAGACGATCCCCGCGGTATTCGCGGCCGCCTTCTGCTGGAAGGCGATGCCCGTCCATTCGGTGCCGTAACCAGCCGGAAGCGACTCCGACGCGAGTTTCTCCATCGTCGTCAGCGACGCGCCCGACGACGATCCCGGCGCGGTATCGCCGTCGATCTCGACCGCGGGGAACAGGTTGTAGCGCGTGACGCGGTACGGCCCGGTGCGGTCCTCGAAATTGGCGACCGTTCCGATCGGCACCATCGCTCCCGAATCGGACCGCGTCTGGAGGTTCGCGATGTCGGAAACGCTCTGGCGGAAAGGCGCGTCGGCCTGCGCGGTGACGCGATAGGTGCGGCCCAATAGGTTGAAGTCGTTGACGAACGCCGAGCCGAGATAGACCTGCAATGCCTCGAACACCCGCTCGGGCGGGACGCCGAGCGCATTCGCCTTCGCCCGGTCGATGTCGGCAAAGACGCGCGGGTTCGTCGGGTCGAAGAAGGTGAAGACGTTGGCGAGGCCGGGGGTCTGGTTCGCCTTGCCGATCAGATTGTTCGTCTCGTTCGCGAGCGCCGCATAGCCGTGGCCGCCGCGATCCTGCACGACCATCCGGTAACCGCCGGCCGAGCCGATTCCCTGGATCAGCGGCGGCGGGATGATCACGATCTGCGCCTCGGTGATGTCGGCGGTGCGCTTGCGCGCTTCGTTGATGATGTCGTCGAACTTGACGCCGAGTTCCTTGCGCTCCTCGAAGGATTTGAGCGGAAAATAAGCGGCGGCGGAGTTGGGCGCGAGCGTCTGCGACGGGCCGTCGAAGCCCGCGAGCATCACCGATCCGAGCACGCCGTCGACCGGCAGCACGCGCCGCGCGACCTTTTGCAGCACTTCATCGGTGCGTTCGACCGACGCGCCCGAAGGCAGCTTGGCGACGACGAGGAAATAGCCCTGGTCCTGCGCCGGGATGAAGCCCGTCGGCGTCGCCCAGAACAGCCCCGCGGTCGCGGCGATCAGCCCCGCATAGGTGACCATCATCTTCTTCGGCGCGCGCACCAGCCGGTCGGTCAGCCGCGCATAGCCATCGCTCATCCGCTCGAAGCCGCGGTTGAATGCGTCGCCCGCGCGGCGGACATATTGCATGCCCTTGCCTTCGTTCGCCGGCGCCGAATGGCCGCGCAGCAGGATCGCCGCGAGCGCGGGCGACAGGGTGAGCGAAAGGATCAGCGAAATGATCGTCGCGGTCGAGATCGTCACCGCGAACTGCTGATAGAAGGCGCCCGACAGGCCGGTGAGGAACAGCGTCGGCACGAACACCGCGCAGAGCACGAGAACGATCGCCACCAATGCCGCCGACACTTCGTCCATCGACGTGCGCGCGGCTTCCAATGCGCTCATGCCCTTCTCGAGATTGCGCTCGACATTCTCGACGACGACGATCGCGTCGTCGACGACGATGCCGATCGCGAGCACCAGCCCGAAGAGCGAGAGGTTGTTGAGGCTGTAGCCGACCGCCGCAAGCACCGCGAAGGTGCCGATCAGCGACACGGGGATCGCGAGCACCGGGATGATCGCGGCGCGCCATTTCTGCAGGAAGACGAGGATCACGATCACGACGAGCACGACCGCTTCGAGCAGCGTGTCCATCACCGCGTCGATCGATTGCGCGATGAACTCGGTGGGGTTGTAGATGACCCGATATTCGAGGCCCTTGGGGAAATTCTTTGCCGAGGCGGCCATTTCGGCCTCGACGGCTTCGGCGGCGGCGAGCGCGTTCGACCCCGGGCGCTGGAACACCGCCATGATCACGGTCGGGTCGCCCGAGAGATAGGTGTTGCTGTTATAGTCCGACGCGCCGAGTTCGACGCGCGCGACGTCCGACACGCGGACCTGCCGCCCGTCGGCGTCGCTGCGAATGACGATGTTGGCGAAATCCTTGGGGTCGCTCAGGCGCCCCTGCGTTTCGACGTTGAGCTGGAAGTCGCTGCCGTTCGCATAGGGGGGCTGGCCGAGCGTGCCCGCGGCGACCTGCACATTTTCGCGGCGCAGCGCGGCAACGATCTCGCCCGCGGTGAGGTCGAGCGCGGCGGCGCGGCCGGGGTCGATCCACACACGCATCGCATAGTCGCGCGCACCGAACAGCCGCACGTCGCCGACGCCGTCGATGCGGGAGAGCCGATCGCGCAGCTGGGTCAGCGCATAGTTGGAGATATAGGCGCGATCGAGCGACTTGTCGGGCGACACGAGGTTCACGACCATCAGAAAGTCGGGCGACGTCTTGCGCGTCACGACGCCCAGCCGCTGCACCGTTTCGGGCAGGCGCGGGGTCGCGATCGCGACGCGGTTCTGCACCAGCACCTGCGCGGCGTCGAGGTCGGTGCCGATCTTGAACGTGACGGTGATCGTCACCGCGCCGTCGCCGGTCGACTGGCTGCTCATATAGAGCATATTGTCGACGCCGTTGATTTCCTGCTCGATCGGCGCCGCCACCGTGTCGGCGACGGTTTCGGCCGACGCCCCCGGATAGCTTGCGGTCACGGTCACCGTCGGCGGGACGATGTCGGGATATTGCGAGACGGGCAGGCCGATATAGGCGACCGCACCGACGATGGTGATGATGACGGCGAGCACGGCGGCGAAAATCGGCCGGTCGATGAAAAAGCGTGATAGGCGCATGGGAGAGCCCCTGTCTGGAATGGTTCTGCTAAGCCCGTCCCCTTCAGGGGAGGGCAGCGAGCCCCGGACTTGATCCGGGGCGCAGCGGGGTGGGGGCCCTCGGCCTTGCGTGAGGTCGCGAGCCCCCACCCCAACCCCTCCCCTGAAGGGGAGGGGCTTGATCAAGTCACTTCGCGAAGGTCGCCTGCGCCGATACCGGCTCGTTCGGCCCTGCCGCGCCCTTCTCCGGCGCGTCGGCGGCGATCTTGCCCGCCTTGGTCACCGCCTTGGTGCCGGGACGCGCGAACTGATAGCCGTTGATGACGATCTGATCGGTCGGCGCCAGCCCCGAACGGATGACGCGCAGGCCGTCGACCTCGGGGCCGATTTCGACCGGCTTCGCCGCGACCATGCCGTCCTTGCCGACGACATAGACGATCTTGCGCGCCTGATCGGTCTGCACCGCGGCGGCGGGGACGAGTAGCGCGCGCGCCGTCTGGCCCGTCGACAGGCGCATGTTGCCGAACATGCCGGGGGTCAGGAACATCTCGGGATTGTCGAAGCGGCCGCGCGCACGGATCGTGCCCGAACGCGGATCGAGGCCATTGTCGGTGAAGTCGATCCGGCCCTTCCAGCGATAGTCATTCTCATCCTGCAAGCGGACTTCGACGTCGGCGCCCGTCTGGCCGCCCTCGCGCTTGGTCTTGAGGAACAAGGCTTCCGATCCCTGGAAGGTGAAGTAGATCGGGTCGAGCGCGTTGATTGTCGTCAGCAGCGTGCCGCCCGCGTCGCCCGCCGATACGAGGTTGCCCGCATCGATCTGACGGTCCGAGATGCGGCCGGAGAGCGGCGCGCGGACGGTGGTGAATTCGACGTCGAGCGCGCGCGCTGCGATGCGGGCGTCGGCCCCCGCGAGCGCCGCCGTCGCCGCATTGACCGTCGCGCGCAGCCGGTCGATCTCGCTCTGCGACACCGCCTCGATATCGACCAGACGGCTGGCGCGGTCGAGTTCGAGCCTTGCGAGCGCCAAATCGCTGCGCGCGCTGGCGGCCGAAGCGCGCGCTTCGGCGAGCGCGGCGCGATAGGGGCGCGGGTCGATGGTGAAGAGCGGCTGGCCCTTGCGCACGATCTGCCCGTCGGTGAAGTGGATCGCGGTGATCGCGCCCGACACGCGCGGACGCACTTCGACCGCCTTCGACGCTTCGAAGCGGCCGATATATTCGTCCCACAAGGTGACGTCGCGCGCGATCGGTGCCGCGACGGTCAGCACCGGCGCGGGCGCCGCCGCGGCCTGCGGCGGACCCTCGCGCAGCAGCCACCAGGCGCCGACGATCAGGATGAGGAACGCGCCGATCCACGCGGCGCGGCGGCCGCGGGCGGGATGGAGCAATGTCTTGAGTTCGCGCCGGACCTTCGCGTCGGCGGGGTCGAGCTTTTCGATCGGAGTGTGGACGGTCATGGATATGCCCTCTTCTTTTCGTTGGTTTCGGCCGCCTGCGCTCCGGGGGAGGGGAGAGGGGGCGCAGGCGGCCGATGCCGAAAGCACATGCCTCCGGCTGGTGTCGCATTTGGTCCTTGTTGTCAGAGGGCCCTCTTCGAAGAGGACGGCCGCCCTGTCCCGCCGCACGCCAGATCTGCGCGCGCGGGGTCCCTGTTTATATTTTGCGGGCGAGCGCCAGCGGACGCCCGACCGGAGCAAGGCCCGCTCCCGGGAAAATATTCGGTGGTGAAACTTCCGGCCGCCGTATGATCTTTGTCAGGCGGCGGCCGGTCTCGGGGGAGAGCCTCTTTGTATACTGAGCGGTATATAACTTATGTTGCGCTGCGTCAACCGCATTCTGTACCGGGCAGTAAAATTTTTCTTTCAGGCTATTTACCGAAGGGCGATGTCGCCTTTCGCCAGCTGCGCCAGCGGGTTAGCGCCCCGGCCACAGCTTGAGGCTGGTTTCGACCAGCCGCTCGAGCTCGGCGCGCGTCGCGCCCGCGCCCGCCTGCACCGACATGCCCTGATTGACCGCGGTCAGAAAGGCCGCGAGCCCTTCGGCATCGGTGTCGGGCGGAAAGTCGCCCTCTTCCTTCGCGCGCGCGAAACGTTCGAGCATCGCGCGCTTCGCCGCCGCGCCGCGTTCGAGCACTGCCTCGCGGATGCACTCGGCCTCGGCCCCGCACGCGACGGAGGTGATCACGCCAAGGCAACCGTTCGGATTTTCGGGACAGGTGTACATGTCGAGCGCGCCGTACATCAGCCGCTCGGCGACTCCGCGCGCGGTCGGCGCGTCGAGCGCGGCGTGCATATAATCGGCCTTTTCGCGCTCATACAGGTCGAGCGCCTTGTTGAAGAGCGCCTCCTTGTTGCCGAAGGCCGCATAGAGGCTGGGCTTGGTGATTCCCATCGCCTCGGTCAGATCGGCCATCGATGCGCCTTCATAGCCCTTCGACCAGAAGACGCGCAGCGCCGCCGCCAGCGCCGCATCGACGCAGAATTCGCGCGGGCGACCCTTGTGCGGGGCGGAGGCAGGGACGGTTTCGATTTCCATAACGTCTGGTATATAAGTGAGGTGGGACAAAATGTCCAGTGGCGGTGCGGTCAGGGTCAGGACCTACTAATTGCGCGTTCGAAGTTGGAAGCGATTTTGTTCAGTGCGAGGAGGCAAGGCGCAGGAATATATCGATATTTCCAGACTTGCCGACGACGCCATGGGCAAAATCGGTCAAATCCCGAAGGGACGCCGAAATGGCTTCGATCTCAGGCCCGCGGCAGCCACCCGAACCCGATATCTTCGCCATTTCGACGCCTCGAACGTGCAATTAATAGGTCCTGACCCTAAGCGAGCCGCGTGTCGATCGGCAGCCCGCCTTTCAGCGTCAGCGTCACCGGCGTCCGCTCGGCGATGTCGGCGAGCCGCGCCGTCTGCGCCTCGTCGAGTCCGGCGATCGTCAGCACCCGGTCGACCCGCAGCCCGTCCTTGTTGACGAGCTTCAGTCCCACCTCGACCGATTCGAGCGGCCATTCCTGGCGGTCGGCATACATGCGCAGCGTGATCGCGGTGCAGGCGCCGAGCCCGGCCAGCAGGAAATCATAGGGCGCGGGCCCGAGATTCTGCCCGCCGAGCCCCGGCCCTTCGTCGCCGACCAGCGCATGGCCGCCGACCTCGATCTCGGTGCGATAATGATCCTTGCCGATGCGGGCGGTTCCGTGCGCCATATTGCTGTCCTTCGTTCAAGCGAGCTTGCGGGACTCTTATTTCCCGCCGCGACCGGCAAACGGCAAGACCCGGTTTTCGCCATCTCTTGAATCGGCCGCCGCAAACCCTAAATTGCAACCATCGTCAACAAGCGAAAGGAGGTGGTCGAATGTCTCATTGTCCCACGCCGCATGCGGCAGATTTGAGCATGACCGTCCTCGCGGGGGTCAAGCTCGACTAAGCTGTCCGCGACAGGCACGACAATGGAAGGGCCGTCCCGAAAGGGGCGGCCCTTTGTCGTTGCCGCGACCCCGGAAATTGCGATGAACACCGCTCGCCGTCAGCTTGCCGTCAGGAAAGGCGGCTATCCTCTTCGCGGGGGATGCCATGATGTCTTGGAAAAAAATTTGGAGGCCCGAGCCGGAATCGAACCGGCGTGCAAGGATTTGCAGTCCTCTGCGTAACCACTCCGCCATCGGGCCTCAGACGCAGAAATGCGTGGAGACAGCGCCCCTAGCGGTTTCATTTCGCGACCGCAATCCGATTGTTTCGCTATTTCGGGCAAATATCACGTCTTTCCCGGCGCGATGCGGGGTTGGCGGCCTGAACCGGGCGGGCTATGCGCGCGGCAGGGGGCCGCTTGGCTGTATTATCATTGCAATACAGCATCGCTTCGGCTAGAGCTGCCCCGCAAGGCTTAACCCCAGGGAATCGGAACAAGGCTGATGGCGACGAAGTTTAGCGAAATCACGGCGGCGGAGATGCGCTCCGCCATGATCGACAGCCAGCTGAGGACGAACGACGTCATCGATCCCGCGGTGATCGGCGCGATGGCAGTCGTGCCGCGCGAGGCCTATGTGCCGTCCGCGCTCGCCGGTGTCGCCTATACCGATCGCGCGATCGCGCTCGGTCATGGCCGCGCGCTCAACGCGCCGCTGGTCACCGGCCGCCTGCTGGTCGCCGCCGCGGTGCGCCCCGGCATGCGCGTCCTGCTCGTCGGCAGCGCCACCGGCTATACCGCGGCGCTGCTCGCCCGGCTGGGCGCCGAAGTCCATGCCGTCGAGGAGAATGCGGACCTGATGGCGACGGCGCAGGCGGCGACCGCCGACGCCAATATCCATTGGGTTCAGGGTCCGCTCGCCGCGGGTGCGCCGGGGGCCGCCCCCTTCGACCGCATCATCGTCGAAGGCGCGATCGAAACACTGCCCGCCGCGCTCGCCCGGCAGCTCGCCGACGGCGGCCGGCTCGTCGCGGCGCGCCGCGAAGGCGCGGTCACGCGGCTGGTCGAAGGCGTCAGCGTCGGCGGCACCGTCGCGCTGCGCAGCTTCGCCGACATGGACGTCGCGCCGCTGCCCGGCTTCGCCGCGCCGACGGGCTTTCAGTTCTGACGACCGGGCCCACCCTCCTTGCTACAGGCGGACACCACGATGACCGATACCGATAAGAAACAGTCCCTTCGTCGTGCCCGCTGGCTCGCGGGCCTCGCCGCGGGCGCGCTGCTGTTGCCGATGGCGGCACAGGCGGAAACCTTGCAGGGGGCGCTGGCGAAGGCGTATGAAAATAATCCGACGCTGACCGGCGCGCGCGCGGGTCAGCGCGCGAACGACGAAAACGTCCCGATCGAAAAAAGCTACGGCCTGCCCGATATCGGCACGCAGGCAAGCTATGAAGAAAATCTGATCATCCCCGGCAACAGCTTCAACGCGCCCGCGCGCTCGCTGACCGCGGGCGGGCAGCTGACCGTGCCGCTCTATCAGGGCGGCGCGGTGCGCAATGCGGTGCGTGCGGCGAAGTTTCGCGTCGAGGCGGGGCAGGCGGATCTCCGCGCGACCGAGGCGAGCGTCTTCTCGCAGGTCGTCGGCGCCTATATGGACGTCATCCGCGACCAGGCGATCGTCCAGCTCAACCGGAAGAACGTCTCGGTTCTGCGCACCAATCTTCAGGCGACGAGCGACCGGTTCGAGATCGGCGATCTGACGCGCACCGACGTCGCCCAGTCCGAAGCGCGGCTCGCGCTGGCGGAGGGCGATTTGCGCACCGCCGAAGCCAATCTGATCGCCAGCCGCGAAGGCTATATCCGCCTTGTCGGCGAGGCGCCGGTCGACCTGCAGGCGCCGCCGCAGCTGCCGAACCTCCCCGCCACCGCCGAGGACGCGGTCACGGTTGCGCTCGGCAATAATCCCGACATCGAATCGGCGAACGAGCAGGTGAACGCGTCGAAGGCCGACATCGGCACCGCCAAATCGAGCCGCGCGCCCAAGGTGTCGGCGATCCTCAACGGCGGCTATAATAATTTCCTCGGATCGCTGAACAGCGGCGTCCCCGGCGTCAGCGTGCTCCAGGAAACGTCGAGCGCGGCGGCGGGGGTGCAGGTCACGCTGCCGATCTTCACCGGCGGTCGCCGCTCGGCGCAGGTGCGCCAGGCGCAATCGCGCAGCAGCCAGGCGATCGAGCAATATATCGAGGTCGAACGCGGCGTGATCGCCCAGACGCGCGGCGCCTATGCCGCGTGGCAGGCGAACGAACGCATCATCGCCGCGACGCAGCAGGCGGTGAGCGCGAACGCGCTCTCGCTCGAAGGCGTGCGCGCCGAAAACAGCGTCGGCACCCGCTCGATCCTCGACATTTTGAACGCCGAACAGGAATATCTGAACACCCAGGTCCAGCTCGTCTCGGCGCAGCGCAACAGCTACGTCGCCGCCTTCTCGGTGCTCGCCGCGATGGGCAAGGCCGAGGCGCGCGACCTCGGTCTCGAAGGCGGCGCGCTCTATGATCCCGAGGTCAATTACAATCGCGTGAAGGGCGAGCTCTGGGACTGGGCCGACGATCCGGCGCCGCAACAGGTCGCGAACGACACGCGTGCGGTTCCCGCCGCGAACGCCCAGGTTCCCGAAGGCCCGCCGTCGCTCGCGCCACAATAAGGCTTGGCAAAACCCGCCCCGAACCGGTAAGAAGATGGTTAACCGCCCTGTTTTCGTGGGCTGAGGGGGCTTGGTGATGGGCGATATGTCGCGGGAACCGTCGATGGAAGATATCTTGTCGTCGATTCGGCGCGTGATCGCTCGCGACGAGGCGCCGGGCGCGCCGCGCGACGCGCGCGCAGCCGAAGCCGACGATATTCTCGACCTTCAGGAGCAGGAAGATCGCGCCGCTGAGGCCGCGGCCGAAGAAGCGCCCGAGACCGAAGAACTGGTCTCCGAAGCGAGCGCCGACGCCGCGCGCCAGTCGCTCGAAGCTCTGGCCGCCGCCGTCACGCCCGCCGCTGCCGCAGCACCCGCCGCCGCGGGGCCGGTCGCGAACGGCCGCACGATGGAAGACGTCGTCCTCGACGCGCTGCGCCCGATGCTAAAGGACTGGCTCGACACCAACCTGCCCCCCCTCGTCGAGACGATGGTGGCAAAGGAAATCGGCCGGATTACGGGCCGCAAAGTTTAGGCGCTCCATCCTGCGCGCATGACGACTGCTTTCGGCCGGCTACCGCCATTCGGCGGACAACGGCACTGGACAAGCCCGCGTCGCTCTGGTGAAGCCGCGGGCATGGCCGAGATCAACCTGCATCCCGACTGGCTCGCACGCATCGGCGGCGAGTTCGAGCAGCCCTATATGGCGGCGCTGAAGCAATTTCTGAGCGAGGAGCGCGCCAAGGGCAAGGCGATCTTTCCGCGCCCGCGCGACTGGTTCGCGGCATTGGACGCGACGGCGCCGCAAGACGTGCGCGTCGTGATATTGGGACAGGATCCCTATCACGGGCCGGGGCAGGCGCACGGGCTCTGTTTTTCGGTGCAGCCCGGCGTTCGGACGCCGCCGAGCCTCGTCAATATCTATAAGGAAATGCGGAGCGACCTCGGCATTCCGCCCGCTGCGCACGGCTATCTCAAACATTGGGCGAGCCAGGGCGTGCTGCTGCTCAACAATTGCCTGACCGTCGAAAGCGGCATGGCGGCGTCGCATCAGGGCAAGGGGTGGGAGAAGTTCACCGACGCCGCGGTCGCCGCGGTCGCCGCCGATCCGGCGCCCAAGGTCTTCATCCTGTGGGGCAGTCATGCGCAGAAGAAGGCGGCGAATGTGCCGGGGCTGGGCGCGGGCAGCCCGCACCTGATCCTGCGCGCGCCGCACCCCTCGCCGCTGTCGGCGCATAACGGCTTTTTCGGGTCGCGGCCGTTCAGCCAGGCGAACGCGTTTCTCGAGGCGCACGGGCGCGGGGCGATCGATTGGCGCCTGCCGGAGAATCCAGAAGCGTGAGGCCCGAAGCATGAGCATATTGGCCGATCCGGCGACGCTGGCGATTCTGGTCGTCGCGGTGGTGCTGCTCGGCATGGCGAAGGGCGGGCTCGCCGGGGTCGGCGCGCTCGCGACGCCCTTGGCGGCCTTGGTGCTGCCGCCCGCGACCGCGGCGGCGCTGCTGCTGCCGGTGCTGATCGTGCAGGACGTGATCAGCGTCTGGTCGTTCCGCAAGACGTGGGACGGCTGGATCATTGCATGGATGCTGCCGGGCGCCGCGCTGGGCATCCTTGCCGGGTGGTATTATGCCGAGCGGGTGAACGAGGCGCAGCTGATGGCGGCCTTGGGCGCGATCACGCTCGCCTTCGGCCTCTATCGCCTGTGGGTCGAACGCGGCGGGCGCATCGTCGCGGCGTCGCAGTCGCCGGGCTGGGTCGGCAGCCTGTTCGGCTTCGCGACCGGGCTGACGAGCCAGATCGCGCACGCCGGCGGGCCGCCGTTCCAGATGTGGGTGACGCCGCGCCGCCTGCCGCATCTCGTCTTCATCGGGACGAGCTCGATCCTCTTCGCGCTGATCAACTGGATGAAGGTGCCCGCCTATCTCGCGCTCGGGGCCTTTCCGCACGAGGTCGTCGTCGCGGCGCTGCTGCTGATGCCGCTCGCGATCGTGTCGACGCTGCTCACCGTGCGCTGGATGAAGCGGATGAACCCCGAACGCTTCTATGTGCTCATCTATGCGCTGATGGTATTGCTCGGCGCCAAGCTGCTGTGGGACGGACTCGCGGGATGAGCGCGCCGGTCATTCTCGTCGATGCCGACGCCTGCCCGGTAAAGGACGAAATCTATCGCGTCGCATGGCGGCACGAGGCTCAGGTGAAGGTGGTGAGCAACAGCCGGCTGCGCGTGCCCGAGCATCCGTTGATCGAGCGGGTGGTTGTTTCGGACGGCTTCGACGCCGCCGACGACTGGATCGCGGAGGCGGCGAATGCGACGAGCATCGTGATCACCGCCGACATATTGCTCGCCGACCGCGCATTGAAAGCGGGCGCGACGGTGCTCGGCCCCAATGGCAAACCGTTTACCGCGGCGTCGATCGGTCCCGCGATCGCGACGCGTGCGATCATGGCCGATCTGCGCGCGGGGATGGACGGCCGGGTCGGGGGACCGCCGCCCTTTTCGAAGGCGGACCGCTCGCAATTCCTGCAGGCGCTCGACGCGGCGCTGGTACGGCTGAAGCGGGGTTAGGAGCTGATCAAGCCCCTTTCTGAAGGGGAGGGGCTTAAATCCATCTTCAGCCGGCTTCCACTATCCCTGCGCGCCCGCCGCCTGCATCTCGGCGATCAGGCCGTTGTCGATTTCCTTCGCACGCTGGTAGGCGGGGCGTTCGCGAAGGCCGGCGGCATAGGCTTCGAACGCCGGGCGCGGCGCGATGGTGCCGAACTGCAGCCCCCAGTCGATCTGGCTGCCGACATAGACGTCGGCGGCGCTGAAACGCTCGCCCGCGACGAACGCCTTGCCCGCGACCGCGCTTTCGAGCGTGTCGAGCGCGGCGGCGAGCGAGCCGAAACCCGCCATGCGCTGCTGGTCGACATCGGGTTCAATCCCGAAATGCTTCGCGGTGATCGCCTGTTCGACGGGGCCCGCGGTGAAGAAGAGCCAGCGATAATAATCGGCACGATCGGCGGGGTCGGGCGCAAGGCCCTTTTCGGGAAAGGCGTCGGCGAGATAGGCGCAGATCGCGGCGCATTCGGTGACGGCCCTGCCATTGTGGACGATCGCCGGGACCTTGCCCATCGGATTGACCGCGAGATAGGCGGCGTCCTTCATCGTCGTCCCATAATCGAGGATGCGCGGTTCATAGGGCGCGCCCACCTCTTCGAGCATCCAGCGGACGATCTGCCCGCGCGACATCGGGTTGGTATAGAAAATCAGTTCGTCGGCCATGGCGCTTCTCCCTTGAGGGTTTCGATTCGAGTGGGAACGTATCAGGAACATTCTTCTGCCGCCAGCGGGCTTGTTTTGTCACCATAGGCGGCTAAGGCAAAGGCATGAGCGACGAACGCATCTGGACCGCCGCCGTGCTGGTGATTGGCGACGAGATTCTCTCGGGCCGCACGCAGGACAAGAATGTGTCGCAGATCGCGACCTGGCTCGACGTACAGGGAATTCGCCTGCGCGAAGTGCGCATCGTGCCCGACGTCGAGGCGGAGATAGTCGCTGCGCTGAACGCGATCCGCGAACGCTACGACTATGTCTTCACCACCGGCGGGATCGGGCCGACGCACGACGACATCACCGTCGACGCGGTGGCGAAGGCGCTCGGCGTCGGCGTGATCGTCCATCCCGATGCACGCGCGATCCTCGAACGCTATTATACCGCGCGCGGCGGCGAGCTCACCGAGGCGCGGCTGCGCATGGCGCGCACCCCCGACGGCGCCGAGCTGATCCCCAATCGCATGTCGGGCGCACCCGGCATCCGCATCGGCAATCTGTTCGTGATGGCCGGCGTGCCGCACATCACCGCGGGCATGCTCGACGCGCTGACCGGCGAGCTCGAAGGCGGCAAGCCGCTCGTCGCGCACACGATCGGCGCCTGGGCGCCCGAAAGCGAGATCGCCGACCTGCTGCGCCTCGGCGAAAAGGATCACCCCGGCGTCGCGATCGGCAGCTATCCCTTTTTTCGCGACGGCAAGGTCGGCGCCAATTTCGTCATCCGCTCGACCGACGGCGCCGAAGTCGCGGCGTGCACCCAGATGCTGGTCGCCGGGTTCGAGGCGCTCGGCTATGCGGTGACCGACGGCGGCATCTGATCGACAGGCTGCGCGCGCGGCAGGCGGCGCAGCATCGCAATCGCGAGCAGGCCAAAGACGGCGGCGACGATGAAGGCGGCGCCGGGGAAGTGGACCGGAGCGCCATCGGCGGTAAAATAAGCCATCGTCCCGGTGAGCAGCAGCGGCGCGACGAGCTGTCCCAGCCCCATCGCCATCGCCGAAATTCCCTGCACCTCGCCTTGCGTCTCCGCCGTCGCGCGGCGCGACATCATCGCCATCAGCGAGGGCTGCACCGGTGCCTGCAACGCAACGGGGATCAGCAGCAGGAAGGCGCCGATCGTCGAGGTGGTGAAGGCGTAACCGATATAGACGGCGACCGCGACGAGGATACCGAGCGTCGCCGCGTCGCGCTCGCCGAAACGCGCGACGGCGGGACCGACGACGAAGACCTGCCCAAGCGCGATCATCACGCCGACCGCGGCGAGGCTCGCGCCGATCATTCCGGGGGTCCAGCCGAGCTGCGCGATGCAGTAGAAGCTCCACGTCATCGGATAGACGAGGCTCGCGATCTGCCACAATATGAGCACCCCAGCGACGCCCTCCATGCCGGCCAGCGCGCGCATCGTCTTCCACGCGCCGAGCGGATTGGCGCGGCGCCAGTCGAAGGCGCGGCGGCGTTCGGGGGGCAGCGTCTCGGGAAAGATGAAGAGGCCGTAGAGCATGTTCGCGGCGGCGAGGATCGCGGCGGCGACGAACGGCGCGCGCGGGCTGATCTCACCCAGGAAGCCGCCGAGCGCGGGCCCGGCGACGAAGCCGATGCCGAACGCCGCGCCGACGAAGCCGAAATTGCGCGCGCGATCCGCAGGCGCCGTGATGTCGGCGATCGCCGCCTGCGCCGCGGCATAGCTGCCGCCGAAAATGCCCGACAGCGCGCGCGCGACGAACAGCCAGGGCAAGGTCTCGACGATCGTCAGCAGTGCATAATCGACCGCGAGCCCGCCCAATGCGAGCAGCAGCACGCGCCGCCGCCCGAACCGGTCGGACAGATTGCCGAGCACGGGCGAGGCGAGGAAGGTCGCGACCGCCATGACGAGGCCGATCCACGCGCCGACCTCGATCGCGTGGGGCAGGTCGATGCGGCCGACCTCCATCACGAGCTGCGGCAAGACGGGCATGATGATGCCGAAGCCGACCGCGTCCATGAAGATCGTCGCGACGATGAAAGGGATGGTGCGCGAAGGCGTCATTTGTGTTTTTTCCCTGAAATATATAGCGCCACCGAACCCTCCTTCATGCGTTGCCGATAGATGAAACTCGAAATCTCCGCCTCCCTAAATTACCGCCTGCCCGAACCGGTCGACCTGATGCTCCAGATCGAGGCGGCGGACGGGCACGGACAGCGCGTTCTGGGCGCGTCGCTCGACCTCGGCGCGCCCGAGGTCCTCGCCCGCATTCCCGCATCGGGCGGCGTCTGCGAGCCGATATGGCTGCGCGGCGAGGGCACGCTCCGCGCCGAATATCGCGCGCGGGTCGAGGTCGACCGGCCGGCGGTCGACTTCCGCTCGCTCGCGGCGGTGCCGCTCCACCGCCTTCCCGCCAGCGCGGTCCCCTATCTCAACGAATCGCGCTATTGTCCGTCGAACAAATTCCATGCCTTCGTCGACCGGCGCTTCGGCGAGCTGGAGGGCGGCGAAAAGATCGGCCGGATGCGCGACTGGATCGAAAGCCGCTTCACCTATGTTTCGGGCGCGAGCAACAGCGAAACGGGCGCGCTCGACAGCTTCGTCGAGCGGCGCGGCGTCTGCCGCGATTATGCGCATGTGATGATCGCGCTCGCCCGCTCCGCGCACATCCCCGCGCGCATGGCGAGCGTCTATGCCCTTCGCGTCGCGCCGCAGGATTTCCACGCCGTCGCCGAAGTCTATCTGGATGGCGACTGGCATATGGTCGACGCGACGGGGATGACGCTCCCGAGCGAAACCGCGCGCATCTGCACCGGCCGCGACGCCGCCGACATCGCCTTCCTGACCGCCTATAGCGAGATCGCCTTTGTCAGCCAGTCGGTGGAGGTGAAGCGCGCCGAGGATTAGGAGGCCGCCGCAAAGCCACGCCGTCGATCCTCGCTGCGCGAGGTCGGCCGGGCTTTCGCTGATCGCGATTTAGCGGGGCTAAATCGCGGCGAAAGCTGGAGCGGGTGAAGGGAATCGAACCCTCGTCGTAAGCTTGGGAAGCTTCTGCTCTACCATTGAGCTACACCCGCATTTCGGTGACCTGGCCATATGCAAGGTCAGGGGCCGAAGGCACTTGCCTTTGCCGTCATCCGCATCGCCGGTCAATGGATTCATATCGATAAGGAGCCATAGGGACCCTAAATTTCCAGGCGGAAGATCTGGCCTGATCCGTCCAGGACAAGCTCGTGGATCATGTCGATCCGTTCGCCGTCCCAGTGATAGCGGAAATGGCGGCCCTGCAGGGGCTTGGCGATAACGTCCGGCCAGAAGGCGGCGATACATTCGCCGCCGGGATTGCGAACCGAGGGATAGACGATCCCGTCGCTCCCGGCCTCGCGCTGTCGGCGCGCGAAATTCTGCGACGGCGCATAATCATCGGGGGCGAGGAGCGCGTCGAAGCCGTCTGTCCGGATGTCGACGAGCCTGGCCTCCACGGCCCCGACCAGTTCGCGCATGTCCGAAATCCAGCCGGGTTCATCGCTGGTATCGAGCAGGCGCCGGGCTTGATGGTGGGTGACTTCGGCAACCGCCGTCTCGAAATCCCCGGCGGCGTAATAGGCGCCGAAATGGCCGTCATGGAAGCGTCCCGGCCGGTCGGGCGAGCAATGGGTGAAAGGCGCCATCACATAGCTTGCGCCCGGTCCCGCGACGCGCCGTTCGACCGGCACGAGGTCGAGATTGCCGATCGTCTCGGCGATCCGGGGGTTCGTCTTCGCCTCGGCTGCGGCGAGCAATTCCCAATCTTCCGGCTCGGCGAGGTCTTCGAACAGGTCGATCGGCGGATATTTGCTTTCGATCAGGCGGACGGCCGACGGCCAGTCGACGCGAGACAGCGGCGCGTCCGGCATTCGTCCGTCACCACGCGCCGCGATAGCTGTCGAGGTAGCGGCGCACGCGCATCAGGTCGGTCAGCTGGCCGCCAAGCATGATCTCGAGCGCCGAGCGGTCGCCGAAGGCGCGGTTGGGTGCCTTGATCCAGCGATAACCGCGATCGGCTTCGCTATAGAGAAGCCGCAGCGCCTTGTGGATGCCGATGAGGTTCGAGAGGCGCGCCGCCAAATCGACGTTCCAGCGGCCATATTCGCCTTGCTTCCAACGCTGATAGGTTCGCACGGCGATATCGCCGAGCAGCACCGCCGCCTGCGCGTCGGTCACCCCCCAATGATCGAAGAGCCGAATCACCGCGCGCTGCATGGCTTGCACTTCCGCGTCGGAGAAGCGGAGAGCGGGCGGCGGCGGCACGCTTTTGACGGCAATGAGTTGCATGAACCTTCCTGTGACAATTGGCTTATATATCGATAAATTGCGCCAATTGTCAAGCGGGCGACGAATCCCGCGGGCGGTCGATCCTTCAGCGGGCCGATTCGAGGATCGTCTCCATCGCGACGAAGGTCGAAGTGCTCGCGACGTGCGGCAGGCTCGAAATTTTTTCGCCCAGCACGATGCGGTAGCGGCGGATGTCGGGGGTGCGGACCTTGAGCAGATAATCGAAGCTGCTCGCGATCATGTGGCATTCCTCGACCTCGGGAATCCGGCGCACCGCGTTGTTGAACTCCTTGAGCGCCGCCTCGCGCGTGTCCGATAGCTTGACCTCGGTGAAGGCGACATGGTCGAGCCCGACCTTGGCCGGATCGACGATGGCGCGGAAGCCGACGATCAGTCCGCTGTCGACGAGGCGCTTCACGCGCTGCTGGCATGGGGTCTTCGACAGGCCGACCTGAAGCGCGAGCTCGGTGAAGGTGATCCGTCCGTCGCGGCCCAGAATCGCAAGGATCTTGCGATCGAACTCGTCCATTTCGACTGTGGAGGAGGTATTTTTCATGTGAATCGACTAGAATCGATCCAGAACTTGGTCAAATCATATATAGAAGTGGCCTAAACAAGTCGGATCGACTTGTCTCAATATGGTATCGGGCGTCATGATCCAAAGCCCCGACCGCGCGCCCGTCCGCGCCCTCGCCCGCCGTAGCGAATCCGAACTCGTCGCCGAGCTGCGCGCCGCCCTTGCGACCTCTTCGGCGAGCGTCGAGGCGGTGACGCGGCGCGGGCTCGAATTGATCCGAAAGGCGAAGGCCGACGGCGAGCGCGAGACGCTCGTCGCGCAGTTGATGAACCGCTATCGCCTGTCGACCGAGGAGGGCATCGTGCTGATGTGCCTTGCCGAGGCGCTGCTGCGCGTCCCCGACAATGCAACCGCCAACGCGCTGATCCGCGACAAGATCGCGGGGCGGCACTGGGCCGAGGGCGACGATGACGACAGCCCGCTGGTCGTCGCATTGTCGGCGCGCGGCCTGTCGCTCGGCTCGGCGACCTTGATGCTCGATGCCATGGGCAGCAAGGCGAACCCGCTGGGCTTGCTCAAATCGATGATCCGCCGCTCGGGCGAACCGGTGATCCGCCAGGCGGCGCTCGCGGCAATGAAGCTGCTCGGCCAGCAATTCGTGATGGGCGAGACGATCGACGCCGCGGTCAAGCGCGCCGACAAGGAAAAGTCCGAACTTGCGAGCTTCGACATGCTCGGCGAAGCGGCGCGCACCGCCGAGGATGCGCGGCGCTATTACGACAGCTATGCGCATGCGATCGCGCGGATCGGCAAGGCGGCCAAGCCCGGCGACCCGCACGCCAACCACGGCATTTCGATCAAGCTGTCGGCGCTTCACCCGCGCTATGAATATCTGCAAGCCGCGCGCGTCCGGGACGAATTGATCCCCAACGTCGTCGAACTTGCGAAGGCGGCACGCGCGGTGAATATCCCGTTGATGATCGACGCCGAGGAAAGCGACCGCCTCGAACCGCATATGGACGTGTTCGCGGCGCTGATCGACTCAGGGATAGCCGACGGCTGGACCGGGCTGGGCATCGTCATTCAGGCCTATCAGAAGCGCGCGCCGGCGGTGATCGACTGGCTCGCGAACCGGGCGCGGATGCGCGGGGTCAGGCTGTCGATGCGCCTCGTCAAGGGCGCCTATTGGGACACCGAGATCAAACGCGCGCAGACGCTGGGCTTAAGCGACTTTCCGGTGTTCACCGCAAAGCTCCACACCGATCTCAACTATATGCGCTGCGCGCAGTTGCTGCGCGACTATCAGGATTGCATCTTTCCGGCCTTTGCGAGCCATAATGCGATGACGCTTGCCTTCGTGTCGGAGCTGTTCGCCGGCGCCGATTATGAATTGCAGCGGCTGCACGGCATGGGCGAGGGCGCGCATGACGCGCTCGTCGCGCTCTTCCCGCCGCCACGCCCGGTGCGCGTCTATGCGCCGGTGGGCACGCACCGCGACCTGCTCGCCTATCTCGTCCGCCGCCTGCTCGAAAATGGCGCGAACTCGAGCTTCGTGCATCAATTCTCCGATCCCGGCGTCACGGCGGAGGAATTGGCGGTCGACCCGCGTAGCGTCGCGAGCGCCGCGTCACCGAATATCGCGACCGGCCTCGGCCTGTTCGATCCGGTGCGGCGCAATTCGCGCGGCTATGACCTCGGCGAGCCCGGCGTGCCCGAAGCGCTCGTTTCGGCGATCGGCGCGGCGCGGCGGAGCGATCTCGTCGCGGCGCCGATCGTTGGCGGCGCTCCCCGGCGCGGCAAGGCCGAACCGGTGCGCAACCCCGCAACGGGCGCGGTGGTCGGGCAGGTGATCGAGGCCGACGCCGCCACCGTCGCCGATGCCATTGCGGCCGCGCGCAAGGCGCAGGACAATTGGAGCCTCGCGGGCGGCGCCTTTCGCGCCGAGCGGCTCGAACGGGCGGCCGACCTGCTCGAAGAACGCGACGCGCTGTTCCTCGGCCTGGCGATCGACGAGGCGGGCAAGACGCTCGTCGATGCGGTCGCCGAAGTGCGCGAGGCGGTCGATTTCCTGCGCTATTATGCGGGCCAGGCGCGCGCCGACTTCACCTATCCGGTGGCGCTGCCCGGCCCGACGGGCGAGCGCAACGAGCTGATGCTCGAAGGCAAGGGCGTGTTCGTCGCGATCAGCCCGTGGAACTTCCCGCTCGCGATCTTCCTCGGGCAGGTGTCGGCGGCGCTCGCGGCGGGCAATGCGGTGCTCGCCAAGCCCGCCGAGCAGACGCCGCTGATCGCGCATGCGGCGGTCGAACTGATGCTCGAAGCGGGCATTCCCGGCGACGTCCTCCATTACCTCCCCGGCCGCGGCGAAACGGTCGGCGCAGCGCTGACGAGCCATGACGACATCATCGGCGTCGCCTTCACCGGATCGACCGAGGTGGCGCGGATGATCAACCGCAGTCTCGCGGGGCGCGACGGTCCGATCGCGACGCTGATCGCCGAGACAGGCGGCGCCAACGCGATGATCGTCGATTCGACTGCGCTGCCCGAACAGGTCGCGCGCGATGCGGTCGCTTCGGCCTTCCAGTCGGCGGGACAGCGCTGCTCGGCGCTTCGGCTCCTTTGCGTGCAGGAAGATGTCGCCGACACGATGATCGAGATGGTCGCGGGCGCGATGGCCGAACTCAATATCGGCGATCCTTCGGCGCTGTCGACCGACGTCGGCCCAATCATCGACGAGGAGGCGCGGGCGAATATCGCCGCCTATGTCGCCGAAGCGCGCGCCGCGGGCCGCGTGATCGCCGAAGCGGGACGGACGAACCTGCCCGAAGGCGGGTATTTCGTGCCGCCGGTCCTGATTCGCCTCGATCATGTCACCGATTTGAAGCGCGAGATCTTCGGCCCGGTGCTGCACGTCGCGACCTGGAAGGGCGGCGAACTCGACGCGCTGATCGATGCGATCAACGCCTCGGGCTATGGGCTGACGCTCGGCGTCCATACGCGCATCGACGGCGTGGCGGCGCATATCGCGGCGCGCGCGGCGGTCGGCAACGTCTATGTCAACCGCAACCAGATCGGCGCCATCGTCGGCTCGCAGCCGTTCGGCGGGCGCGGCCTGTCGGGCACCGGGCCGAAGGCCGGCGGCCCGCACTATCTGCACCGCTTCGCCGAGGAAAAGTCGATCTCGACCGACATCACCGCGGCGGGCGGCAACGCGGCGCTGATGGCGGGGTGAAACGGATAGACTATCGCTGAAACCACGAGGCCCGATACAGAGTGGACGGCTGTCCCGGGCAATACGTCCGAAAGCGTCTCGCGGCAGAATGCCGCGGCGACCTTATGTTTTCGGCACCCCCCGCAGCGGCGCCGGATTAGCCTTTTCCCGGCCGCGCGCCAACGGAATTTTACGCGCCCGGCACGCCCAGCAGCTGCGCCTGCGCCTTGAGGCGTCCCGCCGCGCCCGGGTTGGCGGCGATGCCGTCCTTCAGCGCCTGCGCCGCCTTGGCCGTTTCGCCCAGCGTCATGCGGCTGCGCATCAGCATGATCCAGCGGTCGACGTCGGCCGGATTGGCCCTAAGCTTGGCTTCGAGCCCGCTCACCATGCCCTCGATCATCGCGTCCTGCTGGCCCTTGGGGAGCTGCGACGCGGCTTCCATGTCGGCGCGGCTCGGCCCCGGAATCGCGCGCGCGGCGACGGGCATTTCGTCGGCGGTCAGCGCGCGCGGCCGGGTGGCGGCGAGCCGGTCCGCAACCTCGATCTTGTGGATCTGTCCCACCTGTTCGATCGTGCGGCGGAGGTCCGCCTCCCACGGCGCGCCCTGCGGCGTGTCGGCGAGCAGCGCGAACCAGTCCTCGATCGCGCCCCGATGGTCGCCGCCGATGTCCTTCCTGACCGCAAGGAAATAGCGCGCGCGCGGGTCCTTGGCGTCGAGCGCGATCGCCTTGTCGAACGCCTGTGATGCAGCGGCGGGCATCGGCTCGCTGTCGCTCGCCATCACCCGCGCTTCGCCGAGCGCCGACCAGAGGCCCGCCGATTCGGAGGAAAGCGCGACGGCCTTTTCATAAGCCGCGATCGCCCCCGCGAAATCGCCGAGGTCGAATTTCGCGGCGCCGAGCGCCGTCCACGCGTCGGCGCTGTCCGGTTCGCGCCGCGTCCGCGCTTCGAGGTCGGCGATCTGGTCGGACGGCGCCGCGGCACTTTCGCTGGCCGGCCCCGTGGCGGACGGCGTGGAATCGCGCCAGATCGCATAGCCGACTGCCGCCGCGAGCAGGACGAAGGCAGCGATCAGTATCGCGCGATTGGTGCGCGCCATGCCGCCAGCCTTGTTCGCTTCCATGCTCTTGGTCTCGCTCATTTTTGCCCCTCTTATACGCTCTGCGAAAAATGCAGGCTGTGCGCGCGGTCATATTGCCTTTGCCCGGCGATGGTGTAGCCTTTGGCACATAAGGTCGGTCAACGATTAAATCGTCAGGGGTCGCACCGGCTTTCCCAGTCATACAGGGGAGGGGTGCATGGCAGTTTCGGATCACGTCGATTTTTCGACGTTCATGGAAGGCGTGAAAAAACGCAACCCGGGGCAACCCGAGTTCGTGCAGGCGGTGCAGGAGGTGTCCGAGGACATCTTCGATTTCATCGCCGACAAGGAAGAATATCACGCGCAACAGATTTTGCGGCGGATCGCCGAGCCCGACCGGGTCGTGTCCTTCCGCGTCTGCTGGGAAGACGACAATGGCAATATCCGCGTCCAGCGCGGTTGGCGCGTCCAGAACAACAATGCGATCGGACCCTATAAGGGCGGCATCCGCTTTCACCCGAGCGTCACTGAAAGCGTGCTCAAATTCCTCGCGTTCGAACAGACGTTCAAGAATGCGCTGACCGGGCTGCCGATGGGCGGCGGCAAGGGCGGATCGAACTTCAACCCCAAGGGCAAGAGCGTGCGCGAGATCATGCGCTTCTGCCAGAGCTTCATGACCGAACTCTACCGCCACATCGGCGCCGACATCGACGTGCCGGCGGGCGACATCGGCGTCGGCGGGCGCGAGATCGGCTTCATGTTCGGCCAGTACAAGCGGATCACCAACGAATTCACCGGGGTGCTCACCGGCAAGGGGCTCGAATGGGGCGGCTCGCTGATCCGCACCGAGGCGACGGGCTATGGCGCGGTCTATTTCCTCGCCAACATGCTCGCCGCGAAGGGGCAGGATCTGGTCGGCAAGACGGCGGTCATTTCGGGATCGGGCAATGTCGCGACGCACGCGGCCGAAAAGATCGTCCAGCTGGGCGGCAAGGTGCTGACGCTGTCCGATTCGGGCGGTTTCATTCACGATCCCGACGGCATCAGCCAGGAAAAGATCGACTGGGTGAAGGCGCACAAGACGCATCGGCGCGGCCGGATCGAGGAATATTGCGACGAGTATAAATCGGCGACCTTCACGCCCGGCAAGACCCCGTGGGGCGTGCCCTGCGACGTCGCCTTGCCGTGCGCGACGCAGAACGAACTGCTCGGCGAGGACGCCAAGGCCCTCGTTGCGAACGGCTGCATCGCGGTCAGCGAGGGGGCCAATATGCCGACCAACCTCGACGGGGTGCATGTCTTCAAACATGCGAAGATCATGTTCGCGCCGGGCAAGGCCGCGAATGCCGGCGGGGTCGCGGTGTCGGGGCTGGAAATGAGCCAGAACAGCGGTCGCCGCGCGTGGAGCGAGGGCGAATTGCAGCAGATGCTCAAGGATATCATGGACGGTATCCACCGGAGCTGCCTGACCTATGGCGATCAGGGCGATGGCTATATCGACTATGTGAAGGGCGCCAATATCGCGGGATTCAAGAAGGTTGCCGACGCGATGCTGGCTTTCGGGGTGGTGTAATTCGGCTCAAGGCGTAATAAAGGCGTAATAAGCGCCGGGTTGGGGAAAAGGGGTATTGCGGATGACGGCGCACGCTGGGAAGGAGCGCGGCGATCGGCCTCGGGCGGCATTTGCCGCCCGTCTTCCTGCGCGCGCGGCATTTGCCGCCCGTCTTCCTACGCGCGCGGCATTTGCCGTCCTCGTCGCCATGCTGTGCGCGCTGGCGATTGCCGCCTTCGTCTTCGCACCGCCCGCACGGTCAGAGGGCGAAAGCGGCGCGCGCTACACCGGCGTCGCTTCGTGCGCGGGCTCGACCTGCCACGGCCGGATGGAGGGCGACGGCACGATCGTCCGTCAGGACGAGCTGATGCGTTGGCAGGAGCCCTCGACCCCCGGCGGCGCGCATAGCCGTGCCTGGGCGGTGCTGAACAATAACCGCAGCCAGTTCATCGCGCGCAATCTGGGCATCGGCGATCCCGCCAAGGCGCAGATGTGCCTCGGCTGCCACAGCACCGCCGGCACCGCGCGCGCGGTTCCGGCCGAGGACGGCGTCGGCTGCGAATCTTGCCACGGCCCGGCGGGCGGCTGGCTGGCGAGCCATTATGCCGGCGTCGGCACCAACGCCGATCCCGACCGCGAAATGCGCGAGAAGCATCTCGCCAACCTGTCGGCGGGGCTGAAGAAGCTTGAGGATCCGGTGGTCCGCGCGGGAGTGTGCGTCGACTGCCATTTCGGCTCGGCGGCCGACGGCCAGTTCGTAACCCACCGCATCATGGCGGCGGGGCATCCGCGCATTTCGTTCGAGCTCGACCTCTTCTCCTCGCTGCAGGGGCATCATCAGGAGGACGCCGACTATGGCTGGCGCAAGTTCGGTGCGCCCGGCCGGCGCACCGACCATGTCCAGATGTGGGCGGTGGGACAGGCGACCGCGATCGAACGCAGCCTGTCGCTGTTCCAGACGCGGCGCGGGACCGAGGGGATGTTCCCCGAATTTTATTTCCTCGATTGCCACAGCTGCCACCGCCGCATCTTCGATCAGGCGAAGCCGGTGCGCACCGGGCTCGACAATGCGGGACGCAATCTTCCCGAGGGCATGCCCGCTTATAATGACGAGAATCTGATCATGCTCGCCGCCGCGGCGCGGATGGCCTCGCCCGCGCTGGCCGACCAGCTGGCGGCGCGCACCGCCGCCTTCCACAAGGCGATGGCCACCGACCGGGCGAGTGCCGTGCAAGCGGCGGCGCAGCTGTCGCAGACGGTCGCGGCGCTGAAATCCGCCTTCGCCTCGCGCAATTTCTCGGGCGCCGACGCCTTCGCGATGGTCGATGCGATCTCGTCGAAGGCGATCAGCGACCGCTATACCGATTATTCGGGGTCGCAGCAGGCCGTCATGGGGGTCGACACCCTGCTCAACGCGATGGTGTCGTCGGGGCGCGTCACGGTGGGCGCGGCGGCGGGCATCCGCGGCGACATCGATCGTGCCTATGCGGCGGTGAAGGACCCCAACGCCTATAAGCCATCCGAATTCCAGGCCTCGTTCGGCAGCGCGGTGCGCGCGATCGGGGCGCTCCGGTAAGATCATGCGAAGCAAGACTCACCTCTTCCGTTCGGCCGCCCTTGCCGCGATGGGCGCACTGCTGCTGACCTCGTGCGGGGGCGGAGGCGGCGGCGGAACGCCGACCCCGGCGCCGACACCCACCCCGACTCCGACCCCCACCCCGACCGGCGGGCTCTACACGCCGCCTGCCGCCGAGGCGCTGACCGCCGCCGATGTCGAGCGCGTGCTTGCGCAGGCCATTTCGGAAGCGCAGGCGCGCGGCCTGCCGTCGGTGATCGCGGTGACCGACCGCGTCGGCAACGTCCTCGGCGTCTTTCGCATGAACGGTGCGCGCGCCACCGCGACGACCGCATCCGCGCCCAATGGGCTGAATATCGACGCGCAGAACGTCACTTTCCCTGCCGAGGGGGGCGCGATCGCCAAGGCGGTGACCGGCGCTTACCTCTCGAGCGGCGGAAACGCCTTTTCGACCCGCACCGCCAGCCAGATCGTCCAGGAACATTTCCCGCCCGCGCCGACCACCGTCGGCCTCGAAAGCGGGCCCCTGTTCGGCGTTCAGTTCAGCCAGCTGCCGTGCAGCGACCTCGCGGCGCGCTTCGGCGCGGCGGGCGCGGCGGCGCTGATCGGGCCCAAACGCTCGCCGCTCGGCCTCGCCGCCGATCCGGGGGGACTGCCGCTCTACAAGAATGGCGTGCTCGTCGGCGGCATCGGCGTGATGGGCGATGGCATCTATGGCAGCGACCCCAATATCCTCGACATCGACAATGATCCCGAGGAGTTTATCGCGCTCGCCGGCACGCGCGGCTTCGAGGCCCCCTCGACGATCACCGCCGACAAGATCGCCGTCGACGGCACGACCCTGCGTTTCTCCGACGCGACCTTTGCCGGGGTGATGTCGAGCGGCGGTGCGAGCTTTGCGAGCCTCAACGGCACCGCGGGCAATCTCGTCGCGGTCATCGGCTATGCCAATGCCGCGATCACCGCGGGGATCGCCTATGGCAGCGAAGCGTCGGGCATCCGCGCTTCGACCGCCGCCGAATTTTCGAACCGCGACGCTTTCGTGCTCACCGACGGCAGCGGCGCGAACCGCTATCCGATCCGCGCCGGCACCGACGGCGCGAACAACAGCGCGCCGCTGACCGCCGCCGAGACGCGCGCCGTGATCGAGGAAGCCTTCACGGTGATGAGCCGCGCGCGCGCGCAGATCCGCCGCCCGCTCGACAGCCGCGCGCAGGTGACGATCAGCATCGTCGATACGCACGGGGCGGTGCTCGGCATCGTGCGTTCGCCCGATGCGCCGATCTTCGGCACCGACGTCAGTTTGCAGAAAGCGCGCACCGCCGCCTTCTTCTCGGGCGCACAGGCGGGTAGCGAACTGAGCGCCAACGCCAGCGCCGACGTGCGCCAGTTCGTCCCCGCGATCCGGACCTTTCTGAACGATCCAGCGGCGCTGACCGGAACGATAGCTTTTGCCGACCGGTCGGGCGGCAATCTGTCGCGGCCCTATTTCCCCGATGGCGAGGTCGGCCGCCCGCACGGGCCGCTGTCGCGCCCGATCGCGCAGTTCAATCCCTTCTCGACCGGGCTGCAGTCGGCGCTGATCATCGGCAACCTCGGCCAGCACCTCGGTTTCCTTCAGGGGGCAAACCCCGACACGCCCGCGCGCTGCACCACCTTGCCCGACGTCGCCGCGGGGCGGAACCGGCTGCAGAACGGGATTCAGATCTTCCCCGGATCGGTCCCCATCTATCGCGGCAATCAGCTGGTCGGTGCGATCGGCGTGTCGGGCGACGGCATCGACCAGGACGATATGATCAGCTTCCTTGGGCTTCATAATGGCGGGGCGCGCGTCGGCGGCATCGGCAATGCGCCGGCTGCGATCCGTGCCGACACGATCGTCGTGGGCGTCGGCGCCGGGGTGCGCCTGCGCTATATCAGCTGCCCCTTTGCGCCGTTCCTCGACACGGCGCAGCAAAATGTCTGCGACGGGTTATAGGCGATGATGGCGGGGGGCAGTCTTTGGCCGGTCATCGCGACACTCGCGGCGCAAGGCGCGCCGGGGGGCGATGTCACGCCGCCCCCTCCCGCGCCCGATGGACCGCCGATCACGCGCGACGCCGCGCCCGCCGAGCAGTCCGCCGAAGAGCTCATCCCGCCGCCGCCGCCGGTCGGCTGGCAGGAGATGATCAAGGACGACCTCGTCACCGATATCATCGAGGGGCGCCGCCGTCCGGGCTATCGTCCCGACCTTCCCGACGCGCTGACCCAGGACAATGTCGGCGCGCTGCGCCCGCCGCCGCCGCAGGCTTTTCCCGGGATGGAGGATCAGCTGCCGATCCCCGACCGCTGGCGCCTGATCGAGACGCTGGGCGTGGTCAAGGAACGCTGGTTCGACCCCTATAACCAGAACACGTACAAGGGCGACCGCCCGATCGACCGCAGCAAGGTCAAATGGCTGCCGATCAAGGGCGACGACTGGTTCATCGTCGCCAATGCGGTGTCCGACACGGTGTTCGAACCGCGTACCTTTCCCATCCCCGTCGGCGTCCAGACGACCGAGCGGCCGGGCAGCCTCGACGTGTTCGGCAAGGACCGCAGCTTCGTCTTCGCGCAGACCTTCATCGCCGGCGCGGCGCTGATCAAGGGGTCGACCGCATTCAAGCCGCCCGACATCGAATATCGCGTCACGCTGGCGTATCAGGCCAATTATGTCGACGTGCCCGAACGGCGCGTGCTCGACGTGCGCCCGTCGAAGGCGAGCCACCGTTATGACTCGTTCCTCGGCGTGCAGGAATTGTTCGTCGACAAGCATCTCGGCAACACGTCGGATCGCTATGATTTCTATTCGATCCGCCTCGGCATCCAGCCGTTCCAGAGCGATTTTCGCGGCTTCCTGTTCAACGACAGCCAGCTCGGCATCCGCCTGTTCGGCAACCGCGACAACAACCGCTTCCAATATAATCTCGCCGCCTTCTGGCGGCTCGAAAAGGACACGAACAGCGGCCTCAACGACATCACCCAGACGCCGCGCAGCGATTTCGTCTTCACCGGCAATCTCTATCGCCAGGATTTTCCGGTCGTCGGGCTGACCAGCCAGATCAGCGTGACGTACAATATGAACCGCGAAAAGAACGACGTGCAGATCGACCATAATGGTTTCCCGGTGCGGCCCGCGCTGATCGGCGACCTGCGCGGCCGCGAATATGATGTCGTCTATCTGGGCTACAGCGCCGACGGGCGGATCGGGCGGATCAATCTGACCGCGAGCTTCTATGCCGCGCTCGGTGAAGACCGGAACAGCTTCTTCACGAGCAAGCCCGCCGAAATCCGCGCGGGCTTCGGCGCGGTCGAACTCAGCTATGATTACGACTGGATGCGCTTCCGCCTGTCGGGACTCTATGCGACCGGCGACGGCGACCCTTACAACAAGACCGAGGGCGGGTTCGACGCGATCTTCGAAAATCCGATCTTCGGCGGCGCCGACACCAGCTATTGGATCCGCCAGACGATCCCCTTCGCGGGCGGCGGCCGCGTGATCGCGATCAACGGCCGCAACGGTATATTGAACTCGCTGCGCTCGTCGAAGGAAGAGGGGCAGTCGAACTTCAACAATCCCGGCACAGTTTTTGTCGGCGCGGGCGCCGATTTCGACCTGACCCCCGAATTTCGCGTCAGCACCAATTTCAATCATCTGTGGTTCGAAAATACCTCGTCCTTGCAGGCGCTACGCATGGAGGGCTCGATCCCCAAGGATATCGGTTTCGACCTGTCGGTCGCGACGATCTGGCGGCCCAAGGCGACGCAGAACATCGTCGGCCGGCTCAGCGCCGCGGTGCTGCTGCCCGGCAAGGGATTCAAGGATCTGTTCGACAACAAGCAGAAGAATGACGCTTACGTCTCCATCCTCGCCAATGTGATCCTGAGCTTTTAGATGTTGATGCGCAAACTCTTCGCCCTCATCGCCTTCGTGACACTGTGCGCCGCCTTTGGCGCGAGCGTCGGCCGCGCGGCCGAAGAGGAAAAGCCGCTCAAGATCGAATATCGCTTCACCCCGCCCGCACCGCGCGAACAGGGCGATGCTGAGGTCGCGGCGAAATCGAAGGGCTGCTATTCCTGCCACACGCGCACCGATCAGCCCTCGATGCACGCGACCCCCGCGGTCAAGCTCGGCTGCACCGACTGCCACGGCGGCGATTCGACTTCGCCCGCCGCCTTCGGCAAGCCCGAGCTCGGTTACAAAAATCCCTATAATGTTGCGGCGATGAAGGCCGCGCACCCGCAGCCGACCTTGCCCGGCGCGTGGCACGACAGTTCGGCGAACCCCCAGCGAAGCTATACCTTGCTCAACAAGGAAGCGCCCGAATTCATCCGCTTCGTCAATCCGAGCGACTATCGCGTCGCGCGCGAGGCGTGCGGCGCGTGCCATCTGGAAATCATCGAGGCGACCGAGCGGTCGCAAATGTCGACCGCGGCGATGTTCTGGGCGGGCGCCGCCTACAACAACGGCATCGTTCCGTTCAAGACGTCGATCTTCGGCGAAGCCTATACGCGCGAGGGCGATCCGGCGTGCGTCCTGTCGCCTTCGTCGCGGCTGACCGCCGAGCAATATAAGGAGGCCTGCAAGCCGTCGTTCGGCTTCGACAAGATTTTGACCGACGCCGAGGCCAAGCGCGGCGCGCTCGCCAAAATCTATCCGCTGCCGCGCTGGAACGTGATGCCGCCGAGCGACGTGTTCCGCGTGTTCGAACGCGGCGGGCGCAATATCAATACGCAGTTTCCGGAGATCGGCCTGCCCAATCCGACCGGCAGCATCCAGCGGCTGGAGGAACCCGGCCGCCCCGACCTCAAACAGTCGAACCGCGGCCCCGGCACGGGCTTGCGCATCGCGATCGCGGTGCTCAACCTGCACAAGACGCGCCTCAACGATCCCTATATGTGGTTCATGGGGACCAACGACCAGCCCGGCGACTATCGCCATTCGGGCTGTTCGGGCTGTCACGTCGTCTATGCCAACGACCGCGAGCCGCGCCACAGCCTGACCTATGCGCAGTTCGGCCGCGACGGCGAGACGGCGACGGTCGATCCGACGATCGCCGGCAAGCTGGCGGCTTCCGATGGTGATGGCCATGGCGCGGTGGCGGACGGGCACGGCGGCGGCGGTGGTCATGGGTCGCTGATCGATCCGACGCGCTCGCACCTCCCAGACAATCCGCGGCGCAAGGAAGCAGGGCACCCGATCAGCCACGCCTTCACCCGCGCGATCCCGACGTCGCAGTGCATGACCTGCCACATGCACCAGCCGAACATCTTTTTGAACTCCTACCTCGGCTATACGATGTGGGACTATGAATCGGACGCGCCGCAAATGTGGCCCGGCCCCGAAAACACCGCGCCGCGCCCGCCGGGGATGAGCGACGAGGATTATCAAAAGACATATAAGCAGCAGCGCTATCCGACCGCCGCCGAAGTGCATCAGGTGCTCGAACGCAATCCCGAGGGTGCGGGGCCGCGCGGACTCTGGTCCGATGTCGAATTCCTGCGCGACGTCTATGACGTCAACGACAGCAACAAGGACACGCAGTTCGCCGACTATCACGGCCATGGCTGGAATTTCCGCGGCATCTTCAAGCGCGACCGGAACGGCAATCTGCTGAACGCCGACGGCAATATGGCGACCTATGGCACCGACACCGCGAACATGGTCGATCCCAAGGACCCGGAAAAATGGCGCAAGAGCTGCAGCCATTATGCCGATCCGAAGGAACGCGACCTTTGCCTGTCGAGCGCCGATCCGGGGCGCCCCGGCATCGAGGGCAAGTTCGTTCCGCCCGGTCTCAACCCCGGCAAGACCGTCCATATGATGGACATCCACGCCGAAAAGGGGATGCAGTGCGCCGACTGTCACTTCGCGCAGGACAGCCACGGCAATGGCTATATCCAGGGCGAGGTCGCGAACGCGATCGAGATCAGCTGCAAGGATTGCCACGGCACCGCCGACGCCTTTCCGAACCTGCTCACCTCGAACGTCGCGGCGCGGCCGCAGGGCAATAATCTCGCGTTGCTGCGCAATCCCGACGGGCGGCGGCGTTTCGAATTCCAATATAATGACGATGCCGAAGTCATCGGCCTGATCCAGCGTTCGATCGTCGATCCGAAGCTTGAATGGCAGGTCAGCCTCGTCAAGCAGGCGGTGACGCCGGGGCCGCATTTCAACGCCAAGGCCGCGCGCGCCAAGCTGATGGCACGGTCGGGATCGGAAGACGGCAAATTCGAATGGGGACCGGGGGTCGACAAGGCGGATCGCGCGCACGGCGACGACCGGATGACCTGCTTCACCTGTCACCTGTCGTGGACGACGAGTTGCGGCGGCTGCCATTTGCCGATCGAGGCGAACTGGAAGACCAAATCGCATCATTTCGAGGGCGAGGAGACGCGCAACTTCGCCACTTACAATCCCCAAGTCGCGCGCGACGAGATGTTCCAGCTCGGTCGGCACCAGCTCACCAAGCCCGGCGAGCCCGGCCCGAACGGCGAGGCGCGCGGCATCATCACGCCGGTTCGCTCGACCTCGGCGCTGGTGCTGTCGTCGACCAACATCAACCGCGAGCGCATCTATGTGCAGCAGGCGCCAATCTCGGCGGCGGGCTATTCGAGTCAGGCGTTCGCGCCGCACTTCCCGCACACGGTCCGGCGGTCGGAAACCAAACAGTGTAGCGACTGCCACCTGTCGGCGGCCGACGACAATAATGCGATCATGTCGCAGCTGCTGCTGCTCGGCACCAATTTCGTCAATTTCGTCGGCCTCAACGTCTGGTCGGGGATGGAGGACGGTTTCCAGGCGACCCGCGTCACCGAATGGGACGAGCCGCAGGCGGTGATCGGCAGCTACCTGCAGAAATATGCCTATCCCGACTATTGGAAGCTGCACGTCGAGCAGAATGACCGCGAGCTCAAGAACTGGGTGCGCGGCAAGATTTTCGACAAAAAGGGTTCGGGCGAAACGCAGGCGCTCGAGGAATTCGCCAATATCGTTCAGGACACCAGCGGCCGGGTGAACTGCCTTCAGCAGCGCGGCGAATATATGTTCGTGGCGGAGGGCAAGGGCGGTTTCCGCGTCTATGACGTCGCCTCGATCGGCAACAAGGGCTTCTCCGAACGCATCGTCCGCGCGCCCTTCTCGCCGCTCGGCCACGACACGCATGTGAAAACGAAGAATGCGACCTGCATGGCGATCGCGACGACGCAGCCGATCAGCGTGTCGCGCAACGAGAATATCGTGAAGAATTTCCCCGAGAATCACGAGCAGGTGATGCACGACATCTATCGCTACGCCGTGATCACCGACAGCGTCGAAGGCCTGATCCTCGTCGACATCGATACGCTGGCCGATGGCGAGTTTCGCAACAACAGACTGAAGCGCGCGCTGACGTGGAACGAGGGCAATGTGCTGGCTGGCGCGCGGCACGTCACACTCGCGGGCAGCATCGCTTATGTCACCACCGACGCCGGGCTCGTCGTGCTCGACCTGACGGTGCCGCTTGAGCCGAAGGTGACGGCGCAGCTGCCGCTAACCGACGCGCGCGCCAGCGCGGTGCAGTTCCGCTATCTCTGGGTCACCGACGCCGAAGGGGTGAAGCTGTTCGATGTCACCAACCTCGCGCAGCCGGTCGCGGTGCCCGCGGGCACGGTGCGGCTCGCCAATGCGCGGAAAATCTATATCGCGCGCACCTATATGTATGTCGCGGCGAAGGCGGACGGGCTCGTCATCGTCGACGTGACGCGCCCGGCGGCGCCGGTCGTCTGGCCGGGGCTGACCTTCGGCGGCGCGCTCACCGATGCCGAGGATGTCATCGTCGCGTCGACCAACGCCTCGCTGTTCGGTTATGTCGCCGACGGGCGAAACGGCATCAAGGTGCTCCAGCTCACCAGCCCCGACAATCCCGGCCTCTACGGCTTCTCGCCCAAGCCGACCCCCGAGTTGATCGCGTGGGCGAAAACGCCGTCGCCGGCGCTCGCGCTGTCGAAGGGCCTCGACCGCGACCGCGCGGTCGACGAGACCGGCGGCCAGATGGCGGTGTTCGGCCGCATCGGCTCGCGTCCGTTCACGCGCGGCGAGATGGAGAAGCTGTTCCTCAACAGCAAGGGAATGGTCTACAAGGTCCGCGACGAGGTCGATGAGACGGCGTGGCGGCCGCCGCTGATCTATGCGAATTGAGGGCGGAGGCGGTTTTGGCCGGAAGCTGTCATTGGATCGTTCGATCTCTCTCTCCCCTTGAGGGAGAGATACGAAGGCTAGGCAGCTCGCTGCCTAGCCGCAGTTGAGAGGGGTTCCCCCCTTTCAGACGGCGCTCCCCCTCTCCAAGCTTCGCTAGCTCCTCGCGGAGCAAGCTACGCTATCCTCTCCCTCAAGGGGAGAGGAGCTATTGGTAGCTCTCCACCCCAAAGCGGAAGAAGTGCCTCCTACTGCCGCTCGGCCTGCACCACGGTGTCCGACGCGCGTAGCGCCGACAATATGCGCATCACATGCTGGACGTCGCGCACTTCGACGACGACGTCATAGGTGTGGAAACCGCCCTCGCGGTTCGACAGGCGTAAATTGGTGATGTTCGCCATATTGGCGGCGAGGATGCCCGACATTTCGGCCAGCGTGCCGGGCTCGTTGAGGATAACGATGCACAGCCGTGCATTGCCGCCCTCGCTATCCTCCTGCCACCTGAGGTCGATCCAGTCGGCATCGACGCCGTCGGCGAGGCTTGGGCAGTCGATGACATGGACCTCGATCCCCTCGCCCGGGCGGGCGAGCCCGACGATGCGGTCGCCCGGTACGGGATGGCAGCAATCGGCGAGTTGATAGGCGACGCCGGGGGTGAGGCCGGCGATCGACACTGCTGCACCCTGAACGAGCTTGCCGGGCTTGGTCTTCATCTCGGCGGTGATGCCGGGGACGAGCGCCTCGAGCACCGCATTGTCGGTGAGCCGTTGCTTGGCGATCGCGACATAAAGCGCCGCATCGTCGTCGAGCTTCAGCCGTTCGCGCGCTGCGGCGCGGGCCTTGTCGCCGACCTTGTTCGGCAGGCGCGCGACCATCTCGTCATACATCGTGCGGCCCAGCGCGGCGAGCTCGACCTTTTCCTTCGAGCGGACGTGGCGGCGGATCGCGGCGCGCGCCTTGCCGGTAACCGCGAAACCCAGCCACGCGGGCTGCGGCGTCTGCTTGTCCGAGGACAGGATTTCGACCGTGTCGCCGTTGGCGAGCTGGGTGCGCAGCGGGACGAGCCGGCCGTTGACCTTGGCGCCGACGGTGCGATCGCCAAGCCCGGTGTGGACGGCATAAGCGAAATCGACCGGGGTCGCGCCCTTGGGCAGCTGGTGCAGGCTGCCCTTTGGCGTGAAGGCGAAGATGCGATCCTGATACATCGCGATGCGCGTGTTTTCGAGGAACTCCTCGGGATCGTGCGTCTGTTCGAGGATTTCGATGAGGTCGCGAATCCACCCCGCCTGCCCGTCGGGCGCGGAACCGCCCTGCTTGTACGCCCAGTGCGCGGCAAAGCCGAATTCGGACTGCTGGTGCATGCCGAGGCTGCGGATCTGGATTTCGATCCGCATATTCTGCTGGTGCATGATCGTCGTGTGCAGCGATTTGTAGCCGTTGCGCTTCGGGGTCGAGATATAATCCTTGAAACGGCCGGGGACCATTTTCCACTTGCGGTGGATCAGGCCCAGCGCGGCATAGCAGTCGGCGTCGGTCGGGGTGACGATGCGAAAGGCGATGATGTCGGTCACCTGCTCGAAACTGACGTGGCGCTCCTGCATCTTGCGCCAGATCGAATAGGGATGCTTCTCGCGCCCCGACACCTCGGCCTCGATCCCGGCGGCGGCGAGCAATTCCTTGAACTCGTGAGTAATCGCCGCGACCTTGTCCTTGCCGCCCGCGGTCAGCTTCGCGAGGCGCCCGGTGATCGTCGCATAGGCCTCGGGCTCGAGTTCGCTGAAGGCGAGCAGCTGCATCTCGCGCATATATTCATACATGCCGATCCGCTCGGCGAGCGGGGCATAGATATCCATCGTCTCCTTGGCGATGCGGCGGCGCTTGTCGGGATTCTTGATGAAGTGCAGCGTGCGCATATTGTGCAGCCGGTCGGCGAGCTTGACGAGCAGCACGCGGATGTCGTCCGACATGGCGAGCAGGAATTTGCGCAGATTTTCGGCGGCGCGCTCATTTTCGGTCTGCGCCTCGATCTTGCTGAGTTTCGTCACCCCGTCGACGAGACGGCCGACGTCGCTGCCGAACAGTCGCTCGATCTCCTCGGGCGTCGTCAGCGTGTCCTCGAGCGTGTCGTGGAGCAGCGCGGTGACGATCGTCTCGCTGTCGAGGTGAAGATCGGTCAAAATGCCCGCGACCTCGACCGGATGGCTGAAATAGGGGTCGCCCGACGCGCGTTTCTGGCTGCCATGCTTCTGGACGGTGAAGACATAGGCGCGGTTGAGCAGCGCCTCATCGACGTCGGGATCATAAGCGCGCACGCGCTCGACAAGTTCATACTGACGCAGCATCAACCCCAATGTCGTTCATGTTGCATATATTGCAATGCGAAATTTGTGTGCGCGGCGCCGAAGTCGTTAGCAACTTTGGTAAAGCCCGTTGGAAGCATCGTTCGTCGCGAGTAGGACGGTGGGCAAGATGGGGACCGAAACGCTTGATTCGACAGCGCCGCCGCGGGTGTCGATGGTGATGCCCGTGCACAATGGTGCGCGCTGGCTTGCCGAGGCGATCGAGTCGGTCCTGGCGCAGGATTTCGGCGATTTCGAGCTGATCCTGGTCGACGACGCGTCGCGCGACGCCTCGCCCGCGATCATGGCGGACGCCGCGGCGCGCGACCCGCGCGTGCGGCTGCTGCATCTCGATACCAATGTCGGCCTGCCCGCGGCGCTCAATCACGGCTTTGCCGCGGCGCGCGGCGAGTTGCACAGCTGGACCTCGGACGACAATCTGCTCCGCCCTCAAATGCTGGCACGGCTCGTCGCGGAGCTCGACGCGCAGCCCGGGGTCGACATCGTCCATGCCGATTTCATGCTGATCGACGATGCCGGCCAAGAAATCGGGCTTTCGCGCGTCGGCCCGGTCGAGCGATTGCTCTTTGGCAATAATGTCGGCGCCTGTTTCCTCTATCGCGCACAGGTGACCGAGACGCTGGGAGGCTATGACGCCGGGCTGTTCGGCGTCGAGGATTATGACTTCTGGCTGCGCGCCGCGCGGCATTTCGCTTTCGCCACGCTGCATGAGGATCTCTACCTTTATCGCAAGCATGGCGGCAGTCTGACGAGCCGGCGCGCCGCGCATATCCAGGCGCTGACCGCCGAGGTCGTCGAACGCGCGCTGCCCGACGCGCTTCCGGTGCGCAGCCGCAGCGAAATCCTGCTCGGGCTGGCATTGCGCAGCCAGCATCGCTGGCGGTTCGACCTGGTGCGCCGCGCATTTTGCGCCGATCCGGCGCATGTCGCGGCGCAGCTGCCCGCGATCGCGCGCTGGTCGCTCGTCGTCGCGCGCAACCGCATCGCCGCCTGAGCGGCGCAACGAAACGCCCTGCGCATTTGGTTGCGAAATGCAACGGAGGCCCTATATTTTTTTGGCACGCCGGCAGATTTTACGTTAGGGCATTGGGCATGGGAAAATTACGCGAAGTATTGAACGACCTGCATGGGGACAATTGCGCCCTGCCGCTTGCGCTGGAGGCGATGGGCGAGCGATGGTCGTTCATGATCCTGCGCGCAGCGTTCAACGGCGTCCATCATTTCGAGGAATTCCAGCAGGAACTGAACATCGCGCGCAACATATTGTCCAACCGGCTGTCGAAGCTGGTCGACCATGGCATCATGGCGCGCGAAGTGATGGCCGAGGACCGGCGCAAGGTCCGCTACCAGCTCACCGAAAAGGGCATCGAGCTGCTGCCCGCAATGATCGCGCTGCGCCAATGGGGTGAAAAATGGGGTGCGGGCGTGCCCTCGACCCCCGTGCTTGTCGACGCGCGCGACGAACAGCCGATCGGCCCCGTCACGCTGACCGCGCACGACGGCCGGGTGATCGGTTACAAGGAATTGCTGTGGAAGCACCGTTCCGAACTGCAGCCGCTGGGGCAGGCGCGCGTGCGCGCCGACAATCCCGCGGCGGTCGCGGCCGAATGATCCGCCCCGCCGCCGCCCGCCACCCTGCGCGCGGCCACTGACATCGATACCCGACGGATCCTCATGCCGCTGTTTCGTCTGACTTCGCCCGGACCCTTCTTCGATAACAAGGTCCGGGCCTTCTGGAATCTCCAGATATTGGGCTGGGCCGCGTGGCTCGGGCTGCGCGGCGTGTCGGGGCTCGCCAACGGGCAGGCCTTCACCTTTTTCATTCCGCAGACGATTTCGGCGATCACCGGCTTTTCGCTGACGCTGATCCTGTCGGTCTGCTATCGCGCGCTGATCAGTCGCCGCCCGCTCTTGATGTGGGGGGTCAGCTTCGGCCTCGCCGGCGTCGCGACTGCGCTCTGGGCCTTCATCGACGCATGGGTCGCACAGATTCAGAACCCGGCGAGCGAAGCGGGCTTTACCAGCCTGTTGCTCGGCGCGATGTATATCGACGCGACCTCGCTCGCGGCCTGGTCGGCGCTTTATTTCGCGATCAACTATTTCCTCCAGCTCGAGGAACAGAATGACCGCGTGCTCCGGCTCGAGGCGCAGGCGGCCTCGGCGCAGCTCGCGATGCTGCGTTACCAGCTCAACCCGCATTTCCTGTTCAACACGCTGAACAGCATCTCGACGCTCGTGCTGCTGAAACAGGCCGAGCCCGCCAATGCGATGCTGTCGCGCCTCTCGGCCTTCCTCCGCTACACGCTCGCCAACGAGCCGACTGCGCAGGTGACGCTGGCGCAGGAGATCGAGACGCTGAAGCTCTACCTCGATATCGAGAAAATGCGTTTCGAGGAGCGGCTGCGCCCCCATTTTGAAATCGATCCCGCGGTTTCGCGGGCGCGTTTGCCGTCGCTTCTGCTCCAGCCTTTGATCGAAAATGCGATCAAATATGCGGTGACGCCGCAGGAGGAAGGCGCCGATATCACGATTTCCGCACAGCTGGCCGGTCAAAATGTCCGGATCACCGTGTCCGACACAGGCGCGGGATTGTCAGCCGACCCCTCGGACCCCACCACTGGCGTTGCAACGGAATCGACCGGTGTGGGTTTAGCCAACATCAGGGACCGGCTGGCGCAGGCTTTCGGCGACCAGCAACGGTTCGACGTCCATATGGGCGCTGATGGCGGATTCACGGTGGTCATCGAGTTTCCGTTCCAGCCCGACGGGCAAATGACGATTGGAACCGAACGCACATGACGATCAGAACCATCCTGGTGGATGATGAAAAATTGGCGACCCAGGGCCTGCAGCTCAGGCTCGAAGCGCATGGCGATGTCGAAATCGTCGACACCGCGCAGAACGGCCGCGAGGCGATAAGAAAGATCAAGACGCACAAACCCGATCTCGTGTTCCTCGACATCCAGATGCCGGGGTTCGACGGCTTTTCGGTGATTCAGGGGCTGATGGAGGTCGAGCCGCCGCTCGTCGTCTTCGTCACCGCCTACTCGGACCACGCGATCCGCGCGTTCGAGGCGCAGGCGGTCGATTATCTGGTGAAGCCGGTCGAGCCCGAACGGCTCGCCGACGCGCTCGACCGCGTCAGGCAGCGCCTCACCGAAAAGCGCGGCGCGGCCGAGGTCGAACGGCTGAAGACCGTGCTCGCCGAAGTCGCGCCCGAAGCGGTCGAGGATTATGATGCGGAGACGCAGCCCGACGCGCACGCCGCCGACCGCTATGAAAAGATGATCAACATCAAGGATCGCGGCCAGATCTTCCGCGTCGATGTCGACAGCATCGAGCGGATCGACGCCGCGGGCGACTATATGTGCATCTATACCGCCGACAACAGCCTGATCCTGCGCGAGACGATGAAGGATCTGGAAAAGCGGCTCGACCCGCGCAATTTCCAGCGCGTCCACCGCTCGACAATCGTCAATCTCAGCCAGGTCAAGCAGGTCAAGCCGCACACCAACGGCGAATGTTTCCTCGTGCTTGGGTCGGGCGCGCAGGTGAAGGTCAGCCGCAGCTATCGCGACGTGGTGGCGCGCTTCGTGCATTGAGCCAGCAAACGAATACCGTCATTGCGAGGAGCGAAGCGACGCGGCAATCCAGGATGGCGTAAACCGCTCTGGATTGCTTTGCTTCGCTCGCAATGACGAGATTCTCTAAAGCTGGTGCCCTGTCCTATCGCGCTTCGTCGCGAGATATTGCTTATTATATTTGTTCGTCGGCAGCGCGAGCGGGATGCGTTCGACCACCTCGACGCCTTCCTTCTCCAGCCGCGCGACCTTTTCGGGATTGTTGGTCATCAGCCGGATGCGCGGGATGGCCAGCAATTCCAGCATCCGCCCCGCAATCGCGAAATCGCGCGCCTCGACCGGGAAACCGAGCCGGAGGTTCGCATCGACCGTGTCATAACCCTGATCCTGCAATGCATAGGCGCGCAGCTTGTTGACGAGGCCGATCCCGCGGCCTTCCTGCCGTAGATAGAGCAGCACGCCCCACGGCGCGTCCGCCATGGCGTGCAGCGCGGCGTGGAGCTGCGGCCCGCAATCGCATTTGAGGCTGCCGAGCACGTCGCCGGTCAGGCACTCGCTGTGCAGGCGCACGACGGGCGGGCTCGCGTCGCGCTTGCCGATGATCAGCGCGACATGGTCCGACGCCTCCTCGGGCGAGCGGAAGGCGACGATCTCGGCGCTCTCGCTCGCTTCGACGGGCAGGCGCGCGCGCGCCGCGACTTCGAGCCGCGCGGGATCGAGCAGCGCGGCGACGTCGCTCGCGCTGCATTCGGTTTCGGCCTCGCCCGCGGCCTCGCGCACGAAGAAGGCGGGGAGCAGACCGGCGTGGCGCGCCATCGTCATCGCGGCCGCCGCCGCCGCGTCGCCGCCGGTCGCGATAGTATGAAAGGGCCCCTTCAGCGGATTGGCGAGATCGAGCGCCGGGTCGGCGATCGCGAGCGCCGCGGCGACCGTGCCGCCCGCATTCGCGAGCCGCACCGGGCCCGGCGTCGCGGCGACGCGCTGGTTGGTGAGCTTGAGCGTGACCGCGCGTTCGCCGGAGAGGAGCATGTCATGGCCGGCGAATTCGGCGAGCGCCGCATCGCGCGCGCTTTCGATCGCAAGCAGGTCGAGCGCGCCGTCCGGACCGCTCACGCGGAAGGGCCAGCCGCGCCGCAGCGCATCGATCGCGCGCGCCGCTCGCCGGGCGCCGCGATCCTCCGGCGCATCGCTCAAAAGTCGAACTCGGTGATCAGCGGGATATGGTCCGACGGCCGTTCCCAGCTGCGCGCCGGCTGGACGATGCGGTGCGACACCGCGCGTGCCATCAGGTCGGGGGTGACCCACATATGGTCGAGCCGGCGCCCGCGGTTCGACGCCTGCCAATCTTTCGCGCGATAGCTCCACCAGGTGTAGAGCGGCGTCGGCGCTTCGATGAAATGACGCCCGAGGTCGACCCAGTTCGACGCCGCCTGAAGCCGGCCGAGCGTTTCCACCTCGAGCGGCGTGTGGCTGACGACGTCGAGCAGCGCCTTGTGGTTCCAGACGTCGCTTTCGAGCGGCGCGACGTTGAAATCGCCCGTCAGCACCGTCGGCGTGCCGTTCAGCGCCCCCGACCATTCGGTCATGCGGCCGAAGAAATCGAGTTTCTGGCCGAATTTGGGATTGAGATCGCGATCGGGAATGTCGCCGCCCGCGGGGATATAGACATTGTCGAGCCGCACCCCCGACGGCAGCGTTACCCCGACGTGGCGGGCCTCGCCATTCGCTTGCCAGTCATATTTGCGCACCTCGGCCAGCGGCACCTTGCTGACGATCGCGACGCCATGGTGCATGCGCTGCCCGTGGGTGACGATATGCTCATAACCCAGCCGCCGGAACATCTCGGGCGGGAACAGGCTGCATTCGACCTTGGTTTCCTGAAGGCAAAGGATGTCGGGGGCTTCTTCGCGCAGGAATTTCTCGACGATGCCGATGCGCGCGCGAACGCTGTTGATGTTCCACGAAGCGATGCTGGTGCGAGTCATGGGTCGGCTCTATCGGCGCGCGGCATTGTTCGCAACGCAAGGCCGCGTAAGCGGCAAAAAAAGCACCGGACAAATTAAACCCCCGTCCCAGGGGCGGTGGAACGGGGGTTCAAGGTCAGCGTTCGTCACGCTCTTGAATGAAGGTGCCTGGCAGCCCGGGAGGGGCAACAGGGGGAAACCCAAATCCGGGGGCCGTGTTGGCGCCTTCGAGAGTTGGAATAGACGCTCTTCCCTGTCGCCAAGCTGAACAAAAGATCGCCTTGAGCATCACCCTTGCAGTTCGTCGATAGACGGCGACGGTTGGTCCGGAAAAAGGACGCCGCGCCCGGCGGCTGCCTAACGACCGCGCCGGTTCGGACGCGGGTCGGTCCAGCGGAAGGCCGAATCGGCGACCGCGACGTTGAACTTCTGGTTGCTGAGGTCGATCCGCGTCCGGTTGTTCTGCGAATCGAGCGCGACCCAGCCGCGCAGGCGCAGGCCGCCGGGCGCCGCGCCGTCGCGAATGAAGACCATGGTGATCGTGCCATATTCGGGGCGCTTCGGATCCTTGACCTCGACGCTCAGCACGTCGTCGTTGCCGGTCGGCAGGATTTTGGCATATTTCGACAGGTCGCGATCGGGGTCGAGCAGCGCGCCGAGCGGCGAATTCTTCACCGGCCAGCTCTGCACCTGATTGACCTCATAATCGATCATCGTCAGCCGGCTGCCGTCGCCCACGATCAGCAGCGGCACGCCCTTTTGATACTGGAAACGGATCTTGCCCGGACGCTTGAGAGTCAGCTTGCCCGACACCCGCTGGCCGTTGCGGTCGGTCTGCACGAAATCGGCGGTCATCGAGCTGGTCGATTTGAGGTGCGATTGCACCGACGCCAGCGCGTTCGCCGACTGGGCGATCGCGGGGGCGCTCACGGTGAGGCCGGTGACGGCCAGCGGCGTGAGCGTCCAGGCGGCAAGGCGGGTGAGGGTCGTCTTGGAAATCATCGGGCTCTCATCTTCTCAGGATTGGTCGGCGGATTCCTCGCATTTCGGCATTGAACCCGCGCTGAACCCGGCCGTTAGACGCTGTTCAAGTCGCTGACCGGGAAAAAGGTTCCTCAGCGTTGCTGCCCATATTGGTCGGTGAGCACGTCGCGGCGGCCGACATGGTTGGGCGGGCTGACCAGCCCTTCCTCCTCCATCCGCTCGATCAGGCGCGCGGCGCTGTTGTAGCCGATGCGGAGCTGCCGCTGCAGCCAGCTCGTCGAGGCCTTCTGGCTTTCGGTGACGATCTGGCAGGCCTTGGCGTACATGCGGTCCTCGGCGCTGTCGCCGCCGGCGGGGGCGCCTTCCATCGCGAAGCCGCCATCTTCGGGATCCTCGGTGACGCTTTCGACATAGTCGGGACGGCCCTGCCCCTTCCAGTGATCGGCGACCGCGCGCACCTCGTCGTCGGACACGAAGGGGCCGTGGATGCGCGTGATCTGCTTGCCGCCGGGCACGTAGAGCATGTCGCCCTTGCCGAGCAGCTGCTCCGCGCCCGCTTCGCCGAGGATGGTGCGGCTGTCGATCTTCGACGTGACGTTAAAGCTGATGCGCGTCGGCAGGTTCGCCTTGATCACGCCGGTGATGACGTCGACCGAGGGGCGCTGCGTCGCGAGGATCAGGTGGATGCCCGCCGCGCGCGCCTTTTGGGCGAGCCGCTGGATCAGGAATTCGACCTCCTTGCCCGCGGTCATCATCAGGTCGGCGAGCTCGTCGACGACGATGACGATCTGCGGCAGCGGCGCATAGTCGAGCGTCTCTTCCTCATAGACCGGCTGGCCGGTGTCGGGGTCGTAGCCGGTCTGGACGCGGCGCCCGAGCGATTTGCCCTTGGCGAGCGCGCCGCGCACCTTGTCGTTGTAGGAGGCGAGGTTGCGCACCGACAGCGACGACATCATCCGGTAGCGGTCCTCCATCTGCTCGACCGCCCATTTGAGGGCGCGGATCGCCTTCTTGGGTTCGGTGACGACGGGCGCGAGCAGATGCGGGATATCGTCATAGACGCTGAGTTCGAGCATCTTGGGATCGATCATGATCATCTTCACCTGGTCGGGACCGAGGCGATAGAGCAAAGACAGGATCATCGCGTTGAGGCCGACCGACTTGCCCGAGCCGGTGGTGCCCGCGATCAAAAGGTGCGGCATCGGCGCGAGGTCGGCGATCATCGCGTCGCCGCTGATATTCTTGCCGAGGATGATCGGCAGCGCGCCGGTTTGATCCTGGAACAGCGCGCTGCCGATGATCTCGTGCAGCACCACCGATTCGCGCTGCGCGTTGGGCAGCTCGATGCCGATGACGGTGCGGCCCGGGATCGGCGCAATGCGCGCGGACAGCGCCGACATGTTGCGCGCGATGTCGTCGGCGAGGTTCGAGACGCGGCTCGCCTTGGTGCCCGGCGCGGGTTCGAGTTCGTACATGGTGACGACCGGGCCGGGGCGCACCGCGGTGACGACGCCCTTGACCTGAAAATCCTCGAGCACCGATTCGAGCAAGCGCGCATTGCGTTCGAGCGCCGCCTTGTCGATCTGTCCCGCCGGCCGGTCGGGCGCGGGCGCGAGCAGGTCGATCGAGGGCAGCTGATAGTTGGTGAACAGTTCGGTCTGCGGCTTCGGCCGTGGTTTCGACGGTGCAGTGCGCTGCGCGGGGTCGGCGATCTCGGGCGGAGCGCGGTCGACCGGCTCGGCCACGGCGCGCGGGCGCACGGCGCGCTCCATCAGGGTCGGCGCCCGTTCGTCGTCGCGCGCGGCGCGCGCGGGTTCGACGATGCGGCTGCCTGTCGCGGCGGGCAGTCTGAACCGCGACGTCCATCCTTTTTCGAGCCGGAGCGCGCGCCATGCGAGCCACAGCCCGAGCCCGACGAGCAGCAGGATCGTCGCGAAACGGATCAGCGCCGCGGCGGGCTCGCCCGCCTGCGCGAACAGCGGCGCGACCGCGCCGCCGATCAGCAGCGCGATGATCCCGCCCCAGCCCGCAGGCAGCGGTGCGTTCGTCGCCGGCGACCAGAGTTCGGCACCCAGCCCGACGAGCAGGATGCCGATGAAGCTGTAGGCGAGCTGGCGCGGCCAATAGGGCTGGGCTTCGCCGGTCCACAGCCGCCACGCGATGATGCCGAGCAGCGGCACGAGCAGCGCGACCCCGACACCGCCGATCGACAGGCCGAGGTCGGCGAACCAGGCGCCGGCGCTGCCCATCCAGTTGGCGGCGGTGCCGTGCGCCGCGGTGTTCAGCGCGGCGTCGGTGCTGTCATAGGTGACGAGCGCGAGCGCCAGGAACAGCGTGAAAAGGCCGAGCGCCACCGCCGCCGCGATCACCAGCGATCGCGCGATGCTTTGGCGGAAAACCGTGCGCCAATCGGCCTTTGCGGGTGCGGCCTTGCGGCTAGCCATGCTCTTGTTCCGGTCCCTGTCAGTTAACCACGGCGATATGCGCATGGGGCGGACTCGGCGTCAAGCGCGGCCCCGCGCTCGCCCACAGCCTTTCCAACCGTCCTGCCGCACGCTAGGGCGAAGCCATGAGCGAAACGCTGCGCAGCGATGTCCTGATTTCGGGTGGCGGCCTTGTCGGCCAAACGCTCGCCCTTGCCCTCGCCCATCACGGCCTGTCGGTCCGGATCGTCGATCCCGCCGACCCGGTGACGACGATCGCCCCCGGCTTCGACGGCCGTGCCTCGGCGATCGCCAGCGCGACGTGGCAGATGTTCGAAGTGCTGGGGATCGCCGATCGCCTCGCCGATCATGGCTGTCCGATCCGCGCGATCAAGGTGGGCGACGGTGCGCCCGACAGCGGGCGCGGCGGCGAACTCGACTTCGTCACCGCCAACGGCGACCCGCCGCTCGGCACGATGGTCGAAAACCGCCAGCTGCGCCTCGCGCTCGCCGCCGCGCTCGCCGATGCGCCGCTCGCCCGGCTTGCGATGCCCGCCACCGTCGTGTCGCGCGTGATCGACGCGCATGGCGTCATGTTGACGCTTGCCGACGGCGCGAAGCTCGCCGCGCCGCTGCTGATCGTCGCCGAGGGCCGCCGCTCGCCGACGCGCGATGCCGCGGGGTTCAGCATCGCGAACTGGTCCTACCATCATCATGCGATGATCGGCGCGGTTGCGCATGAAAAGCCGCATGGCCATGTCGCGCACGAAATCTTCTATCCCTCGGGACCGTTCGCCTTGCTGCCGCTCGTCGACGACGAACAGGGGCGGCACCGCTCGGCCTTTGTCTGGACGGTGTCCGAAAAGGACGGTCCCGGCTTTGCCAAGCTGGGTGAGCGCGGCTTCGTCGCCGAACTCGAAAAGCGGGCGGGCGGGGTGCTGGGCGCGATGGAACTCGTCGCGCCGCGCATGACCTATCCGCTCGGCTTTCATCACAGCGCGTCGATCGTCGCCGACCGCATCGCGCTCGTCGGCGACGCGGCGCACGGCATCCACCCGATCGCCGGACAAGGGCTCAACCTTGGCCTCCGCGACGTCGCGGCGCTGACCGAAGTACTCGTCGAAGGTGCGCGGCTCGGCCTCGACCTCGGCGACGCGGCGTTGCTCGCGCGCTACCAGCGCTGGCGCGGGCTCGACAATATGATGGTCAGCCTCGCGACCGACGGGCTGACGCGGCTGTTCGGCATCCCGGGGCGCACCGCCGCCACGATCCGCCGCACTGGGCTGGGCGCGGTCCAGCGCATGCCGCTGCTCAAGCGTTTCTTCATGGACGAGGCGCGCGGCGAGGCGGGCGACCTGCCGCGCCTGCTCGCGGGGACGGACGTCTAAGGCGGCATTCCCCTTTACCGTCACCCCCCGCGCCGGCGGGGGCCGCAGTCGGTTTACGTGTCAACGAAGGCAGAAACCTCCAGCGGTCCCCGCCTGCGCGGGGGCGACGGTAAGTAATAATGCGTAGGCAGCGGGCAGCCCGCCGCTAACCACGACCCCCTATCCCTACCCCGGCGGCAACCATGCCGCGAGCAGGAGGGGCAGGGGCCATGTCGGCAAAAAGCGATGCGCTCGAAACGGCTGTTACGGATTATATCCGGGCGCGAACCGCGCTCGATGCCGCGCCGGGCGCGCGGGCCCGGGCGCTCGCCGATCGCAGCTTCGCGCGGCTCGCGGCGCTGGCGGCGCCGCGGATCCGCTATTTCACGCGCAGCTACGGGCTCGCCGACGTCGCCGAGGATGCGGCGCAGGTGTGCGCGATCGCGCTCCACCGCGCCGCCGAACGCTATGATCCGGCGCGCGCGCGCTTCACCACCTATGTGAACTGGCAATTCCGCGCCGAACTGCAGGCGCTGCGCCACCGCCTTCACGGCGACCAGCGGTGCGCGGGACGGCGCCAGGTCACCGCGACGCTGTCGCTCGATGCCTTGCAGGCGGAAGGGGCGGAGGACTGGCTGGCCGATCCCGCCGCCGAAGGCGAAACCGAGCAGGGGGCCGCGGACAATCTGGCGGCGCTGCTCGCCGACCGGCTGGTCGAAAGCTGGGCGGACCGTCGCCGTGCGCGGCTAAGCGGGTCGCGCGGCGATGCCCGGCTTGCGGCCGAGAAGGCGCTCGTTCGCCGCCATCTTACGGTGAACGACGCCGCCGCGCGCCTCTGCGAAAGCGATCGGCATGTCGTCCGCCGCGCGCTCGCCGACATCGTGCATCACGCGTCGGTGCGCAAACTTCATTGAGCGATGCTTATTGCAGCGTCGCGCGCCCGTCGTCGCCGTCGAAGCGGCCGAAAAATTGCATCAGCTGGACGACCAGCTCGGCGCGCGCGTCGATCGGCGATGTTTCGAGCAGCGCCTGCTTCGCCGCGGCATCGAACGGCGCGACCTGCGCGATGCCGTTGACCAGCGTCGCATCGTCGAGCTGGCCGACCGAATCCCAGTCGACGACATAACCCTGCCGCGCCGCAAAACGCTTGGCTTCGCGCTCGAGGCTGGCACGCTCGATGCTCGCGAGCACCGCATCGCGTTCGTTTTCGACCTCGATCTCTGCCTCGACCTGCCGGAACGGCGTCGTGACGTCGAGTTCGCGGCGGACGCGAAAGCGCGCAACGCCTTCGAGCACGAGGTTGAAGCGTCCCTCGTCGAGCGCCTCGACATCGACGATGCGCCCGACGCAGCCGACGTCGTAAAGCGCCGGCGGCTCGCGATCCTCTTCGCCCGGAATCTGGCGCGGCTGGATCATCCCGATCTGCCGGTCGCGCGCCAGCACCTCCTGCACCATCGCGGAATAGCGCGGCTCGAAAATGTGCAGCGGCAAGTGCAGCCCAGGAAACAGCACCGCGCCGGTGAGCGGAAAGATCGCGATCCGCTGGATGGTCAAGGGCGCGTCAGTGTTCATCAGCCGAAGAGGATCAGCGACAGGCGGCGGCGCTGCGCCGCGACCCACGGGTCTTCGAGCCCGACGGCTTCGAACAGCGAGAGCAGCTTCGCGCGTGCAGCATCGTCGTTCCATTCGCGGTCGGCGGCGACGATGTGGAGCAGATTGTCGGCGGCGGCGTCGCGCTGCCCCGCGCCGATCTGCGCGGCTGCAAGGTCGAAGCGCGCCTGATGATCATTGGGGTTCGCCGCGACCGCGGCTTCGAACGCGCCGAGCTCGCCCGCGTCGGGGGCATCGGCGGCGAGCGCGAGCGCGCTCTTGGCCTGCGCGATGGCGGGGTCATCGGCGAGGTCGGCGGGGACGGCGTCGAGCGCCGCCTCTGCGCTTTCGGTATCGCCCGCGAGCAGCAGCGCGCGGATCAGCCCGCCATGCGCCGCGGCATTGTCCTCCGCCATCTCGAGAATCTGCGCAAAGATGCTGGCCGCGCGCGCGCCGTCGCCTTCGGCCAGTATGTTTTCGCCCATTTCGATCAGCGGCGCGATCTCGACCGCCAGGTCTTTTGCCGCGCTCTCGATCGGCAGCTGCGCGAGCAGCTGGTCGAGAATCGCCTTCAGCTGGCTTTCGGTGCGCGCATTGGTCAGGTTGGCGACCGGCTGCCCCTGAAAGATCGCATAGACGGTCGGGATCGACTGGACCTGGAACTGGCCCGCGATGAAGCGATTCGCATCGACGTCGACCTTGACCAGCACGACACCCTTGTCGGCATAATCGGCGGCGACCTTTTCGAGCACGGGGCCGAGCTGCTTGCACGGCCCGCACCATTCGGCCCAGAAGTCGAGGATAACAAGGCTGGTCATCGACGGTTCGACGACGTCGCGGCGGAAGGCTTCGACGGCTTCCTTTTCGGTGGGATTCAGACCGAGCGTGGCCACGCAAACATGCTCCTGTTTCAATTTGCCGTCGCGTCTGCGCCGGCGGAAAGACTCTTTCCCCGCTTATGTGGGATTTGCCGGCGATATGCCAACCCTTCGGAGAAAATGCACAATCAGGGGTTGCCGAGTCAAAAAGCCGGTGCTAATCGCCCGCCTCACCCGCTGGAACCGACCGGTTTCCAGCCGCCAGAGCGGGCGTAGCTCAGGGGTAGAGCACAACCTTGCCAAGGTTGGGGTCGAGGGTTCGAATCCCTTCGCCCGCTCCAGTTTTCCTAGTAATTCCAGTCACTTACGCCAAAAGGCGGCGTAATATGCCGCGTTACGTCGAGCCGCATTTCGTCTCGCGTAATAAGGACGTAATATGATGACGGCGAGCCGACGGGTGTGTCTAGGAAAGGATTGGCGCTTAGCGTGCTGCAACTACCGGATCGGGGCCCAAGCGCGCAGTAGAATGAGTCGGTCCCTCCGATCGGCTGGGTTGCGTCAAAATTGCTGGAGTGGAACGCCAACGGCGTGACCCCTTCGGAAACGGCTGCCCGGCCGAGGCGGAAGAGGACGTTGTCATGTTCTCCGGCAGCGATTTCCACCCACTCCAGCCAAGCGGTTGCGGAGCAGATAGATGTTCAAATCGGTATAGATACGCCGAACCGGGCGGAATATCTAACGCACGGGGAAATCGGACAGGTCTAGCGCGCGTCTGCGATGATCGACTCGCTTCCACCGACGATGTCGGCGGAAGCGTGAAGATGCCCGCGGTTTACGACTCTGCTCGTCCCGGCTCGTTGGGCGCTTCCGGTGACGAGCACCTCATCCGTTCCGGGCTGGACCTGGATCCAGATTTTTAGAATTCTGATCCCTTACGATGTGAATCGCCGGGCAATGTGGCAACCTGTTCACGAAGTCGTCGAGAATCGGCGCCCGGGCGCCAGCGAGCAGCATGGTCGCCCGCCGGTTCAACAGAACCGCAGCCTTGCGTGCCGCGCGTCTTGTCGTGCTGATCATTAGGGGGTGCTCGCAGATAGGCTGTCGTCGTACTGCAAATGATCTTCCCGCAGGTCGGCTTCCCGGCTGCCATAGCGGGCATAGAGGGTCGGAAGTACGAAGAGCGTGAGCAGGGTCGCCGAGATCAGTCCCCCAATCACCACCGTCGCGAGCGGCTTCTGCACTTCGGCGCCCGCGCCGGTCGCGAGCGCCATCGGCACGAACCCGAGGCTGGCGACGAGCGCGGTCATCACGACGGGGCGAAGGCGCATGAGCGCGCCTTGCCTTGCGGCTTCGGCCCGCGCCATGCCCGAGCGCATCAGTTCCTGGATCGACGACACCATCACGAGGCCGTTGAGCACCGCGATACCCGAGAGCGCGATGAACCCGACTGCTGCCGAGATGGAGAAGTCCATCCCGCGCAGGAACAGTGCTAGCACGCCGCCGATCAGTGCCAGCGGAACCCCGGTGAACACGATCGCCGCATCGCGCGACGATCGAAGCGCGCCATAGAGCAGCAGCAGGATCAGGATGAAGCAGGCCGGGACGACGAGCTGAAGCCGGTCGCGTGCGGAGGCGAGATTCTCGAACTGGCCGCCCCATTCAAGGTAGCTGCCGGCGGGGAGGCGAACATCCTTAGCGATGCCGGCCTTGGCGTCGGCCACGACGTCGGAGATCGCGCGGCCGCGGACGTTGGCCTGGACGACGACGCGCCTCTTCCCGTTTTCGCGGCTGATCTGGTTCGGTCCCTCGACGATACGGATATCGGCGACGCTCGCAAGCGGCACGAAGGCGCCGCCCGCCACCGGGACCTGTACCTGTTCGAGCACCGACAGGTCAGCGCGCTGCGCGTCGGACAGCCGGATGACGATCGGGAAGCGCCGGTCGCCTTCGAAGATCGTGCCGGCCTCGCGGCCGCCGATCGTTGCGGTGACGACATCCTGCACGTCACGCGCGCTGACGCCGAGCCGCGCCATCGCGTCGCGGTTCGCCCGAATGTCGAGCATCGAGAGACCTTCGGTTTCTTCGACGCGCACGTCGCTCGCGCCTTCGGTCTTCCGCAAGATTGCGGCGACTTGCTGCGCGGTCGCGTTCATCGCGTCGAAGTCGTCGCCATAGACCTTGATCGCAATGTCACCGCGCACGCCCGCAATCAGCTCGTTGAAGCGCATCTGGATCGGCTGAGTGATCTCATAGGCATTGCCCGGGATCTTGTTCAGTTCCTTCTCCAGCCGCTCGACGAGTTCGGCCTTGGGGAGGCTTGGGTCGGGCCATTCTTTGCGAGGCTTGAGGATCACGAAATTGTCGGTCGCGTTGGGCGGCATCGGATCGGACGCGAGGTCCGCCGTGCCGGTCTTCGAGAAGACGATCGCGACCTCGGGCTGCCTTGCGAGCATCCGCTCGATCGGCACTTGCATGGCCTGGCTCTGTTCGACGGACGTCGAGGGCACGCGAAACGCCTGGATCAGGAGATCTCCCTCGTCGAGCTGCGGCAGGAAGACCTGGCCGAGTGAGAAGAAGGCGAGGATCGCGATGACGAACCCCCCGATGCCCGCGCCGAGGGTGATCTTGGGCTTGCTAATCGCGCGGTCGAGACCCGGCTCGTAGCGTTGCTTCAGCCACGCCATGATGCGGCCCTCTTTTTCTTCGACCCGCTTCGAAAGCCAGATCGCGATCGCGGCGGGGACGAATGTGAGCGAGAGGATGAAGGCGAAAGCGAGCGCGATGATCACGGTCAGCGCCATCGGGATGAAGGTCTTGCCCTCGACCCCGCTCAAGGTGAGCAAGGGCACATAGACGAGGATGATGATCGCCTGCCCGTAGACAGACGGTCGCACCATCTCGCGCGCGGCCGATGCAACGGTCGCGAGACGTTCCTGGACGGTCAGGATGCGGCCGTGGCGATGCTGGAGGTCGGCCATGCGCCGCAGCGCATTCTCGACGATGATGACGGCGCCATCGACGATGAGGCCGAAGTCGAGTGCGCCGAGGCTCATCAGGTTCGCCGAGACGCCGGCGCGCAGCATGCCGAAGCTGGTGAGCAGCATCGTGATCGGGATGACGAGCGCCGCGATCAGCGCTGCGCGGAAATTGCCGAGCAGCAGGAAAAGCACGACAATGACGAGCAGCGCACCCTCGGTCAGGTTCTTGCCGACCGTCCAGATCGTCGAATTGACGAGCTTGGTACGATCGAGCGCCGGCTCGATAACGACATCGGGCGGCAGCGAGGCGTTTACCTCCTTCAGCCGGTCTGCGACCGCGGTCGCGACCGTCCGGCTGTTCTCGCCGATGCGCATGACCGCGGTGCCGACGACGACTTCGGTGCCATTTTCAGAGGCTGAACCCATGCGAACCGCCTGTCCGGTGCGGACCGTCGCCACCTGGTCGAGCGTGATCGGAACGCCCGCGCGCGTTGCGACGACGGTGCGTGCCAGCTCGGCGGTGTCGCGGACCAACGCGTCCGAACGAACGGCGAGCCCTTCGCCATTGCGCTCGACGACGCCGCCGCCGACCGCACTATTGTTGCGTTCGAGGGCTTCGGCGAGCTCGGTGAGGCTGAGGTCGAGCGCGGCGAGGCGCTGCACGTCGGGAACGACCAGATACTGCTTCGAATAGCCGCCGATCGCATCGACGCCCGCGACGCCGGGAACCGTCCGGACGAGCGGCGTGACGATCCAGTCCTGCGTCGTGCGAAGATAGGTCGACTTGTCGGCCTCGGTGACGAGCCGTTCGCCTTCGGGGGTCACATAGCTGCCGTCAGGCTGGAGGCCGGGCTCGCCGGCCTTGTGCGCATCGTCTTTGCGGTGCGCGAGGCGGACCGTCCACATATAGACGTCGCCGAGACCCGTCGCGATCGGCCCCATCTCCGGGCGAACCCCGTCGGGTATATTCTCGGTTGCCTCGTTGAGGCGTTCGCCGACCTGCTGGCGCGCGAAATAAATGTCGGTCGAATCGTCGAAGACCGCGGTGACCTGCGCGAAGCCGTTGCGGCTCAGCGACCTTGTGTGATCGAGGCCGGGGATCCCCGCGAGCGCGGTCTCGATCGGGAAGGCGACCTGCTTCTCGACGAGTTCGGGCGAGAGCGCGGGGGCGCGGACGTTGATCTGGATCTGGTTGTTGGTGATGTCGGGAACCGCGTCGATCGGCAGGCGCGACAATGCTGTCGCCCCGATTATGGCGGCGATGGCGGTGAGCAGGACGACAAGCCAGCGCTTTTCGACCGCCCAGGTAACGATACGAGCGATCATGGCTTAGTCCTCATCGCCTGCTTCGCCCTTGCCGATCTCGGCCTTGAGCGAAAAGCTGTTGGTGATGGCGATCTGCTCGGTGCCCTTGAGCCCGGAGCGGACGATGACATTGGCTCCCGCGCGGTCGCCGAGCACCACGGGGACAGCCTCGAACCCGTCCTTGGTACGCACGAACACGACGCTCTTGCCCTCGACGGTCTGGATCGCGGTCGCGGGAACGCTGATCGAGCCGACGCCGCCGCTCGCAGCCAGCGCGACCGAGGCGGTCACGGCTTCGCCGACGCGCCATTGGCCGGCGCGATTGTCGAGGATCGCGATTGCGGGCACGAGCTTCGTGGCCGGATCGAGCGCGGGCGAGACGAAGCTGATCTTGCCGGTCGCCTGGCGTCCAGGCGCGCTCACCGAGACGACGGCGCCGGGCCGGATACGACCGGCGTCGGCGGGCTGGAGGTTCAGCGAGAGCGAAACGCTCGAGAGGTTGGCGATGCGATAGAGTTCTGCATCGGCGGGAACCGTCTGACCGAGCACCACGCTGCGCGCGATTACCTGGCCCGAAATCGGCGCGGTAATGGCAATCCGGTTGAGCTGGCCGCCGCCGCCCCCTGCGGCGGATACCTGCTGCTGCGCGAGTTGATAGGCGATCCTGGCTTCGGTCGCGGCCGTGCGTGCCGCAATCACATCCTGCTCGGGCGACACGCGCTGTGCGAACAGCCGCTCCTCGCGTGCGAGATTGGAGTTGGCAAGCGCTAATCGGGCACGCGTGGCCTGCACCTCGCCCTGGAGCTGCGCGGCCTCGCGGCTCTCGACAATCGCAAGCGTCTGCCCACGGCCGACGCTCTGTCCGAGATTGCGGTTGAGCGCGACGATCCGCCCGCCGATCGCGGCCGACACGGCCTGCGTTCCTTGCGGATCGCCTTCGATCGTTGCGGGCAATTGCAGCGCGCCGGCGCTGCCGATGGTCGGGCTGCCGAGCGCGATCCCCGCGATCTTGATCTGCTCGTTGGTGAGGGTGATCTTGCCCTCGTCGGCATGGCCGGCCTCTTCCTCGCCATGCTCGTCGGCGGGTTTGGCGGTCTCGCCGCCACCGCAGGCGGCGAGGAACAGCGGCAGCGTCGCGGCGAGCAGCAGCTTTCGGTTGATAGTGATAGTCATCGGGTCAATTTCCTTCGAGCGGCGCGGGAGCCGTCAGGCGTTCCAACCGGGCCTTGGCGAGTTGATAGGAGGCGAGGGCTTCGATCGACGCGGAGCGCATCTCGGTCAGCGTCCGTTCGGCATCGAGCAGTTCGAGCTGTCCGAACTTGCCCTCGCGGTAGCCGATGCGCGCAATGCGCGCGGCTTCCATGGCCGAGGACAGAGCGGGGCCGCTCGCGACGCGCGCCGCCGCGGCCGCATTGGCAGCCTCGACTTCGGCGTCGCTGATCTTCTGCTCGATATCGAGCGCGGTGACGCGGCGCTGCGCGTCGGCACGCCGCCGTTCGGCATTCGCCTGGTCGACCGCGGCGCGTCCGTTGTTGAACAGCGGCAGCGGCACCGAGACGCTGAACACCGCAGCGACATCGTTGGTGGCTTCGAGCCGGCGAACGCCCGGCCCGACGGTAAGATCGGGCACGCGCTGCGAACGCGCCAGTTCGACGCCGGCATCCGCGGTGGCGAGGTCGGCATCGGCCGCCGCCAGCGCGAGCGTGCCAGCCGCCGATACAGGGCGGGGCGGACCCATGGTGCCGCTTCCGGGGCCGCCGAGTACCGCGACATCGAGCGGGCCGGTGACCGGGCGGCCAATGCGGCGCGCGAGACTGGCGCGCGCGGCATCGGCGAGGCGGCGCGCTTTCTCGGCCTCGGTTTCGGCGGTCAGGCGCGCGACTTCGGCGCGTTCTTGTTCGAGCGGCGAGGCGCGCCCCGCTTGCACTCTTATGGTCGCGGCGCGCGCCGTGTCGCCGGCGATACGATATTGGTCCTCGGCAATCGCGACACGCACTTCGGCGGCCGAGGCCTGGATATAGAGTTCGGTGACCTGGAACCGGATATCGGCCTGCGCAATCGCCTGCGCGATTTGCGCGCGGTGCGCCGCCGCATCGGCAACCGCGATCCGGGCCTGCCGCTTGCCGCCGAGTTCGAGCGGGATCGCGACGCTTGCCGTGATATCGGCGCCATTGACGCCATTATAGGGCCCGGTGCCGACGAAATTCTCGACTTCGACCGAAAGCGCTGGGTTGGGGCGCAGCCCCGCGACTCGGCGGGCTGCGCTTGCGGCATCAACGTCCGCCGCTGCGGCTTCCGCCGCGGGCGCGCTGCCGCCCGCGAGCGCAACCGCCTCGTCGAGCGTCAGGAGCGGTCCTGATATCTGCCGGCTTTCGGTGCCGACCTCCTGTGCCTGCGCTATCGCAACGCACGATGTGGCTGCCACGAGGGCAACAACGATCCTGTACATAATTCCATCCTCGATTGAGCCGATAGATCGCCGCGCGAATGCGCGAGCGCGTCAAGACGTCAGGCGAGGGGCGGGTCGAGAAGGGGCGGCAGGACGCGCGATGGTCGCTGCACGACCGGCGCGGCAAATAGTGGCCCACGCGCCGGGGCCAGCGGGGCTTCGCTGACCGTCTGATGCTGGTCCGGCGCCATGGGGCAATGATGATGGCCGCTATGGGCGAATTTCTTTGCCGGTTCGCCCGGCACTTGCTTGCCGCCGTCCCTGTCCAGCGAATAGGCGGTGCCTTGATCGGCAATATGCGCGGACGCGGGCTCACAGAATTGCAGGGTGCAAAGCAGCACGCCCACAATCACCAGCAGTCGCATCATCGCACCAGCCATAAAGCCCCCTATCGACCCGTCATCTGTTTGTCGCGGCGTGACATCGCGGCGGCCAGATCGGATGGAATCGCCATGGGTTGGAACGCGCTGACCCGCGCCCGCCCACTATTGCCTGCCGGGATCCGGCCCGTCAGCGATCCCAGAGGGACGAGGGCCAGCCGGAAAATCTGCCCCGCCGCTTCGCGCCAGTCGCCGAGCGCCATCGCGAAACCGAGCATGTGGCCATGCGACGACAGGTGAATGCCGAAGAAGGGCTGCGCAACGATGTGCGCGCGCTCGAGCGCGCGCCAGGCCGCGGGATAATCGCCGGCCCGCCGCGCGGCCCGGTAATGCGTCATCTCGGCGGCGATCAGGCCGGCAGCTTGACGTCGATCCAGCATGCTCGCGACATTTCCCTTTGCGTCGATTCGCCGGCCTTATGCACCCTGTAGCAACTACAGGGTCAAGCCTGACCACGAATCCCTTGTTCCGACAGTTGGCGCAGCTCGGTCCGCGCGCTGCGAAGAATTTCATAGGCCGAATGCAGGAAGAGCGCTGCAATGATGGCGGCCACTGCAAGGTCGGGCCAGGCCTGGCCGGTCCATGCGACGAGACCCGCAGCGATGATTACCGCGACATTGGCGACCGCGTCATTGCGGCTGAACAGCCAAACAGCGCGGACATTGGCGTCGCCTTCGCGAAACCGCGAGAGGACCGCCGCCGAGGTGAGATTGACGAGCAGTGCAACGAAGCCGATGCCGCCCATGAGCTCGGCTTCGGGCGGAACCGCTGTCAGGGCGCGCCACAGCGCGACGCCGATGACGCCGAGCCCGAGCGTCAGCAGGAACAGGCCTTGGGCAAGAGCGATGCGGGTGCGGGCGAGCGCCGTCCAGCCGATCGCGACGAGGCCGGCCAGCGTGATGGTGCCGTCGCCGATGAAGTCGAGCGAGTCGGCCTTCAGCGCCTGGCTGTTGGCGATGAATCCGCCGACGATCTCGATAGCGCCGAAGCCGAGATTTAGGATAACCACGATCCAAAGAGCACGGCGATAGGCCGGGTCCTTTTCCGCGCGCACCGGGTCTCCCGTGCAGCCGCAGCCGTCGCCGTTCTCGGATCCCTCCGCCATCGCGTCTTCACTCCATGGTGGTGGCGCGCTCTTCGCTTTGCCGCCTTCAACTTCGGACGAGGACCGCCTATACATCCTCCAGTCACTGGAGGATCAAGCATAATATGACCAAGCGGCTCGCGATCGGCGACCTTGCCCGGGAGACCGGGACCAAGGTCAACACCATCCGCTTCTATGAAGAGATCGGGCTGCTGCCCGAAGCCCTGCGCACCGCTTCGGGACGGCGAAGCTATGATGCGGCCGACCTTCGGCGGCTCGCCTTCGTCCGCCACGGCCGGCAGCTCGGTTTTTCGATCCCCGAAATCCGCTCGCTGCTGGCGCTTTCGGATCAGCCCGACCGCGATTGCGGCGAGGCTGCGGCGATCGCGCGCGCGCATCTTGCCGATATCGGCATCCGCATCGCGCGGCTCGAAACCTTGCGCTCGGCGCTGACCGAGGTCGCGACCTCCTGCGAGGGCGGCCGGGCCGCCGAATGCCGGGTGATCGAGGCGATCGCGGGCACCGAACTCGCGCTCCAGACCGATTGATCGATCCGACCGGACGCATCCGGGTTCGGGGAAGGAAGGGGCTGGCGCGCGCGACGACTGGCTTCGCCGCGCGCGCCGGCGGATATTATGGCGCCTTGTCGAGCTTGGTGATCGTCCCGGCCTTACCGTTCCAGTCGAGCTCGAACGCGACCTTGTCGCCGACCTTGATGTCCTTCAGCAGCTCGGGCTTTGCGGCGAAGCCCATCGTCATCGGCGGCCATTCGAGTTCGGCGATCGCGCCATGATCGAGCGTGA